>CAJTPO010000012.1 GCA_910578115.1 uncultured Lachnospiraceae bacterium | reverse complement strand
TAGCGGTAACGGCAGGAAAGTTTGCCGTGTGGCGGATTGCCCGAAAAGATAAATAGAAATTGTTAATCTTCTGATTTGAGGATATGTCTGGAAGAAAAAACGGTGCCTTTGAATGGGAGAGGAATGAAACTTTTTTGAGGGCTGGTTCGTATTATTAGTGGATGGCAGAGAAACGACCATTAAAATAATTGATGATGATGGAGGATCTGAAAAATGAACGTTAATGGAATAGGAGCCGCAGGATACCCGGCAGCAGGGTATGAGACGAGAAGGGCAGGACGAAATAATGCTGATCAGATGGGTAACATGAGTCCGACAACACAGGCATCCGGCGGCACATTTGAGTTACATATTTCAAATGATAAGGACGGAAAGGCAATCGGTTCAATGTGCGGGGCGGATTATTCCCTTACGGTCTATCAGCCGAAAGATTTTGACCCTGCAAATCCGGTATATAAAGTGAAGGTATGGGATAAAGACGGAAATGTGACAGAACGTATGGTGGATGTGTCGAAAGTTGATACAACGGGCAGTGACTATATTGATATGTTTGCATATTCCAGTCATTTGTCGGCAAGCGGGAAATGCCCGGGCGCACAGTCCGCTTTTATAAGGGCAGGTGCAGATCAGCACGGTTCTGACAACAGGACACATGATGACCTGTTTGGAATGAAAGACTGGATCAGCGTTTTAAAAGACGCTATGCAGACGCAGTATGATGCCGGGAATCTGCAAGGCTATCTGGATTATAAGCAGTTTTGGGATTTTCTGGATCAGTAAGTTATTGACAGTAAGAAAATGTCCGTTTCCGGTATGATAAAGGCAACCTGCATAGAAGGGAAAAGGACAGGATTTCGTATATAAAACACACAAAAAAGTAACCGCCTTCGGCCAGGATGCGGTTACTTTTTTCAGCAAAAGGTAAACAAGACAAACGGGAATTTACAGTAAATAACCCATAGCGATGAAAAGATAGCTATACAAGTATTTCCTGTTTAATCTTAAATACATTACACCGCTGAGAACAGAAAATATCATAGTAGAAATTCCGTTCCATATTTCAAGACCTACTCCTCTTGACACAAAATGAAACGCTCCCCATGTCATAGCCAATATAATACCGCCAAAAGGAATTGGGCTTTCTTTTTTCAACAGAGTTTCAATCGCTTTTTGCCCATATATTATGATTAGAATAACAAGCATTACCTCAAATATATAGTATAAATACTGCGCGCAAAATTGGAATACAGTTTTACCCTGTGCTTCTCCGACAATCTTTAATGTATGCCAATCAATGAATGTCATAATTTTGCAGCCAGTGAAACAGGTAAGCGTTACGATCCAACTTTTCGAGGAAATCTGATCCCTTTTGCTTCCCCTTTCTGGAAAATGATAATGCTTCCTTGAAAAAAGCAGGAGAACACCAATGAAAAACGCCCACATAAAAACCATTATGATACAATGAATACTTCTTTGCTGCATTGTATAATTCTGTATGTCTACATGCAGAATTATAACTTCGATTGCAAATATTGACAGTAATTCAAGCATAAATGCTCCAAATGAAAGTAAACTCAGCCATAAATATTTTGTCCATTTTACTTCTTTAACCATGATCCGCTCCTTATGAAATTATATAGCTTTTCCTCATTTTACCAACATTGTAATTCATAATTTTTCTTCCGAAATGAACATACATAAAGTCTTTCATTTTACACCAATGCTGTGTATAATGCTCAAAAAACTTATCGGGATTTGGGAAAACGCCCAAATCGGACACAATAGCAGCACTCTGAATATAAGTGTTATTTTCATTCCAATCAACGGAAATCTTTTGAAAGTCTTTTGTCGCAATGGCAAATTTCATAAATTCGCCTTGAACATGAGAGTATTTTGCTTTAACGGCTTCAAGATATAGATTGTCTGTAATAACTCCTTCTAAAGCAAGCCATTGACCTTTATAATAAACTTCTGCCCAGGTATGTACAATTTTATCTGGTGCAAGTGCCGCAATGATACCTGTGGTTGCTCCATACTGAAAATCTTTTGATACTTCAAAGCCATGAATACGGCACGGAATATTTACACCCCTTAGCAATGTCATTAACAGTGTTGCTTTTGTATTGCACTGCCCGTATCCGTCCATTAATACCTGTTCTGCAGTTAATGTATCGTTACGGTTATAGCCAAAAGGTACTTCATTTTGCACAAATCCATAAACAGCTTTAATTTTTTCATATTCATTCAACTTTCCCCATCGCTTTTCGTTGATGAGTTTCTGTATGCCAGCAGACTGATAATTCAGCATTTTGGTTTCTTCAAGAAATTGCATATCCATAATGAAACCTCCTGTTTGTCTGGTTTAATTATATCAGTTCACTTCTTCTGTAACTTTCAAAAAAACGCTATTCTTCACAGAAATACTCGCAGACATTCCCATCATCTTTTTTGTAACCGTTGCAAAATGTGATGGTGAATTAAAACCAGACAGCATTGCCGCTTCCGTAATATTTTTACCATTCAATAATGCTAAAAAGGCTCTTTGCATTTGATGAAACTGAATATAGCTTTTTAAGGGCATTCCGACCTGTTCCTTAAATAAGTGCGACAATCGGCTTGGTGACAACGCCACTTTATCAGCAAAAGAAGCAATCGAATGTGTATCGCAATTGCATCGTTCTATTTCGTATAACAAATCCTTAACCCTGTCATCATATATTTTAGCCTGCTCCTTTACCCCTAAGAACTTATATAGTTGAATCATAAATTCTCTATATTCTCTCGGTCCATCGCTGTCAATAAGGCAAAATAGTAAATTTTGGATGTATTCAATATCTTGATTATCAAACATACAATACTTCATTCCTTCCATTCGTTCCTCCAATTGAATGGCTAAACTTGAAGTCGGCTCAATTATCATGGTAAAATACATGTTGTCGCCTGTTGAAAAACTATGTAATATGTCGCGGTTTATAACAATGCATCTACATGAAATTTCATGATCTTCTACACCTATCTCCAAATTTTTTTCTATGCTTAAAAATAACTGCATTGTCCAATGCTTATGTGGGACAGATTCAATTTGGTCTGTTATGATTGAGATTTTATCTCTGTCCCAATATATTTTATTCATAGATGTTACCTCCCTCTATGCTTGGCTTTTTCTTTTCTTGTCGCATAACGTATTGTCGTTCTTTTGGGCTTCTTTTTGTTCTCTACTTTGAACTTTCCTTTCTATGTTTGCCTTATTCATGCTGAAACTTTAATACTAACTTAGGATTTCATCTTTCTTCTATCAACAGGCTTCTCGGCAGTTATCGGTATAAGCCAAACACGGTTGATGTTCATTGTTCCCTCAATACGATTTTCTTTGCATAACCGCTGCACCCACCTAAGTGATACGTTCCATTTTTCTGCGGCTTCCTGTGCTGTCATATATTCAAACATTTTTGGCCTCCTATTGCGTACTGTATATAGTATAGCCGTTTAAACGAACTGTATCAAGAAGATGAATATAAACAAAAATGAAGCAAAACAAATAGTTTTTGTGAAAGATTGTTCCCCGATATAGATTTTGAAATGGAGAGAAAAAATATAGCAGAATCAGGATAGAAATTGTTGAGGATATGCAGAACCAAATAATTGCTATGATAAATTTGCAGGCGGTTGACAAGCAATTTAGTATATGAAAAATTCATATGAATTTCATTGTAAATACAGGACTTTTTTGTATAATTGAAGTGTAGCAGGAGTAGATTATATTGTATCTTATGTCACGGATTTTAAGAAATCGAGGTGTTAAAGTGCAGGACGATACAAAACAGATAGAGGAAGTCATGGCAAAGCGTACCGCAAAAACAGCGTATTCCTTGACCTTTTCCAAAACAAGCGTTATCTGCTAAAGTTGTATAAAACGCTTCACCCAGAGGACACCACAGCGATGGAGGATTCCCTTACAGATGTGACGATCACAAATGTATTGACGGATAATCTGTATAATGATTTAGGCTTTATTGCTAATAATAGGTTGATGATACTTGTGGAAGCACAATCTACATGGACAGTGAATATTTTAGTAAGAGTTTTGCTGTATTTAGCGCAAAGCTATCACGAATATTTTCAACGTACCAGCCAAGACTATTATAAAAGCAGAAAAGTCAGAATGCTCAAACCCGAACTGTATGTGATATTTACAGGCAATAAGGGCAGAAAATCCGATAGAATATTATTGTCAGAGGAATTTTTCAAGGGTGCGGATATAGATATTGAAGTTAAAGCCAAAGTGATCTATGAAAGCGATACAGATGACATTATCAATCAGTACATTATTTTCTGTAAAGTTTTTAACGAACAGACAAAACAGCATGGAATGACACAAAAGGCAGTTACGGAAACAATTCGCATATGCAAGGATAGGAATGTTTTAAGGGAATATTTAGCGCAGAGAGAAAAGGAGGTTGTGACGATTATGATAAGTTTGTTTGATGAAGAACAGATAATGAAATCGTTTATCAGAAGCGAAAGGCATGACGCAGACAGGGAAACCGCAGAAAGAATGATAAGGAAAGGTAAATATCAAAATAACAGCGTAAAGGCGCATGGAACAGTAAATTGTAAACCATGCGTTTTTTTGCGCCCAAAAGGAGCAGGGAGTATGTGTTTGAAGCGTATGATGTGGAGACGTTCCAATATTTGCTGAAACCTGTGGAGGACAGGAAACTGAAAAACGTACTGCAAAAAGCCGTCCTGAAAACAGAAAGGCGTTCACAGGAATTTATCATTGTCAGCAGTCAAAGGCAGAAAAAGAAGTTATTTCTTGATGACATATACTACTTCGAGATAAAAGGAAGGATCGTTGATGCTCATGGGCTGGAAGGCATTTTTACTTATTATGAGCAGATGGGGGAATTGGAGAACAAATTACAGGATAAAGGATTTTTCAGGTGCCATAAAAGTTATCTGGTCAATCCTTTTTCTGCGTTTCTGTATCCTGTATTTTTCATAGGATTGGTGGTGGTGCTGTTCCAATCAGACAGGGAAAAAAGGATTGTGGCTGCATCTGTGCTGGTGGCGGTCAGGCTGGCAGCAGATTTCTCAGCTTCTTTTTTGTCGTGTCTGGAACTGGTTTTCCTGCACATAGTGAAAAAGATCCCGGAACCATTTTCTGAAGAATGGGTCATTGTCGCTGATGCATAGACGCCTCTCTTTTTTGTGCAGGGATAGCGAGGAAAAATTTTAGAATAAGCCTTATAATGATAGTGATAAAGACAAATCATATCCACATAGCACAATGTGTGCGGATAAGGAGGGATCTCATGGAATGGGTTGAAAGATTAAACCAAAGCATGAAGTATATTGAGGAGCACCTGACAGGTGAAATTGACTACGAACAGCTTGGACGGATTGCGTGCTGCTCCACCTATCACTATCAGAGAATGTTTACTTATATGGCGGGGATCACGCTGGCAGAGTATATCCGTAAAAGAAGAATGTCTTTAGCGGCGGTAGATTTACAGGGCAGTGATGAACGGATTCTTGATATTGCAGAAAAGTATGGATATCGTTCCCCGACTGCATTCAACAGGGCATTCCAGTCTTTTCACGGGATAGCTCCATCGTCTGTGAAAGATGAGGGCGTATCCGTGAAATCTTTTTCTCCTGTTGTCTTTAAAATTGCGGTGAAAGGAGCGACAGAAATGAATTACAGAATTGAAACGAAAGAAGCCTTCCGCATCATAGGCGTATCCGCACCGCTTGATAAGGAAATTGAAAAGAACTTTATGGTGGTGCCGAGGATGTGGCAGGAAGCATCTGTAAATGGAACGATACAGAAGCTGGCAGGCATGATGGATGCGCCGCCAATGGGGCTTTTGGGCGTGAGCGCCTGCAATGACGAAGAACAATGGAAATATTTTATTGCTGTTTCCAGTACAAAAGAAAGCGGTGAGTTTGAAGAATACACCGTTCCTGCGTCCACCTGGGCAATCTTTCCAGGAACGGGCACAAACCAGTCCATACAGGAGTTGGAGCAGCGGATTATAACGGAGTGGCTTCCAACCTCCGGATACGAATATGCCGACGCCCCTGATATCGAAGTTTACTTAAATCCAGATCCACAGAACGCACAGTATGAGGTTTGGATACCTGTAGCAAAGAAAAAGGTATGATGGAGGGGCTTATGGACGAGAAGCTTAATATGTTTATGGTGTCTGCAAACGACTTATTAACCCTGACGACTGCAATCCGAAATGTATCATGGGCTATACCTTTGTGTTGGATGGCGAACAGTATCAGAAATGCCGTTGCATGGCGTTTCAGCTTGTATTGAGTAAAGAAAACAATCCGCACATAAAGCAGTTTTTAGAGAAAGAACTGCGCTTCGACAGGCAGGCAGCAGTGACAGGAAAATGAAAGAGTGATTAAGTATATGTTTTAATAATTTCTTCGGCAATGGTTTGTTTTGTAATGCAGCGATCCATTGCCTGTTTTTCTATGTAGCGGTGAGCATCAGGTTCGCTCATTTTCAATTCATTGATCAAAATCCATTTTGCTCTGTTGACCAGACGGATTTCCGCCATTTTTTCTTTGACGGACAGAGATTTTTTTTCAAATTGTCTCAGTCGTTCTCTGGCGCTTTCCATCCATATAAGGGCATGTACTATCGTTGCCTTTGAAGTTGGCTTTGGCAGAGTGAACACGCCATATTCAACAACCTTTTCGTGAATACCGGCATGTATATCGTTTTTAACCAAAAGCAATACGGCGGATTGCTTATTTGTGCAGGTATCAATGGCAAAGCGAGTGCCGGTATCATCAGGTAAAGGAGCATTGATAATAACAAAATCGAAAGTTTTTTCGGCGAGTATCCGTTTGGCAGCGCTGACACTGGCAACAGTATGGAGTGGGGAATATCTTGTTTCGGGCAGCAGGTCAGCAAAGGCAGAGGTGAAACTATCTGTTGCAGACACGATGAGTATACTGTAAACGCGTTCTTTTAAACTCATTTTGCACATCCTTCTTTTCAGGGTTCGAATTTATTACAATAAATGTCTACTATAGCGTCCGGTATATATTTTTTAATAAAATTACTGTTTGCAGCTGCTGCACAGGCAGATTCAAAACTGCCGGGCAACTGTTTAAAGGCTGCAAGGGTATTTGCATCTGCGTTATACAGATTGAAATCCGCAGGGGCCGGCAGTTCCAGTTTATTGTGAATTCCATCAAGAATGGCATAAATCATCAGGGCAAATGCCAGATAAGTATTTGCGGATGGATCAGGAGAACGGAGTTCAATACGACGGTATTCGCCGATAGCAGCAGGAACTCTGACAAGCTGTGAACGATTCTCACTGGACCAGGAAATATATTTTGGAGCTTTATGGTGTCCAAAACGATGATAGGAATTCTCGGTTGAATTTAGAAATACCGTCATATCGGCAATCTTATCCAAAATGCCTGCGATCATGTAACTCATATTATCTGTATTATGAGAACATTTGACAGACACATTAATATGGAAACCGTTTCCGGGGCAGTCCGCCAGTGGCTTTGGGCTAAAATCAGCGCAAAGGCCATTCAACCGGGCAATTGTTTTAACAACCGTTTGGAAAGTCATGGCATGATCTGCAGCGGCCAGTGGATCGGAATAGCGAAAATCTATTTCGTTTTGTCCCGGGCCTTCTTCGTGATGGGAGCTTTCCGGCTGGATCCCCATTTGCTCCAGTGTCAGGCATATTTCACGGCGGATATTTTCACCTCTGTCTTCTGGAGCGATATCCATATAAGCTGCGTTATCATAGGGCTCATGTGTTGGATTACCCTTGTCATCCAGGTGGAACAGGTAAAACTCCTGTTCCGCCCCAAAGAAAAACCGATAACCGGAATTTTCCCCTTCTTGAATCGCTTTCTTTAAAATAGAACGGGTATCACACTCAAATATTTTTCCATCTGGGTAACTTATGCTGCAGAACATTCTTACGACACGGCCATGCTCGGGTCTCCACGGCAGCGGCATTAATGTGTCTGCTTCAGGATGGAGAAACAGATCGGAATGGGCTTCATCGCCAAAACCGGTGATGGCGGATGCATCGATGGCAATTCCATATTCAAAAGCTCGGAAAAGTTCCTGCGGCATAATGGATATATTTTTCTGTTTGCCAAACACATCGCAAAAGGCAAGACGGATGAATTTCACATCTTCTTCCTTTACGTATTGAATTACCTCTTCTATTGAATATTTCATTGATTTCTCCATTTCTGCGTTGCTTTTGTCTCAACTATGTTGAGACGTCGCATTAAACGAGTTTGTGGCAGGCAACGCGCAGACACAAATCTCGCGATTGAAAATTTTAATTTTCAATCTTTTACCTGCTTTCTTTTAGTTTGCTACATACATCTGGTTATACGGATTTTTACTGTCTGGTGTGATGACGGTAAAAGGGGCGGATAAGAGCTTATCCACAGAATGGCCGAAGTCCTCGCAGTACTCAGACAGGTATTCCCGGATTTCCGCCAAATCCTCTATGGCAGCACATCTTGCAGTAACCTGGCTGGGAAAAACAATATCCTCACAGCTGCCGCGCAGGAACATCTTACCGCCATGCATACCGGTACAGGGGAAGTTGCCGACGATGCGTTTGTGGCCTTTGTGAAGTCCGAGGACGATGATAAGCCCTCCGGCCTGGTATTCTCCCAGGAAGCTGCCTGCGCATCCGCCGATGATCATAACCGGAAATTTTTCTTTGCAGGCCTTCATATGGATTCCGGCGCGGTATCCGGCATTGCCCTGTACATAGATTTTGCCGCCGCGCATGGCATAGCCGGCAGCATCACCGATATTGCCGTGGATCAGAATCTTTCCTTCATTCATGGTATCACCCACGGCGTCCTGTGCATTTGCTTTGACGGTAATACTGGCATTGTTTAAATAGGCGCCCAGCGCATTGCCCGGTATCCCTTCGATCGTCAGATTCCTGTCGGACATACCGGCAGCGATAAACCGCTGCCCGCAGCAGCCTTTGATCGTACAGTCGGTCTTCGCACTGCGCAGTGTTTCATTTACAGCTCTATAATCCAGGTTTGCAGCGTCAATAATTTGCATATCCTGTTACCTCCCCAAAATGTTTAGAACAGCCTTTTTCCTGTCATTCTCCCGCGTGGGAGATGCCGAGTATCGCAAGCTCTTTTTCCGTCAGGCCAATGCCGCGCAGCATCAGCCGGTTTCCGCGTAATGCCTCAATGGAATTGATGCCCATGCCGCCCATCAGTTCCTTGATTTCGTGCTTCCATGCGGACATCAGATTGATCAGTCGCCTGCTGCCCACTGCCGGATCAAGCCTTTGTACCAGATCCGGGCGCTGGGTCGCGATTCCCCAGTTGCATTTACCGCTTTGGCAGGTGCGGCAAAGATGGCAGCCCAGGGCGAGCAGGGCAGCAGTAGCCACATAACAGGCGTCGGCGCCGAGCGCAATCGCCTTTACGACATCAGCCGCATTGCGGATACTGCCGCCGGCTATGAGAGATACCCTGTTGCGGATTCCTTCGTCCCTGAGTCTCTGGTCAACGGCTGCCAGAGCCAGTTCGATCGGGATGCCGACATGATCCCTGATTCTGGAAGGGGCGGCTCCGGTGCCGCCGCGGAATCCGTCAATGGCGATGATATCGGCGCCGCTTCGGGCAATACCGCTTGCAATGGCGGCAATGTTATGTACAGCGGCTACTTTTACGATAACGGGGTTTTCATATGTAGTAGCTTCTTTTAGAGAAAAGACAAGCTGGCGCAAATCTTCGATGGAATAAATATCATGGTGCGGGGCCGGGGAGATAGCATCGGATCCTTCCGGAATCATCCGGGTACGGGCGACATCCCCGACAATTTTTGTGCCGGGCAGGTGGCCGCCGATACCGGGTTTTGCACCCTGCCCCATCTTGATCTCAATGGCTGCCCCTGCCTTCAGATAGTCGGCATAGACGCCAAAACGGCCGGAAGCCACCTGCACGATGGTATTCTCCCCATAGCAGTAAAAATCTTCATGCAGACCGCCTTCGCCGGTGTTATAGAAAATCCCCAGTTCCGTGGCTGCCAGTGCGAGAGACTTATGTGCGTTGTAGCTGATGGAGCCATAGCTCATGGCAGAAAACATGATAGGCATCGACAATTCCAGCTGCGGAGGCAGTGAGCAGTCCAGGCTTCCGTCTTTTCTGCGCTGTATTTTTGAGGGCTTCTTCCCGAGGTAGACTCTTGTCTCCATCGGCTCGCGCAGAGGATCTATGGAGGGGTTCGTGACCTGTGACGCATTGATCAGAATTTTGTCCCAATATACCGGGAGCGGCTTTGGATTTCCCATGGAGGACAAGAGGACACCGCCGCTGTTTGCCTGCTTGTAGATTTCTTTTACGGTTTCGTTTGACCAGTTGGCATTTTCGCGCAGGCTGCAGTCGCTCTTGACGATCTTCAAGGCTCCTGCAGGACAGAAGGAAACACAACGCTGGCAGTTGACACATTTTGTCTCATCGCACAGCATCGTTTTGTGTTCTTCGTCGAAGCTGTGTACTGCATTCGCACATTGATGTTCACAGATCCGACAGGAAGTGCATTTTTTTTCATTTCTGATCACTTCAAATTCCGGATAAATAAATTCTACACTCATTAAAACGCACCTTCCTTTACTTTTATGATCACGGGTTCCCCGCCGGCGGGCGACCATACAGTTTCAACATCAGGCTCCATGGTACGGACGGCAGCTTCTTCACTGGCAATGAATACTCGGTCGTCTTTTTCGCCGACGACCATTGAACGAAGTTTCAGGCGGTCATTGAGTGCCATCAATCCGCCCTCAAACCCAAGAACAATGGAGAAAGGGCCGGTAATAAGAAGGTTTGCGAACATGGTTCTAAGGTAAGTATGCTTCCGCTGATCATCGGCATCTTTTTTTGCGGCAATGGTACTCCAGAACGGAGCAGCGATGACACCGGCAGCTTCGTCAAGCGTAAGCCCCTGTACGCGGAGCAGATAATCCATGATATAGGTAATGACTTCCGTATCGGTCTGGAGGGTACATTTATAGCCAAACATTTCGATAAAGCGGCGGTTCGCGTCATAGGAAGAAATTTCTCCGTTATGTACGACGGAATAGTCAAGCAGCGTAAAGGGGTGTGCGCCGCCCCACCAGCCGGGCGTGTTTGTCGGATAACGTCCGTGGGCAGTCCAGGAGTATCCTTCATATTCTTCTAACTTATAGAAGACACCCACATCTTCCGGGAAGCCGACTGCTTTGAAGGCGCCCATGTTCTTACCGCTGGAAAAGACGTAGACGCCGTCCATTTCGGTGTTGATCTTCATAACGGTTCTGGCGACAAACTCCTTTTCCTCTACCTGTAAGGATACGAGAACAGATTTCAGCGGCGCGGCAAAATATCTCCATATGATCGGTTCATCTGTGATAGCCGGAATCTTCCGGGTTGGCATGATTTCCGAATGGACAATTTCAAACCGCTCCTTTAAGTAAGCCTCACATTCCTTACGCCTGTCGCGGGAATCAAAAAACATATGGAATGCATAGAACTCTTTATAGGCAGGATAAATGCCATAGCCGGCAAAACCGCCGCCTAATCCGTTGGAACGGTCATGCATGGGTTTCATGGAATTTGTGATCATTTCACCGGACATCTTATTTCCGTCTTTGGAAATTACGGCGGAGATGGCGCATCCGGAAGGGATTCTTACCTGACCTTCAATTTTCATAGATCTTGCACCTTTCTTTCAGATTCATTCAAAAAGGAAAAGGCATCCCTTTAAAGACAGATAATATCTGCTTTAAAATGAACGCCTTTGCTCATATTTTATATTTATACAGCGGATGGTGAATTTTGTCAATCCTTTTTTTCGTAACAGGAAAAGCGAAAAAAAGGATTGACAAATGATTTTTGCGGGTGTAACATCCAACACGTAAAGACAAGGGCGTCTTTGAGATGAAGTTCTCAGAGACGCCTTTTCCTTTGCAAAAAAATACATGTATTTTTGGTGCGCGTAAAAAACAAAAGGGAGGAATAGGAGATGGATGGTGTCATGAAAGAACTTGTGCAGGAAATAGTATCCGGCGAAGTGTTCGGCGTCTGGTTTTTGATCGGAGCCGCATTGGTATTCTGGATGCAGGCTGGTTTTGCAATGGTGGAGGCAGGCTTTACCAGAGCAAAAAATACAGGAAACATCATTATGAAGAACCTGATGGATTTTTGTATCGGAACCGTGGTATTTATACTGATCGGTTTTGGCCTGCTGATGGGAGAAGATCTGTTTGGCTTTATCGGCAGACCGGGATTTGATCTGTTTACCGATTATGCAGAGTTTGATTTTTCGAGTTTTGTATTTAACCTTGTGTTCTGTGCGACAACGGCGACTATCGTGTCTGGTGCGATGGCAGAACGTACTAAATTTCTTTCGTATTGTATTTATTCCGGTGTGATCTCGGCGCTGATCTATCCGATCGAGGCGCACTGGATATGGGGAGGCGGATGGCTGGCGCAGATCGGATTCCACGACTTCGCAGGTTCCTGTGCGATCCACATGGTTGGTGGTATTTCCGCATTGATCGGCGCCAAAATTCTTGGTTCCCGTATCGGAAAGTTCACCAGGGATGAAAGTGGAAAGATCGTGAAGGTAAATGTATTTCCGGGACACAGTATTGCGCTTGGTGCGCTCGGGGTATTTATCCTCTGGCTTGGCTGGTATGGATTTAACGGTGCGGCGGCAACTTCTATTGCACAGCTCGGTTCCATTTTCCTGACGACAACGGTAGCGCCGGCGGTTGCAACTGTTGTCTGTATGATCTTTACATGGATCAAATATGGAAAACCGGATGTTTCCATGTGCCTGAACGCATCTTTGGCAGGGCTTGTGGCAATTACGGCGCCGTGTGATGTGACGGATGCCTTTGGCGCGATCGCGATAGGAGCGGTTGCAGGTCTTCTGGTCGTGTTCGGTGTATGGCTTCTGGATCATGTACTCCGCATTGATGATCCGGTGGGAGCGGTCGCCGTGCATTGCATGAATGGGATATGGGGTACGCTGGCAGTCGGTCTCTTTGCTACAAAGACCGCTCCCGGATACAGTATTGCAAATGCTTCGGGAGAAACTTTGACGGGGCTGTTTTACGGCGGCGGTTTTGAACTGTTAAAACTCCAGCTGATCGGCTTTGCCGGTGTTGCTGCGTGGACGGCTGTTACGATTACCGTTACCTTCCTTGTGATCAGAGCGATCGTGGGTCTTCGTGTCGAGAGAGAGGAGGAACTGACGGGTCTGGATGCTACGGAGCATGGCCTTCCTTCCGCATATGCAGGTTTTGCGATGCTTCCGGAGTATATCGAAGAGGGAAGTGATCCGGTGGTGGTATCCGGCGATACGCCGGTTGCCGAAGCGATTCCGGTGAAGAAAGTTCCTGCGTTTGAAGAAGGAACGCCGAAGTTTACAAAGATCGAGATCGTCTGCAGGGAGTCGAAATTTGAAGCGTTAAAGAATGCGATGATGAAGATCGGAATCACCGGCATGACAGTATCCCACGTTCTGGGGTGCGGGATTCAGAAAGGCAAACCGGAATATTACCGTGGCGTACAGGTGGAAGCGAATCTGTTTCCGAAAGTACAGGTAGATATCGTAGTCAGTGCGGTTCCGGTCCGCAAAGTGATCGAAACCGCGAAGAAGGTACTTTATACAGGACATATCGGGGACGGAAAGATTTTCGTATACGATGTGGAAAATGTTGTAAAAGTAAGAACCGGAGAAGAAGGATTTGATGCTCTCCAGGATGTGGAATAAAAGTCGAAGGGCAGAAGTGCAGGAAAGGATGAAGCTATGGCTGTTCATGAGGAATGCGGCGTGTTCGGAGTGATGGGGACGAAAAAAGAGAATGTGGCGGGCATTGTTTATTACGGGCTGTATGCCCTGCAGCACAGAGGGCAGGAGAGTTGCGGAATTGTTGTAAATGATGACGGGGCATTTTCTTCCTGTAAAGATCTGGGGCTTGTCAGTGAAGTTTTCTCCAAGGATATATTAAGCCATTTTCCGGCGGGGAAAATGGCGGTGGGCCATGTAAGATATGGCACCACCGGCGGAAATACGAGAAGTAACTGTCAGCCTGTCGAAGTTAACCACCAGAAAGGAAAGATGGCGCTGGCGCACAATGGGAATCTGAGCAATGCGCTGGAACTTCGCGATAAACTGGAATTATCGGGAGCAATTTTCCATACAACCAGTGATACGGAAACTATCGCTTATGTGATCACGAGAGAAAGACTTATGACGCCAAGCATTGAAGAAGCAGTAAGCAATGCCATGAATTTACTGGAAGGCGCTTATTCACTGGTGTTGATTTCTGAGACAAAGATGATTGCGGCAAGGGATCCGTACGGATTCAGACCGCTTTGTTACGGCCGGATGCCGGACGGGGCATATGTGGCGGCATCCGAGAGCTGTGCTCTCTCGGCAGCAGGAGCAGAATTTGTCCGGGATGTACTGCCGGGAGAGATTCTGGTATTTACGGAAAACGGCGTGGTATCAAGGAAAGAACACTGTGAGAAACAGAAACGGAGAACGTGTATTTTTGAATATATCTATTTTGCAAGGCCGGACTCTGTAATAGACGGGATATCCGTGTATGAATCCCGCATAAGGGCTGGAGAATTACTGGCGGAGAGTTATCCTCAGGCTGCGGATATTGTGATCGGTGTTCCCGACAGCGGACTGGATGCGGCGTTGGGATACGCGAAGAAATCCGGAATTCCTTACGGAGTCGGCCTGATAAAGAACAAATATATCGGCAGAACGTTCATTTTTCCGGAACAAAAGGAGCGTCTTGATCAGGTCAGGATTAAGCTGAGTCCGGTCAGGAAAGAAATAGATGGAAAAAGAGTTGTACTGATAGACGATTCCATTGTCAGAGGTACGACCAGCCGATGTATTGTAAAGCTCCTGCGTGATGCAGGAGCGAAAGAGATCCATATGAGAATTTCTGCGCCTCCGTTTCTGCATCCCTGTTATTATGGTACGGATATTGACTCCGAAGAGAACCTGATCGCAAGTCATCATAGTGTGGACGAGACCGCGCGGATCATCGGCGCAGATTCTTTGGGATATCTGCCAATAGAAAAGCTGGATAAGCTTACAGGCAGCGAGGCGTATTGTGCCGCCTGCTTTCATGGGAAATATCCGACTAAAATTCCGGCAGATCTTTGTAAGGACCACTTTGAAAGGGAGCACAAATTTTCTATGCGGCATGCTTACTGATCATTTTCCGGATAAGCAGTATGAGCAGGAAATAAACGGCACATACCAGGATGCCTGCAATGCAGCACCTTAACGCAAATACATACCAGAGACCTTTGATTCTTTGAATTTGGAAAGAGGCTATTTCACCACGTTCGAGAACGGTAAACCCTAATACGGCAATGGGGAAACATGCACCCAGGATAAAAGTTATGACGGCTCCCAGAACAGTCAGCGCTTTCTGATAAAACCGTACCTTTTTCAGGGGATCGATTTTCGGCTCGATATTTGTAGTATGAGCGATTATCTGCATTTGCACGGCATCCATCTCTTCTCTACAATCAAGGCATTCGTTTAAATGGTCATCAACTTCCTTTTTCGTCTGTTCTGACAGCAGATCATCCTGATAGAGCGGTAATAAATCCGATATCACATAACATGGAATGTCTTTATTCATCTTTTAAAATCTCCTTTACAATTTTTTGCTTACCTCTAAAGAAAGTGACTCTTGTCCAGGTTTCTGTTTTGCCGATTATCTCTCCGATTTCGGCAAAAGATAAGTTGCTGATCAGCCTTAGATACATTACTTCACGTACAGGTTCATGCATAGCGTGGATCAACTGTAATATTTCTTTTTGTTCCCATTGGATACTTATATCGTGTGTATCCGCGATTTCCAGGCCGGCGTCTTCCATGGATAAAATTTCCTGATGATTTTTTAAATATTTCAGCCAGACATTTTTAGCGATCCCACACAACCAGGTCAGGATGGAACTGTTCCCCTTAAACCGGTCAATACCTTGAACAGCCTGGAAAAAAGTTTCCTGCGTAAGTTCTTCTGCAAGATGTTCATTATTTGTCCTGCTCAGTAAAAACAAAAATACTTTCCTTGAATACATCTCATATATTTCTTCGATCAACTGTACTTTTAACCTCCTTCCTGTTCGTTAGTACCAAATCGTTCTGTTTTGTTACAATCAAATCTTATTATATCAGGTTTTGGACTGACGCAGAAATAGTAGTGCCGTTATATTCACGGGGCAGGAATGCGCTGAACTACGCATTCCGTGAGAACATGATTCAGGAGTGCCAGGGCGGTATCGTATCCGGGGAATCCGGAACTTGCCTGCAGAGCAGTGAAGTGTTAAAATAAAATAACAGACATACCGGAAGAAAGTAAGGGTATGTCGAAGGGGAAAACTAAGCTGGAGGGGTGTTTTCATGAGAAGGGAGAGGAAGAAATGGAATTGGTTATTTGGATAGTGTATTTGACAATAACAGTGACAGGAGGAGGCCTGATGCTGCTTATTCCGGTTCCGGATCCGATCCGGGGGATTGGATTAAGTGTTTACCGTCAGGTATGTACCAGCATTTTATGTATTTATATTTTTCGACAATATCTATGTAAGACAGGTGGAGTGCGGGTGTTTCGTAAGAAAGAGCTGAAATGCTGTATATGGGCGATTGTGATCGGTGTAGGGATATGCCTTGGGCACAGGATCTTCTTTCTGATTTTTAAGGATTTTGTGGAACGAAGTTTTCATGACATTGAAGCAGTGGTATCGCTTCAGGATCAGGCAGTATTTTTCACGACTGTGCCGGGAATATTATATGTAACGTTATTGGGGCCCGTTACAGAAGAAATTTTCTTTCGCGGGATCATTTTTCCTGTTGCAGCACAGAGACGTGGAAATTTGTATGCAATTATGATCTCAAGCCTGCTTTTTGCAGTTATGCATTTTAATGGGATTCAGTTTATATCGGCCTTGTTTATGGGAGTGGTCGTTGGATACGCCGTTGTCCTGACAGATAATGTTTATATTGGAGTCGTTATTCATGTGGTGAATAATGCCTTTTCGCTTTTCAATGCGAATTTCCTGAACAGATTTTGGGGGTCGATGGGTTTTGTTCAGATCGCTGTTGGGATCATACTCCTGCTGTTTGGCTGTCTGATGCTTTGGCGTGAAACCGGCGGAGTGAAAGGAAACTGGCAGGATTCTAATAAAACATGGATAAATCCCCATGTCAAAAGGATTTGATGCTGTTATTTGTGCAGCTGTTCAATCAGAGATGTTTAGTTTTGATGCCTCAATGACAAAGAATTCTTCCAGGCGCTCCGCCTGCGGTCAAAGAAATAATCCTGTTGTGACTGTGATCAGACTTTCATAGCATCCCATGGCGGAAAGCAGCTTTGGGGACATTCCCATAAAATACATAAGGGCAAATTCTTTCTGGCGGGTTATGATACCCGTCAGAATTTGTGTTTACCAGATTCATAACGGCAAAGCAACCAATAAAGTTTCTTCCTGTGCATCCGGCATAAAAATCGAAATGGCATCGCCGATTCCGGCATCTTCCCCTCTTTTACAGACAACCTGTTCAGGATCAGAGCATCTGAACTGGCATAAGAAATATTCAGACGACTGTTCTCAACCCTGCTGCTTCCTGACGAGGCAGTAAGACCGGTCTATGATACCTGTTCCGCGAAGCAGCGAGCCAGGTAGCCATGCCTGCATGGATATTTGACTCATGTGAGCCTGGGGAGGTATATTATTAATTTTTGTTTACTATATTCATAGTATATTTGCGTATTTGTATGCATCGGAGGAAGTACGGGATGGCCTTGTCAGACTGTTTCGTCATAACATTATGGTGAATTTAGACAAAAACAAGGTGCGAATTACGGTCAAATACCTGAGAAATTTTGGCTATAATGACAAAAAGATGGAAGAAATTAAAAAAAGTTGAATTTCCTATTGCATAGTGAAAGTATAGAATGTATAATAAAAAAAGTTTAAGAAGTGGGGAAAAATATGCAAAAACAACAAATGACAGTTTTTGGAAAGGGGGAAAAACGTGAATTCCAAAAAAAGAAACAAATACGCATACTTCTACATAACACCATTTTTTATAGTTTTTTTAATATTTAGCCTGTTTCCGATCCTATATTCTTTTGTGCTCAGCTTTTGCGATATGGATGTGCTCTCAGGCAGGTTTACTTTTGTAGGGATGCGTAACTATCAGAGACTTTTTGAATCGGGGTACTTCTTTAAATCCATAGGCAATACGCTGCTGATCTGGATCATGTCCATCATTCCGCAGCTCAGTATTGCTTTTATCCTGGCGCTTATCTTGAGCAACAAATGGTTTAGAGGCAGATTCCTTTTGAGGAATATTTATTATTTCCCGAATCTGGTAACGCCTGTAACGATCGGCCTTTTGTTCGGCGCCATGTTCTCTTATCCGGGCGGTGCGGTCAACAATATCATAACCATGCTGGGTCTGGAGGCGGTGGATTTCCAGAACAACCAGATGCTGGCCAGAATGGTCATCGCCATCGCCATCTGCTGGAAGAACTTCGGCTTCAACATTATTTATTTTACGGCGGGCATCAACTCTATTTCCGATGACGTGTTGGAAGCGGCGGAGGTGGACGGGGCATCCAACTGGCAGAAGATCACCAGGATCACGTTACCGCTTATGCGGCCGATCCTGATCTATGTGCTGGTAACTTCCGTTATCGGCGGTCTGCAGATGTTCGATGAATCTCATCTGGTATTCAAGAGTGTGCCCGGTGATGCTACGGTCACCATGGTGAAATACTTATATGATTCTGCGTTTGAGCGGTTCCAGTTTGGCTACGCGGCTGCAGTGGCGTATGGTATCTTCGTGATCATCATCATAGCGAGCGTGTTCTCGCTGCTGGTAACGAAGGAAAAGAAGGATGATTATGGTGAGAAGAAAGGCAGAAAGGGGGCAGGAAAATGAAGGACAAGGCTTTAACGGCATCAAAGATGAAAAAATATGCGGCACGAACCGTGGTGTACCTTTTTGCCATTGCGGTTGCGGTCACGGCCTTCTATCCCTTTTTCGTAATGATCATATCCGCGACGCATGACAATTATAACATCGTGGCGAAGATCAATGTACTTCCGGGCAACCAGCTGGCGGTCAACTATGCCAGGTTGACGCAGAATATAGAACTTTACAGGGGTATTTTTAACAGCGTGATCCTGGCTGTCGCGGTTACGGCGGTACAGAACTATTTTACGGCCATGGCGGCATATGCCTTTTCCAAGTTTGAATTCAAGGGCAGGAATGTACTCTTTGGCGTGGTCATGGTGGCCATGATGCTGCCGGGACAGCTGGGTATTATCGGTTTTTATAAGGAGATCCAGGCGTTGAACCTGCTGAACAGTTATTTTACCCTGATCGTACCGACGATCGCCAACTGTTTTGCCGTATTCTTCTATAAGCAGTATCTGGACGGCGGGCTGCCCAATGAGCTTTTGGAAGCGGCGGTGGTAGACGGCTGCGGGGAGCTGAAGATCTTCCATAGGATCGTGATCCCGCTGATGGTGCCGGCGCTGGTGACGCAGGGTGTTATGACCTTTATCGGAAACTGGAACAGCTATCTGACGCCGTTGATCGTTCTGAATGATAAGAAGAAAATGACGCTGCCGCTGATGATTGCTACTGTCCGGGATTCCACCCATGCAGATTACGGCGCGCAGTATGTGGGCATGCTGGTGTCCGTCATTCCCATGGTCATTGTATTCTGCTTCGCATCAAGGATCATTATGGAGAAGATCTCCATTGGCGCGGCGGTCAAGGGGTGATTACCGACCGGATCTATATGAGTTTAACTGAACTGTCAAAGCTATTTCTCAGCAAGGGCTGATAAATATAAAAATTTTAAGGAGGAAAAGTAACATGAAAAAGAAACTTGTTTCCATTTTATTAGGTGCGGCTATGGTAGTGGCAGCACTCGGCGGCTGTGGTTCTGAGCCGACAACGACACCCACGGAGGGAACAGAAGCGGCAGAAACAGATACGACAGAGCCGGAGGCAGAGGAAGACGCTGCAGAGACGGAGGAATCTGCGGATACTGAGACGGCAGAAGCGGCGGATCCTGCCGACGTTACCGGAGAATTTACATACTGGACCTATACGGACAGCGCAAATAATCTGGTGAATGAGTTCAACAAGGTATATCCCAATGTAAACATCAATCTTCAGGTGTTTGGCGGTGACGAATACAAGACAAAGATCTTAACGGCGCTCCAGAGCGGTACGGACGTGCCCGATGTATTCGATCTGGAAGAGGGCTATATCTATGAATTCCTGGACAGCGAACTGATCGCGGATCTGTCCTATATCAACATCGATGAGATCGTTAAGGATTTCTACGGTTTCCAGGTGGCGCAGATGAAGGATACGTCAGGCGCATTTAAGTGCCTTAACTTCCAGTCTTCTCCCGTTGCGATCTGGTATTTGAAGGATGCCTGTGAGGAATGGCTGGGAACCAGCGATCCGGCTGAGATCTCGGCAATGCTTTCCGACTGGGACAGCATTATTGCCAAGGGAGAAGAAGTATATGAGGCTTCCGGCGGTGCCGTGCAGCTTTGGCCGAACCTGGGTGAAATGCCCAAAGTGGTTGCATTCTCCAACGATCCTTTGATCTCTGCTGACGGCAAGATGACGATCAGCGAGGACTGGACCAATCTGATCGATGCGATGAGAACGATGTATGACAGTACTGCGAATGCGGAACTTGGCTCCTGGGGATCCGAATGGGCGGCAGCATGGAATGAAGGGAAACTTTTGTTCAGAGTAATGCCCTGCTGGGATTTCTTCACCGACTGGGAGATGAACAAGGGTAATGTAGGGGTAGCGGCTCCGTTCCTGGCTTCCTATGAAGGTGCGACCGGTATCTGCGTATACAACAATTCCGAGAAGAAGGATGTGGCAGGCGAGTTCTTAAAGTTTGTGGCGTCTGATGAGTTCCAGAAGATCAATCTGGAATCCTACAACCAGATTCCGGCAAGTAAGAAGGTATGTGACGAGCTGGCGGAAGGCTTTAGTGCGGAAGATTTTGGCGGACAGAATATTCTGGCGACCTACAGTGAGATCTGCGACAAGATTGCGGACATCACACCGAGCAAGTATACGCGTCCCAGCATCAATGAATTTGGCAAAGCGGCAGGCGAGGGCGTAAAGGCCGGTCAGGACAATGACACGATTATTGAAAACTTCAAGTCGGCGATCAAGGATAAGTATCCGGAAGTAGTGATGGACTAATCCGGTAAGGATTACATGGAAGTACCAAAATGCGCCGGAAAGCAGTTTGCTTTCCGGCGTACTTTGTAAGAGGTTTCTTTGAAAGAAGGGTAAAAGAAGACCTGTACAGCAGGAAAAAGGGGAAATATGAGCCGGATCTGTTTGAGTGGAGACGATTGGAAGATTAAGGAATTTATAGGAATGGACTGGGTGTGGCGGGATTCCGTTATGCCGGAAACAAAGGATGTACGCTGGTGGTATCCGGCCAGAGTGCCCGGCAGCGTACTTTACGATATGTGGCAGGCGGACAGGGTACCGGATCCTTTTTTCGAGCTGAATTCCAGGTTGACGGAATGGGTATCTTCGAGAACCTGGGTATACCGGAAGGAATTTGCAGTGCCAAAGGACTGGGA
Organism: uncultured Lachnospiraceae bacterium; assembly: GCA_910578115.1. Lineage (GTDB taxonomy): Bacteria > Bacillota > Clostridia > Lachnospirales > Lachnospiraceae > UBA3282. Next base: position 85,584 of record CAJTPO010000012.1, on the reverse strand, counting down.
AGGAGCGCATGTAGAGCTTTGCTTTGCGGGGATCGACTATGAGGCGGAAGTCTTTCTGAACGGTCTTTCTCTGGGCCGCCATCGGGGCATGTATGTACCCTGCCGGTTTGATGTAACGGGAAAACTGAAGAAAGACGGAACGAATCTGCTGGCGGTGGTGTTGGAGCCTGCGCCGTTTGAACAGCCGCAGGTGGGAAAGACAAGTCTGGTGCACACCCATAAATCCCGAATGACCTACTGGTGGGATTTCTGTCCCCGGATGATCCACCAGGGGATCTGGCAGGATGTTTATCTGGAACGGACAGGAGAAAACCGCTTTGAGAACCTGTATGTTTACGCGGAGCTCTCAAAGGACTGGCGGACGGCACAGATCCATATGGAAGTTCGGACGCAGGGCAGGACGGAAGGTCTGTTAAGGGGGAACTTCGGAACACATGACTTTGAGACGGAGATAACAGCAGGAAAAGGGGAAGTTCTTTTGCAGATCGATGATCCCAGACTCTGGTGGACCAACGGGGCGGGAGAACCGTTTCAATATGAATGCAGGCTGTTTTTGCTGGATCGGGACGGAACGGTCTCTGACAGCAGGGAATTTCGTTACGGTATCCGGGACATCCGGTTCGTGCCAAACGAAGGCTGTCAGGAGGAAAACGGAAGTTTTACGCTTTGCCTGAACGGCAGACGGCTTTACATAAAAGGTTATAACTGGGTGCCGGCTGATGTCATGTACGGAACCGTGAGGGAAGAGAGGCTTCGTCATCTGATCCGTCTGGCAAAAGAAGCGGGCGTGAATCTGTTCCGCATCTGGGGCGGCGGTCTTATTGAAACGGATCTGTTCTATGAACTTTGTGCCGAGAACGGCATTCTGCTCTGGCAGGAATTTATTCAGTCCAGCTCCGGCATTGACAATAAGACGCCTGAGGAGGAAGCTTACTGTGCGATGATGGAGCGGGAGGCGGAGAGTATCATTAAGGCCAAAAGAAATCACACTGCCCTTGCCGTCTGGTGCGGCGGCAATGAACTGCAGGATGAGAAAGGAATGCCTCTTGACAGTACGGATCCGCTGCTTTCCCGGTTGGAGCGTCAGGTGAAGCAGTGGGACGGCAAACGGAAGTGGCTGCCCACGTCTCCTTCCGGCGGCCTGTTTCTAAACAGTATGGAGAATATAAGCAAAGCGCCGGATCGGCTGTTTGATGTACATGGCCCCTGGGAACATCAGGGTCTTGGCGGACATTGTCTTTTATACAACAGCGGCACCTCCCTGATGGCTTCGGAATTTGGGGTAGAGGGGATGGCCAACGAAGGGGTTCTGGACCGTTGCGTGGCGAAGGAACACCGGCTTCCGGCGGGCAGGGACAATGAGGTCTATTTCCATCGGGGAGCATGGTGGAACAACGAGCCCCTGGTGCAGGAGACTTTCGGCGGCCGTCTGACGGAGGAAGAACAGATACGCAAGGCCAGTCAGTTTATGCAGTATGAAGGGTTGAAATATGCGGTGGAGTGCAATATCAGGCGGGCCATGCGCAACAGCGCCTCTCTCCCCTGGCAGTTCAACGAACCTTATCCCAATCTCTTCTGTACTTCGGTGGTGGATTATTATGGCTGGCCGAAACCTGCCTATTATGGCATGAAGAAGGCTTACGCCGCCTGTAATGTGACGGCGGCCTTTGCCTCCCCTTCCCTGGCAGGCCGGGAGAGCTTCTGGGCGGAGATCTTCGCGGGCGGGGTCAGGCCGGAAGGAAAGGACGAGGCGGGCCTGTGCATACAGGCGATTCTCTTCGATATGCAGGGGAATATCCTGCGCAGAGAGGAAGCGGAAAGAGACGTTCTTCGTGAGACAGCGGAGAAGATCCTGGAGCTGAACTGTCCTCTGCCGCAGAGCGGCACGCCGCTTATGCTGCTTCGGCTTTCCCTGCTGGCGCAGGGGGAGGTTCTGGCGGAGAATGAATATCTTTTTACGAAGGAAAAAGATTTTGCTCCGGTGTGGGATCTGGAGGAGGCGGCTGTTACTTTTACGTGGAAAGACAAAGGCAGACTTTTGATGAAAAATACGGGGGATACGGCGGCTCTGTTCGTCTATGTAAGCCGGGAAAGGGAAGAGGGACGGTCGTATTTTTCGGAAAATTATCTCACACTGCTGCCGGGCGAAGTAAGGAGCGTGGCGTGTGAAGGAAGCGGGGATGGGATAAGTGCGGAAGCGCTGAATATGTCAAGGATAGTATTGACATAGAGGTTTTGAAAGGAGCGGATTAGAAGATGCAGGTAGTGACCGGTATTGATATAGGAGGAACAAAGTGCGCCATTTCTTTTGCCTGCTTTGGCAGGGAGGGGATCACATTTCTTGATAAGATCAGGATGGAGACGGAGAGGGAGGACTTTGCCCGGGCGGTAAAGGAATTTGTCAGGATAATCCGTTTGAAATTACAGGAGAATCCCAGTTGGCGGCTGTGCTCTATCGGCATTTCCTGCGGCGGGCCTCTGGATGCGGAAAAGGGGCTGATTCTATCCCCGCCCAATCTGCCGAAGTGGGAGCGGGCGGATATCTTTACACCGTTGAAGAAGGCTTTCGGGGTGCCGGTGATGCTCCAGAACGACGCGGATGCCTGCGCCCTGGCGGAGTGGAGAATGGGTGCAGGGAAGGGATGTCAGAATATGATCTTCCTGACGTTTGGCACGGGTATGGGAGCGGGTCTGATTCTGAACGGGCGGCTGTATTCCGGCACCAATAATCTGGCGGGAGAGGTGGGGCATATCCGGCTGGAAAAGGACGGGCCGATGGGATATGGAAAAAGAGGTTCTTTTGAAGGATTCTGCAGTGGGGGAGGCATTGCCGACCTTGGCAGGAGACGCGCCAGGGAAGCTTTGGATCAGGGAAATCCGCCGCTGTTCTGCCAGAGGGAAGAGGAGCTTGCCGATGTTTCCGCCAAATCTATTGCGGAGGCCATGGAACAGGGGGACCTGCTGGCAGCGGAGATCTTTGACACGGTAGGGGAATTCCTGGGAAGAGGGCTTTCGCTGCTCATTGATATCTTAAATCCGGAGAGGATCGTGATCGGCAGCATCTATGCCAGACAGAAAGAGGCGCTGGAGAAGAGGATGATGGAGGTCATCGAGGAGGAGGCGCTTAAGGCGTCGGCAGGCGTATGCCGGATTCTTCCGGCTTCTCTGGGGGAACAGATCGGAGACTATGCCGCCGTGTCCGTGGGGATCAAAGCCTATGAAGAATTGTACAGCAACGGCACTGATTTTTGCGTTATGTAAACTATATTGACGAAGATGGGCGTGCAGGAAACAGCAACGGGAATACAAGATGGAAACGCTTCGGAATGGAGGAAATTATGAAATTATTAAACGGAATCTGGCAGGTGGGCGGTCCCTGCCTGACGCACTCTTTTGACGCGACGGCATATCTGGTGGAAGGAGACGGAGAATATATCCTGATCGACTGCGGTACGCCTGAGGGGTATGAACAGATCAGAGACAATGTCCGCAAAGCGGGGGTGGATCCTGCAAAGATCACGAAGATATTCGGCACGCACGGACACTATGACCATGTGGGTGCGGCGCATCTGTGGAAAGAAGAATTCGGTGTAAGGCTGTATCTCCACGAGGCGGATGTAAAGCAGGTGGAGGAGGGAGACTCGGAAATGACTTCCGCTGCCATTCTTTACGGTACCCGCTCGACGCCCTGTCAGGTGGACGGCCTGTTAAAGGAAGGAGACCTTTATGAGGCGAAGGGGCTGCGGCTGGAAGTGATGCATACACCGGGCCACACCATGGGTTCTCTTTGTTTTGACGTGACAAGAGACGGTTACCGGCTCCTGATCGCAGGGGATACTCTCTGGGGCGGCTACAGTGCGAAGATCGGCTCCGATGAAGCGGCATGGCGCGGCTCTCTGGATAAGATCACGGCAAGGCACTATGACTATTACACCATGGGACATGTGAATGCCCAGCTGATCGCGGATGCGGACACGAGGCTGAAAGAAGCGAAGATGGCTTTTGCCAATTATTATAATCCCTGGTTCAAGACATTTTTTGAAACGTACCGTTACAATTGAGGCGCCGATATGGTGCGGGAGGATTGGTCGATGAAGAAGAAAAAACTGTATATGATCGGAAATTCCCATATCGATCCGGTCTGGTTCTGGAACTGGGAGGAGGGTATGCAGGAGGTAAAGGCTACATATGCCTCCGCGCTGGAGCGCATGAGGGAGTTTGCGGACTTTAAATTTACCTCTACCTCCACTGCATTTTTTGAATGGATCGAAGGAATTTTGCCCGAAATGTTCGAGGAGATCAAACAGAGGGTGGCGGAAGGCCGCTGGGAGATCACGGGAGGCTGGTTTATCGAGCCGGACTGTATTTTGCCATGCGGAGAGGCTTTCGTGCGGCACGGCCTGTACGGACAGCGGTATCTGCAAAGCCGTTTCGGGAAGATGGCGAGAATCGGTTCCAATGTAGACAGCTTCGGGCATAACCCTGTTCTGCCGCAGATCCTGAAGAAAAGCGGCATGGATTCCTATGTGTTCATGCGGCCCAGACTGGATACGCCGGTATTCACATGGGAGAGCAGTGACGGCAGCCGGGTGAATGCCATCTGCCTTCCGGCGGAGTACACCACCTGGTTTCATGAGCCGACGGTGCGAAACGTGGAGCTTACCATAGAGCGGACGAAGGAGCATGACCGGATGGTGTGCTGTTACGGGGTGGGGAATCATGGCGGCGGTCCCACCATTGAGAATATCAACACCATTCATGCTCTGCAGGAATCCATGGAGAAAGTCACACTCGCCTTTGCGGGCTACGGAGAATTCCTGCGGGATATCGACGGGGAGCAGCTTCCGCTGCTGACGGGTCCTTTTGAACAGATCAATCAGGGATGTTATTCCATTGATTCCCTGTTCAAACAGAAGAACCGACAGGCGGAAAAGAGGTTGATGGAAGCGGATATCCTGATGAGTATGGCCAGCGATATCTGCGGCGGTGTTTTCATGAAAGAGACAGAGGAAATGGAGCGCCTCTGGAAAGTGATTCTTTTCAACGAGTTCCATGATACCATGGGCGGTACGGTCATCAAATCCGCAAGGGATGAGGCCATCATGCAGATTTCCGGGGTCTGTGCCCGGGCGGGAGAGATCAAGGCGCTGGCCATACAGCATATGGTGAATGCTCAGGATACAAGGAGCCGGGGATTTCCTCTGTTCCTGTTTCATACGGGCAGTATGCCTTACGAGGATTATGTGGAGGTGGAACTGGAGTGGTTCTGTCTGAGTCCTTTAAAGTTACTGGATCCTGAGGGCAGGGAGGTGCCTTACCAGAGGATTCACACTGATGCCAAGGTGCGGCATACGACTTTAGGGGGCAGGCGGCGGTTTGTGTTCCATGCTTCGATCCCTGCCTGTGGGTTTGCCCGATATCAGGTGGTGAAGGAGGAACCCGCTCTGGAATCCACGCCCCACATGGAGATACTTGATCCGGAAGCTTTCCGGTTGGAGAATGACTGTCTGCTGGCGGAGTTTGACAAGGCGACCGGCATGCTTTCTTCGCTCGTGGACAAGGAGACGGGCTATAACGCTCTGACAGCTCCCGCTTCCCTGCGTCTGTATCTGGATGAGCGGGATGCCTGGGGCGGCCTTCAGGGCAGACGGTATGAGGATCTGCACGTAGACTTTCGTCTGGACTCCATAGAGAAGGTGGAAAGCGGGGATCTCCGGGAGGTGATCCGGGTCCGGCTTTCTTATGAGGATACGAAGCTGGAGCAGCTGTACTTTCTGGGTAAGAAGGAAAAAGAGCTGCGGGTGGAGAACCGGCTTAGATTCAACCACACCTGGCATCTTATGAAGTTCGCTTACCCTGTAGGGGAAGAGGCGGTGGAGACACGGGCGGAAGCCGCCTACGGTATGGTATCGCGTACCATCTGCGATAACGTGGAATACAATATGCAGCGTTTTCTGGACGTGAGCGGCAGGGCAGGATGCGGTCTTGCCATTGCCAATGACGGCAAATACGCTTTCAACATGGAAGAGGGGCGGGTGCAGATCACGGTGGCCAGAAGCGCCATTTACGCCCAGGGTAACAGTCCCGACTGGTGGAATCAGCATGAGACTTACGAATATACGGATATCGGCACGCAGACCTTCCGGCTGGTGTTAAAACCGCATGGAGGCGTTCTGCCGGCAGGAGAACTGCACCGCATAGCGGATAAGATAAGCGGCGGTTACGATTATCTGGGAGACAGTGCCCATGCGTCTTCGGGAAGAGGAAGACAGGTGGAGGGCAGGTTCTCGCTGGGAAGCGTGGCGGCGGAGAATGTGGCGATCATGCTGGTCAAGAAGGCGGAGGACGACGGGGACTTTGTGCTGCGTCTTCTGGAAACAGAAGGAAGGGATACGAGAACACAGCTGCTCTTCCGGGGAAGGGCTTATGCCATTACCATGGGGCATTATGAGATCGCGACGTATAAGATCAGCGGGGACGGCAGCAGGATACGGAAGACAGATCTGCTGGAACTGACAGAGGTTGAGAGAGGGAAAGGTTGAGGATTAGTGTGAAAAATCCATATGCGACAGATTTTTCACACACAAATTTGTGCTTGCGCCCAAATTTGCAGACTGAGCAAGAATGGGGGATTAATATGAAAAAACTGGCAATCATCCATACCACGCCGGTTACGGTTCCGGCCATAAAGGCATTGGTTCTGGAACGTACGGATGAGGTGGAAGTCATTAATCTGTTGGATGACAGCATGCTGCCGGAGATCAATCGGGCGGGCCGTATTACGGAGGCAGTCCGGGAACGTCTTACCTGCATGATTCGGATGGCGGAGCTGTCGGGGGCTTGGGCCGTGCTGTCCGCGTGTTCCTCCATCGGCGGGGCCATGGAAGAAGCGGGAGCGGCGACCGATCTTCCGGTTTACCGGATCGACAGTCCCATGGCGGAGGCGGCGGCAGGATATGAGAGAATCGGCGTGGCAGCCACCCTTTGTTCTACCATTGCGCCGACCACAGAGCTGATCAGAAGAAAGGCGGCCGGGGCAGGCAGAGAACCTGCGGTGGAAAGCCTTGTGATCCAGGGTGCTGGGAATCTGTTGCGTGCAGGAAAGGAAGCGGAATATGACGCCCTGGTAAGAAATGAGCTTGGAAAGCTGGCCCGGAGTAACGATATCGTAGTGCTGGCCCAGGCTTCTATGGCAAGGGCCATCGCAGGGCTTTCCGAGGAAGAGAAAAGCCGGTATCTGACCAGCCCGGTCAGCGGCGTGGAAGCGGTGCTTGGTAAACTGGCAGACTTGTAAATACAGGAGCAGTGTGCGCTGCCTGCCACAAACTCGATTAATGCTTTGTCTCAACATAGTTGAGACAAAGCAGCGCAGAAATGGAGAAAATCATGAAAATCATACCAATTACAGAAATGTTGAAGAGAGCGGAGCAGGGGGGCTATGGCGTGGGCTCCTTTTCCGCCAGGAATACCTATCTGATCGATGCGGTGCTGCAGGCAGCCGAGAATACCGGCTCACCGGTGATCGTGCAGATTTCCGCCAATGAATTTAACTGGTTTCAGGTTAGTGCCAAAGAGTTTGCGGACCGCTTTTATCAGGTGGCGGACCGTTATCAGGTGGAAGCGGTACTGCATCTGGACCATACAAAGGAGCTGTCCATAATCCGGGATGCCATTGACGCAGGATTTACCTCGGTAATGATCGACGCTTCCCAGAAGGAATTTGAGGAAAATATCCGTATCACCAAAGAGGTGGCGGACTATGCCCATGCAAAGGGTGTGGCGGTGGAAGCGGAGCTGGGGAAGATCGGCTCTGCCGATAAAGTGGAGACGGACAATGACGAGAGCCTTTACACCGATCCCGCAGAGGCGGAGGAATTTGTAAGACGGACCGGTGTGGATACGCTGGCGGTTTCCATCGGAACAGCCCATGGCGTCTATCCCGTGAAGAATCCGCAGATCGATCTGAATCGTCTGCAGGATATCCGCAGCAGGACAGCGATTCCGCTGGTGCTGCATGGCGGCTCCGGGCTGCCGGCGGAAACGGTGTGGAAGGCCATTACGGTTCCCGGAGGCGGTGTCAGCAAGATCAATATCGCCACGGATCTGGAGCAGGCATTCTTAGGATCGCTTGGCTGTCAGCGAAAGACCAACGCCGAGATCTGGCGGATGGATCATAGCGCGCTTGCGGCGGCGGCAGAGGAAGTGCGGAAAGTGGTAGAGGAGAAGATCACCTGCTTTGTACGCAGCGCCGGAAAGGGTCTGCAGGGATAACAGAGAAAAGGCGTCCGCCGGAAAGCGTCCGTTCAGGAAAGAACCGGCGAAGAAGAGGAGCGTATGAAAAGGAAAAAGAGAATCGGTGTGGTCGCGGATGATGTGACCGGGGCAAACGATATCGGCATTATGTTTCAAAAGGGCGGTTACCGTGCGGCGGTGTTTCCGCTGGGGCTTTTGAGAGCATGTGACTGTGACCTGCGGGAGGAAGCAGAGGGGCTGGAGGTGATCATCATCGATACGGACAGCCGTCTGGACAGACCGGAGGATGCAAGGAAGAAGGTGAGGAAGGCCACGGAACTTTTGATGACGCTGCCCTGCGATATGTATCACAATAAGACCTGTTCCGTCTTCCGGGGCAATATCGGCGCAGAATTTGACGAGATGCAGGATGTATTGGGTGTCTCCTGTTCCATGGTGATTCTGGGATTCCCGGAAAACGGCAGGACCACGGTGGATGGGATCCATTATGTATATGGCAGGAAACTGGAGGAGTCCCAGTTTCGCAACGATCCCATCCACAAGATGACGACATCTTCCCTGGAGGAGATTCTCCATAGACAGTCAGCACGTCCGGCAGGACATATCACCTGGCGGGATCTGGATCAGGGGCTGGTCCATGTAATGGAGAAGAAGGAGCGGTTAAAGAAACAGTGCTCCTATGTGATCTTCGATATCAGGGATCAGGCGGATCTAAGGCTGTCGGCGCTGGCGGTGGCGGAAGAGAAGAATATCTGCGGCAGTTCCGCCATCGGAGAAGAACTGCCATGGGCAATCGCACGCCGGCAGAGCGGCAGGAGAGAGCAGACGCTGCTTCTGGCGGGTTCTCTGACAAAGCAGAGTATCGCCCAGATCCGGTACATGAAGGAGAAGGGCTGTCCGGTGCTGGAATTTCCTACGCAGGAGATCTGTGCGGAAGAAGGACTCGAGAAAACGATACAGGCATGGACAAAGGCGGCGCTGCGGAAGATGCAGGAAAAGGGGATCTGTCTTCTGCATACTGCCAATGCACCGGAAGCCGTGGAGGAGACCAAAAGGCGGGGCGCCGCACACGGACTTTCCGATGAGGCAGTGGGGAAACGGATCTCCGGCGTCATGTGCCGGATCGCCCGCAGCGTGATGGAAGAAAGCGGCTGCAGAAAGCTGGTGGTGGCGGGCGGCGATACTTCTGCGGCGGTAACGGAGGCGCTTAAGATCTACCGCATGGATATGATCAGAGAGATCGAAGCGGGAATTCCCCTGATGCGGGGAAGGTCGGCGCTGGGAGACATCGATCTCGTGCTGAAATCGGGAAGTTTTGGCAGCGAAGCCTTCCTGGAAAAGGCGGTGCAGGCAGTGCGAAGACAGGTGGGAGAAGAGCAGGTTGAATAAATCGTGCATGGAGGAAAGAATGGATCATTTAACACATTTGATAGAGCGTTACCCGGCGCTTGCGCAGATGCGGGGTGCGATAGAGCAGGCGTACAGATTACTGGAAGAATGTTATGAGAAAGGCGGCAAGCTGTTAGTCTGTGGAAACGGCGGCAGTGCGGCGGATTCCGACCATATCGTGGGGGAACTGATGAAGGGCTTTTATAAACAGCGGATGCTGCCGACGGAGGAAAGAAAGCGGTTTGGCGAACAGGGCGAAAAGCTTCAGGGAGCGCTTCCGGCAATCGCGCTGACGCAGCATGGCGCCCTTTCCACCGCATTTTTGAATGATGTGGATCCGGCGATGGTGTTCGCCCAACAGGTTTACGGTTATGGCCAGGGCGGCGATGTATTTCTGGGACTCAGCACTTCGGGGAATTCCGCGAATGTGGTCCTGGCGGCAAAAGTGGCGGCGGCGAAGGGGATGAAGGTCATCACCATGACGGGAAGAAACGGCGGTAAACTAAAGGAGCTGAGTGATGTCTGCATGATCGTTCCGGCTCAGGTGACGGCGGATATTCAGGAGTATCATCTTCCGGTCTATCATACGTTATGCGCCATGTTGGAAGAACATTTCTTCCCGGATGCCTGATGGAAAAGGAGGATGTGCTTATGATGCAGGAATACGGAGAACTGCGGGTACAGCTTTGTGAGATTGGGGTCTTGTTGTATGAGAGGGGGCTGGTCAGTGGTACGGACGGCAATATCAGTGTCAGAGTATCGGAAGATGCCATGCTGATCACGCCGTCGGGCGTGAACAAGAGGGAACTGAGGCCGGAGCTTTTGATCTGCCAGAAGCTGGATGGAACCGTTATCTGGGGAATGGGAAAATCTTCCCGGGAAGCAGAATTGCATGCCGGGATCTATACTGTCAGGCCTGAGATCGGAGCAGTGGTGCACAGCCATCCGGCGGCGGCTACCGCCTTTGCAGTATGTGGGCAGACGCTTCCGGACAACTGTCTTATCGAGGTGCCGACGGTGATCGGCAGAATCAATCTGGCGGGCTATGCCCCGGCCGGTTCCGGAGAGCTGGCGGACAAGGTAAGGACGGCGGCGGCAGACAGCGATGTGATCTTCCTCCAGAATCATGGCATTATCACCTGCGGGAAGGATCTGACGACGGCTTTTAACAAGATGGATGCGGTGGAGAATGCTGCCCGGACGATCTGCTGTGCGAAACTGCTGGGAAGAATCCGGGAATTCTGAGGGGAAAGAAGGGCGGATGGCCGGAAGTTGAAATGACAGGAATAAGGAGATAAGAACAGGAAGTTTCGGAATGGAGGAAACTATAGAATGAAGCAGAAATATCAGGACGAGACTTTGTCCTTTAAAGAGCGGGCAAAGGATCTGGTGGATCGGATGACTGTGGAGGAATGCGCCTCCCAGATGCTCTTTGAGGCGGCGAAGATCGAGCGGTTGGGCGTGCAGAGCTTCAACTGGTGGAACGAAGCCCTGCACGGGGCAGCACGTTCCGGTATGGCTACCGTATTTCCGCAGGCCATCGGTATGGCATCTACGTTTGACGCGGCGCTTTTGGAACGGATCGCGGATGTGGTCAGCACGGAGGGAAGGGCCAAATACAATACCTTTCAGAAATATGAAGATTACGGCATTTATAAAGGAATCACCTTCTGGAGTCCCAATGTGAATATCTTTCGCGATCCCAGATGGGGCAGGGGGCAGGAGACCTACGGTGAAGATCCTTACCTTACGGGAAAGCTGGGTGCGGCTTATGTGCGGGGGCTGCAGGGAACGGATGAGCGGTATCTGAAAACGGCCGCCTGCGCCAAGCACTTCGCGGTTCACAGCGGGCCGGAGGGGCTGCGGCATGAGTTTGACGCGAAAGCGACCATGCAGGATATGGCGGAAACTTATCTGCCGGCTTTCAGGGAACTGGTGGATGCGGGAGTGGAAGGGGTCATGGGTGCATACAACCGTACCAACGGGGAACCCTGCTGCGGCAGCAAAACGCTGATGGTGGATCTGCTGCGGGAAGCGTGGGGATTTGACGGCTACTTTACCTCTGACTGCTGGGCTATCGCCGATTTCCATCTGCATCACTGCGTTACGGCTACACCTGTGGAGTCTGTGGCGCTGGCCTTGAAGAACGGCTGCGATCTGAACTGCGGTAATACCTACGCCCATATCCTGAAGGCGCTGCAGGAAGATAAGATTACGGAGGAAGAAATCCGCAGCTCCTGCGTCAGGCTGATGACGACCAGAATGAAACTGGGCATGTTCGACGAAAAAACGCCCTTTGACGACATGGATTATACGGTGATCGACTGTGAAGCCCACCGGGCGTTGAATCTGGAGGCGGCGAGAAAATCGCTGGTACTGCTGAAGAATAACGGTATTCTGCCCCTGAAGAAAGAGAAACTGCACAATGTGGCGGTGATCGGTCCCAATGCAGATTCGGTGACACCCTTAAACGGCAATTATCATGGGACGGCCAACGAATATCATACGGTGCTTAAGGGCATCCGGGAAGCGCTGCCGGACGTCAGAGTAAATTATTCCAAGGGCTGTCATCTGTATGAGCACAAGCTGGAGGATCCGGGGTATTCCGGGGACTGTCTGGCGGAAGTAAAGGCGCTGACGGATCTTGCCGACGTGGTGATCCTGGTGGTAGGCATGGACGAGACGATAGAAGGGGAAGAGATTACCGGCAGGGAAGGATTTACCGGCGACAAGAAGGATCTGCTGCTCCCGCAGAGTCAGAGAGATCTGATCAAAACCGTCTGTGCCAGAAAAACGCCTGTTGTTCTGGTGAATATGACGGGCAGTGCCATTGACTTTGAGGAAGGCTGTCAGGCGGATGCCATTATTCAGGCATGGTATCCGGGAGCCATGGGTGGCAGGGCGGTCAGCGATCTGCTCTTCGGGGAATATTCCCCCTCGGGCAGGCTTCCGGTGACTTTCTATAAGAATACCAATGAGCTTCCGGATTTTGAAGATTACAGCATGGAAAACAGGACCTATAAATTTTTCCGCGGGGAGCCCCTTTATCCTTTCGGTTATGGACTTGGCTACACATCCTTTGCCTTTACGGAAATGAAGGCGGACAGGCTGAAGTTTGGGCCGGGAGAAGCGGTGACGGTAAGCCTCAGGGTGAAGAACACGGGAGCCATGGAAGGCGATGAGGTAGTCCAGATCTATGTGCGGGACGAGGAAGCCTCCGTGCGGGTGCCGGTGCATAAGCTCTGCGGCATGAAGCGGATCACCTTAAAGCCGGGAGAGGAACAGGAGATTTCCGTTACCGTGGAGGGGAGCTGTTTTGCCGTGATCGACGAAAAAGGGGAAACCGTGTATGAGCCGGGCCGATTCACCCTGTTTGCGGGAGGATGTCAGCCGGACGCATACAGCCGGAAACTGAGCGGACAGGAAATTGCCAGCATCGAAGTGGAAATGGAGTGTTACGATTCACGGTCGATGTCAGTTAGTTAAGCCAGTATTCAGCGTCTGCTATTTTATGTTTCTCCTGAGGACCGTTGTAAAACGCCGGTACTTAATGAGGTTTTTCACGAATTTAGTACCGTTGCGTTTGGAATCGAGCGAAAGCGCGTCTGAAGGAGAACTATAAAATGACAGGCGCATCCAGCTAACCTAATGACATTGGGCCGTGAATTGTAACAGTGGAGTCATGCTGACGAAGGCCAAATTTTCATTTTTTGTCCTTTTTTCGCAGAATATGAAGTATAATAAGGCAAAATACTTATATATTTTCAGAAGGATAAAAAGGACAAGAGAAAATTATGGCGGAACAGAACAATCAGGTACAACTTAAGAATTACAACAGAAGATCGGTGCTTAACTATATCAGAAAAAATGGGACGGCCACGAAAGCGGGACTTGCCTCCGCAACGGGACTGACCTTTATGGCGATCAAGAAGATTCTGGAAGAACTGGAGAAGCTGAATCTGATCAAAGGCGGTCAGCTGGAGTCAACAGGCGGAAGGAGAGCGCTCTCCTACGCCATCAATGAAAATTACCGCTACAGTATCGGCATACATATCAACAAGTTCGTTACCAGAGTAGCGGTCATGAATCTGCGGGGGCAGGTGATCGCGATGGAGAAGCTTTCCATGGACAGAGGATTTTCCGGGCAGAATGAATTCGTGGAAATGTTAAGCCGGTCTGTGGAATGGGTGATCAAACGATCGGGCGTAGAGCATAGTAAGATCCTTGGGATCGGGGTGGGTGTTCCCGGGCCTGTAGATTATGCAGAGGGGGTCATATTGACACCGCCCAACATGCCGATTTTAAACTATCTCCCCCTGCGGGAAATTCTGGAGAAGAATACGGGAATTCCGGTCTTTGTGAATAAGGATACCAATGTGATCGCTTTCGGGGAATACTGGTGCGGGGAAGCCCGGGACTGCAGCACACTGGTCTATACGGATGTTGATATGGGAATCGGCAGCGGACTCATAATCGACGGCAAACTGAATATCGGCGCGAATGGCATTGCAGGCGAATTTGGCCATATTACGGTGGATATCAACGGAGCCCTGTGCAATTGCGGCAACCGGGGCTGCCTGGAGGCGGTAAGCTCGGGAATTGCGGTAATTAAGGAACTGAGAAGACGACTGGACAGGGAAGAGAAGCATCCTCTGTATGAGAAACGGGAAGACCTGGTGATCGAGGATGTGTTTGAAATGGCGGAAAAGAAAGATATGCTCACCATATCCATTCTGAATCAGTCAGCGTTCTATCTGGGAGTCGCCATCAGTAATCTGATCAATATTCTGGATCCGGAGATTGTGATCCTGGGAGGAATATTGATCCAGAGGTATCCCAGGTATTTTGATATCGTAAAGGATGTAGCGGACCAAAGAAAAGTGAAGGGGGCAAGGGAGAACAGGATGCTGGTCTCCTCCCTGAAAGAAAGCGCAGGTGTGATCGGAGCCGGGGAAGTTGTTGCGGACAACTTTTTCAATAAGCTGGTAAATGAAGTTTTTATGAAAAATTAAATGACAGGAGATAATTATGTTTCAAAGCAGAACAACGATTCAGTGCGAAGATATAGAAATTGTATGGGACAGCGGAATGGTTTTTCTGCTTTCTCCTTGTACGGAAGAGGGGAAAGCGGAAGAATTTACCGTGCATTGTAAGGAAGATACGGCGTTGATCTGTCCGGAGGGACGGATCGATGTGCAGAATCCCTGTTTCGGTCCGCAAAAGTACTATGACGCAAAGGAGGGAATGACTTATGAGGTCAGGGTTCCGGACTTTGAAGGGGCGATGGCCATCTACCAGCATAAGGACTGGTGGATCAGGCCTGCCTTTCTGAAGCGGCTGTCCGAAACGCCGGACAGAACCCAGCTTTTACTTTTCAAGAAGGAGGATGTTTTCTTCGTGCTGCTTTCGGTCTGCGGGGAGGTTTGCAGGACGGATATGAGCGGGAAGGGCGGGGCCGGTCTCCTGATCCGGATGGCTCCGGGAGCGGGGAACAGGAAACACCTTTCGGACAGCAGTCTTGTGATCGCCGCAGGGAAGGATCCCTATCGCTGTTGTGAAAGGGCCGTGGAGGAAGCTTTACGGTATCAGGGCAGGGAGTCCATGCTCCGAAAGAACAGAAGTTATCCGGAGATGCTTGCGTATTTTGGCTGGTGCAGCTGGGACGCCTTTTATCATCAGGTATCCCATCAGGGAATCCTGGATAAGATGCAGGAATTCCGGGAGAAGGAAGTGCCGGTAAAGTGGGCGCTGATCGACGATGGCTGGCTTTCGGCAGATTATGAAGAGCAGGTTCTGACGGATCTGGATGCAGGGAAGAGTCAGTTCCCGGAAGGGCTTCGCGGCTGTGTCCGGGAGCTGAAGGAGAGATACGGTGTCGGGAAAGTCGGGGTCTGGCATGCGGTTATGGGATACTGGAACGGGGTCCGGGAGGGCACGCCTGCCCATGCCGCCTTACAGTCGGGATTGACACAGCTTCCGGACGGAAGACTTCTGCCGGCGCCGTCGGCGGAGCGTGCATTTCTGTTTTTTGACCGGTGGCATGATTATTTACGGAATCACTGCGGGATTGATTTCGTGAAGGTGGACGGCCAGAGCGCCATCTCCCTGGCTTACGGCGGCATGAAGACTTACGGGGAGGCCAGCCGGGAGATTCAGAAGGGTCTGAACGCTTCTGTAGCCCTTCATTTCGGGAACCATATCATCAACTGTATGGGGATGGCCAGCGAAGACATGTGGAACCGGCCTTCCAGCTCCGTCTCCAGAAGCAGTGATGACTTCGTGCCCAATGAAAAGAACGGTTTTCGGGAACATGTGATCCAGAATGGCTATAACAGTCTGCTGCAGGGGCAGTTTTACTGGGGCGACTGGGATATGTTCTATACGGACCACAGGGAAAACCGCTGCAATTCCATGCTGCGGGCAGTCAGCGGCGGTCCCGTATATATCAGCGATAAGGTGGGAGAGACGGATCCGGCCTGGGTATGGCCGCTGATCAGGAAAGACGGCAGTGTGATCCGCTGCGACGGCGTGGGAATGCCCACGGTGGATTGTCTGGTGACAGATCCTCTCACAAGCAGGAAGCCGTTAAAGATCTGGAACCGTTTCGGAGTGCACTATGTGGTGGCGGCTTTCTCGGTCCACAAAGAGGAAGCTATCTGCGAGGGCGCCCTGAGCGTCAGGGATATTCCCGGGCTGTCGGGAGACAAATGGCTGGTCTATCACTGGAACGAACAGAGGATCACCCGTTTGGGGGAAGGCTGTGAAACCGTGGTCAGTCTGGAACCCGGGGAAGCGGAATTGTATCTGCTCCTGCCGGATAGGGCAGTGCAGTTTATCGGTATTCTGGAGAAATATATCGGTCCCGGATGCATGGACAGGCTGTGGGAGAGAGAAGACACGACAGGGGTTCTTGTAACAGAGTCTGGAACCTTCGGTTTCGTGGCAGGAAAGCAGATAAGGCAGGTTCTTGTCAACGGGAAAGAATGTGAGTTTGAGACGATGGCAGGCGGCTTGTATGGGGTGAAGATCCTGGAAGAGAACAGTGTGGTAGAGCTGCATTTTTGAGCATATGGAAACTGGGTGTCAAGGGTACGCTTTCGGCCCCTTGATGCCGGAAAGGAAATCGGAAAGGAAAAGGAAATCATGAAAAATAAAATAATGCTGATCACTTATGCGGACAGCTTCGGGAAGAATCTGAAAGAATTGAAAGAGATGGTGGATACCTTCTTCAAGAGAGAGATCGGATCCATCCACATACTGCCTTTCTTCCCTTCCTCGGGAGACCGGGGGTTTGCTCCCATGGACTACACGAAAGTGGAAGAGAAGTTCGGGGGCTGGGAGGATATCCAGGCCCTTGCAAAGGACTATGAGCTGATGTTTGACTTTATGATCAACCATCTGTCCAGGAGAAGTCCGGAGTTTCTTGATTTTATCGAGAAGCACGATGATTCCGCCTATGCGGACATGTTTCTTCGGTTTCAGAATTTCTGGCCGGGTGGGGAACCCACCAGAGAGCAGGTGGATCTTCTGAACAAGAGAAAGCCCTGTGCCCCCTGTGAAGAGATCACCTTTGCGGACGGCACCACGGAAAAGATCTGGTGCACCTTCGACGATGAGCAGATGGATCTTGACCTGAGCAGACAGGTGACGTGGGATTATGTGGAAAGGACGCTGCGGTTTTTGATGGATCACGGGCTTTCTCAGCTTCGTCTGGATGCTTTTGCCTTTGCCACCAAGAAGATCGACACCACCTGCTTTTTCCTGGAACCTGAGATCTGGGAGATGATGGACAGGATTCAGAAAATATTGGATGAGAAAGGGATTCCCATGCTGCCGGAGATCCATGATCATTACTCCGTGCAGATGAAGATATCGGATCACGGTTACGCGATTTACGATTTCGTGCTGCCGGTGATGGTGCTTCATACCCTCTATACGGGAAGCGGGGCCAGGATGAAACACTGGCTTTCCATCTGCCCAAGGAATCAGCAGACGACGCTTGATACGCACGACGGTCTGGGCACTGTGGATGTGGCGGATCTGTTGAGTCCGGAGGAGCTGCAGAATGTGATCGATCAGACGGAAAGGTACGGAGCCAATTTCAAGTGGGATTACAGTGCAGGTTCCACCGGGAAGAAGATCGTCTATCAGATCAACTGCGCCTACTATTCTGCGGTCGGGGAAGATGACGATGCGTATCTGTTGTCAAGGGCGCTGCAGTTCTTTACGCCGGGCATTCCGCAGGTGTACTATATGGGGCTTTTGGCGGGAGAGAATGACTACGAGCTGATGAGGCGCACCAATTATGACAGAAATATCAGCCGCCATGATTATACGGTGGAGGAAATACGGGAGCGGGTGACAAAGCCTGTGGTAAGGAAGCTGTGCAGATTGATGCAGTTTCGGAATGACTATCCCGTGTTTGACGGAGAAATGACGGTACATGATACGGCGGACGATATCCTGCAGATCTCCTGGCAGGAGGGAGCTCTTAAGGCGGTGTTGACAGCGCGGCTTGCGGCGAAGCGTTTTGACATTACCTATTTGGACAGAGACGGCAGCGGGAAGACGCTGACACTTGATGAGGATTTTGTGTGGAATGAGTAGAGAATGGCGGACGGAATATCTTCTGATCGGCAACACTTTTCAGGGGGTATGCCGGGCATTGGAACTGGCGGGCCAGGGGAGAGAAGTCCTGCTGGCCGTGGAGGAGACTTATCTGGCGGCGGATCTTTGCGGACGGTGTCTGTATAGGAGAGATGAGGTCCCGGCAGATTTTTTCCCGGAGGTGTGTTTTGCGGGGGACATCATGATCCCCGACAGGGCCAAGCGGTATCTGGAGGAACGGTGTCTGGAGGCGGGCGTAAAGTTTTACTACGGCCTGTATTTCGTGGAAGAGGATTCGGATTCCAACCGGGTTCTGCTGGCGGGAAAGGGCGGTGTGTTCTCCGTCCTGTACGGACATGTGGAATGGTATCAGGAAGAGACGGATTTAGAGGGCAGGATCTCGCTGCGGGCCTGGGTGAAGGATGGAAGGGACGGGAGCGCAGGTCTGCTGGAAGCTTCCCTCCCGGCGCAGCAGGTGAAACGACTGGAGGAAGAAGACGGCGCATGCAAAACGGCAGGGAGCAGCGTTTTTGCCAGGAAGCTGCTTGCCCTGCGGCAGGAACTGATTGCTTTGTTTCAGCAAAGAAGGAAGCGGGAGCCGCATCTTGTTCTCGGCAGGTTTGCAGACCGGTGGGGCGGCAGAGTGGAAGGGGAATGCCAGGAGGAGGATCGTACCGCAGATGTGATCGTGGCGGGCGGCGGTACGGCGGGAGCTCTGGCCGCTTTGTATGCGGCCAGGGGCGGCGCCAGGACCATTTTGCTGGAGCCTCTGTACGATCTGGGCGGCACCGCTACTCTGGGCGGGGTGAACGCCTACTGGTTTGGCGCTGCATTTGACGATACCCGTGAGATTGACGAGAAGGTGGACAGTCTGTGCCGGAGCTGCGGCGTAGAACGTCCAGCCGGGACATTCGGAAAGTATGATGCTTTTCACGGCGGGATCAAGGGGATGACGCTGCTGGAACTCTGCTTACAGGCGGGCGTAGAAGTACGGTTTGGCAGACTGGTCTACGATGTGATGAAAGCAGACGGACGGGTCGTGGGAGTCAGGACAGCCGGCAGGGGCGGCGCAGCAGCATACTGCGGCGGCCTGGTCATCGATGCCACCGGAGACGGGGATCTGGCGGTGATGGCAGGGGCTGATGTGGTATATGGGGCACAACGGGACGGCTTTACCCTCTGGGGGTCTCTGGCCCAGTATACCGGACCAGACAGCTACCAGAACAATTTTTCTTCGATGGTGCGGCTGGATGACCAGGAGGATTTTACCGATTTTATCATTACGGGCAGAAGAAGAGGAAACGGGCAGCTGTTCGATCATGGTTCCTATGTGAGTGTCAGAGAGAGCAGGCATATCCGGGGCAGGAAGCGCATCGGTCTTAAGGAAGTGTGTTTGTCTGCGACTTATGAGGATGGCATCTACACCTGCTTTTCCAATTACGATCCCAAGGGGAAGCTGGATGCCGATTCTGTTTACTGCGGCTATCTGGTGCCGCAGGTGAAGATGCAGGTTCCTCTGGAAGCCCTCCTGCCGGTGGACGGGGCAGGGCGCCCGATACAGGGGCTTGTCGTAGCCGGGAAGGCCATTTCCGCCGAGCATAATGCTTTCCCGGGGCTTAGGATGCAGCGGGATCTGATGCATCAGGGGGCGGTGCTGGGGCTTCTGGCGGCGAAGGCCGTGCAGGCGGGTACGGATATAGACAGGCTGCCGCGGGAAGCCTGCCGCCGGTGGATAGAAGAGGCGACCGGCGATCCGCTTACGCTTCCTGGCAGGAAGGAGTTTGGCAGTCTGCGGGAGGCTGCCGCTCTGGTGGGAAAAGAGCAGCGGTGTCATTGGATCGACGTGCCTTTTACCTATGAGGAGAAGGAGATCAGTCCTCTGCTTGCGTTGGTGTACGGAGCGCGGGAAGAGGCATTGCCGGCGATCGCCGAAAGGATCGGGATCCCTGCGCAGGACATGGAAGGTGCGGGGGAAGAAGCGCTTTTGATCCTGAAAAAGCTGGCCTTGTTCCACGGTTCGGATGCTTATACGGAAGAAATAGAGGCCTGTATTTTGCGGCAGCTTTCCGAAAGCGGGGCAGCGTTGCCGGAAAGGAAGGGATCCACCATGTGCGCCCAGCTTCTTCCGGATCATGGGGTGATGCCGGAGGTGGTTTACGAACTGAATCTTTTGTCTCACGGCCGGAGTTTTACCATGAAGCCTTACGAGACAGTGACAGACAGGCTGGTGGCGGGAGAGAGGGATTATACGGATATCAGGAAGGGAATCTTCCCCTACATGGAGTCCATTGCCTATGCCGGGGAACGCAGTGCAAGAGAGGCGTTTATTCCTTTGCTTTGCAGGCTTGTGGGTCTGCCGGAATTTGAGGCGGCCTTCCTGGCTGAGAACAGGACAGGGCTGCTGGCACAGCGGTGGCAGATGCTGTGGGTGATCCTGCATAGAGCCCTGCTCTGTCTGGGGAGCGGGGAAGGAGAGAAAGGGCTTTTGCTGGCGATGGAGAAAGGCAGCGCTGCCATACGGATCGGGGCGCAGAAGGCGCTTTGCGAAAGCGGGAAGTGATGGATGTTTCAAGCAGGAGTTTGGAGCATTTCGGAATAGGAGATAAGGCAGAAATGGAGGTAATCATGAAGAAAGATAAGAAATTGTATATGATAGGAAATGCACATATTGACCCGGTGTGGCTGTGGCGGTGGCAGGAAGGGTTCCAGGAAGTCAAGGCAACTTTCCGCTCGGCGCTTGACCGGATGAAGGAATATGAGGAGTTTGTTTTCACGGGCAGTTCTGCCGCTTTCTATGAATGGGTGGAGGAAAACGATCCGGCCATGTTTGCAGAGATACGGGAGAGAGTAAAGGAAGGCCGCTGGGTCATCGTGGGCGGCTGGTGGATCCAGCCCGACTGTAATGCCCCTTCCGGGGAAGGGTTCGTGCGCCAGGGGCTTTACGGGCAGAAATATTTTGAGGAGAAATTCGGTGTGAAAGCGGTCTGTGGATACAACGTGGACAGTTTTGGGCACAACGGCAGCCTGCCGCAGATCCTGAAGAAATCGGGCCTGGATTACTATGTGTTCATGCGCCCCGGCAGGCATGAAAAGGGGATGGACGGGGACACCTTTTTGTGGAGATCCATAGACGGTTCGGAAGTGAAGGCATTCCGGCTTCCCTTTGAGTACTGCACGTGGCCGGAGGGGATTGAAGAACATGTAAGGCGGTGTGCGGGAGAGATCAAAGATTCCGGTAACAGCATTATGTGCTTTTACGGTGTGGGCAATCATGGCGGCGGTCCCACCAGGAAGAATATTGAAAGCATCCAGGCTATGAATAAGCGGGAAGATCTGCCGGAACTGGTCTTTGCCTCCCCGGTAGATTATTTCAGGGACGTAGAGCGGTCGGGCAGAGCGCTGCCCGTGGTAACGGGAGAACTGCTCCATCATGCCAGCGGCTGCTACAGCGCGCATTCGGAGATAAAGCGGCTGAACAGAAGGGCGGAGAACAGACTCTGCATGGCGGAAAAGCTGTCGGTGATGGCTAAGATCCTGGCGGCCGGCAAATATGAGAAGGAAGAGCTGACCAGGGCCTGGAAGGTGGTACTGTTTAATCAGTTCCATGATATTCTGGCTGGAGCCAGCCTGGAGGAAGCATATCGGGACGCAGGAGAAGATTACGGCCATGCGCTCCATGTGGCAGGCAGACGGCTGAACAGTGCGTTCCAGTCCATAAGCTGGAAGATCGATATCCCTGCGGAGGAGGGCATGAAGCCACTGGTAGTCATGAACCCCAATGCCTTTGAGACGCTGGCGGAAGTGGCAGTGGAGTCTGTGACCCTGAAGGCAGGTACCGTGCTTCTGGATGAGGAGGACAATCAGATCCCCTATCAGCTTGTACAGTCCGGGGCTTCCAGCAACGGAAGATGCCGGATCGTATTCATTGCGAAGCTGCCTTCTTTGGGATACCGCACTTACCGGTTCGCGGTGCGGGAGAAGGGAAAGCAGTTCGAGAATATAAGCGCCACCCAGACCGGGGCGGAGAACAGATGGTTCTCCATCCAATTTGATGAAAAGGGTTATATTTCTTCTCTTGTGAAAAAGAATGACGGGACGCAGTATTTTGCTGCTCCGGCAGCAGTGCCGGTGGTGATCAGGGATGAGAGTGATACCTGGTCGCATGGCGTGCGTATCTTTAATAATGAGGTCGGGCGGTTTGAGGCGGTTAAAGTGCAGCGCATCGAATACGGGCCGGTGAAAGCGGTGATCAGGGTTACCAGTACCTATGGCAGTTCCAGAATGTTCCAGGATTTTTCCATTTATAAGGAACTGGACTATATTTCCGTGGAAACGACGGTAGACTGGCATGAGAAAATGTCCATGTTGAAACTGCGCTTCCCTGTGAATATGAATTATCTGAGAGCCAGCTATGAGATTCCCTATGGGGTTGCCCAGAGAGAGCCGAACGGAGAAGAATTTCCGGTACAGACCTGGTTTGACCTGGAAGGGGCGGCACCCGGACTGTCCACAATGATCCATGGCATTTCCATCTTAAATGACGGGAAATTTGCAGCGGATGCGGCGGGGAAGAACGGTGAGCTGACGGTGCTTAGAAGTCCGATCTACGCGCAGCATGAGCCTTATGTGCCGGATCCGGAACTGGAGTATGTATATTTGGACCAGGGCGTCCAGACTTTTACCTATGGCATATATCCCCATGACGGACACTGGGAAGAGGCACAAACTGTAAAGCGGGCAAAGATCATGAATGAAAAACCGATCGCCCTGTTTGAGACTTACCATAAGGGACAGCTCCCGCAGAAGGCTTCCTTCTTAAGTGTAAGCGAGGACAATATATTTGTGGAAGTGTTAAAGGAGGCGGAGGACGGAAGCGGCGATCTGATCCTGCGCGCCTATGAGGCGTCAGGCAGGCATACCACCGCAGAATGCAGGATTCCTTCCCTGAACAGGGAATTTACCTTATCCTTTACGCCTTTTGAGATCAAGACCGTGCGTCTCTCAGAAGGAAAGGAGGCTGTCTGCACGAATATGCTGGAGGAATGCTGACAGAAAGTAAAATATAGTTAATGCATTGCGGGACGATATGCGTTAAACTATAGATATCTTGTGGAGGAAGGCGGGGCAAAGGCGATGAGACAGAATAAATTGTTAGAGGGCGGTACGCTTTTTTTCATGACGGTTTCGTCCATGCTTCTGGCACTCACCGTGCTGCTCTTTTCGACACTGCTGGGTGCCATAGATGATCTGATGGATAAGGCGCTGGTTCCCGATCACATACAGATGCACTGTGTGGACAATGGCTTCGGGGAAGAGGGGGAAGCTGCCTGGGAAGCGGAGAAAGCGGCGGTAGCACACTTTGCCGGCAGCCGCAGGGAGATCAGAGAGTGGCAGATCTGCTCATTTCTTAATCTGGATAACAACAGCGTTACACTGGGCGGCAGCAGTCTTACTGACAGCACCCAGGACAACGGCCTGTGCGTGCAGGGCAGCCGGTTTGACTATCTGCTGGATCTGGAAAGCGGACTGCCCAGGGTACTGCCGGGGGAGGTTTATGTCCCGGTCTGCTACCGTTCCCGTTATGACCTGTCAGTGGGGGACCTGATGGTGCTGGAAGGGGCCGGGGACGGCGAAGACGTAGAGCTTGTGATCGGAGGGTTTCTCAGGGATGCCCAGATGAATTCCATGATGGCCTCCTCGAAACGGTTCCTTGTTCATGGAGACGATTATGAAAGGATTCGTCAGGGCAGCAGGGCGGACAGCAGCCGTGGAAAGACACGTGCTTATGCGCAGGAAGAGTATCTGATCGAATTTCTGCTGTGGGATGGCGCAGATGCCGGAGCTTTTGCTGCCGCATATGCGGCGGCAGGACTTCCGGCCAACGGACCGGCAGTTACAAAGCCCCTGATCCGGTTGATGGCCGCTTTGTCGGATGGAACGATGATCCTGGTGGTCTTTCTCGTGAGTATCGTAGTGCTGTTGATCTCCCTGCTCTGTATCCGCTTTATGCTGTTGCTGCAGCTGGAACGGGACAGAAAGGAAGTGGGGCTGTTAAAGGCGCTGGGAGTTGGCAGGGTGCAGATCAGACGACTTTATCTGACGAGATATCTTCTGTTTTCCTTCTGTGGAGCGTTTGCCGGCCTTCTGGCTGCTTTTTTGCTGAAAGCACCTCTGGAAAAGCAGATACAGGAATTGTACGGAGCAGCTTTTGGCGGCTTTAGAACCGTAGTTCTGGCGCTTGCGGCGGTATGGGCGGCGGAAGGGATCCTTCTATTGTCGGTTAGACGGGTTCTGAAAAGGATGGATACGCTGACGGCTCTGGAGGCGTTGTTTTCAACGCGGGAGAGCCAGACAGGAGCGGGACAGTACAGGATGATCGGGTTTGTGGCGGCGGCCTGCGCTTTTCTTGTGCTGGTACCGCAGAATCTGTACACGACCATGTCTGCGCCGGCGTTTGTGACTTATATGGGTATCGGGCAGGCGCAGATCCGTATGGATATACGGCAGACAGGCGGGGCGGCCGGAACGGCAGGTCAGATTGCCGCGGCGCTGGAACAGGATGATCGGGTTGAAAAATATGCCGTGCTGCATACCGTTTCCTGTGCAGCGGCACTGGAGGACGGCGGGCAGATCAATCTGGCAGTGGAGACGGGAGATCATGATATATTTCCGGTGCGTTTTGGAGCGGGCAGAGCTCCGATACGGGCACGGGAAATCGCGCTGTCTGCCATGAACGCGGAAGAACTGGGGCTGACGGTAGGAGACAGTCTGCGGTTGACAGGCGGCGGAAAAGAAACAGTCTATACGGTCTGCGGTATCTACGCGGATATCACCAACGGCGGAAAGACTGCGAAAGCATACCGCGTGGAGGGCGATGCGCCTGTTGTCTGGAGTGTTGTGTATGCTTCTTTGGCGGACGCTGCGGCGATGGATATGTGGATGGCGGAATATCGGCAGTTTGGTGCAGATGTCATTGATCTTGCGGCGTACGTGCAGGATACTTACGGACAGACACTGGAGCAGCTGCATCTGGCGTCTGTGGTGGCCACGGGGGTTTCCGTGTTGGTCATCGCCGTGGTGGTTCTGTTGTTTGTGCGGCTGATCGTGGAAGAGAACAGGCATTTGATCTCTTTGCATAAGGCACTGGGTTTTACGGGAGCGGACATGAAACAGGTCTATTTTGTAAGGGGGATGCTGCCTGTCGCGGCAGGGGTTCTCGCAGGGCTTCTTCTCGGCAGCCTGTGCGGGGAAAGTCTGTGTGGAGCCGTACTGCGCTCTTTCGGTGCAGACAGTTTCAGCTTCGTGTTTGATCCGGTGCAGACGTTTCTTAAGCTGCCGGCTGCACTTTTGCTGCCGGCTGCGGCTGCAGTGTGGGCGGGAATTGCCGGGATCAGGAGAATCAGTGCACATGAGTGCTGCAATGCCCTGTAGGACGGCGGGACCCGGAGATATTGCGTTTCGGAATGGAGGAAGAGATGGACATCATACTGAAAGTAGAAAATCTGGAGAAAGGCGCGATACTGCATCAGATTTCCTTTAAAATGAGGAAAGGGGAGATGCTGGCGGTGATGGGACCGTCCGGTTCCGGAAAGTCCACGTTGTTATACAATACGGCGGGACTGGATCAACCGACAGGCGGCAAAGTGTGGCTTCGGGATACGGAGGTTACGGCTCTTTCGGAAGACGAAAAGGCAAAACTGCGGCTGCATCGGATGGGGTTTGTGTTTCAGCAGATGAATATGATGCCGAGACTTACGATACTGGACAATATCCTGCTGCCTGCTGTCAGGGCGAATAAGGAGAAGGGCGGGGTCAGGCGGACAAAGGCAGAGCTTACGGCGGCAGCCTTCGGCCTGATGCAGAAGCTGTCCATTTCCGGGCTGGAGGAGCGCAGCATTACGCAGGTTTCCGGCGGCCAGCTGCAGCGGGCCTGTATCTGTCGGAGTATGATGAATGCTCCGGAAATTCTTTTTGCCGATGAGCCGACCGGAGCCCTGAACAGGAGTGCGGCTAAAGAAGTCATGCGGGAGCTGGTGAGAGTCAACAGGGAAGGGACAGCTGTTTTGCTGGTGACGCACGACAGCGGAGTGGCGAGCCAGTGCGACAGGATCTTGTATCTGTTGGATGGCCGTATTTGTGGTGAGCTGGAAATGGAGCGGGAAGCGGTGGGACAGCCCGCGGACCTGACAAAGAAGCGGCGGGAAGAGAAGGTGAACGGCTGGCTTTCCGGGATGGGATGGTGAGAAGGACTAAATGATTTTTCTTATTTCACCAATCCCCTTTTCTTAGCGTAATCACAAATAAAGGAGCCAGATGCCAATATCAACAGAATAAAGACAGACAGTATATCCCATACATCAAGAACAGGCTCATTCAGCATTCGTGATAGTATTACATTGACAATAATCATAAATGGAATCGCTGATAAAAAGGTTGTTCCCAAAGCGATCAACTTCCTCTCCATACGCTTAAACACTGCAGCTATTATCCACAGGAACAGGATCGAAGCCACTGCCATCGCCGCACCAATTGAAAATACTTCTTTCACTTTTAATAAACTGCCCAATAAGAACAAATAGGGGATGATAAAAACACTTAATGATATTAAACTTACGATAATCCCTCTTTTCCCCAAAACAATACCTGGAAAAGATATTACCCATGCGAATACAATAGAGCTGACCGGAATTAATGACCATGTTAAATTGCCGGATATTGCGATATTGCAAATAAGACATACCATAATTCCTGTCAACAGTGTTGCTGAAAAAACAATTGAAATAATAACATTCTTCGTCATGTTATTTTCGTCTTTCCTTTTTAAAGCGATCAAATTTTCATCCACCTTTTTTTCATATCTTTCCATGTCGATTTTCTCCCCGCTTAACAACTCGTTTACTGTGATTCCCAGTATTTCACAAAGTTCTAACATTATAGATGAATCGGGCATACTTTTTCCTGTTTCCCATTTGGATACGGCCCTGTCTGTAATGTTCAGTTTTTCTGCCAACTGTGCCTGAGTCAGTTTTTTCTCTTTACGACATCTGGCAATAAATTTTCCAATCTCTATCTGGTTCATCGTTTTGCTCCTTTCACCTTGATGATACACCGGGTTATATGTTTTTTGCACAAACCAGCAGTTGGATTGGGGAGATTCAACTGTTGGTTGGGAAGTATTTTTGTCGTTTTCTGTATCATTTTAGCATATGGCTGTAAATTTTTCTATCTTGTGTTTTTACGCAAAAGTTTTGAAAGTTCTCCTTGACATGCCTTTTAACTTATGTTACTCTTAACCTATGTTAAAGAGGAACGAAACAGAGTAAACATTTCCACGGAGCTGGATTGACGCAATCAATATTATAGGTTAAAATTAACATATGATAAGGAGGGAACTATTATGATGATTGATTACGCAATTTTGGGATTGCTTAGTTGGAAACCACTTACAGGATATGATGTTAAGCGGGTGATGCAGGACTCTCCGTTCCTCTACTGGTCGGGCAACAACAACCAGATTTACAAGGCGCTTGTGAAGCTGCTCGAAAACGGCTTTGTGACAAATGAGATACAGTATCAGGAAAGTGCCCCGAACAAAAAGATTTATTCCATTACGGAATCCGGCTTGGCCGAACTGATCAGGTGGGTGACCGGTGAAGAACCGGAAATACCGGAGTATAAAAAGACTTTTCTCATACAGCTGTCATGGGCCGGACGATTGGAACCGGAGAAAATAGATGAGATGCTCACAAAGTATGAAGAAACGATGACGCAGCAATTAGCCATGCGGAAAGAAGAAAAGCGCCGCGAGAAGAATTTCCCCAACCGGACGGAGCAGGAGCACTTTGTGTGGGAAATGATCTACGACAACTTTGTCCGGATGTGTGAAGTGGAGCTGTGCTGGATACAGCAATTCCGTGAGGGATTAGAACATTACAAAAAAGGAGAACAAATATGAATTTCAATATTATAACAAATGAAAACGGACGTTATCTGGACTGCACCCCGTTCACGGGGGTTCTGTCCTCCGAGCAGGATGCCATAGAGCTGGTGTCCGCTTGTTTCAGCAACGATATCGACAGTCTGCTGCTCCATGAAAGATCGGTGTCGCCGGATTTTTTCAATCTGCGAACCGGTCTGGCTGGAGCGGTGCTGAACAAATTTCAAACATACAATATCAAAACAGCTCTGATCATTCAGGATATGGGACTTCTTGAGGGGAGATTCAAAGAGCTGGTGATAGAGTCCAACAAGGGGAACGAATTCCGCGTATATGACAGCGTACAGGCCGCCGAGGAATGGATACTGTATCACGGTTAAGAGAGAAAACCGGAGCCGGTCTGCCTGATTGTAAAAAGGCGATTGAGCAAAGCGAAATGTCCGTTCATGTCATCGACGGAACTTTGTCCGTATTTGTGTCGATCTATAATATATACCTGTAAAAGAGGTGATGAAAATGCTGTCAATAGCAGTGTGTGATGATGAAGTCATAGAATGCTGCAACATGGAAAAGAGAATAAAAAGAGTTATGGAAGAAATGAAAATACCATGTATTATCCGTCAATTTCGAAGTGGCGGGGAACTGCTGCAGACACTGGAAAGTTTCGACATTGTTTTCCTGGATATCATAATGCAGGAGATGGACGGGATGAAAACAGCACAGCTTTTCCGCAGGAAGGCATTTGACAAGATACTTATTTTTGTTTCTTCCAGCAGGGAGTATGTGTTTGAAGCGTATGACGTGGAGGCGTTCCAATATCTGCTGAAACCTGTGGAAGACAGGAAGCTGAAAAACGTACTGCAAAAAGCCGTCCAGAAAACAGAAAGGCGTTCACAGGAATTTATTATTGTCAGCAGAGAAAGGCAGAAAAAGAAGTTATTTCTTGATGATATATACTATTTCGAGATACAAGGAAGAATCGTTGACGCTCATGGGCCGGAAGGTATTTTTACTTATTATGAGCAGATCGGGGAGTTGGAGAACAAACTGCGGGATAAAGGCTTTTTCCGGTGTCATAAAAGCTATCTTATAAATCTGAAATATGTTGACGGGTATAACAGGCAGGAAGTGATTCTGGAGAACGGGGAAAGAATCGTGATCGCAAAAAGAAGATACGAGGAGTTCTGTCAGGAGGTGCTTAAGGCTATGCGGGAAAATGGGGGAATTCTATGAAGCTGCTCTCGGACTATATGGATATTTTGATCGTACTGCCATTCTGCCTGGGAGTTCTGTGGGCGGCGGATCAATTTTGCAGGAAATTTTTAGGGATCTCCAGAAGGCGGGAGTGGCTGTTTCTGATTTTGGTCTGTTGCGGCTGGCTGTTAAGGAATATGTTGGGCCGGATGTCTTTCGGCCTGTACAGTTTTTTGATGCTGTCGAGATCTGTATTTTTTGTGGGACTGGTGATGCTGCTGTTTCGGTCAGAAAGGGAAAAAAGGATTCTGGCTGCCTCTATACTGCTGGTGGCTGCCAGGCTGGTACCAGAGTTCTGCGCTTCTCTTTTATCGTGTCTGGAACTGTTTTTCCTGCATACGGTAAAAAAGATTCCGGAACCGCTTATAGGGAATTGGGGTGGCGGACTGATCAGCGGTATTGGTTATTGCTTTGCCATATTGGCTGTACACTGGCTGTCGAAGCATCTTGAGCCTGTTTTTAGCGGCAGGCGGGGAAAATGGTACGTCATACTGGCGGTTCCTTTGCTTGTGATCGTTACGGTATATGATGCGGCGAGTCTGGGGGCGAGCAATGGCATTATGGTCAGGAGCGGGGGAAATATGGGGTTGTATTATGACCAGATTTTCAGCTATTCTGAATTTTGGGTGTTGGCGCTTCTGTCTATGGCAGCGGCGGGATTTTATGTATTTGGGATGAACCGGATTTATCTGGAGCAGGAAATGAGCGGCCGGTACCATGCGCAGATTGCAGTCTATAAAATGATGGCGGAGCAGTACAGACAGTCGGAACGGCTGCGGCACGACATGAAAAACCATATCATTGCCTTGTCGGCGCTGTCCCGGCATAAAGAATGGGAGAAGATAGATGACTACCTGAAAAAAATGGAAGGCATTGTCCTGGATACCGGGGGAGACCTGACAGGGAATAAGACGGTGGACGCGCTCCTGTATCAGAAGCGGAAACAGGCGGAAGAAGAGAAGATCAAATGGGAGTGCGATGTGCAGATGCCAAAGGATTGGTGCATCAATGAATTTGACCTGTGTGTACTGTTGGGAAACATACTGGATAATGCACTGGAAGCGTGTGGAAGGATGCAGCAGGAAGAATACCGCTTTATCAATATTCAGGCGAAAGCGGTAAAGAAATGTTTTCTGATCGAAGTTAAAAACAGTATGGACAGGACGGAAAAGTTTACAGAAGGCTTTACGAGGAAAGGGGATTCGCAGGAACATGGGATTGGCCTGCTGAATGTGGGCGATGTCGTGCGGGGGTATCATGGAGTGATGAATGTTGAGGCGAAGAGTGGGATTTTTGTAATCTCCATTCTGGTGCCGTTTCCGGATGCCGCACATGACATCAAAACGGCTGTTTGAAGCAGAAAACTAACAGCGTATATTCACGCCGCCGAAAAGATAAATGAGGGCTTTTGATGCTCTTAAAAACGATGATTGGGAGGCGGTACTATGAATACGAAGACAATGGAAGGTCTTGTAGGTGCAAGGACAAATATGAGTCTGCTCAATACCCCGTTTCGGGCTTATAAGGAGGCGAGGCAGAAGGGCGATACCGGAAAGATGGAGCAGGCCATGGGCTACATGAGTGCCTGTCACGAAGCTGCCTGTGAATACAAAGAGCAGGCTGACGAGGGCATGAAGGAGGATGCGGAGGAGACCCGCAGGATCGCGGAGGAACAGCGCGAGGAGGCTGTCCGGAAGTGCAGGGAAGAACGTGAAGAGCTGGAAGAGAGAATTGAGGATAGCAGAAATGCGGCTGCCGGTGCGGATATGAAAGAGACAGGAGCATATCTTGTGGAGATCAGTGAGGAAGGAAAGGCATTGTTAAAGGATCACGCAGATTCTGACAGTACGGGTCCTGAGGAGATCAGGATGGACGCCGTAAGAGAGCCTGTAACCTATACAAAAACAGGAGAGATGGTTCCGGCGAAACCGGAGGCGTGTTTTTTAACGGAAGCGTAAGAAAAAAAGAAGCGCCGCCGAAATTCTGCCAGCTCTTTTGCGATGCTCAGTCCAAGACCGAAATGTGACTTGTCTGTATGGGACTTATCGGCACAGTAGAACCGGTCAAAAATGTAAGGTTTGAAGTGCTATACTAAAGTTGTAACGGGAGTGGCTAATTAATAAGCAGATGAAATATTTTGATTTACTTAGAAAGTCAGGTGCATGGGGAAGTAGTAATTTTGATGTAGATAGCTGCATTGAAAAAGATAGAAAATTATATGTTTTTCGTAACATGAAAAGTAAGATATTTCATGAGAAATACGGATATTTTTCGGAAAATCAGATAAGAAACGAAGAGGAACAGGAAACAATATATAATGGACTGAAAATGGCTGGAATTGATGTTATAGAGTGTTTGTTTTAATAACACAATAAAAGAATCGTTTTATGCACATTTAGTAAGTATAAAATTATTGACTTATACGTATAAAGTGTGTATAATAAAGAAAGGAAAGGGGGAATCTTTAATAAATGGAACTGTTAATTTTGCGGAGGTAAGTTGATGAAGCAAAGGGATTTAGTGAAAAAGCTTGAAGAGGCAGGCTTTATCTTTGAAAGGCACGGAAGCAATCATGATATCTATGTTAGAGGTAAAGAGAAGGAGGAAGTTCCAAGGCATAAAGAAATTGATGAAAGGCTTGCAAAAGCAATTATAAAAAGAAGAAGACTTTGATATACTAATAGATAATCTAATTACAATTTATTTATTATGAATATATATACGATACGGAGAATATAAGATGAAGAATGTGTATCCTGTATTTTTTACAAAAACAGATACAGTTGTACTAGTGGAGGTTCCTGATCTGGAAATTTTAACAGAGGGAACGGACATGTCAGATGCTATGGAAATGGCCAGAGATGCAATTGAATTAAAATGTGTATCTATGGAAGATGATGGAACAGAAATTCCCTTACCATCTGAAATAAATGATTTAAATGTAAATAATGGAATTTTTGCAGAAGAGGGTGCCACAGTTATATCATTTGTGGATATTGATTCAGGAGAATATAGAAGGAAAATTGACACAAAAACGGTAAGAAAAAATGTCACAATCCCCAGTTGGCTCAATTATGAAGCTGAACATGCTGGAATCAATGTATCAAGAGTGTTGCAGGAAGCATTAATGAATGTACTTAATGTACAACGAAATTTTTAGATAAACCAAATAGTTTATAACCAGTTAGAAGGCATTAGCGGAAATATTCGTTGGTGCCTTTTATAGTGGCTGTAAACGGTGAATATTTGCGTTTTCTTCTTAAAATGATAAAATTCTCTGAGAAGTTGAAACCTTTTTCCCGTGTCATGACAATATCTACATGCAAGGGCAATTCTTTGCAGGTCGACTTGGAAGAAGAAGGAGGAGGATGGCTGCTATGAATCATGATGAATTCGAGCGGTTTGTCTTGAAGTTTGGAAAGGATATTCTGCGTTTTTGCCGGATGACAGCTGGGGATGCGGAAGACGGGGACGAACTGTATCAGGACACGATGCTCAAACTGCTGGAGAAAAAGAAAAGACTGGACTCTGCGCAGAATACAAAGAGTTATGCTTTATCCACTTCTATTTATCTTTGGAAAAACAAAAAGAAAAAATATGCAAACCGGATGAGGCTGGTTCCGATGAACAGTATGGATGAGATGGCCGATGAGGGATATGAAGTTTCGGACCATGGCAATGAAGTTTCACCAGAATACATTGTATTGCAGAAAAATGAGGTGGAGATGATACAGAGATTAGTTGCCTCTCTGCCTGAAAAGTACAGAATACCAATCTATTTGTATTACTCGGCGGGTATGCAGATCAATGAGGTGTCTGAAATTCTCGGACTGCCGGAGGGAACTGTCAAGAGCCGGATACGGAGAGCGAAGCAGCAGTTAAAGGAAAAATTGGAGGCAATAGGATATGACAGATGAAAGATTGGATCAAATCTTAAAGCAGGCCCTTGCTCCTGAAATAAGTGACAAAGATATACAGATACATAGAAGGAGGAAGGGTAAAGTGAAGAAATCTGGTAAAACAGGGAATGTTTTGGCTGCAGCAGTGACGGCTGCCGTTATCGGGATTGGGGGATTGGGATATTTTAATCCGGCATTTGCAGCAAAAATTCCGCTGATCGGAAAAATTTTTGAAAAGATTGAGGATGATGTCACCTATTCCGGAGATTACTCGGAAAAGGGAACAGTCCTGACAAATGAGGATCATGCGGGCAGTTTGGATACAGCGGACTTTACCGTGTCTGATCAAGGAATCACACTGACTGCATCAGAAGTCTACTGTGATGGATATTCCGTATTTCTTACGGTAAATATTGAATCGGAAGATGCAGATTTTACGCACATTCCCAGACATTATACCGGTATGAATGCTGCAGATGAGCGGACAGCCGCAGGATTTTATATAGACGGAACGTGGAGTGTGGATGGAAGCACGCCCGTCTGGCTGGAAAACAGGTTTGAGGGAGATGTGATCGACAGCCATACCTTTGCAGGCATGTTGAAGATAGATCTTGCAAAGAAACATGCTGGCAGCGGTGAACTTAACCTGGATGTAAGCGGTCTTGGCCATGATGATGACAGGATGCTTGACGCGGAGGACATATCGGCATCCCACTGGACGGATGGCAGCTGGAATATTGTCGTCCCGTTTGAAGTAAACGAGTCAGATGTAAGGATAATTGAAGTGGGTGAAAAAAAGGGGAATATTACACTTGAAGATGTCGTGGTATCTCCGTATCAGGTAATCGTCCATGCGACAACACCGGGAGAGCAGAGAGAACTGACGGACGACAGGAGGGAAAAACTGCTTTCAATGAATCCTGATATGACGGATGCAGAAATGTTTGAACTTCTTGGATGGTCTTATGAACCCTGTCAGACGATTTGTTTTGATCAGGATGGAGAAATGCTCTATCCAGGGATGGAAATAGCGGGTGCAGCCACATTTGCCGTGCAGGGAAAAGAGATTGAAACGCTGCATATCTTCATTTTTGACAATTTTGACGACTGGATACAGATGGAGCAGGAAGGCATGAACAGCAGTGTTGCCGATAAGGCCATTATCGCCAGAGAGATTCATGTGGAGTGACTGGTTACGGAGATTTTTGTAAAGAAATTAGATTTGGTCTAAATCCGTCTTTATAACTTGCGTTGCCAGTATAAATCTGGTATGATGTGAATAGAATAAGACTGTGATGCATTACACAGTTTTGGTCTGGGCGGAAGCTCTTTGGATCACCGTAGGCGGGAAGAATTTCCCGCCATTTCTAATTATACAGGGGAAAAACAAATGGGGAAACTGAGTATTTTTATTGATGAATCAGGAGATTTCGGGGAGATAAAGGAACGCCCTGCCTACTATCTGGTAACGTTTGTTTTCCATGACCAGAATAAAAATATAGATAAGCAGGTCTTAAAACTGGAAGAGAGCGTAAAGGCTGCCGGTTTTGAACAGATCACCGTTTATTATGATAATGGGCAGAGTGAACTCAGTGCCATTTTAAATGCAGTTTTTTCTATCTGGTTCTCAAATGTTGAATTCAGGAAAGCCCAGCCGCAGAAGTACAGGCTGCTGCAGGCGGCAGACTTTATCTGCACCATGGAGCTGTTAAGAATCAAAAAAGACGAGAGGAGACTTAGCCGGTCGGAAGGAATGTTCTTTTATAAGCCGCAGGAGCTTAAGAAAACTTTTTTAAAAAGTCTT
This sequence comes from uncultured Lachnospiraceae bacterium, assembly GCA_910578115.1. Taxonomy (GTDB): domain Bacteria; phylum Bacillota; class Clostridia; order Lachnospirales; family Lachnospiraceae; genus UBA3282. Next base: position 50,441 of record CAJTPO010000012.1, on the reverse strand, counting down.
GAAAAAAGAAATTATAAATTTGCAACGGTTTTCCACGGTTATTGATCAAACGAACCAGAATTGGGCTGCTTCTTTATAAACGAATTTTCGGTCCCTAAATTATAAGGGCAAATATCTCTGCATTTATGACAGCTTATTACCCAGCTGCGTATTGTTTGATCATCACCAAAGGCATAATCCCAACACGCCTGCTGCGCCAACTCTGAGCATTTTCGTCCCATTGGCTTTCGTTTGTTGGGATCGGTACACAAGCGATTTGATATTTTTCCATTTCAATCCGTACCTCTAACAGCATACCACGTTCATACACACATTTCTATCAGAATCTATCGGAATTTCTGCACCAGATCAGAGTATCGTCATTTATGGGATACCTGAAAGGAAAAAACTGCTTTCAAAAGATCCTGAAATACTTTATCCAGGTATGGAAATTGCAGGCACAGCCACATTTGCCATGCATGGAAAAGAGATACAAAGGTTTTTAAGAAATATTCAGACATTGTATATATGTAGAATCGTGAATGGATGTGTTTAAAACAGCATTTGGATATTGAGATATAAGTTGCTGCACGATGAGAAGCCCATTGCCCCTGCCGTTACCTTTTGTGGTTTGTCCCTCATGAATCCCTGTCTGCTGTGTCTGCAAAGTGAGGGGGTTTTTAATGATATAGGAACATGTAGTTTGATTGTTCCGGATTCCTATTTCAATGATGCCATCTGGGATTTTGGCTGTTTCTTCAATCGTATTGTCGAGAAGAATGCCGAGAATCCTGGTGAGGTCAATAATATCAATCGCAGTTTTAAAGTTTTCCGGTGAAATGCAGACATCTAAATGAACTGTAATGCCATGTTCCATGGCCTGTGCGATTTTCAGGTTTAAAAATGCACGCAACGATTCAGAAGGAATCTGATAAAGTCTGGATAACAGCTCACTTTGTGAAATTGTTCTTTGGGAATAAGGATATATTTTTTCCCAAAAGAAATTTTTCATAGCCTGATTATCGCTTTCGTTTACAAAATTCCCCATTGTGAAGAAAATGTTCTTAATATCGTGACGCATTGCCTGCATATCGGAAAGACTGGAGGAGAGAGTCTGATAATAAGAGGAGATTTCTTCCTTTTCCCATTGCTGGTAGGTTGCCGCATCTTTATAAAAGGCTGCCTTGAAAAGTAATACAATAAAAGGAAGCTGTGCATATAAAATAGCAAGACACAGGCAGGGAAGAAGCAACATAATCAGTGAATTGTGAAGCTGCAATACCGTAAAGGGAACCAGTATCAGCATAAATAAAAACAGGATCAGGGCAGAAAAACAAGGAAAATATTTTTCAATGTTTTGATATTTTTTTCCAAGATGATTCAGGCGCAGAAGCTGGTCATGGAATCTGTACCGTATAAAAAACGTCGCTGAAGACAGAATCAGTACGGCAGTCATGATGGTGATCATAAGCAAAGCTGCACTATTGCTGTCTGGAAAGACGGATGGTACAAAAAGGCACGCCAGGTGAAACATATAGGCAGAAAGTGACAGCACAATAAAAAGGAAGTAACAGGCAAAATGGTTGCCTTTCAAATGTTTCATACTTATTTTGGCAGTAATATAAAGGGAAAAGAACAAAATGCCAAAGAGCCACAGGTATCCGATCAGCGCAGAGGTGTTGTTGAATAAACGGTTCGGGAAAAGCGTGAGGCAGAGCAGCAGCATATAGTCTTCCGCCTGAAAGGGTAAAAGCTGAAGGATTCTGAGCTGTAAAGTGATCAGTATGGCGAGCGACAGGGAAAAGATGAATTCTCTTTTGATGCCTGCAGAATAAACATAAAAAATATGAAGAGCCGGAAGGATAACGACAGCCGCTTTTTTCAAAGAGCCGTTCAGGAATCGTTTTACAGCCCGGAAGTAAAGAGAGCAGATGAGGAAGGAAGCCGCGTATTGGGCAATCTCCAGAATGCTTCCTGACAGTAATGAGGTGATACTTATATAGGGACCATAATCGTAAATATTAATCATATTCGCTCCTTGAAATCAGCTTTTTATTTTTCCAGGCAAAGCTCCATAAGTTCTTTCCGTTTTCCGATGGCACAGCATACCATGACACCGTTGGAGAGTTTGACCAGACCGTTTTTTACAGAAACTACCTGTTCTTTGTTTACAATTATGGAGCGGTGACATCGGATAAACCCCGTGCCCAAAAGGTTCAGGGCGTGTTCGATGGTATCCCTGACTGTAATTTCAGATCCGTTGAAAGTATGATAGCAAATGGAGTGGGCAACAGTTTTGACAGAATCCACATAAATAATATCAGATAAAGCCAGGCAGATTGTTTCATCAATCCCGATCGGCAGTTCCAGTACAGGGGGTTCAGGCATCCGGCGCAGGGCAGGAATTGTCATTTTCAGATACCTGACGAAGGAGGCGATCATAGATTGCTGACTGGGATCTTTTTCAATAAATCCGAACGCCTGTACGCCGCTTTGCAGAATAGTCATTCCTTTTTCGCCATGACTTGTCACAAAGACTATTTTGCCATCGGTGTCATACTGATAAATTTTCCGGGCCAGGTCGATTCCGTTTAACTCCTTTGTGCCAAAATCAAAGTCAAGAAAATAAAGATATGGGCCGGCGTTTTTTTGAATAAAATTCAGAATATCCATGCCGGAAGAAGCTTTACATACAATCTGTGCTTCTGTTTTACTGATCTCGATTGCTTTTTCCAACAGTCCCTGAATCAATTTGAGTGTAAAATCATCATCATCGCAAAGTATGATTTTTAACATAATGATACCTTTCCTTATTTCCCAATATGAAAGCCGGTATGAGATTTAACAGTTATACTGACGTTTTGACAAATATGTATTGCACCAGTATATCAAAAAAAGTGCGTTCTGAGAAGATGATGTCCTGAATAAAGGGAAACTGTCCTGAATTGAGATCTGTGTAGAAGATTCGGGACAGAACCAGCGGAAAGAGGACATAAAAGAGATAAAAGAATATTTTTGTGATAAGGTGATCAACAGCAATAAATGCTGCCTGACACTTTTATAAGGAGGATGTTTTAGATGAATGAAAGAGCAACAGCGGGAAAGAAACTGCCCGCAGTAAAAGAATCCAAAAGGCTTCTGGCTTTGGACGCAGTTCGGGGACTGGCGGTTATGGGAATGTATATTCAGCATTTTGCATTAAATCAGTGGAATAGTTTTGTGTCTGGAAATACGATGATTTTATTCATGTTGTGTTCCGGTATTTCCTATACGATCATGACACAGAGGATATTAGAAGGAAACGCCGAAAGAAAATTTTTGAATACACGTATTCTGGTTCGCTCTGTGTTTATTGATTTGGCGGGGTATTTGCTGATTTTGCTGAACGGGCCGTTTGCAGTAGTTTTGACAGCCTATGCCATGCTGTATCTGCTGATGCTCCCGTTTATACACTTCTCAACAACAAAGCTGTTTATTTTATCCGGGGTTGCATTTGTGATATGCCCGCCGTTGATGCTGATTGGTATGAGCCTGCTTGAAGGCGCCGCGCTTTTGAGTGATATTGCCGGCGGGCCCGGATCGGCTTTGGCCTGGGCACCTGTTTTTCTTGCAGGGATGGCGATTGGGCGCCTGGATTTGCATAAAACGGGCACTGTAATAAGATTTATTGCGGCGGGCATCGTCATTTTGATACCGGTGAAGCTGGTGGAATTTTTTGTGCTGCCGGGAATTTATCAGTCGTATATGGAATGGGCTTTGCAGAATCCGGCGATTGTGAATGCAGAGATTGATGCTTTTGCTATGTGGCCATATAACACACAGCCGATCATGTGGCAGATGCTTTTTATTTCTATGCCGCAGGGCGGTTCTGCCTGTGAATTGTTGGCCGGTACAGGTGGTTCGCTTATTTTGCTGGGAATTTTCTGTCTGGTCGAAAAGGCATATGGAATGTTTCTGAAGCCGTTTTGCAGCGTGGGAAAGCTGTCACTTACATTGTATGTAATTCAAATTACAGCCGGATGGGGATTGCAGGTAGCCGGTATAGACAGGTCTTCCATAGATATTGGGGCAATTCCATGCGGGGATGTCATGGTTGCGGTCTTTGTGATTCTCCTGAGCTGTATTTTTCTGAGATTCAAAAATGGACCGTTTGAAACCATGATGCGAAAGTTTGAGAAGAAATTTATTTAGGAACCACCATTTTATTCCTGTTGACAAAATGAAGAAGGAAAAGTATATGTGGTTCCCGGTCGTGACGGCTGTGTCTGTATCAAGAATTATGGTGATTCCTGTACTTACAGCACAGTCGGAATTTCTGCACTGCGTTTCTGATTTGCATTCCATATTTACAGACCTTTTGCCCCATGCATCCCCCAATAATATGCAATCTATCGATTATTATATTTTAATGATCATCTTTCTTCTGGAATATGTCGACACCATTCTATCAGTCAGCCAAAATAATCCACAATTAAGAATTTGTTATTATTCGACTGTTCGCGTATAATTATATACTGATACAGCATGAAGAAAGGACAGAAGAACAAAACAAGGAAAGAGGTACAGCAAATGAAACGATTATTTTTACTGGAAGATGATTTGAGTTTGATCAACGGATTGTCCTTTGCCGTAAGAAAAGAGGGATATGAAATAGACGTTGCCCGTACCATACTGGAAGCTGATACCTTATGGGGAAAGGATCAATATGATTTGGTCATTCTGGATGTATCGCTTCCCGATGGTTCCGGCTTTGATTTCTGCAGAAAGATACGTCTGACTTCAAAAGTGCCTGTCATATTTCTGACTGCTGCCGATGAAGAGACAGATGTTATTATGGGGCTTGATATAGGGGGCGACGATTATATAACAAAACCTTTCAAACTTGCAATATTTATGTCAAGGATTAACGCATTACTCCGCAGGAGTGAAAATTTCAATACCGCTGCTACAGAGCTGAACTCCAATGATCTAAGCGTAAGACTTCTAAAAGGTGAGGTTTATAAGCGAGGGAAGCTGCTTGACCTGACTGCTGGTGAATATAAATTATTATGCCTGTTCATGGAAAACCCCGACCAGATCCTTTCCCCGGAACATATTTTAGGAAAGCTATGGGATTGCAGCGAAAATTATATCGACAATAGTTCTCTTACCGTTTATATCCGCAGACTTCGCACAAAAATTGAGGACAATCCGGGAGAACCCAAAAGGATTGTTACCGTTCGCGGCATGGGTTACAAGTGGAATACGGCAGATTGAGGTGTGGGATGAGAATATTTGCGAACCGAAAGATTCAGTTTCTTTTTGGCGGTATTTTATTCTGTGTGCTGGGTTTTGTGCTGATTGCAGCGGCATTGGTAAGGCTTCATGTTAAGAATGCGGCGGATTATATCATAGTATGCGGCTTGTGTATGGGGGCTGTCATATTGCTGCTTTGCTACGGGTATTTCAGGGAGCAGCATAAAATCATGGAAAATGCCATATCGCAGATTACAGAATATATAGCCGGCAACAAAAGTGTTTCCATTGAGTGCAACGACGAGGGCGAACTATACAGGCTGTTCCATGAGGTGAATTCTCTCGTTGCAATCTTAAACGCCCACGCGGAAAATGAAAAAAACGCAAAGAAATTTCTGCGCAATACGATATCCGACATTTCGCACCAGTTAAAAACGCCGCTTGCCGCCCTGAATATTTATAATGGGCTGATACAGGACGAAGCAAAAGAAAAAGAGCTTTCAACAATACAGGAATTCAGTCTTCTGTCCGAGCAGGAGCTTGACCGTATAGAAACACTGGTACAAAGCCTTTTGAAGATCACGAAACTGGATGCGGGTACGATTCTGCTGGATATGACTTTAGAGAATGTGTCAGAACTTGCGGAGGACATAAAAAAACAGTTTCTGTTCCGCGCCGGACAGGAGGGAAAAGAAATCTGCCTGTCGGGCAGGGAAGAAGTGACACTGTTATGTGACCGTAACTGGATCATGGAAGCTGTCGGCAACCTTGTGAAGAACGCCCTTGACCACACGGAAAAAGGCGGCATGATCCGTATCGAGTGGCGGGCGTTTCCTTCTATTGTCCAGATCACCGTCAAGGATAACGGTAGCGGCATACACCCGGAGGATCTGCATCATATCTTTAAGCGGTTTTACCGGAGCCGCTTCTCCAAAGATACACAGGGGATTGGGCTTGGCCTGTCACTGACAAAGGCGATTGTGGAGGCCCACAACGGAACGATTGAAGTTGACAGTATGTTGGGAGCGGGCACCTCTTTCACGATCAATTTTCTGATTTGAATATCATATCCCTACAAAATTGTAGGCTGCCTGTAATATTGATGTAGGATTGCGCTGCTATATTGGGGCTATCAAAACAGAAAGAGGTGTTTACACATGAACTTATTGGAAGTCAACAATATCTGTAAAACTTACGGAAGCGGCGAAACAGCCGTACATGCCTTGAAACAGGTCAGCTTTTCCGTTCCAAAGGGCGAGTATGTGGCCATTGTTGGAGAATCCGGCTCCGGCAAAAGTACGCTGCTCAATATGATCGGCGCGCTTGACACGCCTGACTCCGGCAAAGTCACGATTGGCGGCAAGGAAATTTTTGCCATGAATGACAGCAAACTTACCGTTTTCCGCCGCAGGAATATCGGATTTATATTTCAGGCGTTCAATCTGGTGCCGGAGCTTACCGTGGAGCAGAATATTATGTTCCCGGTGCTGCTTGACTATCAGAAGCCGGACAGAAAATATCTGGAAGAACTGCTTACCGTTCTTAATCTGCAGGAACGCCGTAACCATTTGCCGACCCAGTTATCCGGCGGACAGCAGCAGCGCGTGGCAATCGGGCGCGCCCTGATCACGCGCCCGTCGCTGATCCTGGCAGATGAGCCGACGGGCAATCTTGACACGCAGAACAGCAGCGAAGTCATTGCCCTGTTAAAAGAGGCGTCAAGAAAGTATGAGCAGACCATTATTATGATTACGCATAACAGAAGCATTGCACAGAGCGCAGACCGGATCCTGCAGGTAGCGGATGGTGTGCTGACTGATTTGGGGAGGTGCCGCGAATGAAAAGTTTTTTAAGCCTTATCCCGATTTCTGCCAGGGTGCGGAAGCGGCAAAACCGTATGACCATTTTGTGCATTGTCATTTCCGTATTGCTGGTGACAACCATTTTCAGCGTGGCGGACATGTTTATTCGGACAAAAAGCGAAGAATTACAGAAGAAACACGGGAAGTATCATATACAGCTGGAAAATATCTCTCAGAGCATCGGAGAGGAAATTGGCAGTCGCTTAGACGTTACAGCCGTCGGTTGGTCGGAAGCCTTCAATACAGACGCAGATCAACCGTACTACATTGGAGAGAAAAGAGCTGCTTTATATGGAGCCGACAGTATCTATCTGCACCAGCTTTCCAACACCCTTGCAGAGGGGGAGCTTCCGCAGCGCGATAACGAAGTGATGCTCAGCGCCAACGCGAAACTTGCTTTGGAGGTGCAGATTGGCGACAGCGTAACGATCAGGACCCCGGCGGGAACTGCCAACTTTACCGTAACAGGTTTTGGCTCGGATGACCGGGAGGATTATCAGGGACAGACTTATCTGGTTGCTGTCTCTATGACGCGGTCAGCGTTTGCTTCGCTTATGGAACAAAACGGTATTGCGCTTAACCCAACCTGTTATGTACAGTTTCAAAATGCGTCAAAGGCTTCCGGTGCAATGACGGAAATAAAAGAACAGTATGATTTGTCAGAAGAAAACATTTCCGAAAATACGGCAATCATGGGGATTGCAGGGCAGAGCAGCCATGAGTCTGTAAAAAATATTTATGGTCTGGCAGCAATTTTGTTTGTTCTGGTGCTGTTGGCCGGCGTGTTGATGATTTCCGGCAGCATGAACAGCAATGTGGCCCAGCGGACGAAATTTTTTGGTATGATGCGCTGTATTGGTGCAAGCCGCAGGCAGATTATCCGCTATGTGCGTTTGGAGGCATTAAACTGGTGTAAAACGGCTGTACCCGTTGGATTGCTCTTTGGCATGGCGATTAGTTGGAGTGTTTGTGCAGTACTGCATTATGGGATCGGCGGTGAATTTCAGACAATGCCTGTGCTGGCCCTCAGTCCGGTGGGCCTTGGCAGCGGCGCACTGGTTGGAATTGTTACGGTTCTTCTGGCGGCACAATCCCCGGCTAAACGTGCAGCTAAAGTTTCGCCGATGGCAGCAGTTTCCGGCAACGCAGGTATGACGCCCTCTGTGCGACATACCATGCGGCTGAATTTAGGAAAGGTTGAAAAGACTTTAGGCGTTCACCATGCAATCGCGTCTAAGAAAAACTGGTTTTTGATGACAGCCAGCTTTTCCCTTAGTATCATCCTGTTTCTCTGCTTTACGGTAGGGTTGGATTTTGCACATGCGTTGGTTCCGTCCCTGCGGTCATGGCAGCCGGATATTATCCTCACAGGCTATGCCAATGAACCTGTGCTAAGTCAGAGTTTAAGTGATACCATCAGCGCTGTTTCCGGGGTAGAGCATGTCTTTGGCAGCACATACAGGAAAAATGTTTCTGCGGCTTCCTCACGGCAGGGGGTTGACCATGTGAACCTGACATCGTACAGTGATTATCTGCTGGATCGTGCAGAGGAGAGTCTTGTGCAGGGGGATTTATCAGAAATCTATGGAGACAGCAATCAGGTTATGACGGTTTCTAATAAGGATAATCCGTTACAGGTCGGAGATACCATTCAGATCGCGGGAGAGGAGGTTGTAATCGCCTGTGCCGTATCGGATGGATTGTATTCCAGTGAATACAGCGTAATCTGTTCGCAGGAAACGTTTGCCCGGCTTACGGGAGAGCGCAATTACAGCATGATTGGAGTGCAGTTAGGCAAAGATGCGTCGGATGATACGGTAAAACATATTAACAGCCTTGCCGAAAGCAATGTTATTTTTGAAGACCAGCGGGAAAGCAACAGACAGGACCGGGCAACCTATCTGGCATCCGTTTTTATTGTATACAGCTTTCTGGTCATTATTGCGATGATTACGCTGTTTAATATGATTAACAGCATTTCCATGAGTGTAACAGCCCGGATGAAACAGTATGGCGCTATGCGGGCGGTTGGTATGGACGCAAAGCAGCTTACCCGGATGATTGCCGCAGAAGCCCTTACTTATTCCCTTTCCGGGCTTATAATCGGCGGCAGCACAGGAATAGCGCTTAGCCGTTTCCTGCATATCAGGCTGCTTACACGGTATTTTGGAACTCCGTGGAGACTGCCCGTAGAACTGCTTGCTATTATTGTTATGTTTTCCATCGTTGCCGTGGCTGCTGCGGTTCATGCCCCGGCAAAGCGCATCCGCAATATGGAAATTACGGCAACAATCAACGAATTATAGGAATCAGCGAATTGGTCACGTTACTGTGGAAAGCAGAAAAACTGTTTTATTCCTGTTGACAGAAGGGAGGTGGGAAAGTATAATTTAACTGTGTTACAAATGTAACACAGAAAAGAGGGAAGATACTGATGAGTACGGAACGTTTCAAAATCTCTGACGCCGAACTGGAGGTCATGAGAATACTCTGGCGGGAGGAACAGGCTGTATCGTTCAGTGATATTCGTACAGAACTGAGCGGCAAAATGGGCTGGGAGAAGTCTACCATCGCAACGCTTTTAAGGAGACTGCTGAAAAAGGGCGTTGTTTCGATTCAGGAGAAAGAGGTCCATTATTATACACCGAATATAACAAAAGAAGAGTACAGTATGCACAGGAAAAGAAGTTTGATCGACAAACTTTATGACGGCAGTGCGAAGAATTTTGTTGCGGCTCTCTGCCGGAGCGGGGAACTGACAGAAGAGGATATTGATGAACTCAAGATGTACTTCCGAATGGGGGACGAGAACAAATGATGGTGGTTGAAGCGTATTCTGCAGAGATGGTCAGGCTCATTCTGTCGATGACCTTTACCGGCAGTATCCTGTCAGGTTTATTGTTTATCTTTAAACCGGTCATAAAAGAGAAGCTGCCGAAGACATTCCAGTATTATATGTGGTTCCCGGTCGTGACGGCTCTGCTTGTGCCTGTATCAAAAATTATGGTGATTCCCGTATCGGGCCATTCGGAAATGGCAGTGTGGTCGACCGGTGATCTTGCTCGGTGGATTGCGGACACGGCTTCCGCAGTGTCTGTGAATCCTGTACTGACAGCACAGAATGAGAGTGGGCAGAGCATCCGGCAAATCACCTGTTTTCCCAGCGTCGCGGTTATGTTATTTGCCATTTGGCAGGCGGGCATGTTGATGGTTCTTGGTTTTCATCTTATATGCTATTTGATTTATGTCAGAAGACTTGCCAGGCACAACATAAGGGCAGACCGGCAGGAAGTAGAGTTGCTGCAGAATCTGTCAGAAGGAGACAAAGGGCTGCGGCTCTATAGGAACACCATGGTGGAAACGCCGATTTTGACTGGTTTCTTCCGTCCAGCTGTTATGTTACCGGACAAAGCATACGGGGATGTGAAGCTGCGGCATATTCTTCTGCATGAGATGACACACAGGAAAAGGCAGGATATTTTCGTTAAGTGGCTGCTGATTTTTGCGGGAGCGGTGCACTGGTTTAATCCACTTGTTTATTTTGTGCGCAGAGAGATGAATAAGGCATGTGAACTGGCCTGTGATGAAGCGGTCATAAAGGGGTTTACTGTCAGTGAAATGCAGCAGTACGGCGACACTTTAATAGAAGTTGCTGCCGATTCGATCAGGAAAACGCCTCTTTCCATTGCGATGTTTGAAGACAAAAAGAATCTGAAAGAAAGGTTGGGTGCGATTATGAAACACAGAAAGTATTCCAGGAGGACAGTTACTGCAGCGGGCGTTATTCTGGTCACGATGGTCTGTGCCGTTCTGGGGATCAGTGCAATGCAAGGGATAGGGGATGGCACCGGCGGTAATGGGTATGCAGACAATTTCCCTCAGCCAGAGGCGCAAAAGCGTATTAAGGGGATTGAACTGAGGGAAGCTTTGCGTGGTTATGATAAAAAGAACATTGCAGAAGCATATGTGTTTTTAAGTGATATGGATGGCGAAATCACGGATGCCCATATCTTGATTATATGTCAGGAACAAGATCACGGTTCCGAAATGCAGAGTGGAATAAAGACGCTTGCAGCAGAAGAACTGGGACTGGATATCCAAAATATATTTGTGGAGTATATGGATGTCGAATCATTTACCTCTGAAGAAGATGTCTGAAGTCCATGCACCTTTCTGGTCCGGCAGTAAAATCATGCGACAGCAACGGAAAACCGCGTAGCGTGCTACTGTGACGCGGAGACAAAGCGGATCGTAGATTCTCTGGCAATGACACGGGATTCCAGTTCGTACATACGGGGTTCCACGTTGTTGTTGATCTGATCCAGCAGGATTTCCACGGATTTCTTTCCGATCTCATCCAAAGGCTGGGCCAGGGAGGTGAGTGGGCTGTCCGGCTTGCCGGACGACCGTATAGTTATATGTGTAGTCCTCCTTTTCAAGTACAAATAAGTGTGACTTAGAGCACGTAATCTTATCTTTGTATAAACAATCTCGTTTATGGCCTAGGCGTTCAGTCAATGCCGTCTCTCCCTATAATCTTTGTTGAACCTTTAGGTTCTGAAAGGAGTCCCTATGGCTTTAAAAATCGTGTACAAAATCTGCTGTGGCATTGATGTCCACAAGACTTTTGTAGTGGTCTGTATCGCATCTACTAATTACAAAGGCATCACCGCTTATGAGAGCCACCGTTTTTCAACCTATACGAAAGGTCTGAAAGATTTGTTACAATGGCTTCTCGAAAGAAACTGCAGGGATATCTGTATATGTCCATGCACCTTTTTTATGTGCGCTGAAAGAAAAGTCTGCTTGACTTTTAAATCTTACTAATGTAATATTTAACATGAAATCTTACGTTAGTAAGATTAATAAGAACAGTAAGGATGGTAATGTTAATAAGATTTCAAAGAATTTAAAAAATTAAAGGATCATCATGTGAGAAAAAGGAGAGAAAAGGACAGGATAAGATTAAGATAAGAAAGGCAGATAAAGTATGAGCGCATGGAAGAAAAAGGCAGACAGATCACGGACGGGGAGAGGAGGGCGGATCGCAGACCGCAGGAAGATTTGCATGCCGTTCCTGCTTGGCAGCATGGTGTTTCTGATAACCGGATGCAGAGACAACCTTTCGGGAAGAATTGATCCCGGGATAACATTAGAAGATAACAGAGCGGATTCTCCTGCGGAAAAGGAGGGGGATAGTACAGCGATAGATGATACGAAGATCATAGAAGCGGTTTATGAGGAGATCTGCGGCCGGGCAGAAACGATACCGGGCAGTCTGGAAGAGATACGCGGCATCGTAGAAGGATTGGGCGGGAAAGGATATGCGGCGGTTGACGGGGAGAACCAGATCAATATGGTCTGCCCGGAACAGATCAGGAGTTTTGGCAGGCAGGTGGAAGCCCGGGAAGAAGCGGAAGCAGAGCTTGTGGTCGTAGTGTCCGCGATCAGTTTTGTAAGATATGAGTTTACGACGGCGGAGGGGACGGTGACGGTGCGGCGCAGCTTTTTTCTGCGGCAGGGGGATTGGGAAATGGTGAGCAGTCAGAGTTATCCGGCCTGTACATGGGTGTATTCCGGGGCCTGGTTATTTTTCGGGGAGTACAATATGCCCGGTTATGACGGTCCTTCCGGCCAGACGGCAGTCAGGGTGGAACCGCTGGAGGAAGAGTGCCGGCAGCTGAACCGGAACTATGTGAGGAGTATCGGCTACGAGTTGAACAACCTGTTTACTGCGGACTGGAGCGAGTCGGATTATCGGGATCTTAACTTTTACGATCTCTATGAGGCGTTCCTGCGGATCCGGAATGCGCAGCAGACGGGAGCTTTTTTTGAGGAAGGCAGAAGCTATGAGATACCGGCGGCAGAATTTGAGGCTGTTTTTCAGAGCTTTTTTCGGATAGATGCGGGTACGTTGCGGCAATATACGACATACCATGAGAGTGCGGATACCTACCGGTACAGGACGCGGGGCATGTTTGATTTCGCTCCGACGCCGAATATTCCCGAACCGGAAGTGGTCGCTTATGAAAAGAACCCGGACGGAACATTACGGCTTACCGTCAATGCTGTCTGGGCGGAGAAGTGTCTGGAGCAGGCATTTTGCCATGAAATGACCGTCAGGCCATTGGAAGACGGGAGCTTCCAGTATGTTTCCAACCGGGTGCTCCACTCGGAAAACGATGTGGAGATCACATGGTATACGGAGAGGCTGACGGAGGAACAGTGGGCGGAACACTATGAGAAAACGGCGGGGACAGAGACAGAAGATGAAAATGCAAAAGCCGCCGCAAAAGACGTTGCGAAAGAGCCTGCGGGGGAGAGTGCAGAGAAGAATGCGAAGCCGGACAATATTCTGACGGCGGCGGAAGAAATGCGTCTGCAGAAGGAGGCGATGGCGGCGGCAGAACGGTGTGCGGAATACTACCGGGACAGCAGCATTATTGATGCGGAGACAGGCTATTCCCGGATTGACAGTTTTTCTGCAGAGCAGAGGAAAGCGGTAGTGAACTGTCTTGGCGGACAGGGGCTTGTAAGTGTCTCAGACGGCATCAATATGGAAAACGGCCGGCAGGTGGAAGCGTTTTATGATATCTATGCCTCCGGCGGGGATGCGATGGTTACCGTGTTTGAAGTATACAGGGAGGGGGATCTGTGTGCGAAGACATTTATAAGCAGGGACGGGAGGACACAATCTTACTATGTTCTGGTGGGCTGGCGTGAAGGGGGCGTGCCGAGGATAAAAGGAGACGGCACCCATGATCTGGAAGAAATGCGGTTGACGGAAAAAGGATATTTCATCTATACAAATACGGTGACGGTCATGCATGGCAGTCTGCGGGATTATTACAGGGTAAAGCCGTTGTCCGAATCATGCCGGAAGCTGACCGATCGCTATCTGTACGGGCTGAGCTTCGTCAATTACAGCCTGCTGGCGGCAGACTGGGACGCCGGTACGGTGGAAGCTGTTTTGGAGCCCTGTATGTTCGAGGATCTCTACCGGGCATTCACCAGAGAGCCATTTGTGCCGGAAAATGGCAGGATACCGGCACGAATCTACGAGCAGGTCATGACGACATGCCTGCCGGTGACCGTCGAACAGCTGCGGGAGCATTGCGGTTACGACGGGGAAACGGACAGTTATGAGTATGAGATGATCTTTTCAAGACAGTTCCCGCCTTTCGGGGAAGTGGTGGATTACAGGGAGCAGGAAGACGGAACACTGATACTTACTGTGGATGTGGTCTGGATCGACCGCAATTCAGATCAGGCCTTTACGGATCAGGTCGTGGTTCAGCCGTTTGCGGACGGCACATTCAGGTATCTGTCCAACTCGGTGGAGGAGAAGGAGCTGTCGCTGCCGGCAAGGGCAGACAGGACGGCTTTCGCTATCCCGGCCGCCCTGCTTCCGGCAGCGCCGGAACTACCCTGGATGTTGACGGCAAAGAAACAGGTGTTGTCGGGCACTTCAAAGAAGCCGATAACCCAGCCGTTTCTGTCCTGACCGTCCACACGTCCGGTGCCGGTTTTGCCGTAAAAAGCTGTATTCCCGGCAGAAGCGTTTTCAGGAGAAGTGCCGGCGGCAGAAGCATTCCCGGCAGAAGCGTTTTCCAGAGAAGTGTCGGCGGTGGAATACAGGTGGATGGAATCTTTTATGGCATTTACATGTTCCGGGGCAAAGCCGGGACGGTTGTCGTAAAGCGCCGCCAGAAGCTGCACCTGCTCTACCGGCGAGATCTTCAGGGAGGACTGCAGCCAGTAAGGGGAACTGCCGGTGGTGATGTCTGCCGGTATGGTTTCGTTGCCGTATCCGATCCTGTGAAGATAGTCCCGGATGACGGAGGAACCGAGCTGCCGGTCTATCTTTTCGAAATACCAGTTGACGGAGGCGCGCATGGCGGTGTCCAGATCCTGGTCCTTATTCCATGCCGCAAAAGGATACGCGGTCCCGTCCCATGCCATGGAAGAATTCGCAGGCGTGATCACGCCTTCCTCCAGCGCAAACAGCGCGTCATAGATCTTGTAGGTGGAGTCCGGGGACGTCCGCGAAAGGGCGTGTTCCATGTCATAAATGTGCCAGTGGTCGTTTTTGAGGTCGTAGAGGACGAAGCTGCCTTCATAACCGTCGAAGTATGAGGACAGGTCGAGTGTAGAAATCCTGTCGGGGGACGGATTCCACCGGTATTGTTCCTGCCCGGCGGCCTGGGTGGAGAGCAGCGGGGCAGGGGTGAGGAGCAAAGCACCGATCAGAGCGAAGGCGGTGCATCCTTTTGCTTTCCTGAAAGCGTCAGGCTTTTCATAGGTGGAGATGGCAGCGATCCGCTGCCGCATCTGCTTCATGCTCCCGCTCATGCCGGCAGCAAAGGGAAAGGGCATATGTGAAACCTTTTCGGCAAAATTGATCAAAGCTGCGCCGTATTCTTCGTAGTCGCTTTCAGGAAGCCTTTTCAGGACGGCGGCGTCGCAGGCGATCTCCCGGTCGTTGCGCATTTCTTTCAGGGCATACCGTACCAGCGGATTGCACCAGTAGAGTATGCCGGTCAGGGTCATAAAGAGACCGGCCAGCGTGTCTTTGTGTCTGTAATGCTGTAATTCGTGCAGCAGTATATAGCGCATCTCTTTGGCATCAAAATCCGAGATCAGATGGATTGGCAGATAGATACGCGGCCTGCATATGCCCATGATAAGCGGGGATTTCAGGTAAGCGGCGCTGTAGACTGGAACGGGCCGCTTTATGTGCAGCTCACGCAGACAGTCGTCGTATAGTGCGCGGACCGATCTGCTCTGCAGGGGAAGCGCAGATCTTTGCAGGGCGGTTAAACGGACGCTGGAGCGCATCACGATCAAGAGCATTGCGATGACGCCCGTAAGCCAGATGGAACACAGGATAAAGCCGGCAATGGAGGGCGCTGCGCTGCTGACAGACAGGGTGAGATCGTCCATCTGCCGGAGCGTGCCGGGAAGATGGATGCCGGCAGCAGTTCCCTGGACCGGATCCGTGCCTGTTTCCCCGGAGTGCCGTACTGCGGCAAACCACGAGAGGATCTGCAGGATACCGGCCGGGCGGACAGGCAGGAAGGGAACGATGAGAAGAGCGAGCAGCAGATACCATAAATGAAACTGCATCCGGCTGGTGAGGATATGCCGGCATATCCGTTTTGCCGCAAGAAGTGCAACTGTGATCATACAGATGATAAGATTACACAGGAAAAACCGGATTCCGAAATCTGCCATGTTACTGCCTCCTGTCCGCCCGGCCTTTTGCGAGAAGGGAACGCAGGGCATCAATCTCTGATGCGGAAAGCTGGTCGTCTTCGATGTAGGCGGAGAGCATTGCCGTAATATCTCCGTCATAGTACCGGGCGAGAAAGGAACGGCTTTCCTGTCCGATGTATTCCTTTTCTGCGACCAGCGGGGTGTAGACGAATACCCGGCTTTGCTTTTCATAGGAAAGAACGCCCTTGGTCACAAGCCGCTTGATCAGGGTCTGGATCGTCTTCGGGCTCCAGGCGGTAGTCTGGGTCAGCATCCCGGTGATCTGGTTGGTATTGATCGGGGCGTGCTTCCATACGATCTTCATCACTTCATATTCTGCTTCTGAAATCTGTGGTAGTTTTTTCAATGCTGTGTGCTCCTTAATTCTTACGAATGTAATAAGTATATTAACAGTATAAGGGGAAACCGGGGAGATGTCAATTCACTGTTTTTTTTATGACATTTTCACATGGTTTGGTGACATTTCGCCCGCAGGCGGCGTTTTCTGTGTTACAATAGCCGAAAATACTTTCAATTGACCGTGTACTGCCTTGTCAATTGAAGGCAGGAAGGGGAGAGCGATATGTATATCAATGATCTTGGCATAGGCAGGGCCGTCTCGGACCACAGTGTGAAGGTCGGCAGTGCGATGCGAAGAAAGAATACGGAACGGTATGCCGATTATGCCACGACGATGAAGAAAGCGGTGGAACGGCAGGCGGCTGCGGTGAATCCAGCATACGCCACGGTGGACGACATCATTATCCGGGAAGCCTTTGCGAAGATGGAGACCGATCCGGCATGGGAGAAGACGGTCATCAATAAAGTGAAAGAGTACTATACCGGAGACCGTGCTGCGGGAAGTATGCGAAATGGCTACCGGACTTTGACGGGACAGAACATTCTGCAGAATTACATGATGCAGAACCTGATCGGAGGGCTTGGTTTCGGGAATTCGGTATCGTCATTTTACGGGAACAGTGTGTTTGGAGACTGGACGTTGTAGGATGTGTTTACAGGAGCCTGCAAATACCCGTTTAACAATGTGCGGGAAATTCACATGAAAACAGAAAACAAAAAGCAAAGGGAATCATGCGGCACGCAGCGTTCGTCCGCCTGGTTCCCTTATTGCATTCAACTGATGGAATGTTTGTTTGGCGAAATACCTGTTTATGGGAAGATTTTAACTTTCGGGAAACTTTTGTTACCGATAATTTAACAGCTGCGCCATTGTGCCGCCTGATCTGCTTTGTTATGATGAGACTATATTTATTTTATTATAGAAGTAACTGGCAATCAGAACTGCGCACCTGCTGCGCTGTTCGTGACTGCGCCATGCATTCATGAGGCTTGTCTGTATGAATGCATGTGTGCATATGTTATTAAACATCCACTTCTGTTTATGGTGGTATGATGGTACGGGATATGGATGTTTAGGAAAGAGAGGTGCGGTATGAAGATCAACCGGTTTATCCATGAAAAACGCAAAGAACTGTCCATGACGCAGGAACAGATGGCAGCATGTTTAGGAGTATCCGCTCCTGCGGTCCACAAATGGGAAAAGGGTGCCACGTATCCGGACATAACACTGCTGCCGGCATTGGCCCGGCTGCTCAAGACGGATGTCAATACGCTGTTGTCCTTTCAGGAAGATTTGACTGATATAGAGATTGAGAGCTTTGTGAACGAGGTTGACAAAACGGCGCAGGAGCAGGGGTATGAGACTGCATTTCAAATGGCGCTGGATAAGATACATGAATATCCTACCTGTGATAACCTGCTCTACCAGGTTTCATTCTATCTGGAGGGGGCGTTGTTTTTGTATGGTGTGCCGCAGCAGAAACGGTACAAGGATGTGCTGGAGGAGTTTTATCTGCGTCTGTCGAAGAGTGAGACGGCCGAGATCAGAGATACTGCGATTGGAATGTTGATTCCCTACAATCGAAACAGGGGAGATTACGCCAGGGCGGAAGAGTTGATCAATGGCCTGCCCTTCTCCCAAATAAACCGGGAAGAACAGCTGGCGGCTCTTTACACCTGGCAGGGGAAGCATGAGGAAGCGAAGAAACTGTGGGAACACAGAGTGTTGGGCGGAGTCAGTCAGATACAGACGGCTTTGATGAACATGATGGAGATTGCCCTGCGGGAGGAGCGGGAAGAGGATGCGGCGTTTTATGCCGATCTGTATGAGAAACTGTCCGAACAGTTCCATCTTACAAAATGGATCGCCTGTACCGCGCAGTTGCAGCTTGCCGTAGCACAGAAGGACAGCGGCAGGTGTCTGGCTGTCCTGGCAAAAATGCTGCCGGTCATGAAAGAAAGCTGGAAGCCGGAGGAAAGTCCGCTTTATCGGAACCTGGACGGCAGGACGAACGCGGCTTTCTCGAAAAGATTGTTGGATACCATCTGCAATGAGCTGGTAAATGGTGAGGAGTTTGCCTTTGTCAGAGGAAATGCAGAATATGAAAGGCTGCTGGCCGAACTGCAGGGGAAACCGGAATGATGAAAATATTATCGATGTGTTCCGGGACGATAAGTCATGATATTTTTTATTTATATTTTTAATTGGGAATTTATTCCGGATGTGGTATAATAGTGCCTGTTACCTGCTGACGGTAGAAGATATTATTTTTCATTACTCTCAGTGAACAAAGGCGTATATTCTTTTGTTCACTGAGGGTAAAGATATCACAGGTCATGTGATTATAAAAGGAGGACAACAAGACCATGAAATTTTCTGAAATGCTTTACACCCGTCCTGATGTACAGGAACTGAGAGCACAGCTGGCGGCGCTGACAAAGCGCCTGAAGGAAGCGGCAGATTATGCTGCGGCGAAAGAAGTTTTTCTGGAGAAGGAAAAACTGGGAAAAAGTATCGAGACGCAGGCTACGCTTGCCCATATCCGGCATGACATCGATACCCGGGATACGTTCTACGATGAGGAAGTGAAATTCTGGAGCGGCGCCATGCCGGAGATGGAAGAGGATTTCCAGGCATGGAACCTGGCAATGCTGGAAAGTCCGTTCCGGACGGAATTTGAGGCGGAGTACGGCAACATGATGTTCCTGAATACGGAGATGGAGCTTAAGACCTTTTCCCCGGAGATCATTCAGGAACTGCAGCAGGAGAATGATCTGAAGCAGGAGTATACCAAGCTGCTGGCTTCGGCGCAGATCCCTTTTGAGGATGGCACTTACACCCTTTCCCAGATCACGCCTTTTAAGTCCGATCCGGATGACGCACGCCGTCTGGCCGCATGGAAGGCGGAGGGACAGTGGTACAAGGATCATCAGGCGGATCTCGACCGTCTGTATGACGAACTTGTGCATCTGCGGGACAAGATGGGACGCAAACTGGGCTATGACGGCTATATGCAGCTTGGTTACTACCGGATGATGCGCAACTGCTATACGAAGGAAGACGTGGAGAAGTTCCGTGCGGCCGTGGTGAAATATCTGGTGCCGGTGGCGACGGAGATCTATAAGGAGCAGGCGAAGCGTCTTGGTAAGGAATACCCCATGAGCTTTGCAGATAACGCATTGGCATTCCGTTCCGGCAATGCAAAACCTGTAGGGACGCCGGACGACATTCTGGCGCAGGGCCGGAAGTTCTATGACGAATTAAGTCCCGAGACAAGCGAGTTCTTCCGCATGATGCTGGACAGACAGCTGCTTGACGTGCTCTCCACGGAAGGCAAGGCGGGCGGCGGTTTCTGCACCAGCATTCCCGATTACGAAGTGCCTTTTATCTTTGCAAATTTCAACGGTACGCAGCATGACGTGGAGGTGGTGACCCACGAGGCAGGACATGCCTTTGCGGCATGGATGAACAGAGAACGTGTGCCCATGGCGTCGGTGTGGCCGTCTCTTGAGGCGTGTGAGGTTCATTCCATGTCCATGGAATTCTTTGCCTGGAAATGGGCGGAAGGCTTCTTCGGTGCGGATACCCGTAAGTTCTACTACTCTCACCTGTCCGATGCGCTGACGTTTATTCCGTATGGCACCATGGTAGACCATTTCCAGCACAGAGTATTCGAGGAGCCGGATCTGACGCCGGCACAGCGCCACGCGGTCTGGAAAGAGCTGCTGGGGATCTATATGCCCTGGATGCGTCTGGACGGGGATATTCCGTTCTATGCCGACGGGGAAGGCTGGCAGAGACAGCATCATATTTATGACCGTCCCTTCTATTATATTGACTACTGTCTGGCACAGACGGTGGCCCTGCAGTTCTGGGCAAGGATCCAGAAAGACCCGCAGGCGGCATGGGAAAACTATATGGCATACACGAAGCAGGGCGGCAGTGCCGTATTTACCGAACTGCTTAAGAATGCCGGACTGGACAATCCTTTCGGCGACAAGTGCCTGAAGGAAGTATGTGCGGCTGCACGCAAATGGCTGGAAGAGTACGATCTGGAAGGATTGGCATAAGGTGAGAGGCGCACGCAATGCGGCATTGCGGAAAGCGGCGTGAAGCGTTTTAAACGGATGCAGGGCAGAGGCATGGAGAGCGATGAGTGTCGCAGTTGGAAAGACAGGAATGGAGAACGATGAATGACGCAGCTGGAAAGACAGGACAGGAAACAGGATGATAAAGACAGTCCGAAGAAGAATAGAAGAAGTTATCTCCGTGATTTTGTGAAAAATGCGGACGGCACCTATGTCTATACCGGGAAGATGTGGCATGCAGACCCTGTTTCGCGGCGCCGGATGCTTGTAAAACTCTGGGCGCTGCAGGCAGGGATGCTTCTGTCGGTCATCCTTCCCGGCTTCGTGACGACGGCGGGGCTGCAGAATACTTTCTATGTGATCCTGCCCTATATGCTCTGGCTTATTTCGGATATCGCGCTCACCTATACGCTGGGGAGTATGACGTTTGGCGGCAACCCGCTGCGGGACTATATTTACGAACGCAGCGTGGTCCGCTATGCGTTTCGTACCCTGTTACCCCTCACGGGGGCGGCGCTGACGGCCGTTGGCCTGCTTGTTTTTCTCCTGCGGGACGGCAGTGGAGAAGGGGCGGTGGTGTGCCTCATCTGCAGTGCAGTGCAGATCGCGGCATCTGTCATGGCAGGGCGGTGCAGGGTGGTTGACCTCTGGAAATCCAAATAAAGACTCCCCCTGTCAAGGAGAGTCTTTTAGAAAAAGCTGTGCGCCAATGCCCGATTTGCGGGCCAGATCACGATAACAGTATATGTAGATATGAAAAAAGAGTTGCATAAAACAACTCTTTTTCCTAGAAAAGCCCTGCGGCCAATGTCTCCTCTGAGACTAGATAACTTATTTCTCTATGACTTCATTATAGCATTGCTAATGGGAAAGTCAAGAAAATTTACAGTTCCAGGTGGTTTTTCAGCAGTTTTTCAACGGTGACAAGACATTCCGGCGTTAAACGGCCGATGCGTCTACCGAGCCGGGCTTTGTCGATCGTGGTGATATCTGTCACGATAATGCGGGAAGGTTCTTTGTCCAGCTGTCCGTCTGCCAGTTCAGCGGATGAAAGGCGCACCTGATAAATAAGGTTTATTTTTGTGCCGTCGCCTTCAATGGGGAGGACATTTACTTTTTCGCTGTAAATATTGGCCTTTTTGTTCTGGATGACGACAACAAGGTGATTTCCGCACAGTTCGCTGCCAACCCCTTCCGTGATGAATGCATTGTAGATTTCTCCGCGATAAGGCTTTACGGGATGGAATTTCTTTTCATGAGAAGAACGTAGTTTTCTGTTTTCAATGGAATTATGGTGCATCCGGCATTGTTCGGGTATGTAGCGAAGATAAGAGACCGCCTTATTGACAGAACTGTGTTTAAGGCTTGTAAGGATGCCCTGAAAAACGGAAGTCAGCGAAGACCTGTCACTGTCATTTAAGTTGTTTAAGGAATGATATTCCATATGCACCTCCGCCTGTTTTTTCATAAAAAGAGGGTAGCATACTTTGTCAGAAATTGCAATGAAGGAGATCAGACAAAGCGGAAATCCTGAAAAATGCACCAAAATCCAGAGAATTTATGGAATTTCTCACTTTTTATTTGACGAGAAAGATAATCTTATGTAAAATATATAAGGAAAAAATAAGAAGCACTTAAGAAAGGGAGGTTTTTTCAATGAAGAAGAAACATGTAGCCTTGCTGCTTTCTGCAGCGATGGTACTTTCATTGACTGCCTGCGGCGGCGGAAGCGACGCTCCGGCAACTGATGAAGCGCCTGCTGAGAGCAGCGGGGAAGAGACGGCAGCGCCGGAAGAGAGTGACGCTTCCGAGACAGAGGAAACTGATTCTGCGGCAGCTCCTGCCAATGATACACTGGTAGCCAGCGTAGAACAGGGTCTGGAGGGTAAATTCTCTCCGTATTTCGCTCTGGCAGCCAATGATGTGATGATCGACGAGATGGTTCGTGTTTACACGCTGGAAGTTGACCGCGTGGGTAACCCGATTCTGAACGGTATCGAAGGAGAGACCCGTTCCTACAACGGAACAGACTATACTTATTATACGGCATCCGATATCGTGATCACAGAGAACGAAGACGGCACTGTTTTCTACGATATGACGATTCGTGACGACATCAAGTTCACAGACGGCACGACCGCAGATATCGACGATGTTATTTTCGGTATGTATGTGTATCTGGATCCTACTTATGACGGTAACGCAACTCTTTACTCCACAGCGATCGAGGGTATCGAGGCATACCGCAGCGGTATGGAACCGCTCTACAGCCTGTTGGTAAAGGCAGGCGCAGACAACACTGATTTCACCAACTGGGATGAAGCGACCCAGAAGGCATTCTGGGAGACAGATTTCCCGGCAGCGCAGCAGGGCTTCGCACAGGCGATCCTGGATTACTGCATCGCACAGGGTGCGGCAGCAGAAGGTGATCCGGTAGAAGTGATCGCTCCCAACTGGGGATTCGAGGGACTGCCGGAAGGCGCTACCGTTCAGGATTTCTTCGATGCCATGTTAGAAAAATATGAAGGCGATTACAATGTACTGTCCGAGACAGAAGCAGCAGACGGCGTTACGATCTGGAGCCTGCTTGACGCAGCTTACCAGGTTGGTGTTGAGACCGGCGAGTCCGCTCCGAACGTTTCCGGTATCCAGCGTACAGGTGATTACTCCATGCGTGTGGTAGCAGATAAGGTTGACGCTACGATGATCTATCAGCTGCAGATTCCGATCTCACCGATGCACTACTATGGTGACGAGAGCCTGTATGATTATGAGAACAACAGTTTCGGTTTCCCGAAGGGTGACCTGTCCGGCGTGAAGGCGAAGACCGGCAAGTCGTTAGGCGCAGGCCCGTACATCTTCAAGGATTACTCCAACGGTGTTGTTTACATGGATGCAAACCCGGATTACTTCAAGGGCGCACCGAAGATTCCGCACCTGAACTTCATGGAGTCTGCAGAGGCAGATAGGGTGACAGGTATCACAGCAGGTACAATGGATATCACAGATCCCAGCTATTCCACAGATGTGGCAAACCAGGTTGCTGATCTTAACGGCGGCAATGCGGATCTGGACGGCGATGTGATCACTACCCGTCTGATCGACTACCGCGGTTATGGTTATGTAGGTCTTGCAGCGAACAACGTGAAGGTTGGCCAGGACGGTTCCTCTGAGGAATCCCGCAACCTGCGTAAAGCGATTTCGACCGTGATCTCCGCTTACCGCGATGAGGGTATCGATTCCTACTACGGCAATACGGCATCCGTGATCAACTACCCGATCTCCAATACATCCTGGGCAGCGCCTCAGGTTACGGACGACGGTTATCAGCTGGCTTACTCTGTAGACGTGGAAGGCAATCCGATCTACACAGAGGGTATGTCCACAGAAGACAGATATGCGGCAGCTTTGGAAGCAGCGCTTGGCTATCTGGAGGCAGCAGGTTATACCGTAGCAGACGGTAAGGTTACGGCAGCACCCGCAGGCGCGAAGATGGAGTATGTGGTAAACATCGGCGCAGGTGGAGCAGGTGACCATCCTACTTTCCTGATCTTAAAGAATGCCAGCGATGCTCTGGCTACCATCGGTCTCACACTGACAGTTAATGACCTTGCGAATGCAAGTGACCTGTATGCTTCTTACCAGACAGGTGTAGCGGATATGTGGTGTGCGGCATGGCAGGCAGGTACTGACCCGGATATGTTCCAGCTGTACCACAGCGACGGTTCTACCAACTACTATCAGATCAATGATGCAGAGCTGGATGAGATGATCGAGGCAGCACGTCTGTCCACAGACCAGACGTATCGTAAAGGCCTGTACAAAGCAGCGATGGAAATCATCATGGACTGGGGCGTAGAGCTTCCTGTATATCAGCGTTCCGAGTGCGTAATGCTCTCTACCGAGCGCGTGAACAGAGATACGCTTCCGACCGACATGACGCCTTATCTGTCATGGCAGCAGGAAGTACAGAATCTGGAAATGAAATAATAAAAGTAAATTTGCTTTGCAAATTTACTTTGCGAGATTTGCCTTCGGCAAACTCGAATAAGCAGAGACAGATATTGAAAAAATAGCAAGAACAGAGGATTCCCTGCTCCGTTGGGGCAGGGAATTTTTTTAAGAAGGAGGGATAGTTGTGCGTACCTATATCATCAAGCGCATTTTGTTATCAATCCTTATCCTTTTCAGCGTGACGTTGATCATCTATGCCGTTCTGCGCTGCCTGCCGGCTTCCTATGTGGAGTCGATGGCCATGCAGCTGGCGACTGCGCCGGGGGCGAAGCCCTATGAAGAATGGATCGCACAGCTGAATGCATCGTACGGATTGGATAAGGGTATCATTGCCGGGTATTTTACCTGGCTGGGAGACTTTGCCCGGGGAAATTTCGGGGACAGCTGGAAATTTACGGTTCCGGTGATCCAGAAGTTTCATGACGTGATCTGGTTGTCTTTTGTGATGTCAGCGATCTCTTTTACGCTGCAGATTCTGATCGCGATACCGCTCGGTATCATTGCTGCGACCAAACAGTATTCCAGAACAGACTATGTGATCACGGCGGGTGCGCTGCTTGGTATATCGTTACCGCCTTTCTTCTTTGCAACGTTGCTGAAACTTGTCTTTGCCGTGAATCTGCAGTGGTTCGATGTGTCCGGCCTTGTAGGCCGTACTTACGCCCAGCTCGATTCCTGGGGGCAGTTCATGGATAAGGCGCATCATCTGGTCCTGCCGATCGCTACGCTTGTGATCACGTCCATCGGTCCGCTGATGCGTTATACGAGAACCAATATGCTTGAGGTTCTGAATGCCGATTACATACGGACGGCGAGAGCCAAAGGCTTAAGTGAACATACTGTTGTGTACAAACATGCTTTTCGTAATACACTGGTCACTCTGGTGACGATCATCGGCGGATCTCTGCCCGGCTTTTTTACCGGCGCGCTGATCACGGAGACGCTGTTCTCCATTCCGGGTATCGGCTTTACGTCCTATCAGTCCATGATCATCGGTGATATTCCGTTTACCATGTTCTATATGACCTTTATTGCTGTTTTAACACTGGCGAGCAACCTGCTCACCGATATATTGTATGCCGTGGTTGATCCCCGCGTGCGGATCGCATAGGAAGGAGGAGTATGGATATGTCTGATATGAATAAGCCGAACGAACAGGCGAACAGCACTTCCGGAGAAACTCTCTCTTTAAATGATGACCGGCGTGTGAAGACACTCTCTCCCGGTGCACTGGTGGTGAAGCGGTTTTTCCGCAACCGGCTGGCGGTGCTGGGGCTTGTGATCCTTGCGATCATGTTTTTGTTTTCTTTTGTGGGCGGCATGATCTCTCCTTATCGTGAGGATGAGCAGTTTTATACCTATACTTATATGGAAAAAGAATATGTAGGTGTGACGAGGAATGAAGACTTCCGTTATGTCTCGGCCGAAGGAGCGGATTTCGGCTCGGCGGCGCAGGCGCAGTTTCTGATGGCGCAGATGATGGGCAAGACGGAGTTTGATTATAAAGACGTGACTTATGGCGTGGCGGAAGAAGGGAAGGATTTCTATTCGGTTTCCGTGGACGGTTCTGTGATCGCCATCGCTTATAAGGATATCGTAAATGCTGCGGATAATAAAGAAGAGCCGGCTTTTAACGTGAAATACGAGGCGCTTAAGCTGTACACCAATGACGGCACCGGCAGTTTCACGGCAGACGGCATGGAGCTTTCACTGGACGAGGACGGCAACATCCTGCAGGGTGAGGAAGTGCTTGGCTATATCAGCCGCTTTGTCGTGCAGTCGAAGGAGAACGGCGTCGTTATCCCCAGAGATTTCAAGGAAAGTTTAGAGCAGGTGCTGGATGCGGAGGGCACGGAATTCGCCTACACGGGCGAGGATGGTGAGGAGCATAACTATACGATCACTTATGACGCCAGCACCAAGATCTGGTCCGTTATGCAGGAGACGGAGACTTATGTGTACAGCCAGTATGAGGCTCCTTCCGCGAAGCATCCGCTGGGTACGGATACCAACGGTATGGATATGTTGACCCGTCTGATGTACGGCGGCAGAGTGTCCCTGATCATCGGTTTCATTGTCGTGGTCATCGAGTGTCTGCTGGGCGTGATTCTGGGGGGGCTTTCAGGATATTTCGGCAAGTGGGTGGATAACCTGATCATGCGTATCGTGGATATTTTCTACTGTATCCCTTCAATGCCCCTGATCATCATCCTCGGTGCGGCTATGGACGGTATGCGGGTGGATCCGAAGCTGCGCATGCTGTATCTGATGCTGATCCTCGGTATTCTGGGCTGGCCGGGTATCGCCCGTCTTGTCCGTGGACAGATCCTTTCCCTGCGTGAGCAGGAGTTTATGACAGCTACAGAAGCCTGCGGCATCCGGGTATCCCGCCGGATCTTCAAGCATCTGATCCCTAACGTGGTCCCGCAGCTGATCGTTACCTGTACGATGCAGCTGGGTTCCGTGATGCTGACGGAAGCAACTTTGTCCTTCCTGGGACTGGGCGTGAAGTTCCCCTTTGCTTCCTGGGGCAATATCATCAATGATGTAAAGAACTCCTATGTTTTGACCAATTACTGGTTTATCTGGATTCCGGCCGGCGTCTGTCTGTCGCTGGCAGTTCTGGGATTTAACTTCGTGGGCGACGGCCTGCGGGATGCTTTCGATCCCAGAATGAAACGCTAGGAGGTGCAAGTAGAGTATGGCTAAAAATAAACCGGAAGGATATCTTACCGCGAAAGAGTCCCGGAAGATATCCAAAGAAAACCGACGTATCACCAATCAGTTTGAAAAACAGAGAAAACGTAAGAATGTGCCTGAGTCCGAGTATCTGACGACCATGCACAATCCGGAAAATGCGGTGGAATTTGACGATCTGCACACCTACTTTTTCACCGATGCCGGTACAGTTAAATCGGTGGACGGCGTCAGTTTTGAAGTACCCATCGGCAAGACCGTGGGCGTGGTGGGCGAGTCGGGCTGCGGCAAGTCCGTAACCAGCCTGTCCCTGATGCAGCTGATCCAGCGTCCCCAGGGACAGATCGTGGAGGGCGAGATCCGTCTGAATCTGGGGGACGGCAAGGCGTATAACATCGCCAAAACACCCAATGAGAAGATGATGAAACTGCGCGGCAACTATGTATCCATGATCTTCCAGGAACCCATGACCAGCTTAAATCCTGTCTTCCGCATCGGCGAACAGGTGGACGAGGTTATATCCCTGCATGACGAGGAGGGTAAGTCCAAAGAGACCATCAAAGAGAAGACGATCGAGCTGTTGAAGATGGTAGGCATCGCCAACAGTGAGGGTGTTTATCAGATGTATCCGCATGAACTGTCAGGCGGTATGCGGCAGCGTGTGATGATCGCCATGGCGCTTGCCTGCAGCCCGCGGATCATCATCGCGGACGAGCCGACCACGGCGCTTGATGTGACCATTCAGGCGCAGATTCTGGATCTGTTAAGACATTTGAAAGACAAGATCAATTCCTCCATCATGCTGATCACCCATGACCTGGGCGTGATCGCGGAGATGGCGGATTATGTGGTAGTCATGTACGCAGGGCGCGTGGTGGAGAAAGGAACGGTGCGGGAGATCTTCACCAATCCCTGTCATCCCTATACGATCGGCCTGATGGCATCGAAACCGGTGGTGGGCAAGCAGGTGGACAGACTTTATTCGATCCCCGGCAAGGTGCCGAACCCTGTTAATATGCCTGATTACTGCTATTATAAAGACCGTTGTGAGATGTGTGTGGACCGCTGTGCGGGAGAATATCCCGGTGAGATCAGCCTGTCACCCACCCATAAGGTCAGCTGCTATCGTTTCTATGACGGAAAGGGGGAGAAGTAAATGGCGGATACAAATACCACAAAGAAAGAGTTTACCCCTGTAACTTATGACCCGCAGTATATCCTGATGGTCAATGAGTTAAAGAAGCATTTTCCGATTAAAAGCGGTATGGTTGCCAGAACCATCGGCCATGTGAAAGCCGTGGACGGCGTTACGTTTAACTTAAGGCGCGGCACGACCATGGGACTGGTGGGAGAGTCCGGCTGCGGCAAGACCACCACGGGGCGTACCATCTTACGCCTGTCCGGGGAGAAGACCGGCGGGCAGGTGCTGTTTAACGGCAAAGAGGTCTATGACCTTTCCAATAAAGAGATGCGGGCCATGCGGACGAAGATGCAGATCATCTTCCAGGATCCCTTTTCCAGCCTGTCGCCGAGACTGCCGGTAGGTGAGATCATCGGTGAGGCGGTGCGGGAACACGGACTGGCTTCTAAGGGAGAGTTCGATGACTATATCGACCGGATCATGGATCACTGCGGTCTGCAGCCTTTCCATAAGGACCGTTATCCCCATGAGTTCTCCGGCGGGCAGAGACAGCGTATCTGTATCGCCAGGGCGCTGGCTTTAAATCCGGAGTTCGTGGTCTGTGACGAGCCGGTATCGGCGCTGGATGTTTCCATCCAGGCGCAGATCATCAATCTGTTAAAAGACCTGCAGGAGAAGTACAAACTGACTTACCTGTTTATCTCTCACGATCTGAGTGTGGTAGAGCATATATCGGATACGGTGGGCGTTATGTATCTGGGCAATCTGGTGGAGTACGGGGAAACGAAGGATATCTTCAAAAATCCGCTGCATCCCTATACGAAAGCACTGTTCTCGGCGATCCCGATTCCGGATCCCGATGCGAAAATGAACCGGATCGTGCTGGAGGGCAGCATTCCGTCCCCGGCCAATCCGCCTTCCGGCTGTAAGTTCCACACCCGCTGCGCCAACTGTATGGCTAAGTGTAAGGAAGTGGCTCCGGAACAGAAGGAGATCGAACCCGGACACTATGTGGTGTGCCACTTGTATGATGACGTATAAGAAGAATACAGGCTGTCTTGAAGAATCGCTTTTCGGCGATTCTTCTTATAAGAGCCGGTGTACTGTCCGTACCAGGCAGCACACTGGAGTTTGAATCGATGAGAATGTGGAGGTGCAGACATGGGGCGGCGGGATGAATTTGAAGATGACGGTCGTACCGTCGCTGATATGAGCGACCTGGCAGGCGTCGGACTGTTCGGCAGGCACTCTTCTGCATGGCAGAGTGCGCCAAAGGGCGATAGAAGAGACGACGCCGGTGGAGGCGGGGACAGCGGGGCGGGAAAGAAGCCCTGGGAAGATACGCCTTTTACCTGGCGGGAACGGATGCGTTATATCGTGATGGCGCTTGGTGCGGCATTCCTGATCGGTGCGGTTCTGCTTGGCGGTGTGGCGGCTGTGATCTGGCTGTTTGTGCTGTATGATTAATGGCAGAGACTCTTTTTTGTGTGATGACGAATTTCACAAAGAAGAGTTTTTTTGTTGCATTTCCGCTTCTATTGATGACATAAAGGTAGGGGAAGGACAGGAGCAGGCCGATAACTTTATTAAATGATCCTTTGTACGGAGAAGATGTGGAAAATGCAGGGATGAGAAGCAAAGGAAGGGCAGGAGGAAAATCGCATGGCAGTGACAGAGATCGGATACAGAGGAGCCGAAACGAACAGGATAAATGAAAGGAAGCCGGATGATATCTTATTCAGGACTTATTCCTATCAGAATGGAAAAGGGCAGGAAAAGGTATATTATGCAAAGGACTGTGTGGAAATTTCGGTGGATTCTTTCAAGATCCCGCCTACGGCAGATAATTATGAAGAAGTACGAAATATGCTGAAAGCACAGAACGGTGGTAAGATTACTGCCCTTCCGAATCGGATGTTTTATGAGACTTATGAGGTGATGCAGGACTATTATGACGGGAAACTGAGCCGGGATGAAGTGAAGGATATTTTCAGGGAATACTTTTACCACTATATGGGGACTTGTGTGAAGGATGCGGGGAAGCAGGAGACACAGAAGGCTGTTCTGCGCAGCGGAGACGGAACGGCGCTTGCCACGAAATATCTCGCAGGATTGTATGAGCATTTCAGCAGGGCCAACACCAGAAATGCGTGTACGCAGAACCGGAAAGAGGGCAGGGAGCTTATGGAAGGCAATGGAATGAGCTCGAACGGATCGATCTATTATAATGCAGACTGGTATTACGCATGTGAAGAGATGCAGGAACTTTTTCGGGATACGGCCAATGAACTGGCCGACGAATTCGGTGTGGAACATGTGGACTTTAAATATGTGGAGGAGAATACCAGGTTTACGCTGGATGGAGGCATTACTTACAACGGTGTGTGGAGTGCCCGTGTATGGCAGATGAGTTCACAGAGTGCGGTCAAGGGCGGTATGACCGATCAGAATATGGCGCCGCCCAGAGGATTCGTATATTGCAGTTCAGGCTATGTCTGGAATGGAAAAGGAGACACGGAGGGGATTCAGGAGGAGATCGGGAACCGCAGGAAGGGATATGATTCCATGATGTTTATTATGGCTTCGGCACGGCCCACGGAGATGGGCGGAAGTCTTCTTCTTGATTCGAAGCATTACGGCAGTTCCAGCCGCTGGGAAGACAATGCCAGCTACAGACAGGGAATTTCTTTCCTGAGTAACTTCAATATTTATTGGGGATGCAGGGGAAGCCGCTGGGAGTTCATGGCCTGCGGGGAATAGCGCTCAATATTTTCCCCTTGAAAATTTTTTACAAACAGTGTAAAATTTTACCAGTAAACAGTATGGAAGGATAAGAAGGAAATTATGGCGCTGAGTAAGAAACCGGTAACCGGTATGAAGGATATTCTGCCGGAGGAGATGGAAATCCGCGACTATGTCATCGATGTGATCAAGGAGACATATGGGAACTTTGGATTTACATCTATTGAGACACCCTGTGTGGAGAATCTTGCGAATTTGAACTGTAAGGCAGGCGGTGAGAATGAGAAGCTGATCTTTAAGATCTTAAAGCGGGGGGAGAAGCTGCGGCTGCAGGAAGCGCAGAATGAAGACGATCTGGTGGATGGAGGACTGCGCTACGATCTGACTGTCCCGCTTGTGCGATATTACTCCAATCATGCCAATGAACTGCCTGCGCCGTTTAAAGCACTGCAGATAGGGAATGTGTGGCGGGCGGACAGGCCGCAGAGAGGGCGGTATCGTCAATTTATGCAGTGCGATATCGATATTCTGGGTGAGGCGGGTAACTTAGCGGAGATTGAATTGATTCTGGCTACGACGACAACGCTGGGAAGACTGGGTTTTAAGAATTTCAGGATACGGATCAACGACAGGCAGATCCTGAAGGCTATGGCATCCTGCAGCGGTTTTTCCGAGGAAGATTACGATCAGGTATTCATTATTCTGGATAAAATGGACAAGATCGGTGCGGATGGTGTGGAGTCGGAATTGCTGAAAGCCGGCTTTGATCAGGAGAGCGTAGTCAGATATATGGAACTCTACAGAGGTCTGGAAACTGCCGGCGATGCCATTGGTTATATTACGGAGAAGACGAAGCAGACGCTTCCGGAGGGTGTCATGGAGAGCTTCCGGGAGATCGTTGCCAGTGTGGAAGCGACCAAAGGAGACTATTTTGAGCTGGTATTCGATCCGACGCTGGTGCGCGGCATGTCTTATTATACAGGCACGATCTTTGAGATCGACATGCCGGAGTTCGGCGGCAGCTGCGGCGGCGGCGGAAGATACGATAAGATGATAGGGAAGTTTACCGGGTACGATGTGCCGGCCTGTGGATTTTCCATTGGCTTTGAGCGTATCATCCTGCTGCTTTTGGAGAGCGGATTTAAGGTTCCTAAAGCGGGTAAGAAGATCGCTTATCTTTTGGAGAAGGGATTAGGCTCTGACAGATTGTGTGAGGTGATGTCACAGGCGCAGAAGGAACGGGAAGGCGGCAATCAGGTTCTGGTGGCCCGTATGAATAAGAACAAGAAATTCCAGAAGGAACAGCTTACCGCGCAGGGCTATGAGGAATTTAAAGAGTTTTACCGGGAAGAACTGAGGCATTAGTATATTTCACGGCGAATCAGGGACGCAGTACCCGGAAGGAATAAATATTCGACCAGAGGAGAACCGGATATGAATTTACAAAATCCCGCGGCATTTTTTCAATTGATGAATTTATGGAGCCGCTTTCAGAAAAATCACCCCAAATTTCCGAAGTTCCTATCTGCAGTGACGCAGAACGGGATTAAGGAGGGCAGTATTATAGAGGTCAGGGTGACGACTGCCGCAGGCGAGAGTTTTGACTCTAATCTGAAGATTACGGCGGACGATATGGAAATGATCGAGCAGCTTAAGAATATGTCTTTCGGCAAATAGCAAAGATGTGAGCTGTTAAATTTACAGATACAAGTTACCTTAACGGAGAGTGAAATGTTTTCATGTACTGGAAAGGTAACTTTTTTGTGCCATGGAAAACAGGATATAATACGATTTATACGAGAGAGAAGGATTATACAATGAGACAATCTCTGATATTATTTTTAACGGCGGTGATCTGGGGCGTGGCGTTCGTAGCCCAGAGCGCTGGAATGGAACATCTGGGGCCTTTTACCTATAATGGCGTGCGGTCTGTGTTGGGCGGTCTGGTACTGATTCCCTGTATTGTACTGCTCAACAGGATACAGGGCAGGAACGGATCAGAGGAGAGAGATACCGACGGCCGTTTACAGCAGAATCCGGCAGTGGATGGGACGGTTCACAGTAAATTATCATCATGCTCAACCTGCCGCCTGGCGGGCCGCATGGACATCCATGCTGTGAAAGTCAGAGACTTTCATAGCAATAACAGGCAGCTGCTGACAGGCGGCCTGTGCTGTGGCATTATTCTGTTTGCAGCCAGCAATTTCCAACAGTTTGGCATTCAGTATACGACAGTGGGTAAGGCAGGCTTTATCACTGCCATGTATATTCTGATTGTGCCGGTGCTGGGGCTTTTGTTTCATAAGAAAGCGGGGCTGCAGGTCTGGATCGGTGTGCTGTTTGGCGTGACAGGGCTTTATCTTCTGTGTATGCAGGACAGCCTTCGACTGGACAGGGGAGATGCGCTTGTGTTGGTGTGCGCGTTTATCTTTTCTCTGCATATATTGGTGATTGATCATTTCTCACAGAAAGTGGATGGCGTTAAGATGTCCTGTATTCAGTTCTGGGTATGTGGTATTCTTTCATTGCTTTGCAGTGTTCTGTTTGAATCGCCGGATCTGCACAGCATTGTGATCTCCTGGCTGCCGGTCTGTTATGGCGGTATCATGTCCTGTGGTGTGGCTTACACGCTGCAGATCGTAGGGCAGAAGGGAATGAATCCGACGGTGGCATCGTTGATCCTGAGCCTGGAATCCGTGGTATCGGTTATCGCCGGGTTTTTGCTGTTGGGGCAGGC
Organism: uncultured Lachnospiraceae bacterium; assembly: GCA_910578115.1. Classification (GTDB taxonomy): domain Bacteria; phylum Bacillota; class Clostridia; order Lachnospirales; family Lachnospiraceae; genus UBA3282. The sequence goes on along the minus strand of CAJTPO010000012.1, from coordinate 16,330 downwards.
TATGAGTCGCAGGGAGTTATTCGGCTGTCTGATGATGCTGATGGCGATTATTTTTGCACAATTACCGGACAGGAAGAAAGACATATTGGCAGGAAAATAAAAATTTGATATACTAAAAACCAAGCGTATGGAAATGGAGAAGAAAGATGGCAGAAAATAAACTGGATAATACGAAACTGGAAACAGCGGTGGCGGAATTTGTGAAGGACAGGCAGCGGGAGAAATATGCTGAAGTCATGGAACTTCTGGAGAAGGCAATGGTTCTGGTGCCTACGATGGCGCCTCAGGGACTGGATGAAGAGATGCAGAAGCAGATGCGGGAGGGCGGGCAGGTAAAACTTCCCAAAGATGCCAGGATCATGCCCTGTCTGCTGCGGAAAGAGAACGGTGAGCAGGTATTTCCGGTTTTCACATCTTTTCCGCAGATCCCACAGGATAAGAAGAGTCCTGCCGTGGTGGCCATGCCGTTTTTTTCCTGTGTAGCAATGGTGATGGGCAGTAAGGAGCAGGTGACAACGATTGCTTTGAACCCTTTTACGCATAATGTGATATTGCCCAAGGGGATTCTTGAGGTGGCGGACAAACGCAGAAATGCGCTGCAGCAGACGAAAGCAGTCAAGCTGACAGAGAAGCAGTTCCAGGATCTGGTGCATAACAGAGTCGTGATGCATCTGCTGCCAAAGTATCTGTTTGCGCATAAGGAGGAGGGGCTTGTCAGTCTGCAGAAAGAAGAAGGAGATTTTATTCTGCAGTTTTACAGGGAAGCATATCCGGAGGGCAGGAAAGATGCGGTGGCGGTGAAAGCGGAAGATTTCTCTGTTATGACCTTGAATCTTACGGATAACATGCAGATGACCAGGATAGACATGCCGGCAGAGACGGTAAGAAAAGGGATGTGTTACCGCGTTTACGCGGTGTGGATGCGGGATACGGAGGAAATTCTTTATTATACCTTTGAGAAGACGGAGCAGGGAGACCAGATCGGGAAGATCACACCGGAGGGACAGCATGAGGTGATCGAGAGCGCGCCGGATAACGGAGCGGAGATTGAAGCAGTCATGCGTCTGGCCGAGAGCAGGGCATAGGCGGTACGATTTGAAATAAATGGAGAGAGAAGATGAATGTTATAGATACTATAGTTTTTGATTTGGACGGTACGCTTCTGAATACACTGGAAGACTTGACAGACAGTGTCAATCATGCGATGCGGCAGTTTCAGCTGCCGGAGCATACCATCGAGGAGATCAGGACTTTTGTGGGAAACGGGGCGGCGAAACTGATCGAGCGTGCCATCCCGGAGGGCAGAGAGAATGCTTCTTACGGAGAGATCCTGGATGTTTTCAGGAAGCATTATCAGGAACACTGTGAGGAAAAGACAGGGCCTTACGACGGCGTTCGAGAGATGCTGGAGCAGCTGCATGGAGATGGGTATTGCATGGCGATTGTGTCCAATAAACCCGATGATGCGGTGAAGCAGCTTTATGAAAAATATTTTGCGGCCTGGGTGCAGGCGGCCATAGGAGAGCATCCCGGGACAGAGAAAAAGCCGGCGCCTGCTATGGTGTATCAGGCGCTGGCCGAGTTGAACGCAGATGCTGCGTGTGCCGTGTATGTGGGAGATTCGGAGGTGGATCTGCAGACAGCCGCCAATGTGCCCATGCCCTGTATCAGTGTTTTGTGGGGATTCAGGACGGAAGAGGAACTGCTTAAAGCCGGCGTTGCAGCTGAGAATATGATCAGGACTCCGCAGGAGCTTCCGCACTTTCTCCGGCATCCGGACCGGGCAGTGTGATCAGTACTTTCAGGATACGGTTATCTTTCACACCGTCTGCCCGCAGTGTGATGCCGTTATCCAGAACGATGGTCTCCTGATCCTTTGGCAGGCGCTCCAGTTTCTCGATGATCAGTCCGCCTACCGAGTCATAATCTTCGGAATCAAGTTCGATGTCCAATGCATCATTGATGTCATGAATTTTCATGCTTCCGACTACCAGATACTGGTCGTCCGCCGTCTGCTGGATCAGTTCTTCTTCGTCCGCATCGTATTCATCCCGGATTTCGCCCACCAGTTCCTCGATCATATCTTCCATGGTGATCATGCCCACTGTCGTGCCGTATTCGCTTAAGACAAAAGCGATGCTGAGCGATTTCTCGCGGATCTCCATCAGCAGGTCTGATACGCTCTTGTATTCATATGTATAATAGGCATCCCGCAGTATTTTCTTGATCTGGAATTTCTCCGGATCTTTCACCAGAATGAAATCCTTGATATTAACGACACCGACGATATGGTCGGGATCTCCTTCATAGACAGGAATCCGGGTAAACATGGAAGCCTGGAAAGTGGAGAGCAGTTCCTGATACGTTGCATCGATGGGCACGGTGGTCATCTGGATCCTGGGGATCATAATATCTTTGGCTACGGTATCTCCGAAGTCAAATACATTATAGATCAATTCACGCTCTTCGGTCTCGATTACGCCCCCTTCATGACTTACGTCCACATAGGTTTTCAATTCCTTCTCGGTAATGCTGAAATTATTGCCGTCCGAACTGATGTGCATAAAGCGAAGGATCCAGTTGGAGATCAGGTCCACGACATAGATGACGGGCGTTAAGGCCGTCATAAGCAGTCTTATGATGCCGCTGTAAAGCAGCGCGATCGATTCGGCTCTCTGCATGGCCCAGGTCTTGGGTACGATCTCGCCAAACATCAAAATAGTAAAGGTAAGCACACCGGTCACGATTCCGACAGCATGGTTGCCCCATGTTCTGATGGCAAAGGTAGTGGCAACGGAAGATGCGGACAGATTGACTATGTTATTGCCGATCAGGATTGCGCTTAACATCTTGCCATATTGATCCAGTATGCCAAGAACCCTGATTGCTCCTTTGTGGTCTTCGCTGGCTAGAGTACGAAGGCGTACCCGGTTGACTGTCGAAAATGATGTTTCGGCAGATGAGAAAAATGCTGATAACAGCACGAGAATCAGTAACGATACGATTTGTATGACACCTGTGGTATCCAATTGAAATGTTCACTCCTTATACTATGTATTATTATGACTGCAGCCTGCCCGACGGCAGGCTGAGTATGAAAATAGTTTACTATGAAACCCAATAATGTGTCAAGTTTTTCCAGAGGTTGGAATATATATTATTGTAACAAGAAGTGATGGTTCCGGCAGATATGCAAGAGTAATGGAGGGAATATGGGGAAAAAGGAGATTTATGCACAGAAGGCGGTCTTCGTGACTAAGTGTATGCTGGCAGCGTATATACTGACAGCCGGACTGTTGCTGTTACTGGCTTTTATGCTGTACAGATTCGGGCTTTCCGAAAAAATAGTGTCTATATGCATTATTGGTATTTATATTGCGGTTACATTTCTGATCGGAATGTTATCCGGGAAACATGCCGGTAAGAAGAAATTTCTGTGGGGACTGGCGATGGGAATTACCTACTATGTGATTCTTGTGGCAGTATCCATGATCGTTAACAGAGGGCCGCAGGATGTGGCCGGGAATATGCTGACGGTGTTTATTCTATGTGCCGGCAGCGGCATGTTGGGAGGGATGATCAGCTGATGGAAATTTTTTTGTAAAAATGCTTTTCCGGCGGTAAAAAGTGTGATATACTACATAAAGTTATGGGATCAAGTCTCATTTGGGATGAAACGTAAGGAGGAAACAATCTATGAAACATATTAAGACTTTGACGACGAGAGATTTAAAGGAATCCATGAAGATGGGCGGATGCGGAGAATGTCAGACATCCTGCCAGTCAGCCTGTAAGACATCCTGTACCGTAGGAAATCAGAGCTGTGAGAAAGCCAGATAGTCAGACGCCGGAAGCAGAGATCTGTTGTGTCGTCTACTATATATTACAGCCATGGCGGTTTACAGTAAGCTTTAGATATTAAAGATTAAGAAATGTAAGCAGCGATTCGTGATCGCTGCTTATTATGCGTAGAGATATAATTACGGAAGACTTTGGTAATCTGGTAACATAGAAGCCGGGGAAGACCGTTACAGAATTTGAAATAAGTAGGAGAAATGACGTGATACATCAATATGTAAGCAACGGGTATAACATCGTGCTGGATGTCAACAGCGGTTGTGTGCACGTGGTGGATGAGATAACGTACCGTGTGATACCGTTTGTGGAGAAAGCGCTTGCGCAGAAGGCGGAAGGAATAGAGAGTGTGATGGCCCATGTGGCGGCAGGACTGGCAGACAACGGCGAAGAACCGGTGGAGGAGACTGCTTTACGGGAAGTGATTGAAGAGATCCTGGAGTTGAAAGAGGCGGGTATGTTGTATACCGGGGATGTCTATGAGCAGTACATCGGTGAATTCAGGAATCGGGAGACGGTGGTGAAAGCGCTCTGCCTTCATATCGCCCATGACTGCAATCTGGCCTGCAGGTATTGCTTTGCGGAAGAAGGCGAGTACCATGGACGAAAAGCGCTCATGAGTTTTGAGGTTGGGAAGAAGGCGCTGGATTTTCTGGTGGCGGCTTCCGGCAGCCGAATCAATCTGGAAGTGGACTTTTTCGGAGGGGAACCGCTTTTAAACTGGCAGGTGGTGAAAGATCTGGTAGCCTATGGCAGAAGCCTGGAAGAGCCGCATCATAAGAAGTTTCGCTTTACGCTGACAACCAACGGCGTGCTGTTGAATGATGAGATCCTGGACTTTGTCAACAGGGAGATGGCGAATATTGTACTGAGCATCGATGGCAGGAAAGAGATCCATGATCTGATGCGCCCGCACAGAGGGGGGCAGGGAAGTTACGACGAGGTGGTCCCTGAATATAAGAAGGTGGCTGAGAGCAGGAAGCAGATGAATTATTATGTCAGGGGAACCTTTACCCGGCACAATCTGGACTTTGCGGAAGATGTCATGCATCTGGCGGACGAGGGATTCGAGCAGATTTCCGTGGAGCCGGTGGTGGCGGCAGACACGGAAGAGTATGCACTGAGGGAGGAAGACGTTCCGACGATTCTTGCCGAGTATGATAAGCTTGCCCGGGAATATATTCGCAGAAAAAAAGAAGGAAAAGGTTTCAATTTCTTTCATTTTATGATAGATTTAGAAGGTGGCCCATGTGTGGCAAAGCGGCTGTCGGGCTGCGGGTCCGGAACGGAATACCTGGCGGTTACGCCCTGGGGGGATTTTTATCCCTGTCATCAGTTTGTGGGACAGGAAGAATTTCTGATGGGGAATGTGGAGGAAGGAATTGTCCGCACGGATATCAGGGATACCTTTAAGGCCTGCAATGTGTATGCCAGGGAGAAGTGTAAGGACTGTTTTGCAAAATTCTACTGCAGCGGCGGATGTGCCGCCAACGCTTATAATTTCAGCGGCAGCATAAACGGCGCTTACGATCTCGGCTGTGAGCTGCAAAGGAAACGCGTGGAATGCGCAATTATGATAAAAGCGGCGCTGGCCGATGAGGAAAAGGAGAAAGTGTTATGAAAAAAAACAAAGCGATGATCAGTCTGATCGTATTTGTCCTGATACTCGGACTGCTCGGTTACACGGCAGTTTTTGGTGTGGGTTCGGACAAGTCCGGTTCGGCGTCAAGTATTAAGCTGGGACTGGATCTGGCAGGTGGTGTCAGCATCACATATCAGGTGGTGGGAGATGAGAATCCGGATGCCGAGGATATGAACGACACGATTTACAAGCTGCAGCAGCGTGTACAGAATTACAGCACGGAGGCGCAGGTATATCAGGAGGGCTCCGACAGGATCAATATTGAGATCCCGGGTGTGTCGGACGCCAATGCGATCCTGGAGGAACTTGGTAAACCGGGAAGCCTGTATTTTATTGCCCAGACGGACAGTGAAGGCAATCAGAACTACGTCAGCACCTACGGTGTGGACGCGGCAGGTAATATGGTTCCACAGTATATGCTCAATAAGACGATCGAAGAGATGCTGGAAGACGGTTCCATCGTCCTGACCGGTACGGAAGTGGACAGTGCACAGGCGAGAGCGCAGCAGGACTCCATGGGTAATTCCCAGAATGTGGTAGCGCTGACACTCAATGAGACAGGGAAACAGGCCTTTGCTGAGGCTACCCAGAAGGCTTTTGAGAATGGTGAGACGATCGCGATTTATTACGATGACGAATTTGTCAGCGTACCCGGTGTAGAGGCGGTGATCACGGACGGCAACGCGGTGATCACAGGACAGAGTACACCGGCGGAAGCGGAACAGCTGGCATCCACCATTCGTATCGGTGGTCTGAAACTGGAACTGGAAGAACTTCGTTCCAACGTAGTCGGAGCCCAGCTTGGTTCTGAGGCGATCCATACCAGCCTGATCGCGGCGGGAGTCGGTTTTGCACTGGTGGTGGTGTTTATGATCGCCGTTTACTATATATCGGGCTTTGCAGCGGCTTTGGCCCTGTGTTTATATATAGAACTGATGGTGATTCTGCTCTATGCATTTGAGGCAACTTTGACATTGCCGGGTATTGCGGGTATCATCCTGTCAGTAGGTATGGCAGTTGATGCCAACGTGATTATTTTTGCGCGTATCAGGGAAGAGCTGGCTACCGGCAAGACGGTACAGTCTTCGATCAAGATCGGTTTCAGCAAGGCGCTGTCAGCGATTCTGGATGGTAATGTCACGACGTTTATCGCGGCAGTCGTCCTGTATCTGATGGGAAGCGGTACGATTAAGGGCTTCTCGATCACTTTGATGCTGGGTATTGTTTTGTCTATGTTTACGGCGCTTTTTGTGACGAAATTCCTGATCAATGTGCTGTATGCACTGGGCGTACAGAGTGAGAAGGCGTACGGCGTGGGCAAGGAAAAGAAGACCATCAATTTCCTGTCGAAGAGAAAAGCATTTTTCGGTCTGTCCATCGGTGTGATCCTGATCGGTTTCGTGGTGATGGGCGTCAATCAGTCGGGAATAGGTATGCCGCTGAATTACAGTCTTGATTTTGTGGGCGGTACTTCCACGACGATGACACTGAATGAAGATATGAGTATTGAAGAGATCGATGCACAGATCGTACCTTTGATCGAGGAGATCACGGGGGACGGTAATGTGCAGACCACGAAAGTGGCAGGTTCCAATCAGGTGATCATCAAGACCAGGACCTTGAATGTAGAAGAACGGAAAGAATTTGCGGATGTTATGGTGAATAACTTTGGTGTGGCGGAGGACAGTATTACGGCAGAGACCATCAGCGCCACCATCAGTTCCGAGATGCAGACGGGGGCGGTCAAGGCGATCGTCGTGGCGACGGTCCTGATGCTTCTGTACATTTGGTTCCGGTTTAAGGATATCCGTTTCGGCGCCAGCGCTGTGGCGGCATTGGTACATGATGTATTGGTGGTGCTTGCTTTCTATGCGATCGTAAAGATCTCGGTGGGTAATACCTTCATTGCATGTATGCTGACCATCGTGGGTTATTCCATCAATGCGACGATCGTTATCTTTGACCGTATTCGTGAGAACTTAAAGGAGATGCGGAACAAGGAGGAACTGCAGGAGCTGGTTAACAGGAGTATATCCCAGACACTGTCAAGAAGTATCTTTACGTCTCTGACGACTTTCTTTATGGTGGCGGCATTGGAAGTATTCGGCGTGTCTTCGATCAGGGAATTTGCATTGCCGTTGATTGCAGGTATCATCTGCGGTACGTATTCTTCTATCTGCCTGACAGGGGCGATGTGGTATGTACTCCGCACACGGGCCGGAAAGAAAACAGCGAGGGCAAAATAAGCAGTACACTAATTTAAATATGCAAAGGCGTTCTGCGGTGTGCGGAGCGCCTTTTGTCAATGGAGCAGGGAAAATGGCGAAGTGGATGGTTTCCGCCAGGAAGGCGGATTTTAATGCAATATCAGAGAAATTTCATATTGATCCGGTAATAGCCAGGATCATTCGTAACAGGGACATTGTGGGGGATGAAAACATCGAGCGGTTTTTATACGGTACGCCTGCAGAGCTGCACGATCCTTTCCTGCTGCAGGATGTGGAAAAGGCAGCGGAAATTTTGAGAGGGAAGATAGAGGAAGGCAGTTCGATCCGTATCATAGGGGATTATGATATTGACGGGGTCTGTGCCACTTATATATTGTATGCGGGTCTGAGTCATCTTGGAGCGGTTGTGGATGCGGTGATCCCGCACCGGATCCATGACGGATATGGATTGAACGATCATCTGATCAAAGAGGCGTGGGAAGCGGGGACGGATACGATCGTGACCTGTGACAACGGCATTGCGGCAGGGGAGCAGATCGCTTATGCCAGATCGTTGGGAATGACGGTGATCGTGACCGATCATCATGAGGTGCCTTATGAGATCCGGGAGGACAAAAGCAGGATGGAATGTCTGCCGCAGGCGGATGCAGTGATCGATCCGAAAAGAGAGGAGTGTAAATATCCTTTTGATGGTATCTGCGGCGCCGTAGTTGCATATAAGTTTTTACAGGTATTGTCTGTATCCTGCGGGGAGAAGCGTGTGCCGGGGACGGATGCACTGCTGCAGGAGCTGCTGGCATTTGCAGCTTTCGCCACTGTGGGGGATGTGATGGAGCTTGTTGACGAGAACCGGATCATCGTCCGGTATGGGCTTCGGCAGATCGCATGTACGGCCAATTGCGGCCTGCGGGCGCTGGTAGCGGCTAATGGCCTGCAGGATAAGAGGCTGACTGCCTACCATATCGGTTTTGTGTTGGGTCCCTGCCTCAATGCTACGGGGAGGCTGGATACGGCAGACAGGGCGCTTTGTCTATTTCGGACGACGGAAGAAGCAGAGGCGGCGGTGATCGCGGGGGAATTGAAAGTGTTAAATGATAATCGTAAGGATATGACACTGCAGGGCACACAGGCGGCCATGGAAATGATAGAGGCCAGGGGCATGGAAAAGGACAAAGTGCTTGTCATCTATCTGCCGGAGTGTCACGAAAGTCTGGCGGGAATTATAGCAGGCAGGGTCAGGGAACGTTACTGTAAACCGACCTTTGTGCTGACACTGGCTGAGGACGGCGTGAAGGGTTCGGGACGGTCTATAGATGCCTATTCCATGTATGAGAAGATGAGTGAATGCAAAGAACTCTATACGAAATATGGCGGTCATAAGCTGGCGGCAGGTGTCTCCATGCCGGAAGCGAATGTGGAACCCTTTCGGATCTACCTGAATGAACATTGTGGATTGACGGAAGAGGATTTTGAAGAAACAGTACATATTGACGTGCCGATGCCCATGTCTTATGTGACGGCGGAGTTTGTGAAGCAGCTGTCGGTGCTGGAACCTTTCGGCAACGGTAATGCAAAGCCTGTTTTTGCGCAGAAGAATATCAGGCTGCTTAACGGACGTATACTCGGCAGAAACAGTAATGTGGGTAAGTACCGGGTGGAGGATGAAGGCGGCAGACAGTACGAAATGATGTATTTTGGTAATCTGGAGGTCTGGCATGATTTTCTTACGGAGAATTTCGGGCAGAGAGCCTGTGAGAGTCTGTACAAGGGCGGATACGGGAGCAGAACAGATATCAGGATTCATGTGATTTATTATCCGGAAGTGGATGTGTATCAGGGGCGGGAGCGGCTGCAGATGATTATGCAGGACTATGCGCCCGGCGATGGATGCTCTTAGGAAGGGAGCGGCGGCAGAAGGGGGTTACGGACAACAAAAAAGTCTGGGGCGTCCCAGACTTTTTCGCATTTTCTTATGAGGGGGGAGATAGTGAGTTCATCAACTATCTTGATACTATCATAAATTGAAAATGTGTCCAAAATGTGTTCAGTTTATTAGAAAAAAATAAAAATAACTTAAGAAAGATTAAAGAGATTATAAAGTAATGGTGAATCCCACATAAATGTAGTAAATATTGAAATAGTGCGGCTTTCGTGCTATCTTAATATAGTAAAAATTGCGAGACAATGGTTTATGTTAAGGCCGATATGGCACAAAGATAAAATCCGAAACAGAGAGGAGTAGAATGTCAGATGGCTGCGTTAAAAGAATTGTTGAGGAAGATCGATCATGAATGTATCTGCGGTACGTTGGAACGGGAGGTGACGGACATTATATATGATTCCCGTAAGGTAGTGCCGGGCAGCATGTTTGTCTGTATTCCCGGGGCTGTCGTGGATGGACATAAGTTTGCCGGTGATGCTGTGAAAGCCGGTGCAGGCGTTCTGCTTGTAGAGAAGGATGTGGAGCTGCCGGAGGGGGCGGATGTGACGGTGATCCTGGTGGAGGATACCCATTATGCCATGGCGTTTGTTTCGGCGGCTTTCTTTGGCGATCCGGCGGAGGAGATGAAGATCATTGGAATTACCGGGACCAAGGGGAAGACTACCACCACATACCTGGTGAAGTCTATTCTGGAGCAGGCCGGCAGGAAGGTCGGGCTGATCGGTACCATTGAGATCATTATTGGTGATACGCATATTCATGCGGACCATACGACGCCGGAATCTTATCTGATCCAGAAATATTTTCGGCAGATGGCGGACGCCGGTTGTGATACGGTGGTGATGGAAGTCTCTTCGCAGGGACTGATGCTGCACAGGACACAGGGATTTATTTTTGATTATGGTATTTTCACAAATTTAGAGCCGGATCATATCGGCAAAGGAGAACACAGGGATTTCGAGGATTATCTGTATTGTAAAGGCCTGCTCTTTAAACAGTGCAGGACAGGGATTGTGAATAAGGATGATGAGCATTGGGAGGCCGTGACTGCCGGACATACTTGTGCGTTGGAAACGTATGGTATCGACGAGGATGCGGATCTTCGTGCAGGGAATATCACATTTGTGAAGGAGGCAGGCAGTCTTGGCATGGGCTTTGAAGTGACTGGCCTTGTGAACTTTGCAGTACAGACAGCAACGCCCGGCAAATTCAGCGTGTACAATGCGTTGACGGCTATCGCGATCTGCAGGCATTTCGGAGTGCCGGAGGAAGCGGTCAGGAAGGCGCTTAAGCAGGCGAAAGTGAAAGGAAGGATCGAGCCTGTCAAGGTGTCGGATCAATTTACGGTGATGATAGATTATGCGCACAACGCCATGGCGCTTAAGAGCCTTCTTGCCACGCTGCGGGCTTATGAGCCGCACCGGCTCATCTGTCTTTTCGGCTGCGGCGGCAACAGGGCGAAGTCGAGGCGGTATGAGATGGGGGAAGTCAGCGGCAGTATGGCGGACCTGACGATCATCACTTCGGATAACCCGAGGCACGAAGAACCGCAGGCGATCATCGATGATATCAAGGCGGGCATCTATAAGACAGAAGGCGCCTATGTGGAGATCTGTGACAGAAAAGAAGCGATCGCCTACGCGATTGACCATGGAGAACCAGGAGACATCATCGTACTGGCCGGCAAGGGTCATGAGGATTATCAGGAGATCTGCGGTGTGAAGTATCCTATGGATGAGAGAGTGCTGATCCAGGAGATCCTGTCGGAACGACAGCACACGCAGCAGGGCTGACAAGGGTACTGGTCAAGGAAGTGATGAAGATACCTGGACTGTCGGGAAGGGCTGTGAAACCGGTGATGGCGGGAAGGAGAGGGTATGGTGAAGCAGTATGCGGATGTGATCATAGATATTTCCCACGATAAAGTAGACCGTCCGTTTCAGTACCGGATACCGCCGGAGCTGGCAGGGGAGGTGTATCCGGGAGTTCGTGTGCATGTGCCTTTCGGGAAAGGAAATCTGGATAAGGCAGGGTATGTGGTGGATATTTCCGGGCATACGGATTATCCCGAGGAAAAGATCAAGTCCATTACTGCCGTGGACGGGAAAGGGATTACGGCGCAGGGCAGCCAGATTCAGGTGGCTTACTGGTTGAAACGGCAGTATGGATCAACCATGATTGCGGCGCTTAAGACGGTGCTTCCCGTAAAGCAGAAACTGAAGCAGCTGGAACACAGGAAGGTAACACGGTGCATGGAAGGGGAAGCCCTTCTGGAGGCGCTCCGGCAGTGCGAGAAGAAGCACCAGACGGCAAAGGCCAGGGTACTGCAGGCGTTGATGACGGATGAGGTCCTTCCCTATGAACTGATCAGACAGAAGCTGAACGTGGCTCCGGCTACACTTGCTGCGCTGGAAAAACAGGGCTGTCTGAAAATAGAGGCGGAAGCTTACTATCGTAATCCGGTCAAATGTGCGCCGGGGGAAGAGAAACGGGTGATTCCAAGCAGAACACAGCAGGAGATCATAGAGAATGTGATCGGGGATTACAGAGCGGGAAAGCCGGGAACCTATCTGGTGCATGGCGTTACGGGGAGCGGTAAGACGGAAGTCTATCTGGGGATCATAGAACAGATGATCCGGATGGGGAAGCAGGCCATTATGCTGATCCCGGAGATCGCACTTACGTATCAGACTCTGCTGCGGTTTTACAGGAGATTTGGCGACAGAGTGTCGGTGATCAATTCTTCCCTCTCCCAGGGAGAGAAATATGACCAGATCAGAAGGGCAAAGGCCAGGGAACTGGATGTGATCATTGGGCCCAGATCGGCGCTGTTTACACCTTTTCCAGATCTGGGTGTCATTATAGTGGATGAGGAGCACGAGAGCAGCTATAAAAGCGAATCCATGCCGAAGTACCATGCCAGGGAGACGGCGGTTCAGATTGCTTCCATGCACCGTGCCAGTGTTGTTCTGGGATCGGCGACTCCTTCCACGGAAGCTTATTACAGGGCGAAAAAGGGAGAATATAAACTGTTTGAGATGACAGGGAGGCATGGAGCCAGCAGGCTTCCCAGGGTATATACCATAGATTTAAGGGAAGAATTAAAGCAGGGCAACCGTTCGGTCTTCAGCAGGAAGCTGCGGGAGCTGATCGGCAGACGGTTACAGGCGGGAGAACAGAGCATGCTTTTCCTGAACAGGAGGGGCTATGCCGGTTTCGTCTCCTGCCGGGCATGCGGGCATGTGATGAAATGCCCGCATTGTGATGTTTCTCTTTCCGAACACCGGGGAAATATGTTATTATGTCATTATTGTGGTTATGAGGAGCAAAGAGCAGCCAGCTGTCCGGTATGCGGTTCTAAATATCTGCTGGGCTTTAAAGCAGGCACGGAGCAGATCGAGGAAGCGCTGTATAAGGAGTTTCCGGGCGTGCGGGTGCTGCGTATGGACGCCGATACCACGAAGAGTAAGGAAAGCTATGAGAAGATACTGTCAGCTTTTGCTGATAAACGGGCGGATATTCTGGTGGGAACCCAGATGATCGTGAAAGGGCATGATTTTCCGGATGTAACGCTGGTCGGTGTTCTGGCAGCGGATTTGTCGTTGAACCAGAATGATTACCGTGCCGGGGAGCGGACGTTTCAGCTGCTGACCCAGGCGGCCGGGCGCGCCGGCCGGGGAGATAAGCCGGGTGAGGTGGTGATCCAGACTTATCAGCCGGAACACTACAGCATCGTCCATGCAGCGATGCAGGATTATCAGGGATTCTATGAGGAGGAGATTACTTATCGGGAGCTTATGCAGTATCCACCGGCAGCGCATATGCTGGCAGTGCTGATCACTTCCAGACAGCAGGAGCAGGGAGAAGCGCTGAGCCGTGAAATGGCGGCGGTGATCGATGCCCGGATGCGCGCCGACGGGGAGTCTGCGGGGGAAGATACGGCCGAAACGAAGGCCGAAACAGAGAAAGCGTGGCAGCGGCTGCAGGTAATAGGGCCGGCGGAAGCATCGATCAGTAAGATCAATGATCAGTATCGCCATGTTTTCTATATAAAGCATCCGGATTACCAGGTGCTGGTACGAATTAAGGATATATTGGAACATTTTTGTAAAGAGAAAGAACTTAAGAATCAGACGGTACAATATGATTTCGATCCGATGAATACATATTGATATTCTGTATCGGCAATTGGGGACAGGATTCAAACAGGAAGCCTGGTTATAGTGTATCGGAACGTTTTGGAATGGAGGATGAAATGGCAATCAGAAAAATCAGGGAGATCGGAGATCCGGTTTTGAGTAAGTGCTGTAAGGAAGTGACAGAGATCACACCCAGGATCCAGGAACTGATCGACGATATGTTTGAGACTTTGTATGAGGCGGAAGGCGTGGGACTTGCGGCGCCGCAGGTAGGCATCCTGAAAAGGATCGTGGTGATTGATGTGACCGGTGAGGATCCGCTGCTGTTAATCAATCCGAAGCTGATCGAATCCAGCGGAGAGCAGACAGGATACGAAGGCTGCCTGAGTGTACCCGGCAAACAGGGCAATGTGACCCGGCCGAATTATGTCAAGGTTATTGCTTATGATGAGAATCTGAATCCTTTTGAGTTGGAGGGGACAGAACTGCTTGCCAGAGCGATCTGCCATGAAATGGATCATCTGGAGGGACACCTTTATGTGGAGCGGGTAGAAGGGCCGCTTGTCAATACGGAGGATCTGGAAGAAGCACAGTAAATGACGAAACAGAGGAGGCATGGTGTAGATGAGAATCGTATTTATGGGAACGCCGGACTTTGCGGTGGGGGCGCTGGAAGCCATCCTGCAGGCAGGTCATCAGGTGGCGGCGGTAGTGACTCAGCCCGATAAGCCTAAGGGCAGAGGAAAAGAGATACAGGTGACACCGGTCAAAGCCTGCGCCATGGCCCATGGGATTCCGGTGTTCCAGCCTGTCAAAGTGAAGGAAAAGGAAGCCGTGGAAACCCTTCGCGGATATAACGCCGATATTTTTGTGGTGGCCGCGTTTGGACAGCTGTTGTCGGAAGAGATCCTGTCGATGCCGAAATATGGCTGTGTGAACATCCATGCTTCGCTGCTGCCGAAATACAGAGGGGCAGGGCCGATCCAGTGGGCGATCATCAACGGAGAAGAGAAGACCGGCGTTACCATTATGCAGATGGATAAAGGGCTGGACACCGGCGATATGCTGTTGAAGGAAGAGGTTGTAATCGATCCGAAGGAGACCGGGGACAGCCTGCATGATAAACTGGCAGCGGTGGGTGCAGGGCTGATCGTGAGAGCACTGGCCAGGTTGGAGCGCGGTGAACTGGTGCCTGAGAAACAGAACGAGGAGGAGACCTGCTACGCGAAGCGGCTCCAGAAGTCCATGGGCAGGATCGACTGGCAGCAGAGTGCGGGGAAGCTGGACTGTCTGATCAGAGGTCTGATCTCCTGGCCGGGCGCTTATACCGTACTGCGGGGGAAGAACCTGAAGATCTGGGAGGCAGTTGCGGGATCGGGAAGTGCACCGGAAGATTCGGCAGCGCGTCCGGATCCGGATGCGGTTCTGCCGGGCACGGTGGTTGCCGTCACGCGGGAAGCATTCTATGTGAAAACCGGGGAAGGGCTCTTGAAGATACTGGCGGTTCAGCCGGAGGGGAAGAAACGGATGCCGGTGAAGGAGTTTCTTCTCGGTTACCAGGTGAAAGTGGGGGAGCAGCTGCAGTGACGAACAGATCTGCATACTGCTTCCGGTGTCATAACCTGCTTATACAGGAAGTTCGGGAACGTTAACTGCTGGCGCGGCCCAGAGGAAAGAGAAGTAAGGCGGCGCAGAAATGGAGTGAACAATGGGATATTATTATGGGTATTACATGGATCCGACTTATTTGCTGGTACTGATCGGGGCAATCTTATGCATAGCTGCGCAGATGCGGGTATCTTCTACTTACAGGAAATATTCCGGTGTCAGGAGTAAGAGCGGCCTGACCGGGGCGCAGGCGGCGCAGCGGATCCTGCAGCTATCCGGCATCCATGACGTCCGTATCGAACATGTGCGCGGAGAACTGACGGACCATTATGACCCGGCGCATAAAGTCCTGCGGCTGTCCGATTCCGTATATGGATCTTCCTCCATCGCGGCCATCGGGGTTGCGGCTCATGAGTGCGGCCACGCGGTGCAGCACGACAGGGGATATGCGCCTTTGAAAATACGGACTGCGCTTGTGCCGGCGGCGAACATCGGGTCGAAGGCAGGGATTCCCCTGATCTTTCTTGGCGTTTTTCTGGGGATGAACAATATTCTGATTCAGGTGGGTATCTGGGTATTTGCGATCGCGGTGCTGTTTCAGCTGGTCACGCTGCCGGTGGAATTCAATGCTTCCGGCCGCGCGCTTGCCATGCTGGGAGATTATGGCATGTTGGAGCGTGAGGAGACGAACGGATGCCGGAGAGTGCTGAGTGCGGCGGCGCTTACTTATGTAGCGGCGGCTGCATCGGCGATCCTGCAGCTTCTCAGGCTGGTCCTGCTGTTTGGGAACAATGACAGACGAAGAGATTAGTGTCGGGCATCTGCAGATAATATGGGAATTTGTGGCGCTTCGTAATGGAGATAAGGTTGAAAAATCACACTGATGTGCTGATTTTTCAACTGCGAGTTTGTGTCG
>CAJTPO010000011.1 GCA_910578115.1 uncultured Lachnospiraceae bacterium | reverse complement strand
GTATACATCCGAATCCGGAAAGGGCTGATCTCCATCTTACTGAAAAGCAGTTCATGTTGCCCCAGCACACAAGTCTCCTGCTGATAGAACTGCACCAGATTGGCCGTTGCCGGCAGACGCAGAGGAATCTCCCACTCCCCCGCTGCCAGACAGGCAACTGTTTCCGTCTGCTCTGTCTGCACCAGATCTTTTAATCTTACACGGATCCCGGCTCCATCCGGCAGCTTTTCTTCATAATACATGATCTGCAGTTCCAACAGTACCTTCTGTTCTGCAAAGGAATCCTCCACGAACCCGTAGACACATCCGAAATCTGTCCCTACGACTTCACATTCTTCAAACAGAATATCTCCATTCCATTCTTCTATGCCGTCCGGCACTGTCATTTCAATCAGAAAATAACCGTAGGAATCTGTCCTGACTGCCTGCAGGGCCTCAAATTTCATTCCATTTCCTTCCGTTACGGTATCCTGTACCGACGCCACATGTTCCATCGAAAGCTTGTCTTCCAATTCCTGATCCGTCCCAAAATGAGCAGACAGGCTTTTATGCCATTCCATCATACCGGCTGCCACTGCCGTCACGGATGCGCAGGCAAGAATGGCCGCCGCAAGAATCAAGCCATACTTTCGACGCCTTTTTCTTGTGCCAAAAGGATTCTCTTCCAGCTGCGACAGGGTCTGCTCAAACTGTCTGTGAAAATTTTCGGGTAATTCTTTATAAATATCTCTCTTCATTCCGGACCTCCTAATCCTCCAACCTGTTCTTCAACTGTATTCTGGCCCTGCGCAGCCTGCTTTTGACAGTACCATCGGGCATCTGCATGATCTGCGCGATCTGCCTGACGGAATAGCCCTCTATATAGTACAAAAGCACGCAGATCCTGTCTTTCTCTTTCAGGGCATCTATCGCCTTATACAGATCCAGATATTCTTCCTTCACATAATTACCAAAATCCACCTGCGCATCCAACACCTGCTCTTCCATGGGAATCAGGCGTTTCTGCCGGCGCAGCAGAGCATAGCATTCATTGAGCAGGATCCTCATGATCCAGGTCTTGAAATACTCCTGCTTCTTCAACGTATTTCGTCCTGCATATGCTTTTACCACTGCTTCCTGCACCGCATCAGCACATTCCTGTTCCCTGTGCAGCACAGAGAAGGCAAGGTGAAACATGTCAGCCTCTACCCGAGACATAAGATTTACAAACTGTTCTTTTTCCATTGTCTTTCCTCGTTTTCCGATGTGTCATTTTCCCCTGCTGCATCCCATGTCATTCCATATAGCGTGCTAAGTACTTCCCCGGGTATTTGTATCAGAATCTGCCATGGAATGCAAGTATGAAACTTCAAACTCGTTTGTTGTTTCTTACTAATTAGATGCAGCAGAACCGCAAACGGTTTAAAAAATAAATGTAGAACGGTGGCCACAGGCGTATTGTGCAGTTTATTATCGTGAAAATATCTGCCGTGACCTGCTTTACACCCGCTGTAGAATCCGCTATAATATTTGCTGTAGCACATCAGAAAGTATGAAACCGGCGAAAGTCCCGAACTGGAATACTGATCCTATCAAAGTACAATACACGGAGGTTTATCATGACTGAATTAAAACCCATCAAAGAAGGCAAAGTACGAGAGATTTACGACAACGGAGACAGCCTGATCATGGTCGCTACAGACCGCATCAGCTGTTTCGATGTGATCTTAAAGAATCAGGTGACGAAGAAAGGCACCGTACTGACACAGATGTCCAGATTCTGGTTCGATATGACCCAGGATATCCTGCCCAACCATATGATCTCTGTGGATGTTCAGGACATGCCGGAATTCTTCCGTCAGGAGAAATTTGACGGCAACAGCATGTTATGCCGGAAGCTTACGATGTTGCCCATCGAATGCATCGTGCGCGGCTACATCACCGGAAGCGGCTGGGCAAGCTATGTAAAAGACGGCACTGTCTGCGGCATCACGCTGCCGGAAGGCCTGCAGGAATCGGACAAGCTTCCCGAACCCATCTACACCCCTTCCACCAAGGCGGAGATCGGCGATCACGACGAGAACATCTCCTACGAACAGAGTGTGGATTATCTGGAAAAGAGATTCCCCGGCAGGGGAGCAGAATACGCTTCCAAACTGCGTGACTATACCATCGCTCTTTACAAGAAATGTGCAGAATACGCTCTGACGCGTGGTATCATCATCGCAGACACCAAGTTTGAGTTCGGACTGGATGAAGAAGGCAATATCGTTCTGGGCGACGAAATGCTGACCCCCGACAGTTCCCGCTTCTGGCCCGCGGAAGGCTATGAACCCGGCCACGGACAGCCCTCCTTCGACAAGCAGTTTGCAAGAGACTGGTTAAAGAGCAACGAAGGCCACGACTGGACCCTCCCGCAGGAGATCGTGCAGAAGACCATCGACAAGTACCTGCAGGGATATGAACTGTTGACCGGAAAGAAGCTGTAACATACAGAAAAGTCAGAAATAACAGAACAAAAAAGTGACATAGATAAAGAGTCCGTATAACGGCATGACCGCTAATATACCTTATAGCCGCCACACCATGATACAGACTCTTTTCCTTTGTAACGAATCGCCTCAGGCCTGCAATTCCGCGATCATCCGCTCCGCGGCATCCATCACGTCCTTCATCTTCACATCCGCCACCGCCGCCCGCAGAAGCTCCATCGACTCACTGCATTGTTCCGGCACCCGGTACTGCTCCAGCTGCTGCATGGTCTCATCCACCGTATCCAGGCTGAATCTCTCCATGGCATCCCGCATGACCTTCAACTGCGCGATCCACTCCGAGACAGGTACTTCCCGCTTATTCCGGTCATTCTTCTCCCCAAAAGGACGCAGGATTTCTTTATAGCTTTTCAGTTCCCGGATCAGGCCGGGCGTCTCCTGCCGGATCGTCTCCACCTCTCCGGCTTTGCCGCATTTCTCCATCTGGAAGAAATGTTCAGACAACCGGGCTGCACCAATCATCCGTGCCGTATTCTTCAATGCATGTACCTCGATCGTATAATCCCGGATCAGGCCGTCCTCCACACAGTTCTCCAGCTTTTTGGCCTTGGAATCGATCAACTTGTAGAAATCACCGAGCAGCTTCAACCACATCTTCTCACTGCCGGTATAACGGATGCCGTCCGCCGGATTAATGCCCGGCAGCTGCGGCAGTGTGCTGCTGCCCTGTACTTTACCGCTGCCGGCTGCCGCCGGTGAGCCGCCCGGCTTCTGCTGCTCCTGCGAGACAATGATCAGCTTCCGCGGAATCCACTTCAGAACACACCGATACAGATCCTTCGCTTCCACCGGCTTTGCCAGATAATCATTCATCCCGGCCTGCTGCAGTTCCTCCCTGACCTCCGAGAATGCATTGGCTGTCAGGGCGATGACCGGCACCGTGCGGCAATAGGCATCCGGCAGGCGGCGAAGCCTTTTCGTCGTCTCCACTCCGTCCAGATCCGGCATCATCTGATCCATAAATATCAGGTGATATCTTTTCTGATGCGCCAGAATCAGCGCCCGCTTGCCGCTGTCCGCCAGATCAACTTTCATCTTAAGCGGTTCCAAAAGGGCCGCTGTCACTTCCAAATTAATTTCATTGTCATCTACGATCAGTACAGAAGCCTCGGGTGCCGCAAATTTCATAAAATAACCATGCCTTTCCATAGCCTGAGAATTTGGGCTGCAGGCACAGATTTGCGTGTGGAAAATTTCTCCTCACGCTCCCCTTCCCAGGAACTGTCAAAAAATCATACTACGTGCTGCTGCGTTCCTATTTTACCACAATCCACCGGGAATGTCACTTCCAGTCTGCACCTTCCGCCGCTGCTTCACATATACTTCTGCACGGAGCGCATCTTCGACCGTTTCGGCGCAGCGATACTCCGCTGCCGCCTCACACATACTTCTGCAGCGTACTGCGCACGGCTCCTGCTCCGGCCGTCAGCTCCTGCAGATAGCCGCACACCTTCTCTGCCAGTCCTGCCTCATACAGGTCTACCCCGAAGATCTGCTTCATCTTAAGCACCTCCTCCACATGCGCCTCTACATCCTGATCCGGCTGCAGCGCAAGTCCCTTCACATAGGGGCACACCGTGTCAAGGAGGGGATCCGGGCTCAGCGTAAAGGCATTTCCCGCATCATCCACCGCCATCAGATAACGCAGCCATCCGGCAAATACCAGAGGGATCATCTCGAGGCTCTGCACGGTAAGCTCCGGTGATCTCTGATAAGCCTTCACCGTCTCGCCAAAGCGGATCGCCAGCTTCTGCGAGGTGTCCGTGGCAATTCTCTGGGGCGTATCCGGCATAAAAGGATTGGGAACACGCACCGTAAGGACCGTATCAATAAATTCCCGGGGAGCAAGGATTCCGGGGTCTACCACCACCGGCAGCCCTTCCGTATAACCGATTCTCTGCACCAGCTTTACAAGCTCTTCATCCTGCATCTCCTCTGAGATCTTCTGGTAGCCCAGCAGACATCCGTAAACCGCCAGCGCCGTATGGAGGGGATTTAAGCAGGTGCAGACCTTCATCTTCTCTACCTTATCGACGGTCTCCCGGTCAGTAAAGATCACGCCGCCTTTTTCCAGCGCGGGCCTGCCGTTGGGAAAGGTGTCCTCTACCACCAGATACTCACACTCTTCGGCATTGACAAAGGGAGCCACATAGGTATTTCGGGAAGTGATCACCGGCTCCAGCCCTTCCACGCCGTCCTCCAGCAGAATCTTTTCCACGGAGGGATCCGGTCTGGGTGTGATCTTGTCGATCATGGTCCAGGGATAGGTCACCTTATTCCGGTCGTCCACATACCGGAGGAATCCTTCTTCTGCCCTGCCATTCTCCACCCATTTCCCGGCAAAGGTACTGATGGCCGCATACAGCTTATCCCCGTTGTGGGAACAGTTGTCCGTGCTGACCATGGCGATGGGCTTTTGCCCCGCCTGATAGCGGGTATAAAGAAGCGCCGCCACCTTGCCCATATAGCTGGAAGGGGCATCCGGTCCTCCCTTAAAGTCTGCTTCCACCGCCGGAAGATAACGGCCCGTTCCATCCACCAGACTGTAACCCTTCTCCGTGATGGTGAAGGTGCACATCTGCAGGGAATCCATGCGGAAGATCTCCTTTAACCGCAGGGTCTCAGCCTGATTTTCGAAATCCAGCATCAACGATTCCGCAATGCTCCCGATCACTGTCTTTTCCACATTCCCATCGGCCTTCAGCGTGACCAGGATATTGTAATCATCATGGGGGCGGTTCATCTTTTCGACGATCTCATAGTCGAAGCCCTCCGCCGCCACAAGCCCTCTGTCCAATGTGCCGTCATTCAAAAGTCTCTGCACCACATTTGCCAGAAAGGCCTTGAAAATATTGCCCGCTCCGAAATGCACCCAGAAGGGGGCTTCCTTTGTTTTGGCGATCATCTGCTCCAGGTCAAATCCCGGCAGCTCATAGCCGGCCGCTTCCCAGGCCTGCCTGTTCTGCAGCCCCTGTTCGTCTAATCTCATCTTTTTTCAGCTCCTTTCACAATGGCTTCCCAAAGTCCGTTCAGATAGGCCGCTCCCAATGCCCTGTCGTACAGGCCGTAGCCCGGCATTGCCACTTCATCCCAGATCATCCTTCCGTGATCGGGGCGGATCGGTCCCTCGAATCCGATATCATAGAGCGCTCTCATGATCTCATACATATCAAAATTCCCGTCAGAAGATAAATGTGCCGCCTCTTCAAAATTATCGGGCGTGATAAATTTCAGATTACGCACATGGGCAAAATGAATCCTTCCTTTCAGGGAGCGGATCATATCCGGCAGATCGTTTTCCAGATTCGTCCCATAAGAACCGGAACAGAAGGTGACGCCGTTGTGCGGATCGTCCACCATCTTCATCATCCGCAGGATGTTCTCTTTGTTGATAATGATTCTGGGAAGCCCGAAAACGCTCCATGCAGGATCGTCCGGATGGATCGCCATGTTAATATCATATTGATTGCACACCGGCATGATCTTTTCCAGAAAATACTGCAGATTGGCAAACAGCTTCTCTCCGTCCACATCCTGATACATCTCAAAAAGCTCTTTTACCCTTGCCATACGCTCCGGCTCCCAGCCAGGCATCACCGTTCCGTTCGTGTCTTTCGCGATAGACGCAAACATCTTCTCCGGATCCAGCGCATCCACCGCTTCCTGCGTGTAGGCAAGCACCGTGGAACCGTCCGGCCTTACCCTTGCCAGCTCCGTCCTTGTCCAGTCAAACACCGGCATGAAATTGTAGCATACCATGTGAATGCCCTCTTTGCCTAAATTCTCGAGGGTTTCAATATAGTTGGCGATATACCGGTCCCTGTCGCCCCCGCCGATCTTAATGTCATCATGGATATTCACGCTCTCGATTCCCGCAATGTGCAGTCCCGAGGCTTCCACCTCTTCCTTCAGGGCATGGATCCTCTCTCTGCTCCACACCTCTCCCGGCGCCGCGTCATAAAGTGTGGTGATCACACCCGTCACCCCCGGGATCTGACGGATCTGCTTAAGCGTGACCGTATCAAATTTGCTTCCATACCATCTGAGTGTCATTTCCATAGTTTTCTCCATTTCTGCGCTGCTTTTGTCTCAACTATGTTGAGACGTCGCATTAAACGAGTTTGTGACAAGCAACGCGCAGACACAAATCTCGCGATTGAAAATTTTAATTTTCAATCTTACCTCCATTCCAGGGCGTCCCCATCTCTCCCGCCCTGCCTCTGCTCCATTTGTTCACAACTACCATCATTATAATCAAAGCCCCCGCTGCAGGCAACCGTTCGGCTTGTTGCCCGCGGGAATAAATCTACTGCCACTGCAAAATGTAACCATAGAAGCTGTTGCAAAAGCAGATCATGATCCGCTTTTACAACAGCTCCTTTAAATCGTTGCTTTAATTAATCCTGTCTGCCCTTAAGGAAGCATATCTGTATCGCCAAATGTCTCCTGCCATTTTGCAGCGCGCTCGTCCATGATCGCCTGACCGCCTGAATTCAGGTAATCCGCCAGCATGCTGTCCCAAACGCTGTCGAAATCGGCTTCCGATGCGATCACTGCGTTGTCGTAAACCTGATCGCGCTTCGCGCTCAAAGTATCACCGATATTTGCTTCCGCCTCGATCGCCCCTACGTTAACATTCTTGGCCGGAACCGCATCGGTCTGCGCGATCTTATCCGCCTCTGCTACGATATCAGGATCAATGCCTGCATAGTTGTATGCCTGGGAGAGTTTTGTCAGCTCTTCGTCTGCAAAGTGCAGGCCGTTACAGGTAATGGTATAGTCGATATTCATACCGGAGTTCATGATAGCATCGCCTGTCGCTGCAACCGTCTGGATCGCACCGCCCTCCAATACGTTATGCGTCACGCCCTCGTCACCGATCTGCAGATACTGAATATGCTCCGGATCGCTGATCCAGTCAAGATACAACATACAAGCCAGAGGCTCATCGTTGGTGTGCGGGAAGAAGATCTTACGATCGCCGGCCGTACTGGATACATACTTGGTATGGGTTCCCTTGGAGTCATCAAAAGGATCGATCGCGATATAGCATGCATCTTCCCCTACGTTTCTCTGCAGGTTAACATTGATGCTGTCCTCACCGTTACGGAAAGGATAATCCCAGTTATGCGTGAAAGCGCCCACATAGCCTGCCTTCATCATATCGTCTTCCGTTGTATCGCCGCTGCCGTATAATGCGAAGTTATCCCACAACAGTCCCTGATTGTACCATTTGTTCAAAAGTCTTACGGCTTCCTTGGTACCGTTCTGGGTCAGCTTTCTGTCATCATATCCGTTAACATACATTTCCTTGTCGGAAATATCCGGATCGATAAAGGACTCGATCAAAGTAGCTGCTCTCCAGCCAACATCGAAACTTACGGAATAAGGGATCAACTTATCTGCATCCGCACCGAGAAGCGTATCCTTATTCTCTTCAAACGCAATCAACATCTCTTCAAACTCTTCCGTCGTCGTAGGCGCGCTGAGTCCCAATGTGTCAAGCCAGTCCTTACGGACAAAAGTATTAATACGGTTATTAACTGCGATCTTTCCTTCAATCGCCCAGATCGTACCGTCTACGGGATCTTTGTCCCAATAGATATTGGTTTCGCCAAGCCAGTCCCACAGATTGGTCAGTTCGGACTTATAATCCTCCACATAACCGCTGAGATCGAGAATTCCTCCCATCTCGGCATAAGTAAGAACCGTAGGATAACTGTATGATACACAGATATCAGGAGCCGTTCCTGCCGCAAGCAGGTTGTTGATCTCCTCCACCTCAGTCCAGCGGGGCACCTTTACGAATTCCACCTCAACATTGTGGTCTTCCAGCATTCCCTTCTTGATATACTCTGTGTACATATTGTTGGTCGGATCGGAACCGCCGTCGTTACCGCGGTCATAGACCTCAACCGTAATGTGCCTGGTCTCTGCAAACTTACCGTCCACCAGTTCACCGGTTGCTGCCGCGTCTCCGGCTGCCTCTGCGCCTTCTCCCGCATCCCCGGAATCCTCTGCCGCTTCCTGAGAATCCCCTGCGGAAGAACCTGCATCCGAAGCGGACGAGTCGCCTGCATTGCCACCGCCACATGCCGTCAACGCTACCATAGTACCTGACAGCAGAATCGCAATTAATTTTTTCTTCATCGTCTTACCTCCCTGTTTTTAGTTTATTTTGAATGAACGAATCCGTAGAAAGGATCCGGTTATTCCTTTACAGCCCCCATGGTCACACCGTGGATAAAATATTTCTGCAGCCAGGGATATACGCACAGGATCGGTATTGTGGAAAACATAACGATCGCTGCCTTTAAAGATGCCGTAAGTCCCGGGGATGAGAAGCCCTCCTGCGTTGCAACCTCTACCGAGTTAATATTGTTGATGATGTTGTACAGCAGCAGCTGCAGCGGATAGAATTCCGTTTTCTTCATATATAACAGTGCGTCCGAATAACCGTTCCAGCGTCCCACTGCATAGAACAATGCCAGTGTGGCCATAACCGGTTTGGACAGCGGTACATAGATCTTCATCATGATCTGGATGAAACTGGCGCCGTCTATTTCCGCAGACTCCCTTAAGCTGTCCGGGATGCCATAGAAGAAGCTCCTCATGATGATCATGTTATAAACGCTCAGACAGCTGGGCAGGATCAACACCAGCGGATTGTCCAGAAGTCCCAGGTTCTGCATAAGCAGATAGTTGGGAATCGTACCTGCGTTAAAAAACATGGTGATCGTGATGATAATATTGATCACGCCGCGCCCCTTTAACTTGTCAAAGATAAGCGGATAAGCACACAGCACGGTCATGGTCAGAGAAACAAACGTACAGACCACCGTCAAAAATACCGTCCAGAAGAATGCCCTGATGTACTTGGGATCACTCAGGACCGTCTTATACGCGTCCAGGTTAAAGCCCTTGGGCCAGAGTGAAACCGCATTCTTTACCAGATAATCCGTTGAACTTAAGGACTTTGCCAGCAGATTGATCATCGGCACCACACAGATGATACTGATCAGCACACAGATCAGGACAAAAACCCAATCGCCGATTTTTGCGGAAGTTGATTTTACTTTCATTACCAGATCCCCCTTTCTCCAAGTTTTCTGGACAGCCAGTTAGCCATCAGCAGGAAGAGCACACCGACCACCGACTGGAACAGGCCGACCGCCGTTGTCAAAGAGAACTGCAGTCCCTTGATACCGGTTCGATATACATAGGTAGAAATTACATCCGCCACATTCATGACCAGATTATTCTGGAACGCGAAAGGACGATCAAAATTACTGCCCAGAATGTTACCCAGATTCATGATCAGCAAGACCACGATCGTAGGCTTGATACCCGGAAGGGTGATATTCCACATTTTGCGGAAACGTCCCGCTCCATCCACGGAAGCCGCCTCATAAAGTTCCGAGTTGATGCCGGCGATCGCTGCCAGATATACGATGGATCCCCAGCCGAAGTTCTGCCATACACCGACGCCGATATACGTGCCTACCCAGTGGGCCGCGTCATTCAAAAACGGAATAGAGGAACCGCCCAGACGCTCGATCGCCATATTCACCAGACCTTCACCGGGTGCAAAAAGCTGCAGCGCCAGGCTGTAGATGATGACCCAGGAAAGGAAGTGCGGCATATAGGCAACTGTCTGCACTACTTTCTTAAAACGTTTGAAACACAATTCGTTCAGAATCAATGCGAAGATGATCGGCGCCGGGAACCCGATCACCAGATCCATCAGATTTAAGACCACCGTATTGCGCAGTGCACGGCGGAAATCATTGCTTCCAAAGGCCTGGATAAAGTACTCGAACCCATGATTTTTGGCCCATGGCATTTCCCATACGTTCTGAATGATGCTGTACTTTTTGAATGCGATCTGGATATATACCATCGGTATATACTTGAAAACCAAAAGGTACAGCAGCGGCAGGCTCAGAAGCAGATAAAGCTGCCAGTATCTTTTCAGATACGAACGGGTACTGTCTTTCTTTGCGACGGCCGGTTTACTTGTTTTCACCTTAGTCATTACTTGAACACCTCCCAAATTCCCATCCTGATCTTATCAGAATATTTTTCTTCCCTTTTCATCCGCAATACCGCTCTTCCGGTAAAAATAGGTATTGATCTGGTCCCGCCATTCCCTGGCATGTTCTTTTTGATGCCGGAACCGCTCCAGCATTCTCCCGAACGCCTTATCCGGAAGTTTTCCTTCCAGGCCCTCGAAACGCTTCACCATCTCATCTACCAGCTCCACCCCTTCAAAATGGGTATCATAAATATGCTGGATCACCGTCTTACCGCTGTGCAGCTTATGCACATACGGCATATGATGAAAGAAAAGTAACAGCTCATCAGGGCAGCTCTCCGGACTGTCATACATGGAAGCGTTGGGTTCTTCGTAAAGTCCTGCATATCCTGTTCCGTGATGGCTCCTGTCAACACCGATTCCCGCATGGTCGGCCCGGTGATAAGTGCCCCATCTGTCATACTCGTAGCCGTCTACACTCGGTCCGTAATGATAAGCAGGATTGACCATCCATCCGATTCCAAGCGGCGCATTGTACATCTCGTACGCCTTCCAGGAATTCATCAATATGAACAACAGAACCTCGCGAACTTCCTGATCCTTACCGAAGGTCCTGACGATCCACTCCGTGGCCAGTTCCTCTGCCGTGGCCGAAGGGGTAAACGCCAGTCTACCAAATCCGTAAAGATTCGCCGCTGCCAGATCATGACCGGTCCAGTTCTCATCATTTCCGGTGTTTGCCACCGCCGCCATGCCGCATGTTGTCTGATCAAAAGTCTTACCCGATACAATGTCCATCACCGTATCGTCCGTCCCGGCCGCATAAGTACGGAACGCGAGAACTTCTTTAAACATGGGAATCAGGTAGCACACATGTCTCTGCTGTCCTGTGTATTCCTGTGCGATCTGTACCTCCAGCATCTGGTTGGAGGCCTTAAGCGCACCAAACAGAGGATGCACAGGTTCCCTGACCTGGAAATCCATCGGCCCGTTCTTGATCTGCAGTATCACATTGTCGCGAAAAGCGCCGTCAAGCTCTATAAAATTGTCATAGCCCGATCTCGCCCGATCGGTTATGTAATCTCTCCAGTCCTGTTTGCAGTTATATACAAAACAGCGCCAGATGATAAGTCCTCCGTAAGGCTCCACCGCCTCGGCCAGCATATTGGCGCCGTCCGCGTGCGTCCTTCCGTAAGTGAACGGCCCGGGACGCCCTTCCGAATCAGCCTTGATCAGAAAACCGCCCAGATCGGGGATCTGCCCGAAAACAAGCTGCATCCGCCTCTTCCACCATTCCCTCACATCTTCCGACAGAGGATCCGCGCTGTCCAACTGGCCAAGCTCCACAGGAGCGGCATAATTCAGGGACAGGAAAAGTTTGATCCCATAACCGGCAAAAATTTCGGATAATCTGCGCAGTTTATCAAAATACCGGTCTGTGATCAGCCATGTGGCGGCGTCCTTTACATTCACATTGTTGATCACCGCTCCATTGATCCCCACCGATGCAAGCAGCCTTGCATAAGTAACCGTCCTCTCATCGATCAGGATCTCATCCTTTTCAAAGAAGAAGGAATTCCCCGAATAGCCCCGCTCGATACTTCCGTCCATATTATCCCAGTGATTCAGCATACGCAGCGGCATCACCGGTTCTTTCCTGACATCCAGCCCCGAAAGCGGATTTTCCATCTGCATCTGTTGTATGAGTTCAAAAGCGCCGTAAAGCCATCCACGGTCCGTGGAAGCCGCAATGACCACGCTGCCTCCCTCTTCAAATACATGATATCCTTCCGGCCCGCATCCTTCTTCCTGCCTGAAGATGATGCTCCCGGCCTGCTGTGTCTCCCGGGAACCGGGATACAGCATAAGGTCCGCCCCCGTCATCTCACTCCATGCCTTCCGGAGCTCTCTTACCGCATTCCCTGTAATGAAATCATCCTCATCGGCATAGATTCTGCCGATCCCTCTCCACTCACTGTCTTCCTCTATCCTCCGATAGGAAAGCCATGCCTGTTCAAATCCCATCCTGCTGCTCCTCCCGCATTGATCCAAACCGCTCTCCGGCCCCGGCTTTTGCATGCTCCCATCAAAAGCCGGGGACAGGTAACGGTCTGTTACTTTATAATCATTTCCTGCTTTGCCATGATCCGCAGCTTTGCAGGTTCTTTGCCTGTCAGTTTCACGCTTCTGCGATCCGGCTGGCTTCCGCCAATGTAGATTTCATACGCTCCTTCTTCCACCCGGTTCACCGCCTGCTCGTCATACAGGGCAAACGCGGCAGAAGAAAGCGCTATGCTGACCTCTTTCGTCTCCCCGGGCTTTAAGGATACCTTGCGTATTCCTTTCAGCTGTGGATTGGGCGTCCCTTCCCTGCAGGCCTTCACATATACCTGAACCGTCTCCGTGCCTTCCCTGTCACCGGTATTGGCAACCTCCACCCGGACCGTGACGCCTTCTTCCTCCACCACGTCAGAAGATACCGCCGCATTGCTGTAGGTAAAATCCGTATAGGACAGCCCAAAGCCGAAGGGATAAAGCGCCTCGTTTTCCATATACCGGTAGGTTCTGCCTTTCATGGAATAGTCTGTAAATTCCGGCAGCTCCTCCGCCGACCTGTAGAACGTAACAGGCAGCCTTCCTTCCGGATTCTTCTCCCCAAATAAGACTCTGGCGATCGCCCGGCCGCCCTGTGCCCCCGGATACCAGCCCTGAATGATCGCCGGAATATGTTCATCCGCCCAGGGAACCGCCAGTGCGCTGCCCGACAGAAGAACCAGTACCACAGGCCTGCCGCTGGCGTAAACCGTCTCCAACAGCTCCTGCTGCTTACCCGGAAGGTCAAGTCCCGGCTTATCGCCGCTGGCATACTGATTGCCCTGGTCGCCCTCCTCGCCTTCCAGTCCCGGATCGAGGCCCAGACACAAAACGATCACATCGCTCGCATCGCAGACGCCCTTTACCTCGGCCAGCCGGTCGCTTCCCTGACTTAAATTACTGATCTTTTCTTTATATAAATGACATCCTTCGGAGAAAAGAACTCTCACCCCGTCTCCCACATAATCCTGAATGCCTTCGGAAACCGTATAGTATCTGGAGGCGGTTCCTTCATAATTGCCCACAAGCGCCTTACGGTTGTCAGCGTTGGGGCCGATGATGCCGATGGTCTTAAGTTTCGATCGGTCAAGCGGCAGCAAATGGTCTTCATTCTTAAGCAGTGTGATACACTTCTCCGCCGCCCGCAGGTTCAATTCCTTCATCTCCCCGGAATCTACCGCCGTATAGGGAATATCGTCGTAAGGCGTGCCGCCTTTTTCCTCAAATACGCCCAGCTTCATTCTTGCCGTAAACAGATTGACCAGCGCTTCATCCAGCCGCTCTTCGGATACCATGCCCTGCTCCACTGCCGATGCCAGATAAGCAAACAGCTGTCCGCAGTTTAAGTCGCAGCCATTGTTCATCGCCATGGCTGCGGATTCCAGCGCCCCGCCGGTAACGCAGTGGCCTTCGTGGAAATCCTTGATCGCCCAGCAGTCCGAAACCACATGACCCTGAAAGCCCCATTCCCCGCGCAGAATATCCAGAAGAAGCGTCCTGCTTCCGCAGCAGGGTTCCCCGTTGGTACGGTTGTAGGCGCCCATCACCGCCTCCACCTTTCCTTCCTGCACGCAGGCTTTAAACGCCGGAAGATATGTCTCGTACAGATCCTGCCTGCTTACCACCGCATTAAAGCTGTGGCGCAGATCCTCCGGCCCGCTGTGCACCGCGAAGTGCTTGGCGCATGCCGCAGCCTTCAGATAATTCTCATCGTGTCCCTGCAGCCCTTCCACGAAACGCACCCCAAGCCTTGACGTAAGATAAGGATCCTCGCCGAAGGTCTCATGTCCTCTGCCCCATCTGGGATCTCTGAAAATATTTACATTGGGAGACCAAAAAGTAAGCCCCTTATAAATATCCGTATCTTCATATTTCTGCTGCATATTGAATTTCGCACGTCCCTCGGTGGAAATGGCATCCGCCACCTGTTCTATAAAATCCTCGTCAAAGGTGGCCGCCAGGGAAATTGCCTGCGGAAACACCGTGGCGACACCGGCCCTCGCTACTCCGTGGAGCGCCTCGTTCCACCAGTTGTATGCCTTGATTCCCAGCCTTTTAATCTCCGCCGCACCGTTTACCGTCTGAAACGCCTTCTCCTCCAGAGTCATCCGCCCTACCAGCTCTCTGGCTCTTTCCCTGTACGCTTCTATTTTTGCTTCATTTCTTACCAATTCCATATGTAATCTCCTGTCGCTTTAACTCCATCCGGAAATTTGTACACTTTCTTTTCAAATATGTTTAAATTATATTGCACTTTGCCACGTTTTTCTCCCTATATCTTGTTCTTCACTTGTCAAATCGTGCTAAAGTTTTCGTTGTGAGGATTTCAAAAAAGAGTTCCCCTTTTTCATTTCTGCATTTTCTGCTCCTGCTTTTCATGATTTTCACATGTTTCTATCTTTTCTTTTGTAACATTCATACTTTTTTACGGGAGATTTTGTACAGATTTACTATAATGGCCTGTTAGCAATATTTGATTTGGCGCTTGCCAAAATGAGAGAATGGAATTACTATTTATTATAGTAAGCGAAATTTGTTATGTCGTTTACGATAGAACAATAGAAGCGCTCAATTCCGGAGAGGTAATACGATATGATCAAGATATTAAATGGAATCCATGAGACAGTTGCTTATGACGCTTTAAGCGGGCTGAAACTTTATCACAACCACGAGACGGAGAACTATCCCGTCCACTGGCATACCGCGGTGGAGATCATCCTGCCCATACGCGGACAATACACCGTGATCACTGACGGGACCCCGCATACCTTCTATGAAGGCGACATCTGGATCACCCCCCCCGGTACGCTTCACGAGCTGATTGCCCCTCCCGACGGCGAGAGGCTGATCCTGCTGTTTGATTACAGTCTGATCTGCAATGTAAACGCCATGGACACCCTGCTCCACACGCTTCTCCCCTACACGCTGATCTCCCGGAAAGAATACCCGGAACTCAACAGCCGCCTGCAGTTCTATCTGGAGGAAGTGGTCCGGGAATACGACAATCCCAGGCCCTTTACCGAGGCCTGTGTCTACTCCCTGATGATCCGCTTTTTCGTTGCGCTGGGGCGGACCAATTTTAATGCCAACACCAGATTCCCCGGTATCACCCGCAACAAGCAGCATGAATATGTAGAAAAATTCATGCTGGTGTGCAACTATATCACCGATCACTGTACGGAAAATATTACGATAGAGGAACTTGCCGACCTGGCGGGCTTTTCCAAGTTCCACTTCGCCCGCCTGTTCAAGCAGTTTTCCAATATGTCCTGCCATGAATATCTGATGCAGAAACGCATTGCCCACGCGGAGCGCCTCCTGATCGAGCCTCATATCTCCATTACGGAGGTAGCCATGCTCTCCGGGTTCAACAGCCTGTCCACTTTCAACAGGATCTTTAAGGCGGCCAAGAACTGCACGCCCTCAGAATATAAGAATTTGAACAGGCTGAAAGAGTAGACAGGCGCATAAAGAAAAGAAAACACTGCATACGCGAAATGCATCCCGGATTGTCTTACGCAAACTGAAACGCCTGAAAATCAAAACAGCTTCCCGGCATAAACACGAACGTCACCGTCACTTTGCCTTTCACCGGCAGCAGCGTGAACGTCGAAGCGGCATACGCATCTCCTCCGGGAAACTCCACGATCTGTTTGCTCTCGCTGTTCCCGTCAAAAAACCGGACATGGACGGTGTTGCTCCCTTTCGGCGCCCGTCCCCAGACGGTTAATTTCTCTGCACCCTTTTCCCCGAAATCCATTTCCGCAAATTCCAGCGACACATTATTGCCGATCTCCTCCACCGCATCCCCGGCGATCCGGAAGCTGTCCCCGTAAAGGTGATCCGCACCGGCGGCCGGTAACCGCATCCACGCCTTCTCACAGCGCACGAAGGAAAATCCCTTGATATGCATCTTCTGCCGCAGAAGGAAACTGATGGTGGTGATTCCCTTCACCCGCCGTTGCAGCCTGAACGTTTCCTCCTGATAGACGTTCCAGACAGAAGGCTTCTGATAGACCACATCTCCGATCAGTTCGCTGTCCGGCTCCCCGGGAATGCCTTCCCAGATCTGGATGGGATATTCCCCGCTGTCCAGTGCAAAGATCGGCATCACAATCTGATCCGACCCGGTCCTTCCAAAATCAATGCCGCCGTAGGACACCACCGTCTCCCCGTCCCGGGCGGTTGCGACGCCCCTCTCATTCCCGTTTCCCGCCTCTCCCTTCACGGAAGTGTACTGGCTTCCGGAAATGAAATCGTAAGGGTCAAGCCAGGCTTTGCCCAGTCCCTGAATCTCAAATTCCAGCTGGGAGATCAGACGGATGGCGTCCGTACCGCTCTTTGACATGCACCGGAGGCGGAAGGCCCCGTCACCAAGCGCCTCCAGCTGCGCCCGGTTCCCGTCCTGAATCAGCCTGACCAGATTGGAGTCCACTCCATGGTCATCCACCGCCCGGAAGAACAGCTCTCTATCATCCGCCTCCGGCGGGTCGATCCGCGCTTCCACCGACAGTCTCTTCCGCTCCGGCCCTAACACCCGGTTCTCTTCCGTGAGCAGCGTGATCTTCCGCACCGGGATCTCATCCGCCCTTCCGGTACGGACCGGCAGATCCGCATTGCATCTTATATCGCAGGGCAGCTTTTGTATAGTCGGCGTTCCAGGGTACACCTCCTCACTGTGGCAGAGCAGGGAAGCGCCGATAAGCCCTTTCGCGCTGACCTGCACCCGGATTTCTCCCGGTTCCCCCACAGACTGGATCATCGCCAGCAGTTTTCCGCCAAAGAGTCTTCTGCTGTCTGTCTTGTAGCTGTCATAGTCGGTGCTGTCGCCATTGTCAAGGCCCACCAGTCTTCCCGCACCGGCCACCTGCACCCGCACCCGGTCACAGGCATTTTCCACCGGATTTCCCCGCTCATCGACCGTGCCGATCTCCAGGAACAGAAGATCCTTCCCGTCCGCTTTGATCACCGTATTTTCCGGGTAGATCCTGACGGCATGGGAATTGCCGAAGGACCGTCTTGTACTCCCTGCGATCTCCCGGCCCGCCTCATCATACGCCACTGCAGTCAGGGCGCCCTCCTCATAGGGCACCTGATAATCCGCCAGAATCGTTCGCCCGCTTCCCGGTGCATGGGAAAGTTTCCGTCTGCCCAGGCTCTTACCGTTCAGAAACAGTTCCACCTCCGGTGCATTGGAACAGACTCTCACGTCGATCAGCTGTCCGGGATTGAAGTCCCAGTAAGGGAACACATGCACCATCGGCGCCTCGTGGTAATCCGTCCATGCCGCCTGCCACACATAGTAAGAGTCCTTGGGGAACCCTGCCGTGTCAATCTGCCCGAAATAGGAGTTCTTGGTATGGTAAGGGGTCGGCTCCCCGATATAATCAAAGCCCGTCCACAGAAACTGTCCCATGGAAAATGCCGTATCCCGGTCAACGGTAACACAGTTCTCCAGCGATTTTGCACCCCAGCTGGTAATACTGTTCCCAAGGGCCGAACACTGCCGGTCATCCTCCGCCAGAATCTCCGCCTTAAGCGGAAAATGATAGATTCCCCTGCTCTGTACAATGGAAGAAGTCTCACTGCCGTAAATAACCCAGTCAGGATGTTTCCTGTGATGCTCCTCATAGTACTTTTCCGAATAGTTGTAACCGGCGATCTTCACCAGATCCGCACATTTACAGGCATTTTCCCAGGGCATATAATTGGAAGCGATCGTGACGCGGGCATTTCTCCAGGGATCGTAACGCTCCACCAGCGCTCTCAGCTCCCCGGTCAGCTCCTGTCCGCGCTCCCCGGCATGGGTATCATATATTTCATTCCCGATGCTCCACAGGATCACACTCGGATGGTTGCGGTCCCGGCATACCCACGCTTCCACATCCCTCTCATGCCATTCAGTAAAATAACGCCCGTAATCATACGTATTCTTCGATCTCTCCCACATATCAAAGGCCTCCGAGATCAGGAGAAAACCCATCTCGTCGGCAAGCTCCACAAACCGTACCGCCATCATGTTGTGGGAACCGCGGATGGCGTTGACGCCCATACTTTTTAACTTCTTCAGTCTGCGCACCATGGCCGCCTCATTAAAGGCCGCCCCCAGTGCGCCAAGGTCGTGATGCTCGCAGACGCCTTGCAGCTTTACATGCCGTCCATTCAGGAAAAAGCCCCTGTCAGGATCAAAGGCTGTATACCGGAACCCAAAGGAACATTCCTCCTGCTGCCGGATTTCTCCGGCGCACACAAGACAGGTCCTAAGCGTATAGAGCGCCGGCTCCTCCACATCCCACAGAACAGGCTTTTCCACCAGATATTCCCTGCCGCTTCGCTCGTCTTTGATCAGCTGCATCGGAACTTCCCGGTTCTGATAAAACAGTCTGTGCGTGACCGCATACGCCTCCTGTCCGCCGCCATCCCGATCCGCTTCCCCGCCGGCCGGTACGACTGCCGGCACATCAACGGCCGTTTCCACCCGGAGCACGAAATCCTCCCGCTGCCTTCTGGTGCTGATATAAACGCCGTTTTCCGGGATACAGATACTCTCCGTCTCCTTCATCCACACGTTACGGTAAATCCCCGCACCGGAATACCATCTGCTGTTGGGCGCCTGAAAACATGCGCTGACCAGAATCTGATTCTCTCCCTTCCGGACATGCTCCGTGATCTCGACAGTAAAAGTAGAATACCCGTACTTCCATTCCGCCGCCTTATGCCCATTCACATAGACGGCACTGTCCATATAGATACCCTCAAAAACGAGAAAAAGCCTTTTCGTCCCATCGCCCGTCCACGTAAAGTTCTTCCGATACCATCCGGTTCCATTCTCATAAAGACGGTCCGCATCGTAAATCAGCCAGTCATGCGGGATATCCACCGGCACGAAATCCTGCTCCCGGCCAAGTGCATCCGAAAGCTCCGTTCCCACCTCCAGCCGCAGAAAAGACCATCCTTCATTCCATAATGTACGCATCGCAATTCTCCCTGTCTGCACCCCTGCCATCCCTGACACAGATGTGCGCATTCCTTTAACAGCAGTTTATCCGTTGTCCGCGGGAATCTCCATGCAGAAAGGACCCATGGGATATCCCTGACTATTGTAGAGCAAAGCTCCCCGGTTCGTATTGGCGAAGCAGTAACGAACCGCTGCCGGAGGACCGGAAAGCGCCCCGCACTTCAACATGATCCGGTCTCCGAACAGCTCCGCCTCTGCCGGAAGCCAGACAATTTCCCCGTCCGCCCTTCTTTCTCCCAATTCAAAGTCCAGAATTGTGCTGCCCTTTTCTTTGTCCCTCACAACCGCTTCGGCGCCCAATTCCAAAACCACCGTCCTGCCCTGTCCGCCCATAGTCCTGATTTTTTCAATCCGTGGGCCTTCACACTGCACATCCATGCCGTAGAGCTTCTTTGCCGCCAGCATCGCAAGCCGGCCGCCGATCTCTCTTTTATTTAAAGGATGCAGATCATTGTCCTCCCCAAGGTCAATGGCCACCGCCATGCCGGTATCCGGTATGGCCAGCGCCTGCCTCTGCAGCTCACGCACCACCGGCCAGCCCTGTCCTGTCTCGTCCGCGTCACTGTCATAAATGTCAATGGCAAAATTCGGAAGCTGCACATACAGAAACGGCAGCGTATCCTCCTGCCAGTCCTTCCGGTATCCGGTTATCATCCTCTGCATCCGGTCCAGATACACATCCGGCACATGCGTATTGGATTCCCCCTGATACCACAGGAATCCGGCTATCGTATACTTCCGGCAGGGAGCCATCATGCCGTTAAAAAGCCCGGTGGGCTTCCAGTTGACGAAATCGGTCGGCAGGATCTGCTCACAGGAAGCGCCGATCTTATACTCCCATTCCCCCTCCAGTTCAATTCTGTGCGCTTCATTCCAGAGTGCATATGTCTTATCCGGCGTAAACCTTCCGCGCCCGTTTTCGCATTTCACGCGGATGGTAATGGTATTCTCCCCCGCCCGCAAAAGCCCTGCCGGAACCGGATATTTCCTGGGCGGGTACTGATAATCTGTATGTCCCACCCAGACGCCGTTAATATATACCGTGTCGCTGTCCACGATCGTTCCCAGCCAAACTTTCGCCTCCCTGCCGGCCATTTCCGCCGGCACCTGAAAGCTCCGCCGAAACCATACGCTTCCGATAAAATCTTTTAAATCCGTATCCCGGAAAAAGAAAGGAATCTTCACCGCTTCCCAGTCGCGCAGATCTGTATCCTCCTTCTCCCAGTGCTCCTTAAGCCCCGCATCCAGACCATCCAGTCCCGCATGCCACGCTTCCGCCTGCTTCTGGTTCTGTAAAAGGACGCCCTGCACAAATGCATCGTCCGCATACCGGTCCGCCGTATCCAGCGCTTCCTGACAGCCTTCCAGCATTTCCCGGCTCATCCAGGATTCAATCCGTGAGCCGCCCAGACTGGCATTGATCAGCCCGACAGGTACGCCGGTCAGCTGATACATCTGCAGCGCAAAAAAGTACGCCGTCGCAGAAAACTGGAGGATCGTATCAGACCCCGCCTGCTTCCATTCCCCCGTCAGATGATCCGCAAGGGGAGCATGAAAATCCGCATGTTCCGTAATCTTAAATGTCCTGATCGCCGGATTCGTACAATCTGCGATCTCCTTCGGATAACGGTCTTTCACCCGCTCCATGGGCAGTTCCATATTAGACTGCCCGGCACAGATCCACACGTCCCCGACCAGAATATCCTTTATGACCGTCTCGTTTCCGGCATCATCCCGGATATCCATCGCGTAAGGACCGCCCGCCTCCGTTTCCTGCATCCATATTTCCCAAACCCCTTCCCGATCAGTAAGGGCAACATATTCCTCCCCCAGGAAAGCGACCATTACCTTTCTCCCCGGCTTGTCAAATCCCCAGATACGCACCCGCTTTTTCTGCTGCAGCACCATACCGTTACTGATCAGTCTTGGCAGCTTCCATTCACTCATAGTTATGACCATGCTCCTTTCTCACCATATAAATTTGTGCTCTCCGGCACAATTTTTTATAAAGATACAGTTAACGACATTAGAAATTTCGTTTACCATAAGTATAGGGCATCTGCCTGTAAAATTCTTTTCATTTTTTAACGAAGCATTGATCAAATATTGCTTTTCGTCCTCTCCTCGACTTTTTTGTTTCGTGTCATCGTCAGATGTAATTCACAACAAGGATCGCCGCTCCCAGAACCGCCAGCACCACTCCCGTGGCCCGGTTCAACGTCGCCGGCGCCGCCTTATTGGCAAATTTCGCCGCAATCCTCGCCCATAACAGTGTCGAAGCCACACAGAATACCAGGCACCACAGGTCCGGACGGCCGCCGATCATAAAGTGACTGACCGCTCCCGTAAAAGCGGTAAATGCCATGATAAACACACTGGTGCCAACTGCCGTCTTCAATTCATATCCCAACACGCCCGTTAAGATCAACAGCATCATCATGCC
Organism: uncultured Lachnospiraceae bacterium; assembly: GCA_910578115.1. Lineage (GTDB taxonomy): Bacteria > Bacillota > Clostridia > Lachnospirales > Lachnospiraceae > UBA3282. The sequence continues at coordinate 91,295 of CAJTPO010000011.1, read as the reverse complement.
GCCGCCTGCGCCGATAAAACCACAGATAAATCCTACCAGCGAACCGCAGATCACCGACTGCACGATCCGCTTCCTGCCGTCAACCTGGTTCATGGACTCTCTGGTCGTCATAACAGGCTTCACGATAAACTTGATGCCCAAAAGCAGCGTCATAAAGACAGAAAAGTTTCCCATAGTCGTGTTGGGCACCTTGCTTGCCACCCAGCTCCCGAACAGTGTGACCAACAGAACCGAGACCATCATCACAACACCGTTCCTGATATCCAGATTCTTATTCCTGCCGTAGGTATAAGCGCTCACGGCGCTGGCCAGCACATCGCTGGCCAGCGCGATGCCCACCGCCTCATAGGCCGGCAGTCCCAGAAACGTGATCAGCATCGGACTGATCACCGCCGCCGCACTCATGCCCGCAAATCCGGTGCCCAGACCGGCTCCGATTCCCGCCACAAAACAGATGATAAATTTAAACATACGATATCGCACTCCTTCCTGCCGTGTTGCACAGCAAAACCATAAAAGTACACTTCACATACTCCCGCAGTTCACTTTAAATAACGATTGATATTGTCAAAAATATGATCCATGCAGCGTCTCATCCCTTCCATCTCCTCCTGTGTCATGCCCTGCAGCAGGATGTCGAAAAACCGCTTCTGCGCAGCCTGTCCGTCCGCGACAATCTGCGCCGCGGCATCACAGATCCGCAAATGCGCTGTCTTACGGTTAGCCTGCGCATATTCTTTCCTGAGATAACCGCAGTTCTCCATATGGCTGACCGCCGCCGATACCTGCGACTTAGACAGATATCTCACTTCCACAATATCGGTAGCCGTGTCAAACTGCCGGTTATTGGCCAGAAAAAGAAGCACATCCAGCTCGATGCGCGTGACGCCATGCTTTCCGCAGACATCCCCGACACATTTCGCATAGAGTGTCTTGATCGCATTCTGATGTTCCCACATATTGGTCGGTATCATGGTTTCTCCTTGTGAACAACAAATACTCGTTTCATTTTTGCTCTTGATTTTTGTTGTTTTTTGTTCTTTTTAGAACTATTTTACTCTATCTGTCCTGTTTGTCAATACCTCCGCTGTACGACGGCTTCTCTGTTACGGAATCTGCCCATTCCAAGTCGCCTGTGGCGAGGGGCAGGTTGCTTTGGAAATGGAAATATTCAAATTTCATGCAGCGTACCATGGCTTAATTTAAGTATGGTGTCTGCCTGTGCGGCCAATTCGTTTGCGTGGGTTACAACGATCACACATTTATTCAGCTCATGTGCACTTTCTTTCAATATGCGGATAATTCCGGCTGCCGTGTCCTCATCCAAATTTCCCGTTGGTTCATCAGCTAAAATAACGGGCGTATCAGAAGCCAGTGCGCGGGCAATCGCTACCCGCTGCTGCTGTCCGCCGGACAGTTTCATCACATTGCGTTTTGCTTCTTCCTCTGTTAAGCCAAGCCGTTCTAATATCGGCAGTCCTTTTTTCTTTGCTGTCAGTTCTGCATTTTCAATGGCGTTCATATAATCAATCAGGTTATAGCTTTGAAATATCAAAGAAACATGACTGCGCCTGTGATATGCAAGCCCCCGCTGCAAAATATTTTCCTGCTCAAAGAGAATTTCCCCTTTGTGGGGAACATCAAGCCCACCGATCAGTGACAATAATGTTGTTTTTCCAGAGCCGGACGCTCCAAGAACAGCATACATTTTTCCGGCTTCAAACGCTGCGTTTATATTTGATAAAACCGGTTTTCCATTCTGATAGGCATATCGTACTTCTTTCACTTCTAATAAAGCCATTTTTTCATAACCTCCCTTTCAGCTCATTCTGGATAAAATTTCCCGTGGTTTTAAGCGCATAACTGTCAGTGAAGAAACTCCTGTTGAAATAATAATAATTGTAATACCGATAACATAAAGTTGCAGCATACTATATATGCCGACGGTCGTATGAAGCTGTGTTTCCTGCGTTCTCTCCGTTTCTGCCAATGCGGCTGCACTTTCACCATCAACACTGTTCTCCTGCTTCTGTGACATATCTGACGGGGCAGCGTTGTCTTTTATACTGATTGAAACATCCTCACCGCTGTATCCGTCTTTGATCTGCGTTACGACTCCTGCCTGTTCTTCCCTGACAGGCGTCGTTTGCTGCAGCAATCCGTTCGCCAGTTGATTCGCGATCGTATTACTTGTTACATAAGAAAATCCAAAAGCAAAAACCGCAATTATAAAAACCTCTGCCAAATACTGGCTGATGATGGTTCCTTTTGCAATGCCGAGAGAAAGAAAGACCCCTGTTTCGTGAATACGGCTTCTTCCCCACAGAGTCAGAACCAAAGAGAGAATAACCGCACTGACAAGCACGATAACAATCATCATAGTTGTTACCAGCATCTGGACTTTCTGCAGAGGCGCAGCAGCTTCCAGGTATGTTTCATTGTCTGTTATCATTTCAAAAGCGCGCCAGTCAATGGAGGGTAAATTTTTCACGTCCGAAATGATCTGATTCAGCTGTGCCGGGTCAGACACCGCAAATGTCACGCTTCCGAATCCGGCCGGTATATTCCCTGACAGATTTTGCAACGTTTGAAAGTCAACAAAAATCTGATTTTCTGCTTTTTCATAAGCAACAATATTTTCATAGAGCGGGTCGGGTTTTAAAATTTCATAAATCCCAATGATCTTAACCGTCACTGTATTTTCACCTTGTATGGAAATGGTGTCGCCTGATTTCAGGCCGTTTTTTTCCGCCAGGGCCCTGCTGATAACGGCAGCATTCTTTTCATTTTCCGTGATGTGGTTTCCTTCGATCAGATTGAATTTTTCCGATTGAAAAAAACTGCTGTTTCGCGTATCCAGGACACTCCGGGCGTAGATCAAATTGCTGTATTCTGCTTTTACAGGGACATTTCCGGGAAAGATGGCAAGATCTGTGGAAACAAACATATGTGTTTCCGCGTTATAGCTTTTCACCCCGTTAATGGCCATAACCGTGTCAATCATTTCCCGTGTAACAGGATATTTTGTATAGAGTTCCACACTGCCATCATCGTCAACAATTTTCCCTGCATAAGGATTGCTGTCTGAAAGGTCCACTGCTATTTGGAACTCACCGCCTAAAGTCTTTCGTAAATCGTGCTGCGCTTCCCGTGATGATTTTGCAATCGAAAGTCCCGTTAATACAAAAGTTGCCATGACAAGAAGTATCAAAAAGAGCAGGATACTTTTACCCGTTTTTCTTGTGACGTATAAAAACGCCCGTTTGACAGTTCCCATTTTAGTACCTCCGTTTTCTGCTGTTTGTTTTATGGAACAGTGTCAGCATAGCTTTCCAATGTGGAACCAGTATGAAACATATATGGAGAGAATCAGGAATTGAAAAAGCTCCCCCGCTTTTGAGAGAGCTTTCCTGTTACTCTATTACTGTATTTATCGTAAACGAAATTTTTAATGTCGTTTACGATAGATTGGATAGATTGATGACGAACCTCATTCCCGGCGGTTCTTTCATGGGAAGAAATGAATAGGACATGCCCATAGACTTTAGAACGGTATCAACGATATACAGCCCAAGCCCGTTGCCGCCTTTGTCACAGTTTCGGTCAAAGTCCGGGCGATAAAACGGCTCAAAAAGATGTTGTAATATGTCAGCAGGGATCGGGGAACATTCATTTTCTACGATAATTTTCTGCCTGTCGATATATACAGAAATTTTTCCACCTGTTTTTGTGTATGCAACAGCATTGGCAAGAACATTTGAAACAGCTTTTTCAAACATCTGCGGCGGCAGTACCACAGAAAAATGATCTGCGGCATCAAAGTGGAACATAATACCTTTTGTCCTGGCGATCAGAATATAAGGCTCGCACAAACCGGAAAGCATATTGGAAAGATCAACTCTTACTGCCGTTTCCTTCTTTGCAGATACACCCAGATTTGAGGTTTCAAGTATATCATGTATCATTTCTGCAAGGTGTTCTGTCATTTCTTTACATTCCGGCAGGAGGCTGTCATAGTCTTTATATTTCCCGATTCCAAGTATCATATTTTCCAAAGTAGCATTTAACGCCGTGACAGGCGTTTTTAACTCATGTGAAGCGGCCCGCAGAAAATCTACCTTTAATTTTTCGCTTTCACTTACACGCTGCTTCTCAATTTCAAGGTTCTCAATCGTTGACAGCAAACTTTGATATAAATAATTGATATTATCGGCTAATATACCGATTTCGTCTTTTGAATTGCTGTTGCAGAAAACGCCTCTTTGCATTTGTGCCATTTGTCCTGTAACCATACTGATGTGTCTGACAGGAACCGTAATCTTTCTTGAAAATAAAAAAGAACAAATTGTTGAAACAGCCACACAACAAATCAAAGAGAAAGGCAGGGCCTGCAAAACAGCTTTCGTAACATAATCTGTTACATTCAGACTTGTATAAAAAGACATTTGCGCCTGCTGATTCACCGAAACATCAATCCATTCCGGTTTTGTAAAGAAATAGAGCAGCATATGAGCCACACCGACAATAAAAAGCATAAGCCCCAATGTGTAAGCAAAGGTTTTCGGAAATATTTTTATCTGTTTCATGATTCTGCCTCATATTTGTAACCGATCCCTTTAACCGTAATAATACAGTCAAGCCGGAGTTTTTTGCGTAAGTTCTTAATGTAAGTATCAACCGTTCTGTCAATAATGGGATAACTGTCACCCCACAGATCATCCAGTATCTGTGAACGGGTAAGCACCAGCCCTTTATGCTCCACAAGCAATTTCAACAGATCAATTTCTTTCGGCGTAATATCAATCTTTCCCAGGCTGTCTTTTGCCGTATAACCGGAAAAATCAACTGTCACATCTCCAAAAACCATTCTGTCGGGCATGATACTTTTCCCGCTTCGGCGTAAGAGGGCTGTGATGCGCCGCCCTAATAAAATCATGGAAAAAGGCTTGGTCATGTAATCGTCAGCCTGTTCATCAAAACCCGTCACCTGTGTATATTCATCTTCAATAGCTGTCAGCATAAGAACAGGAACTGAACTCTTCCTCCGTATCTCATGCAAAACAGAAAGCCCGGATATTTTGGGCAGCATAATGTCTAAGACAATAAGATCAATCTTATTCGTATCAAATATTTGTAACGCACTTCCACCGTCATAAGCGGGAATTATTTTGTGTCCTGCTGATTTTAAATATTCACATACTGCGTCGTTGGTTTTTACATCATCTTCCACAATAAGTATTGTTGCCATCAAAACACCTCCTGACTTTCAGTCTATCATGCCAATGTGAAGCAAATATGAAATCAATCTGTTTCGGAGAAGTTTTATACAGGAAATATAACATGTAAAAAACATATTTCATCATTCTCCCCCATTTTTTTGTATAATTTATTTTGGGAATATCCAGATTCTCCAGCACCAACGTTTTCTTTTTCTTGCGCCGCCTGTCTAACAGAAATTTCTGATACATCTTTTTAGGAATAGTCGAATAATCCGTATCGGCAGGGTTAAAGACTTCCTGCTTTGAGAACACATGGTACAGGCAGACCAACATTATGCGCTCAATGACGAAAAAAAGAAAAGAACCTCACCCGCCAAGGTTTGGTTCGTTTGATTCTGCTTTATTGTATACATCGAACGGAATATAATTTAACAGAATAAATACTGTCTATCTCTTTTTGTACAGAATGATCTCGGGATCCACACCATTGCAGCCATATTCGCATACCAGCAGATAATTATCATCTGCAACAAGTCCATAACACCTGTCACTGTTATGTTTTTCGACCTGACTGCCCAGATATACTTTTGAATCATCAAGCAGCTTAATTTTTTCTCCATTTGGTAACGTATATTCCAAATTGACATAGGCGCCGTATAACTGACAGAGATCTGCGACCGGCGGCATATCGGCAATTCCCAGAAGGTTGAACTCTGCGATCAGACGCTCCTTATACGCCATAAAATATTTTTCGCCATCAGTTTTATAGCATTCAGCCGCAACACATTCTCCACCAAAAGGCCTGCCATTTGTTTCCGCACAGCCTTTACAGCTTTCTTTCCATCCGCATCCGATACAATCAATTCCACATATTGTCTTCATTCGATATTTACCTCCGTAAATTTTGATCTGGCTGTCTTACCCTTTTCCACATATGTATTCCTTCCCACTCTATTTACGCATACTTATGCCCACGTCATCCCTGACACAAATATTTTCAAAAAAAGAACACAGATCTTCATCTGATCAGCAGATTCATACAAATGAGCGCCGCCAGAAAGACGATATTCCACGCTGTAAAAAGCGCAATATAACTTCCCTTGCGCTCTCCGGCCTCCTTTGCCACATTTTTATAGGAAATCAGACTGGCCATAGAGGCGATCAGCGTCCCCAGCCCACCCAGATTCGTCCCCACGATAAGTCCCGCCATATCCTCCGTAAATCCCGATAACAGCAATGCTGCCGGTACATTGCTGATAACCTGGCTTGCGACCACGGCGGTATAGATCTCCCTTCCTGCAATAAAACTCTGTAAAAAGTCCCGAAAGGTCGGAACTCTCCCCACATTTCCGACAAAAACAAAGAATTCCACAAAAGTAAAGAGAAGGGAATAATCTACCTTCGTAAGGATATGCCTGTCCATTACAAAGATCACGGCAAGCACCACAAACAAGACCGTCTGCCACGGCAATATATGTCCAACCACCAACAGGCATAGTAAAAACAGCATGAGGTAAACTGCAAGCTGATAAAAGGTCTTTTTCTCCATCGAAGACGTCTCTTTTGAAGCCGCTTTCTCCATTTGGGAAAACCGGGAACATACTCTGCCCTGCAAGACGCAAAAGACAGTCAGCAGCACCAATGACACAAGCGTATATGGCAGCATGAGCATAAGAAATCCGCCAACCGACATCCCCGCCTTTCCGTAGAGATACAGATTTTGCGAATTACCGATGGGCGTCAGCATACTGCCAAGATTTGCCCCTATGGTCTGTAAAACCACCACTGGCAAAAGAAGCCTGTTTTCCAGTTCCGTTCCCAGCATACGGAGCACAATAAACGTGAACGGCACGAAGGTAATGAGCGCAACATCGTTGGTGATCAGCATACTGAAGAAAAAACAGAGCCAAACCAGGGTCAGTACCAGACCGCTCCCGCTTCCTACCCGCCCCAAAAGCTTTCGGGCAATGCGGTCAAACACACCGATTTTCTGCAAGCCCGCCATGACGCACATGAGGCAAAACAAGATTGCCAGCGTTCTGAAATCGATATAGCCCGGATAGTTCCTGTCCGGCGGCACAAGGAACATGGAAAACACCGCCAGTATAAACGCGATGCACAGAACGGTTTCCTTTTTAAAAAATGCCGATATCTTCCTCCTGATTCTCTGACACATAGTAGACGTCTCCCTTATATACAAATTCTTCCTCAAATTGAAACAACCTATTTCTGCTTCTCTCCAGATTTACGCAACATAACACCATAAACACCACGCCCGCCGCCAACAGGACACACATGATCTGATCCAGCGCAAAAAAGATGGGGCACCGTAAGAAACCGGCTGCGCCAAATGGCAGCATTGTTATCATGAAGCCCGACCCGTGGTACAATGCTCTGGTTGACCCCTGTGACATAACCCCATCTATTCCTTAGTAATACAATCATTATGTACAGACTGCAATAAAAAAGCAACATCTATTCATTGTTATTTAAGCAATGCTGTACCGGGACTTCATCGGTGGATACTATCCCCATTTTGATACCAGCATTACATTCACGTATCAGTTTTATCGTATTCGATTCTGTCATTTTAGCTGGTTGGCCTCAAAAAATGTGAGTCAAAACCTAAGCCTGTGGCAATGAGACTGTTTCACACAAAGTATACAACATGATATTTGCACTAAGGAGAAACTCTACCTTTTTATAAAAAAACCTTTCTTTTATCTATTGACATTTATTAGCTGGACTTCTATATTTATGCCATTGATTTATAGGAACATAAAAATAAAACATCAAATAACATCAAAAGGCACACGTATTCAACTTATCATGCAGGCAGATAAATATCATACTTTCAAACCCTGAATCAACCACAGTCCAAATAACCCGGATTTTCTACTCCTTCACCCGCCAAAATAAGCCAAAAGATTTGCATCCTACTGTATCTAATAAATCCTGGCTAAAAAAAACGGAAACGCCGTATTCACCGACATTTCCGCACTCCTACAGATAATAGCGAGAGGGGGACTTGAACCCTCGACACTACGGGTATGAACCGTATGCTCTAGCCAGCTGAGCTATCTCGCCATATTCAGTTCCAATGGGGCCTATAGGGCTCGAACCTATGACCCTCTGCTTGTAAGGCAGATGCTCTCCCAGCTGAGCTAAGACCCCATATGGACGGGTCACTTCCGCAACCCGCTTTGCTAGTATACAATTTTTTACCACTGATTGTCAAGTGCTTTTCCAAAAAAATTTCAATTTTTTACAATATTTGTTACAATTCGCACCGACGACAACTTTTACACTTTTTATAATCAGGCTTTCTATTTTATTTCCCTGTTTCCTGCCTGCTCTTACTTCGTTTTATGGTCTTTTCCTCTCAAACCCGAGATACCTCGTCCCCTGAAAGGTCAACTCACCCTCATCGCCCTCCACCAGCATTCCATATTCAGAACCATCGACCGGAAACTCCATCCTGTCACCGCTGGCAAATTGAAAGGTGACATAGTACCATGTGGAAGATGTCGTATGGTGTCCGCCTCCGGCGTCTCCCGCATTCGCGTGAGAATGATGTGATACTTTCGTCCTTCTGGATACCACCACGGCCGAAACAGTAAGGCGCGGGGAATGATTGTTCTTATTCCGGGTGCTGATTCCCCGTGCAGCTCTTAACAGAATCACCACCATGATCACGATCGTTACCACCACGATCAAACCAGACATCACTGTAAACATCAATCCAAATGCCATACGCGCCACCTCCCGCCTGCTTACCTTCCCATTATAGCCCTCATGATTCCGCTGCGCAGAATCTTAATGCGAGAATACCCATTTCCCGGGCATTCTCCATATCATAAACCGCCTTCTGGCACCAAACCGCTCCTACATCCTCTCCGGTGCAGAGAAACCAAGCAGGTCAATGCAGACTTCCAGCACATCTCTGGTTAACATAAGTAATGCTATCCAGCCCGCCTTCTTCTTCGCATCCTCTTCTGTCAGAATCTTTGTCTCATGATAAAAACGATTAAAGGCATTGGCTATATCATAGATATAAGCACAGATCCTATGCGGCGCGATCTCCTCGTAAGCCGCCTCCATCACGGTATTAAACTTTGCCAGCTCCAGCACCAGACTCTTCTCGGAATCATTGACCACCTCTTCGATGACTATATCAGTCAAACTTCCGCCCTGTTCCACATATTTACCCAGAATTGACTTGATCCGTACAATCGTATAAAGAATATACGGCCCCGTATCCCCTTCAAAAGAGGTAAACCGATCCAGATCAAAAATATAATCCTTCGACGCCTGGTTTGACAGATCCCCGTACTTGATGGCCGCCAGTCCGACTACCTTCGCCGTCTGCTCTGCCTCTTCTTCATCAATCTCATAGCCCTTCGTTCCGGCATTCTCCCGGATCTTGCGGATCATCTCCTCATCAATCTCCCGGATCAGGTTTTCCAGACGCATGACGCCGCCTTCCCTCGTCTTAAAAGGCTTCCCGTCCTTGCCGTTCATGGTGCCGAATCCGATATGCACCAGCTCCGTATCCGCATTGACCAATCCGGTCTTTCTTGCACAGCGGAATACCTGTTCAAAATACAGCTCCTGTCTCTTATCCGTCAGATAGATCAGCTTGTCCGGATGATACTGCGTCATACGATCCAGAATCGTGGCCAGATCCGTAGTATTGTAAAGAGACGCTCCGTCCGATTTCAATATCATACATGGCGGCACTTCTCTCGTGTCCGTCTCTTCCTTCACATCCACTACCAGAGCTCCATCGCTCTCATAAGCGTAGCCGCCCTTCTTCATCTCTTCCACCATGCCGGGAATGATATCGTGAACGTCCGACTCTCCCTTCCAGAGATCAAATTCCACATTCAGGTTTACATAATTTTTCTTCAAATCTGCCACGGATACACGGATGATATGATCCCATAATGCCCTGTAACCGCGCACGCCATTCTGCAGCTTATAGGTTGCTTCCATGGCGTCTACCTTATAAGCCTCGTCCTCCTTGGATTTCGCACTGGCTGTCGGATAGATCTCTTCCAGCTCGGAGATGGTAAAAGGTGCTTCCTGCGGATACTCTCCCGCAAAGGAATCATCGAAATAAACCAATCCCGGATTGCGCTTCTGCAGTTCCGTAATGATCAGCCCCATCTGCAGACCCCAGTCACCCAGATGGATATCCCCGATCACATCATGCCCCGCATAACGGCAGATCCGCTTGATACTCTCCCCGATCACACCGGAACGCAGGTGCCCCACATGAAGCGGCTTCGCCACATTAGGCCCGCCGTAATCAATAATGATCTTCTTCGCCTTCTCCGGCATCTGCAGGCCGAATTTCTCGCTGTCTCTCATCCCGCGCAGATAATCCCGCACAAACGTCTCCGACACCTTCAGATTCAAAAAGCCCGGAGCCACAGCGGACACCTCCGTAAAGACACTGCTCTCCTGCAGCTGTCCGGCCACATCCTGAGCGATCATAAGCGGCGCCTTATGATATTTCTTCGCACCCGCCATGGCGCCATTGCACTGATACTCGCACAGATCGGGTCTGTTTGACACCGTCACTTTTCCCAACGCCGCATCGTACCCTGCCGCCACAAACGCTTTCATCATCTCTTCCGAAATCAAATCCAATATTTTCTGCATCTTCTTCCAAGCCTTTCTTATATCTTTGTGCTTCTTTTTCTGTTTTTTTGCCTTTTGTTTCCTTTTTTGTCTTTCGGCCCTTTTGCCTTTTGTCTTTTGTTCCCTTTTTTCGTCTTTCTGTCTTTCCTACTACTAAACCAGAAAAACCGTTCCTGTGTCAATACTCATTTACAAAAAAATCAGTCATCATAATCATATCCCGGTTCTTTGCACAGCTTCCCTCGATTTGGCTCGATTTCCTTGTCCCACACCTGCGCCTTCCAGTTTTCCGGAGGAATATCATGAATCGCAATAGAAACACTGTCTTCACTTGTCTCAAATATTTCAGCAATATCTCTCGTTATTTTAGCTGCAAGTATCTTCTTCTGTGCATAAGTCCGTCCGGCATAACATTTAATATCTACATGTGGCATTTTCTGCTCCTCCCTGCACGTTCTTTTTATACGGTATTTCTGTTATCATTCTGCTGCGGAGCCAGTGTCGCTTTCCTTCTCACGTTCCGTCTCCCGCTGCACCCGGGAGTACACGCATCCGCAATAATCCTGCCGGTACAAATCATACTCTTTCGACAGCTCCACAGACCGCTTATACCCGTTTTTCTTCTTAAAGTCAGAAGGCAGCCAGGCAGTCCCGTACTCTTTCGCAAACTGCTCGCCGATCTCATTCAGCTTCGCAGCATTTTTCAGAGGGCTGATGGTCAACGTTGTTGTAAAATAATCATATCCGCCCGCCCGGGCACGCTTCGCCGTCTCCCGCAGCCGGAGCGCATAGCAGGCAAAGCACCGTTCCCCGCCCTCCGGACACTGCTCCAGTCCGTGTGCGATCTCATAGAAACATGCCGGTTCGTAGTCGCCTTCTACAATGTCGATCAAATACCCCGTATTTTGTTCCTGCCCTGTGCCTGTTTCCGCCTGCTTCGCTTCTCTGCTATATGCATTATAAGCGGCAATCAACCGCTTCTGCTCGGCCACCCGCTTACGATATTCCTGCGCTTCGGTAATATTAGGATTGTAATAAAAAACAGTGATCCGAAAGAACTGCCGCAGGTATTCCAGTACATAACTGCTGCACGGCGCACAGCAGCTGTGCAGGAAAAGTGTCGGCGCACTGCCGCTTTTGATATCTACCGTTATTTTATCCAATTCTTTCTGATAATTCCTGACGGCACTCATAGATCCTTACCTCCTTCCGAAGCACTTTGTACTAAGGCCGCTGGCAAACCGTCCTCAATATCTTATCCATCTTACGCGGACATACCTGACCTTATGCCTTCCCTCGCCTTGCGATCGTGGCAATATCAATCAAAGTCATTTTCCCCTGCCTGGCCGCATTCTCCAGGCTGGATACCAGCGCCGCCGCCGTATCCAATGCCGTAATGCAGTTCACGCCGGTCTCGATGGCTGTCCTGCGGATCAGGAAGCCGTCCCTGCTCTTATCCCGTCCCTGGGTGGGCGTATCAATGACCAGATCGATTCTGTGCCCGAGGATCAAATCCATGACGGTAGGGGATTCCTGCCTGATCTTATTCACTTTTCTCGCCTTCACACCGGCCTCCCGCAACGCCGCCGCCGTGCTTCTTGTGGCATAGATGATATAACCCAGCTTCTCGAAGCGGCGGGCCAGCCCGATGGCCTCGCCTTTATCCGCGTCTTTTACGGTTATGATCATCTGTTTATGTTTGGGCAGATTCACGCCCGCCCCCAGAAATGCTTTATACAGCGCTTCATTAAAGGTCCTGGCTATCCCCAGGCACTCTCCCGTGGATTTCATCTCCGGTCCCAGGCTGATCTCCGCGCCGCGGATCTTCTCGAAGGAAAAGACCGGCATCTTCACGGCATAGTAATCCGCCGCCGGCTGCAGCCCCGGTTCATAGCCCAGATCCCGGATCTTTTTCCCGATGATCACTTCCGTGGCAAGATCCACGATCGGGATTCCCGTCACCTTACTGATATAGGGTACGGTCCGGGAAGAGCGCGGGTTCACCTCGATCACATACACCTCGTCGTCCATGGCGATAAACTGGATGTTGATCAGGCCGATCACATGCAATGCCTTCGCCAGCCGTCTGGAATACTCCGCGATGGTCTCCTTCACCTTCTCGCTGACCGTGGGAGCCGGGTAGACCGAGATACTGTCCCCGGAATGGACGCCGGTGCGCTCGATATGTTCCATAATGCCCGGAATCAGGATATCGGTGCCGTCGCAAACCGCATCCACCTCCAGCTCTTTGCCCTGCAGGTATTTGTCCACCAGAATCGGATGTTCCTGCTCGTAGCGGTTGATGACCGCCATAAACTCCTCGATCTCCTGATCTGAGAGAGCAATCTGCATCCCCTGACCGCCCAGCACATAGGAAGGCCGTACCAGCACCGGATAACCCAGTCTGCCTGCCACCTCTTTGGCCTGCTCAGCCGTATAGACCGTACCGCCCGCCGCTCTCGGGATCTCCGTCTCTTCCAGAATCTTGTCAAAAAGTTCCCGGTCCTCGGCAGCGTCCACATCTTCCGCCTTCGTTCCCAAAATGGGCACGCCCATCTTCATCAGGCTTTCTGTCAACTTGATCGCCGTCTGCCCGCCAAACTGCACCACTGCGCCATCCGGCTTCTCTACCCTGACGATATTCTCCACATCCTCCGGCGTCAGCGGCTCGAAATAGAGCTTGTCCGCGATATCGAAGTCGGTGCTCACCGTCTCCGGGTTGTTGTTGATGATGATCGTCTCGTAGCCCTCTCTGGAAAAAGCCCAGGTGGCATGAACACAGCAGTAATCGAACTCAATGCCCTGCCCGATGCGGATCGGACCGGAACCCAGTACCAGCACCTTTTTCTTCGGATGGGTCTCCTCCACTTCCGTCTCCGACCCAAACACGGAATAATAATAAGGCGTACTGGCCGCAAACTCCGCCGCACAGGTATCCACCATCTTGAAAGCCGCCATAATGCCATTTTCATAACGTATGTTCTTTATTTCTTCTTCAGTTCTGCCCGTCAATCTGGCGATCACCGTATCCGGAAATTCCAGCCGTTTGGCCTCTTTTAACAGTTCTACCGTCAACGGATCCTGCTCCAGACGCGCCTCCATCTCCGTGAGAATCGCAATCTTATCAATAAACCAGTGATCCACCATGGTAATCTCATGGATCGTATCATAGTCAATGCCCTTGCGGATTGCCTCCGCGATGATGTAGATCCGCTGGTCATCCACCACTTTCATCCGCTCTTGCAATTCCTCCGCGGAAAGCGCGGAAAAGTCATAACTGCGCAGGCAGTCCACATGCTGTTCCAGAGACCGGATCGCCTTCATCAGCGCCCCCTCAAAGTTATTGCCGATGCTCATCACTTCGCCCGTGGCCTTCATCTGGGTTGTCAGTGTGCGCTTGGCCGTAATGAACTTATCAAAAGGCAGTCTGGGAATCTTGACCACGCAGTAGTCCAGCGTTGGCTCAAAGCTGGCGTAAGTCTTACCGGTGATGGCGTTCTTGATCTCATCCAGCGTATAACCCAGCGCGATCTTGGCCGCCACCTTGGCAATCGGATAGCCCGTTGCCTTACTTGCCAGCGCGGAAGAACGGCTTACACGGGGATTGACTTCGATCACACAGTACTCGAAACTGGTAGGATGCAGGGCAAACTGCACATTACACCCGCCGGTGATCCCCAGCTCGTTGATGATGTTGAGCGCGGAACTGCGTAACATCTGATATTCTTTGTCCCCTAATGTCTGGGAAGGAGCCACCACGATGCTGTCACCGGTATGCACACCCACCGGATCGATATTTTCCATATTACATACGGTGATACAGTTGCCGGCTCCATCCCGCATCACCTCATACTCGATTTCCTTCCATCCCGCGATGCAGCGTTCCACCAGAACCTGTCCCACCCGGGAGAGACGCAGGCCATTTGCCAGGATCTCCTCCAGCTCGATCTGGTTATGGGCGATACCGCCGCCGGAGCCGCCCAGCGTATAGGCCGGGCGCAGCACCACCGGATATCCGATCTTATGCGCAAACGCCACGCCGTCTTCGATATTCTCCACCACCAGAGACGGCGCGCAGGGTTCCCCGATCTTCTCCATCGTCTCCTTGAATTCCAGACGGTCCTCCGCCTTGCGGATCGTCTTCGCCGTCGTACCCAGCAGTGTGACGCCATGCGCTGCCAGAAAGCCCGATTCGTCCAGTTCCATACCCAGATTCAGGCCGGCCTGTCCGCCCATGTTAGGCAGCAGGCTGTCCGGTTTCTCCCTGCGGATAATCTCCTCCAGCACCCTTACTGTCAGCGGTTCGATATATACTTTATCTGCAATATCACCGTCGGTCATGATGGTAGCCGGATTGGAGTTCACCAGGATGACTTCCATGCCCTCCTCTTTCAGAGAGCGGCACGCCTGCGTTCCCGCATAGTCAAATTCCGCCGCCTGCCCGATCACAATAGGACCCGAGCCGATTACGAGTACTCTTTTTACATTCGGATTCTTAGGCATTCTTTCCTCCATTCCGAAGCGTTTTACGCTGAGAACGCGAGCAGAATTTAAAATTCTGCTCTGCGATCAAGGAGTTTGTGACGCTCCGGCACAAACTCTAACTGAACTTGTTCAGTTTGCTGAACTAAATTGCTCTTTCAGAGAATTTATTCAGCCTTACCCCTCCGCATCATTTTGATAAACCGTTCAAACAACTCTCCGGAATCCTGGGGTCCCGGGCATGCTTCCGGATGAAACTGCACCGTAAAGATATGCTTGCCGGTGTAGGAAAGTCCCTCGTTGGTCCCGTCATTGACATTCACAAAAGCAGGCACCGCCACCCTGGGATCCAACTTCTTCATATCCACCACATAGCCATGATTCTGAGAGGAAATATAGACCCTGCCTGTCTCCAAATCCTTCACCGGATGATTGCCGCCTCTGTGGCCGTATTTCATCTTATAAGTATCCGCTCCGGTGGCCAGCGCCATCAGCTGATGCCCAAGGCAGATCGCAAAGATCGTGATATCCGTATCATACAGCTTCTTGATCTGCTCGATTACCTCCGTGCACTCCTTCGGGTCACCCGGGCCATTGCTCAGCATAATGCCGTCCGGTTTCGCGTCAATGATCTCCTGGGCCGTCGTAAAAGCCGGATAGACCGTCACTTCACACCCTCTGGCAGCCAAAGACCTGGCGATATTATCCTTCGCACCCAGATCCAACAGCGCGACTTTTAACCCCCTGCCCGTCAGTTCACGGACCATGCTGGGCTTCTTCTCCCGTATACCACTCTCATATGCTTCTTTTTTAAATTGGGAACTTCCGGAGACCGGACCATTATCTGATAAGTCCTGTGCGGCAGACAACGTATATTTCTCCCGGCAGGTCACAAGATCAACTACCTTGCCGGTCGTATACGCCTTTAGTTTCGGAAGGATATCTTCCAGATCATATTTCTCGTTGGTGGTGATCATGCCGTTCATCGTACCTTTTTCCCGAAGGATCCTGGTAAGCGCCCTCGTGTCGATCCCCGCGATACCGGGAATACCGTTTTCTTCAAGAAACTGCTGAATCGTCATGTCACACCGGAAATTACTGGGAATACGGCTCAATTCCCGAACGATAAACCCGTCCGGCCAGGGCCTGCCCGACTCCATGTCATCCTTACAGATGCCGTAATTACCGATCAACGGATACGTCATGCAGACAGCCTGTCCGGCATAAGACGGATCCGTCAGCACTTCCAGATATCCAGCCATCGACGTGTTGAACACGATCTCACTGACGATCTCCTTCTCAGCGCCGATGTGGATTCCTTCAAAAAGAGTCCCGTCTTCCAAAATTAAGAAAGCTTTCATCCTGTCACCTGTTTCCTCTCAAACGATATCTAAAATCTTACTATTCTTCGCATAATCGCTTCATTATAGCACAGGAGTTTCACTCGTTCAATTCTTTCTTTTCTGACCGGAGCGTGTTCCGTGGAAACCACAGAAAAATCTTTTTGTGTTATTCACCTGTCAGATCATAATACAGCATCGAAACAGCCGGTACAACAGGTCTCGTTTCGATCAGATCCGCCGGAATCTTGCAGGTTCCAAACAGCTGTCCAAACACGGTAAGCATGTCCCCTTCCAGAATAAGCGTATCGTCCGCTTCCCTGTCATCCCTGACAATATAATAACGTGTGATATTATTTCCATCTTCCGCCTTACATAAATAGTAGATGTTATCATCAAACAATCCGCCATTCACCTGACAAACTACCTGTACCTCCATGGTAAGCGCCGTATCCAGACAGCTCTCTGTATCTCTGAGCATCGCTTTGTAGCTCACTGTGGTACATTCCTCACGATACTCCTGTTCCTGCCTGTCCATGTCCTTTGCCGAAACGGCAGTCTCCTGCTTCTCGGTGTCTGCTGCCTCTTCTTCTGTCAGACCGCCGTCCTTTTTTGCCGTATTCTCTTTCGAACGGCTATCGGCTGTACCGTTTCTGTCTGCTTCATCGTCGGCTTCTGCGCCCTTTTTCTCAGCCTTTTGCGCCGCACTGCTTACTGCTTCGTTTTCTGCTGCCGTCTCTTCTTCTGCAGAGTGATCTGTCTTGTCTTCTACGTCCTTCTGCTCTTCTGCCCGGTCTGCATTCTCTGTATCTTTTCTGGTTTCAGACTCTATTCTGTCTTCGGAATCTTCTCTGGTTCCGGCATCTTTTTCATCCTCTGCGCCGCCAGCAGCTGCTTCTGTCGACTTCCCGTCGCCCCCGTCCGTTGCAGATTTGCGGCTGTTTGCTGTCTCTGCGTCCAGGCTGCTCTCCGGATCCGCACCGTCCTCTGTTTCTGTCATACGTTCTGCATCTGTCTTACGATCTGTACTTACGCTGCTCTCCGCATCCGTACTACTTTCAGGCTCTTCCTTACCCTCTGTACCTGCCGCCTGCTCCGCTTTCCCTGCCAATGCTTCTGTCTGGTTTCCCGTATTTTCCGTATTTACTGCATTTGCCGTCTTTGACTCATGATCTGTCTGATTCCCGGTGCTTTCCGCTGCCTGAACCAAATCCACTGTCTGACCCAATTCAGCTTCCGACAGACTTGTTACTTCAGCAGGCCCCACAGCAGCCGCATTGGCCGCCATCTCTGCAGTATCTACGGTGGTCACCGACATGACCGGCACTGCCGACCCGTTCTGTGCTCTCCATACCGACGCTACGGCATCTTTCATAATACCCCAGTGCTCTGACAGGTAATACCCGCCACCCCCGATCACCGCCACCGCAAAGACCGCCGCCACCAGATTACGGAACCAGTGCCGTTTCAGACTCATCCTGCAGTTCGGACAGACTTTGGCCTTCTTCGGTATCATCACACAACAAAATCTACACTCTTTCAACTTTACGTCCGGCGCAAACCCATATTCCCTGCGTATGGAATCCTCTCTGTTTTCCGCCGTATTCTTCTCAGCCGCTTCCTGCTGTGTCATCTCAATCGCTGCTCCTTCTCTTTCCGTATCCATAGCCGTCCTCCGCGGTAACCTTCTACATGTCTCTTATAAATGACGTTTCAAACAATTCCTATATATACCTATTAAATATAACGCTTCCATAACAACTTTTTCAAAAGGCAAAAGACCTCCTGCAAAGGATCTTTCCTCCGCCAATCAATACCTGCTTTCCACAAAAGGCAAACCCATAGTTTCGTATCTTTGCTTCCGGAATGCCTTTTGCCGTCAGCTCCGCATTATAATTCCGTTCCCATATCTGCCGTAAC
Source organism: uncultured Lachnospiraceae bacterium (assembly GCA_910578115.1). Lineage (GTDB taxonomy): Bacteria > Bacillota > Clostridia > Lachnospirales > Lachnospiraceae > UBA3282. Next base: position 72,688 of record CAJTPO010000011.1, on the reverse strand, counting down.
GCTTCCTGTACGGTATCTGAAAGCTCCTTTTCCTCCTCGGCCTGTACCTTAAACTCTATGATAACAGCATCATATGTGCAGGGCTGCCCTGTCCTGGGTTCCAGCATAATGTCATACCGACCGAAACCACTTTCCCGGTTTGACGTAATCATATATCTGTCTGCCAGGTCCACCATCAGTCCCAGAACAAAATCATGGTAGAAGCGCTCCGGTTCTGCCCCGGAAGCCCTCTTCCCTGTATCAAAATAACTGAACATTTCCAGTGTTATTTTGTTCATGTACGTATTCATCATGCGCACATCATCACTCAACAACGCTTTGATGAAATCATTATAATCAGATCTCACATCATGAAACCATTTTCTGATCATACCACGGAACATCGTCTTCACTTCAAAGTTAGTCAGTTCCAGTTCGTACTCCTGCTTCCACTCCCCGAATTGTGACATATACTCATTATATCTTTTTACTTTAAGGCATCCACTGGCAAGCAGCAGACTCCATACCGCCTGCTCATTACGGTCTATCAACTCATATACGATCTGTTCATCTAACTCGGTTCGAAAAGACTCCCCCTGAATCAATTTTTCAAAGGTAGATTTCATACTTCCTCCTCCGTGAAACCAAAGCAATCCGCATATTTGTCAGAGGTTGTCGTTATGACCTCAAGATTATTCGGATCAGAAAAGAAAGATTCTTTACTCACCCTGGCAATTCCTGTCATAAAAGCACGCTCAAAACAGGGATTTGTTTTGAAAGTAGCATTAAACAGATTTCTGATAAAGCTGATCAGTTCCTCCCAGTAACCATTAACATACGCTTCCTGCATAGGCGTGTCATACTCATCCAGCAGTAGGATCACATTTCTGCCATAATAGCGGGACAGATAATGAGAAAGCTGCCCAAGAGCCAATGTGGCATCCACATCATCCATATTCACATTTTTTCTGAGAAAAGTCTCTCTTTCCGCTCCGGCCAGACCGCCCTCTTCCAGCAGAAAAGAATACCGGGCATATACATCGGCGATCAGTTGACAGATTTTCCTGCGAGCCGAAGCAAAATCTGTCTCCTTCACATTGGCAAAGCTCATAAAAAGGACAGGATAGGTTCCCTGCAGTCTGCGATACTTTTCCTCCTGCCAAATAAACAATCCCTCAAAAAGCTCACTCCTGCCCGCATATTCCAAAGAGAAAAATTTCTCCAGCATACTCATGTTCAGTGTCTTTCCGAAACGCCGCGGCCTGGTGACCAGCGTCACATCATCATCCGCCTCCCACCACTGTCTGATCAGATCAGTCTTATCCACATAGAAATTATGATGCACTCTGATCTTCTCGAAATCCTGTCTACCAATCCCAACTGTCCTCAATATATCCAGTCCTTTCCCCAACCACTACAAACGGCCGTTAATAACCGCACAAAGGCTTCATCTAAAATACCCCACCCCTGATTCAAAAATCTTCATATCCTGTTCGCCGTAAATGTTGACAGCCACGCCTTCTCCTCTTCGCTCCGAATGCGCCATCTTACCAAAGCAGCGTCCGTCGGGAGAAGTAATACCCTCGATCGAAGCATAGGAACCGTTGATATTCCACTCCTCGTCCATGGAAACATTACCCTCCGGATCCGCGTACTGTGTCGCCACCTGTCCATTTGCGAACAACTTATCAAGCCACTCCTGCGGTGCAACGAAGCGTCCCTCCCCGTGGGATGCCGGGTTTACATAAGTATTCCCCAGAGTCGCTCCCTGCAGCCAGGGTGACTTGTTGGAAACCACCTTCAGATATACCATCTTGGAGATATGACGGTTTATTGTATTAAAAGTCAGGGTCGGCGAATCCGCTTTCTGCCCTCTGATCTCACCGTAAGGCACCAGTCCCAGCTTGATGAGCGCCTGGAACCCGTTACAAATGCCCAGCGCCAAACCGTCCCGTTCCTGCAGCAGACGTGTGACAGCTTCTTTCATCTTTTCATTCTGAAAGGCAGTGGCAAAAAACTTGGCCGAACCATCCGGCTCATCACCCGCCGAGAAACCGCCCGGGAACATAATGATCTGTGCCTGCGCAATGGCTTTCTCAAACACATCCACACTCTCCCGGATATCCTCTGCCGTCAGGTTCTTAAACACCTTGGTGATCACGTCAGCACCTGCCCGCTCAAAGGCCGCCGCGCTGTCATACTCACAGTTGGTGCCCGGAAATACCGGAATAAATACGGTCGGTCTTGCGACTTTATGTTTACATACATAGATATCTTTTGCTTCATACAGATCGGAAGCCACACCGCTCTTATCCTTGCCGGCCGTATACGGGAATACCTTATCCAGCTTCCCGGTCCACGCCTCCAGCGCCTCCTCCATGGTGATCTGCACATCTGCGTATTGGAATACGGGTTCTTCCGTGACTGTTCCGACCACCGCAAAATCGAATCCTGCCTCTTTCTGTGCTGTCGCAGTTTCTGCCGTCCGGCCTGCCCCTGCCGCTTCTGCTACAGATGCCGTATCCGATTTCAACGCAGCCGCCATCGCAGACAACTCTTCCGCAGCCGCTGCAGGCATCTCCGCCAGAATCTCCCCAAGACCGTTATCAAAAAGTGACTCCGCTGCAAGACTGCTTTCCACCGTCACACCCAACTTATTACCGAAAGCCATCTTTGCAAGCGCCGCCGCCACGCCTTTCCCATCCAGCGCATAGGCCGCTGTGATCTTCTTCTCGGCCATCAGCTTAAGGATGCTGTCATAAACCCGCATCACATTTTCATAGACCGGCAGGTCATACTGATCTTTCCTGATAGAGAAACGTACCAGTTTATCACCGGCCTTCTTCAATTCCGGCGTCACTATATCTTTCTGTCTGCTGATATCCACCGCAAAGGAAACGAGCGTGGGCGGCACATCAATATCATTGAACGTGCCGGACATGGAATCCTTACCGCCAATGGAAGGCAGTCCATACCCCATCTGCGCATCATAAGCACCTAAAAGCGCTGCAAAAGGCTGGCTCCAGCGACCGGGTTCCTCACTCATCCGCCGGAAATATTCCTGGAAAGTAAAGCGGATCTTCTTATAATCCCCACCGTTTGCCACGATCTTTGCCATGGATTCCGTCACCGCATAGATTGCACCGTGGTACGGACTCCAGCTGGACAGACAGGGATCAAAACCGTAACTCATCATCGTCACGGTATCGGTCTTCCCTTTTAAAACAGGCAGTTTGGCAACCATCGCCTGGGTCTCCGTCAACTGGTATTTACCGCCGTAAGGCATATAAACACTGCCGGCTCCGATGGATGCGTCGAACATCTCCACCAGCCCCTTTTGCGAACAGACATTCAAATCGCTCAATAAGGAGAGCCATGCCTTCTTCACATCGCCCTCTGCAACAGCCTGTGCCACCGCCGGCACAGCGATCTTGCGCAGGTAGTTTTCCTTCTCCTTTGGCATATCCACACTGACGGCCGTCTCCTGATGGGCTCCGTTGGTATCCAGAAAAGCGCGTGCGATATTCACGATCTCTCTGCCGCGCCACTTAAGCACCAGCCGCGGCTCCTTCGTCACCACCGCAACTTCCACAGCCTCCAGATTCTCCTCCGCGGCATAGCTCAGGAAGGCCTCCACATCCTTCGGCGCAACCACCACCGCCATACGCTCCTGAGATTCGGAGATGGCCAGCTCCGTGCCGTCCAGACCCGCATATTTCTTCGGCACCTTATCCAGATCCACCACCAGACCGTCCGCCAGCTCCCCGATAGCCACCGACACACCGCCGGCGCCGAAATCGTTACACTTCTTGATCAGCCTGCTCACTTCCTCCCGACGGAACAATCTTTGGATCTTACGCTCCGTGGGCGCATTTCCCTTCTGCACTTCGGCACCGCAGGTCTCGATGGAGCTTTCCGTATGTACCTTGGAAGATCCCGTGGCGCCGCCGCAGCCGTCACGTCCCGTCCTGCCGCCTAAGAGAATGATCACATCATCCGGATCGGAAGTCTCACGGATCACATTCTTCCGCGGCGCCGCACCCATAACCGCACCGATCTCCATCCTTTTCGCCACATAATCGGGATGGTAGATCTCCTTCACCAGTCCCGTCGCCAGACCGATCTGATTCCCGTAGGAAGAATATCCGCTGGCCGCCCCGCGCACCAGTTTCTTCTGGGACAATTTGCCCTTCAACGTATCCGCCACCGGCACCGTAGGGTCAGCTGCCCCCGTAACCCGCATGGCCTGATACACATAACCGCGTCCGGAAAGCGGATCGCGGATCGCTCCGCCCAGACAGGTGGCCGCTCCGCCGAAAGGCTCAATCTCCGTAGGATGGTTATGGGTCTCATTCTTAAAAAAGACAAGCCACTCCTCAGTCACCGGCCCCTCGCCGTAATCCATCTCCACCGGCACCACCACCGAGCAGGCATTGATCTCGTCAGACTGCTCCATATCCTCCAGTTTGCCGTCTTTCTTCAACTTGCGCATAGCCATCAGCGCCAGATCCATCAGACAGACGAACTTGTCCTGTCTGTCTCCGAAGATCTCCTGTCTGACAGCCAGATAGTCCTCATAAGACTTCCGGATCGGCTCCGCGTAATAGCCTTCCCCGAACGTAACCTCTTTTAATTCTGTAGAAAAAGTCGTATGCCGGCAGTGGTCCGACCAGTAAGTGTCCAGCACGCGAATCTCCGTCATCGTCGGATCCCGATGCTCCTCTGCCTGAAAGTAACGCTGTATATGCTGAAAATCCTTAAAGGTCATGGCCAGCCCCAGGGACCCATACAACTCTCTCAGTTCCGCCTCCGCCATGTCCTTGAATCCCGTAAATACCGATACATCCGCCGGCTCCTCGTAGTCCGTCACCAACGTATCCGGTTTTACCATATCCGTCTGCCTGGAATCCACCGGATTGATGCAGTAAGCCTTGATCCGCTCAAGCTCCTCATCAGATATAACACCTGTAATCAAATAAGTAACAGCTGTTTTGATGATCGGTTCTTCATCCTCTTTCAAAAACTTCACACACTGTACCGCGGAATCTGCCCGCTGGTCAAACTGCCCCGGCAGATACTCCACGCTGAACACTCTGCCGTCTTCCGGGATCTCGATCGTCTCTTCATACAGAATATCCACAGGCGGTTCCGAGAAAACCGTCCTGCATGCCTTCTCATAAACCTCCTCTGAAAGGTTCTCCACATCATAGCGGATAAACACGCGGACATCCTGCACCCCGCCGATTCCAAGATAGCTTCCGATCTCCTCCTTCAGTTCCCTCGCCTTAACCGCAAAAGGCTCCTTCTTCTCCACATAAACCCGCTTCACGTTTCCCATGCTGCTTTTCTCCTTTAATATTGTTCTGCCCCTGTACCTGCTGCCATAGCATATCCCGTTGTGCTGCCGCTCCATTCCTTTGTGCCCGTGCTTTGTCTCATCCGCGCCCTGTCCTGCCTTCACCGCAAATATTACATGCTTTGATCCCTGAACAGCCCATATCACAAATGCCAAAATACGGACGGATTCCCTGAATGACTTTGGAATGAAACCCCATGTCTTTTTTATTATGCCAAACATTGAGCCATATTTCAATCTGTGATTTCTGTCTGTAAGACGGCGTCCCCCGTATACCAATCTTCCTCTAACCATCGCAGGCCATACGAAACCGCTACAAATGAAACTCCCGGAAGAGTTCTTTCTGATACGCCGGATCAAAAGCGGCCCGCTTTAAATCCTCCACACGGTTCTGCTCAATCAGGATCCTGGCCAGATGATTAGACCGCTCCACCCCAAGCTCTAATCCGTGTTCTATCCCCTCTTCCTTGCCTTCCTTTCGAATGGTTCTCTCATATTTGTCCACATCAAACTCTTCCAGCAACATTCCCAACACCTCCGCCCGATAATTTCGCAATGTCTCATACAGTATCCCATGTTCCATGCAATACTGTATCGCCTGTTCCAGCGCTTCCTTTACTGCCAGACCGTCTGCCATATACTGCCTGGACACCTCCACGAATTGTGCATACTCCTCCAGCACATGGCACCTGTCCATCAATTCACAGTTATGCCCGTAATTGATGTTCAACATCCGCACCTTCAATTCCACGTCTGCTTCTCTGTCCCTGTTGATAAAGGCATCCGACAGCCTTAAGATCTCCTCTTCCGGCGCATGCTTCTCACCGTTATAAAAGACAACGCACTGCGGCGCCGGCAGCGGGATCTGCCTTGTCCCGTACAGACTGCTCTCCGCCTGCTCGATCAGTTTCTGGTACTCCTCCGCCAGATAGATCAAAAACCTTACCGGCATATTGGAATTACAAGTGCTCTGATGCTCATACAGATTTAACGTCCCCGCCAGAATAAAAGCCAGATCGTTCTTCATGACCACATAGACCGCGCTCTCGATGGTCACAACCTGCAGGGCGGACGCGTCCCGGTAATCCGTACCGTTCAGGGCGTTATATAGCTGCAATAACGCCTCCCTGTCCTTGTCAAACAGGAAACGAAACAGTCTGTCCTTTGCACTGTGGCGTACCTTCCGACAACCGGTCCATTTGATATATCTGCCGGCAAACCGCCTGATACCGGCCGTGCCGCGTATCAGTACACCTTCCCTGCTCCCGCGCCTTTCAAGTACTGCCTCTTTGCCAAAACCTCTTCTTTCCTTTGATTTTAATGAATTCTGTGCTGCCTGTTTCTTTTGCGCCTTCTGCATTCTCTTCATCCTTTCTCCTTTTGTATTCGGCAGGAGACCTGATCAGGATTCCGCATGCAACAGCACCTGCGCCTTTCCCTGTTCTGCGCACTTCCCCAAGTGCCTGCACCCTCTTCTGTCCCTGCCCTGTTCAATTATCATTAGAAAAATCTGACAGAAACTGTCCGAATGTGCGAAAAACACACTGTTTAGAATTTCTCCGATGTATTTGTATGGTTTTATCATACGTGATGAATGTTTATTTGTCAATTACTTCTTGTAATTATATTCAACAATCGCATGAGGGGCACTTACGATACCCGGTGCCTGCCCCTGCTGCCGAACATCCGGCCATAAACTGTAACTGCGGTAAGACACAGATATCCTCACAGTCTACTGCAGCGCCCTGTCCTTTTCTACAGATCTTCCCGGAACACCAGACAGATCCGCATTCCCTCCTGCTCCCGCACCGCGAAGATATCCCCCTCCATCTTCCGCATAAGCTGCCTGCCGATATACAGTCCCAGTCCGTTGCCCTCCTTCTCTCCTGCATTGGTTCCCCGGTAGAAGCTGTCAAACAGGTGGGGCATTTCCTCCTCCGCCACGGCCTCTCCCGAATTATACACTTCTATGAGCTGACAGTAATCTTCCTCTCCGAATGTCACCCGGATTTCCTTCCCATCCCCGTACTTAAAGGCGTTCTCCATCAGATTTTCCACCACTTCAAAGGCCAGGTCCAAATTCCCCCTGAGCAGCTTATTCTCATAGGCATCTATTCGAAACTGCGTCATCAGAAGCCGGCATTTTGGCGCATAGCACTCCCGCACCTTCTCCACCAGATCTTTCAGATAAAATTCCGTGCAGGCGGCAGCGCCTTCCGTTCCCGTCTGTTCCATCCCGCACAGGACCACATCTTCGCTGGCGGCGCCTATGATCTTTCTGACAAATTCTTCGATCTCCCGCGCATTCTTCGCAATCTGCCGTGCCCCGCGGATCTTCTCCTCCTCCGACCCGTAAATGCCCTCCTGCAGCGCCTTTGCGTACAGTTTGATGGCGCTCAGCGGAATCTTGATATCGTGGGAGATGGACAGAAGCAGTAGTTTCTTCTCTTTTTCCAGCTTGAGCGCCTGCTGTCTGGAAGTGCGCAGCGCATCCTGCAGCATCCCCACACCCCATATAAATTTTCCAAAAAACCGGCTCTTATGCTCTTTCAGCTCCCACTGCAGATTGCCCTTTGCCAGCTCATAGGGCATGCCGCTGAGCACATGGAAGGGCTTGAGGATCCTCTGCCTGACATACCACAGGACCGCAGTCAGAATGATCCACGAAAAAAACAGGATGCCCTCCGTCAGATACAGCATCCTTTCTTTTTCTGTTCCCGGAATATAATCGAATCTCACGTAACCGCTCACCCTGTCTTCCACAAGAAGCGGCAGCACCGTCATATGCATGTTGTTGCGGTTCCGGTAGAAATCCTCCGTCTCCTGTATTGACATGCTCTCCGCCGGCAGATAGGAGACCTCCCTGACAGCTTCCATCCCCTGCAGATCCGGCTCGAAAAACATGCCCGCTTCCTCCAGCGCCTGCATTACCTCGTTGATCTCCACCTTATACGCCATGTTCTGCCGGCCTCCCTGCGCACCATGGCCGCGCTCTGCCGGCTGTCCGGATGCCGCCTCTTCTGCCGTCCGCTCCTGTCCGCTGTCGCCCGACAGCCTGTGAGCCAAAAGCGGCCGATCGCTCATCCACAGCCACAGCATAACCGCCAGTATTACATAAACCGCCCCGACAGCCGCCAGCAAACAGTCAAATCTCCTCATATTTGTACCCCGTCCCCCATATCGTCACGATTCGCCGCGGTTTTCTGGGATCCTCCTCGATCTTATCCCGCAGCGTCTTGACATGCACCGTCAGCGTCTGGCTCTCGCTGAAGCTGTCGGCTCCCCACACCGCATGGAACAGATATTCCTTGCGCAGTACTTTCCCCGGATTCTTTACAAAAAGCAGCAGAAGTTCATATTCTTTTCCCGTCAGCGCAAGCTCCTTCCCCTGCAGAAAAACCCGCTGCGCCTCCTGGTCGATGGAGACCGCACCCGAACAGAGCACCGTGCTCTCCTTGTGCATATCATAGCTGCGCCGCAGCAGTGCCTTCACCCTGGCGCTCAGAAGATCCATATCCACCGGCTTCTCCACATAATCATCCGCCCCCTGCAGAAAACCGTTTATCTTATCTTCCTTGTCCACTCTCGCACTCAGAAACAGAATCGGTGTATTGCTCCGCTCCCGCACGGCGGAGCATACCGCAAAGCCATCCATGCCCGGCAGCGCCACATCCAGAAGGATCAGTCTCGCCTGCTCCCGCTCCAGAAAAGTCAGTGCCTCCTCGCCGGAAAACACACTCTGCACGAGAAATCCTTCCCGCTCCAAAAAGATCCGCATCAGTTGATTCAACTCTCCGTGATCCTCCACCAGAAGAATGTCTGTCATACCGTTTTCTCTTCTCCTTTTTATGATTCTATTCTACCCTCAGTGTATCGTCGTGCCGTTTGATTGCTGCAGCATTTTATTGCTGTACCCTCTTATGACCATATCACTTTATTTCTGTGCCGTTTGATTGCCGTACTGCTTTCCTGTTTTGCCATCTTCCTGTCCGGTCACTTTCCTGTCACCGTCAAAATCCCATCTCCATCAGCCAGTCGGAAATCTTCCGTTCCCGCTGCCTTGTCTCTTCCCCGCCGCCGAATTTACCCAGCACATACTCCCCCTTAATCGTACCATCCTCGATATAGAGCACCCTGTCGCTTCTGGCCGCCACGTTCCTGTCATGCGTGACCAGCATGATCGTCGTCCCCTCTCCATTGATCCGGTTCAGTTCCTTCATAACGGCCCTGGAATTCTGCTGGTTCAGCGCGCCGGTAGGTTCGTCGGCAAAGATCATCCTCGGCTCATTGATCAGGCTGCGGCAGATACAGGCCCGTTGCAGCTGTCCGCCGGACACCTCATTGATATCATGCTCCGCCACCTCGACGATCCCCAGCTTGTGCATCAGCTGTCTGGCCCGCTCATTGATCTGCCTGCGCCGCTCCCTGCCCTTTCCCTGCGCCGACTGAAACGCCGGCAGTATTATGTTATCATAAATACTTAAGTTTTTTAACAGATACATCTGCTGAAAGATAAATCCCATCTCCGTAAGCCGCAGCCTGCTCATCTCCGCCGGGCTCAAACTTCCCAGATCCTGCCCGAAAAAGGAAACCCGGCCCGCCGTCATGACATCCATACCGCTGACCGTGTACAGCAGCGTGGACTTCCCCGACCCGCTGGGCCCCATCACCGCCACCATCTCCCCCTCCGCTATCTCCATATTGATATTACGCAGTACATTGTTCTGCCGCTTATTGACTATATACGTCTTACATAAGTCCTTTATTGTCAGTGCGTTCATATTTCCCTCCGTTTTCCTTCCCTTTCGAAGCGTCACAAACTCTAACTGAACTTGTTCAGTTTGTGGAACTGAATTGCTCCTCAGAAGATTTTTCCACCATCTCACAGGATCTTTACTCCCCGGTATTGACTTCCCCGGGAGCCACCTTCTTCACGCCTCCCGCACAGAGCAGTGCCGAGATGCCCGTCACGCCAAACAGCAGCAGCGGATAGACCACACAGGCCTCGAAGGTATTGGTGACAAGCTCCACCGATGTCCCGCCCATCATGCCAAAGATCGGCCCGATCAGGAACGGCCCCAGCAGATTGGACAGAAGTGTCCCTGCCGCCACGGCCGCCGCCAGCACAAGCAGGATCCTCACTGTCTGCCATGCCCGCAGCGTACCGTCCCCAAACCCGATGCTTTTTAAAAGCACTATATCCCCATGTTCCCTGGTCATGATCGTCTTCATGATCAGGATCGTGATCAGGCTGTTGATCACCAGCACGATGCTCACGATCGCCGTCATCAATGCATCAAGCTGCCCGATGATCCCGCCGATCATATCATTCAGAAAGTCCTGCGTTCCCATCACCTCATAGTCCGGGAACAGCGATGCCAGCTTTTCACAGGCTTCTTTGCTCTCCATTCCCTCGATCTCCACCTGAATACAGAGGATCCCCGATGCGTACACCGGGTCCAGTCTGGCACTCCTGCTCACCCGGTAGCCTTTTCCCATATTCATCATGGACTGGTAGGTGCCCGTTATGACATACTCATCCGTACCGTCCGCCGTCTGAAAATAAATGGTGTCCCCGATCCCAACCTGCAGTTCCTCCGCCGTCATCTCCGTGATCATGATCTCATTGGCAAACTCCGGTTCCCTGCCGGTCACTACGGTATAACTTCTCTCCCAGCTTCCCATTTCCTGCAGGATAAAATAGTTCACCGTATCTTCCGGATCGTGGGCATAACAGGAAATTATGTACCCCATGTCAACGCCGGTCCACCCCTGCAGCCCCGCTTCTTTCAGCTTTGCTTCTATATCCTCCATATCCCGCAGCATACAGTCCATATCGGCGGTATAGATTTCCGCTTTTCCGGTGTCCAGATAGGCATCGGACGGACTCATACCGAACATATCAATGATGCTTTCGCTTTTTAACGTGCTGGAAGCACTAAGAGGCAGCAAAATCAGCATGGTGCCGAGACAGAAGATGGCAAACAGCACGCCATACCGTTTCAGACTGCTTACAATATCATTGAGTGCCAGATAAAAATACGGCCGCATGTGCATTCTTTTTCGCAGTTTCAAACGTTCTTTGGCGTGAAACCGTTCCCCGGTCAGACCACATCTGACTGCCTCCATCACCGAAATCTTTTCCAGCCTGCCCGTGTTTACGTAACAAAAAGTCATCACCACCAGAACGACACCGGCCACACAGGCCACATTTACCATCCGGTTCTGGTACGACTGTTCCACGACGATATAGACTACCGTCCGATCCAAAAGCTCTTTGCCGAAAGGAATACTGAGCAACAGGCCGATCACGGACCCAATCACCGAAAGCGCCAGATATTTCACAAGATACAGCCCCTTGATCCCACGGTCCCGGATCCCGATGGCCTTCATGATACCGATCTCCCGGTAATCCTCCTGCAGCGTAAAGACGATCGTGAAGCGCAGTACCAGAAAGGCGATCAGGATCAGACACACACTGACCACGATCAGAACCGCCGAGATCAGCATATCCATGATGTAGCACATGCGTATGACACTGCCATCCTCCACATTGCTGATCACCATGAAATTCCCGTCCTTCCACGCACGGCGAAACGCCTGTCTGTCCGTGTAGTCCACACTGTAGATCCTCACATGGGTCTGGCCCGTCTGCTCTGCATACCGTGCAAAATCCTCCGCGGAGACAAACAGTCTCTTAAATCCCATCATGGGCGTGCCAAAGGCCGCATCCTTGACAATGGCCGCCACCGTAAAGTCCTGTTCCACTTCCCCGACCCTGATCCTCACCCGGTCGCCGTCCTGCAGGTGATTCAGCTGCGCCTCATATTGGGGAAACGCGATCTCGCCCGGTTTTAAAGATAAAGGCCTGTCATCTTCATCAAAAACCTTCATGAACTTTTCCGGTACACAGCCCAGACCGAGGATATTACTCCTCTCATAGCGTGTGCGTGCGGGTTCCTCTCTGCAGCTGGTGATGGTGATGTCCTCGTCCAGCAGACTGAAACCGTCAAATATCTCATAGTCTGAGACAAACGCGCAATCCGCAATAAAATCCGCGATCTCATCCGTCTCCCCGTCCGTCAGCGCAACGTTGAAGAAGTCCGGCATGTTCGACAGGGAAAGAAAATGGTCGATGGCCCCGTTGACCGCGATCAGGTTATCCACACTGCCGGCAAGAAACATCGCCGCCAGAATGATGAACATCAGCAGGATGACGTTCATGGTCTTCTTTCGTTTCAGATCTTTTACAAGGATACGAAAAAACATAGCAGGAATCCTCCTCATCTTGTTCGGAAAGGCTGCGCTCTGGCCGCCTTCTTTTAAGTCTGTGGAGAGTATACAACAGGAATTATTAAAAAATCCTTAAATTTCTGTCCAACACACTGAAAATATAACGCAAAAGCAGCGCCTCACTCTGGTAAAGTAAAGCACTGCTTTTTGTAGTCAATTAGAAATACCGCTCCCATGCCGCCAGCCGGTCGGCTGCACATTAAAACATCCCGGCATCTCACCCCTTCATCTTCGGCTTAAACACCAGACTGGCCAGATACCCAAACACCAGCGCCGCACAGCATCCCACTGCGCCGGTCTTGAAGCCGCCCTGAAACAGACCGATAAAGCCTTTCTCGGCCACCGCCTCCTTGACGCCTTTCATCAGAATATTGCCATAGCCAAGCAGCGGCACACTCACACCGGCGCCCGCGTATTCCATAAGGGGTTCATACCAGCCAAAGAAGCTGATCACCGCGCCCAGACACACAAGCAGCACCATCACACGCCCCGGCAGCATCTTCGTCTTTTCCAGCAGGATCTGCACCAGCGCACAGATCAGGCCGCCTACCCAGAATGCATTCAAATAATCCATCATACCGATACCACACCTTTCTTTTCTATCTGCAGATCTGGATGATCGCAGCATTTCCTTCTTCATCCGCACTGCTGCAAATCATGATTATTTTCTGCAATTCCGAAATAAACTATACTGTCTGAAACTGATTTTCGGCACAATCCTGCAGGGATTTCCGCACTGCCATTTATCCTGCCGCCATCTCATTTTATTCTGCGGACAATCTCCTCCACAATCCCGCGTATGGAAAGATTCTCACATTCTATCGTAATGTGTGCATATTTCTCATAAAGCGGAGTCCGCTCCTCGTAAAGCATTTCCAGCGTCTGCCCTTCCCGCAACGTCACACCCCGCTCATTCAGATCACCCAGCCTGCCTGCAATCTCCCTGCAGGACAGTTTCAGATAAATGATAATGCCGTCCCGGCCCAAATGTTCCATGGCCCTGCTGCCGTAGATAGCACTGCCTCCTGTGGCGATCACGGTGCGTCTGGCATCAATGGAAAGGTTGGCTGCCTCCTCCACAGCCCAGAACCTCTCCACACCCTGCTGCTCAATAATCTCATGTAAGAGCTTTCCTTCTCTGCTCTGGATCACCAGATCGGAATCCAGAAATGCAAACCCAAGCTTTTTGGCCAGCACAACCCCCACCGTGCTCTTCCCCGCACCGGGCATACCAATGAGGACGATATTTTTATGTTCCATGTTATGTAAACCTCTACTGTTATTCCATTCTTCTGCCAATTACCAGTACAGCCGCCAGATTACCGAGCTGTTTAACAAAGCCCCTGATTACTGCTTCAGATAAGCCACCACTTCCACTTCGCACAACACGCTCTTCGGCAGCTGCTTCACAGCCACACAGCTTCTGGCCGGTTTCTCGGTAAAATATTTCTCATATACCCCGTTGAAAGCCGCGAAATCCGCCATATCCGCCAGAAAGCACGTAGTCTTCACAACATTTGCATAGTTCGTGCCTGCTTCTGTCAGAATCGCACCCACATTCTTCATGACCTGTTCCGCCTGCTCCGTAATATCCCCGCCCTTGATCTCACCGTCTGCCGGATCGATGGGAATCTGTCCCGATGCAAACAGAAAATCTCCTGCGATGATTCCCTGGGAATACGGCCCGATCGCCGCCGGCGCCTTGTCTGTAGATACCTTAGTTAACATAATATATACCTTCCTTTCTCGTAATCACTCTTTCATGCTTTCCTCATTCCGTCTCACCGTCCTGCTGCCGGGAAGCCTTCTATTCTCCGAACTTTGCCCGCACGTAGAACCCTCTGGCATTTTCAATCACTTCCGTCACAACACCTTCCCGCTCCAGCATTCGCTCCCTGAACGGAAAATTCCCCGACATGGCCAGAGACGGATCAATCGTATAATAATAATTGCTTGGCAGGACACCCTCTGTCACGGTGACCCTGTCTCCCTCCTTCAACAATCCGGGACGCTCCATCTTAAATTCCATCTCCCGCACTGCCCTGCACCTTCTTTCCTGTCACGTTCCCCGGCCGCGTTTTAACATGATCTGCCGCTCCTGCGGCCGCGCATCTCCATACATGCACCGGATGCAAATCCGCAGTCCGTTCAAACCGTCCTACTCCTCCGACACCTTCATGATCTTCAGCGCCTCTTCCTGTGCCGCTATGACCCTGTCGCACCACCGGTCAAATTCCGGATCTAACTTCTGACACTCCGGATGCGTCCTGATATACTCCAGGACCTTCCTGGCCCCCTGGTCAAAACGTACCGTCGCCGTAAAGTCCGGCACCAGCCGTTTCAGCTTCGTATTGTCAAAGACGACGCTGTTGGACTTATCGCCCAGCATACCTCCCCGAAGATTCCACCCGGCCGGACTTGTGGAAGCGATAAACTCGCTGGATACATAGCAGGGCTTCAGCTCTGCTCCCAGCGCCTGTGCGATCACAGCATAGATCTGATTCCACGTAAGCGTCTCATCGCCTGTGATCTGCACCGCCTCTCCGATGGCATGGATATTACCCATCAACCCGATAAAGCCTTTGGCAAAATCCGTGTTAAATGTCAGCGTCCAGAGCGAAGTGCCGTCTCCATGTATGATCACCTTCTTCCCTTCCATCATCCGCCTGAGCACCTGATAACTGCCCTGCGGTCCATGAACTCCCGCCGGCATGGAACGTTCGCTGTAGGTATGACTCGGCCGCACGATGGTAACGGGGAATCCCTCCTCGCGATACAGTTTCATCAAAAGCTCCTCACCCGCGATCTTATTCCGCGAGTATTCCCAGTAAGGGTTCGCCAGCGGCGTCCCCTCATCGATCCGATAGTCAGACAACGGCTTCTGGTATGCGGAGGCCGAACTGATATAGATAAACTGCCGCGTCTTATCCCGAAAAAGTCTGTAATCCCGTTCCAGCTGCCCGGGCACAAAGGCAATAAAGTCTGCCACCACATCGAATGTATGCCCTTTAAGCTTCTGCGCCACCGTCTCCTCGTCATTGATATCCGCCGTGATAATGTTCGCCCCGGGCGGCAGCACGTCGTTGCGTGTCCCCCTGTTGATCAGCCACAACTCATGCCCTTCCTGCAAAAGCCTGGTGGAGATCGCCGTGCTGATGGTCCCGGTTCCTCCGATAAATAGTACTTTCATTCTCTTTTCCTTCCTTTCCCTCGTATCATTTGTATGTCCCATCAAAAATCATGCCTCAGATCTGAAACAGATTCCTGATCGGATTGATCCCTTTCGCCTGTCGGATGATCGTCTCTTTCTCCGCCGCCAGATACGCCTGCAGCTGTCCGATCTCCTCCGTGGAAAATCCTTTGGCCTTCTCCACCACACCATCCGGCACAATCCCTTCCGCCCAGTCTTTCCCCCGCATAAAGGACACCCGCACGAATGTCTTCCCCTCATGGTGAAGCACTCCGGATACCAGCACGCTCATTTCCTCCGCGGCTGCAGCCGGCTGGCTGCTGACCACAACGCTTTCCTCTGAGATTTTCCTGCTTCCACCGCCTTTTATGATCACCTTACCGTCTTCCATCTATCGATTACCACACCTTTCCCGCCATAATTCCCCGTGGCTGTCGTCCACCGCCGCCAACATGTGCAGGTTCGCTCTATAACAGTATAAACCAATTTTCTATTTTCATAAACCCCGTTCCGTATTATTCTGCCACTTCATCAGCCTTATGCTCACCCGCTGTCATGAAGTGCAGCCCTTACCTTCCCTGTTCCCCGTCTTTTCTTCCATCCTTCTGAAAATCCGCACAAGCACCACCACCGCCGCCACGCACAGGATCCATTCCGTAACAGGCTGCGCATAGGGCAGTCCGTACAGCGGAAACAGGTAATTCAACACATACAGTGCCGGAATCTCCAGCACGATCTTTCTTAACAGCGCAAACACCAAAGACTTTTCCCCCATGCCGCAGGACTGAAAAACGCCCACTGCAATAAAGTCCATACACATAAACGGCAGTTCCAGACAGAATCCCCGCAGGAACCGCTCCCCGTAAGCAATAATCGCTTCGTTGCGCATAAACAGCGCCGTGATCCGTCCCGCACCCAGATAATAACCGGCCGCCACCACCGCCAGAAAGGAAACCGCGATCCTCACCGTAAAAAGCAGCGTCTTTTTCATGCGCTTTACATTCCCGCTGGCATAGTTATAGCTGATCAACGGCATGATCCCCTGAGACAGGCCGAAGGCGATCTGCATGGGTACCATATTTACCTTCTGCACAATACCCATTGCCGCCACAGCATCAGAACCATAGGACGCCGTAAAATTATTTAAGACCGTCATACCCGTCACATTCAGCAGATTCTGAATGGCAGCCGGAATACCGACTCCGCATACCCCCGCCACCACCTTCCTGTCCGGCCTGAACATCGACGGCCGGATACACACGTATGTATCTCCTCTTTTCCTCCATAATAAAAGGAAGAAATAGACACAAGCCACACAATTGGAAAGCATAGTCGCAAACCCGGCCCCGGCAGCCCCCATATCCAGTCCCATGGGCAATACAAAGAAAGGGTCCAGCAGAATATTCAACAGACATCCGCTCATGGTTCCGATACTGGCGTGAAGCGACGCCCCCTCCGCCCTTACCATATAGGCCATGACCACATTCAGGATCGCCGGAACCGCTCCCAGGGATACCGTCCACTTCAAATACTGCGCCGTAGCTGCCATCGTCTCCGCATCCGCTCCCAGCAGGTGCAGAAGGGGATTATGAAAAGTCGTATACAAGACCGAAAACAGCGCCCCGGCCATCAACGTGCAGTAGAATCCAAACGCCGAACTTCGCCGCACCAGCCCATAATCCCGGCTTCCCAGCGCACGGCTCATCATACTGGAGGTGCCCACCCCGAACAGATTGTTTACCGCGTTAAATGCCAGCAGCACAGGAGCTGCCAGCGTTACGGCCGCATTCTGCACCGGATCATTCAGCATCCCTACAAAATAAGTATCCGCCAGATTATAGATTACCATCACCAGAGAACTGAGCACCGTCGGTATGGCCAGCGTCATCACCGCCCGCGGTACGGGCATTTCTTCAAACAGCGCAACTTTCTTCGTATCTTCCATATCTCTTCTGCATCCTTTCTTTCCCGGGCTTTCCGGCCTTCGCCTCCCCGATACTGCCGTTTTAAGTCTCATTCCTGTATCATATCATTGTATCACCATCAGCGGCATGGAAACCATACTTTTTTTACCGGACAGCAAAACGCCCGCAAAAAAAGAGACCGCATCCTTCGCCGATCCGATCCCTTTCCTAAATACATTAACCCGTATAATGCTCCAACACCACGCCATGGGCGATCCCCGGAATGCTCTGGCCCTCATTGAAGCTGGTCTTACTTAAAAGCGCCCCCGTCGGCATAAAGAGAACCCGGTTCCAGACACCTTCCTCCAGTTTCTTCAATATATAAGCCGATAACACCACCGCGCTGCACCCACAGCCGGAACCGCCCGCATTGGTATCCTGTCTCTCGCTGTCGAAAATCTCGATACCGCAGTCCATATGCTGCTTCGTAATATCGATCTGCGCCTCGGCCAGCAGGTCGAAAAGAAGCTGCTGCCCCACCGTGCCCAGGTCGCCGGTGATGATCTTATCGTAGTAATCCGGCTGCCTGCCGAAATCCTCCAGATGCTGCCTGAGCGTATCCGCGGCGGCAGGAGCCATACAGGCTCCCATATTCATCGAATCTTTTAATCCGTAATCCACAATCCTGCCGACGGTGGCGCCCGAAATCACCGCCCGAACCTGACTGCCCGGCTGCGCCGAGAGCAGGAACGCTCCGCTGCCGGTCACCGTCCAGGTGGCTGACTTCGGCCGCTGGTTGCCATAGGCTAACGGAAACCGGAATTCCTTCTCCGCACTGGCGAAATGACTGGATGTAATACACGCCGCCTTCTCCACAAATCCGCCGGCCACTGCCATACTCCCCATGGTCAGAGACAGCCCGCAGGTTGAGCAGGCACCGTACAATC
This sequence comes from uncultured Lachnospiraceae bacterium, assembly GCA_910578115.1. Classification (GTDB taxonomy): domain Bacteria; phylum Bacillota; class Clostridia; order Lachnospirales; family Lachnospiraceae; genus UBA3282. Next base: position 54,019 of record CAJTPO010000011.1, on the reverse strand, counting down.
CCACATGGGGAAGCTGATACCCCGACAGACCGAAGCTGCTGGCAATGGACTGCCCCAGCAGATCTCCTGCAAACACAAGCTGCAGATCTTTTTTCTTAAGGCCGGCCTTGCCAAGCGCGATCTCCAGCGCCTCTTTCTGCAGACTGCTCTCGGCATCCTCCCAGGTATCGGCTCCGAATTTATCGTCATAGCCGACCTTGTCAAACAGCTTTCCCATGGGGCCGGCCGCCTCCTTACTCCCCACGATGGAACCGCTGCCGATGATGTACGGTTTATTTACAAACTGAAGACTCTGTTTTCCCAGCATTTCCTATCTCCTTCCATCTCTTCCGAATTTCTACAGGCGATCTGCACCCCAGGCCGCGAACGGCTCAATAAGTGCACAGTTACAGACAGAGATAGTATGCCTGTTATTTTGCTGCTTTATACCTTTTGTTCCTTATTTGTCCTCTTTCTGCCAATTTACCAGAGTCATTCTCCGTAAAGTGCAGCGTCTCATCAGTGCATAAGCACCTTCTTCTTCGATCATCCGCAGATCACCGGCCACTTTCTCTGCCAGTCCCGCATATGCCGTCAAATCTTCTCCCCAGAACCGGCTTTCGGCCAGAACCGCAGCGGTGAGCGCTTCCGGATCGTCCTCTTTATGCGCCTCGAAGAATTCCAGAATAAATCTTTCGTCCCTGATCACATACGATTCCCCGTCCCGACTGCCGGTCAATCCGGTTTCCTCCAGTCGATTCCCCCTGTAGAAGGCGATATGGAAAGCCAAAGAAGCCGTGATGCATTCCGGCAGCGTACCGCAGCGCTTCACATACCCTGCAAAAGAAGGCAGCACCCTGGCCTTCCATTTGGATGTGGAATTGAGCGCGATGGCCAACAGCTCATGATCGATATACGGATTGTTGAAGCGGTCGAACACCGCTTTTGCAAACGTCGTCAACTCCTGCTCCGGCAGCGTCAGCGTGGGAATGATCTCCTCATAGAGCGTCTGCTCCATAAATGCCCGGATCACCGGATCCTGCATACATTCCCTGACAATATTTCTGCCGGCCAGATAAGCTCCCAGAACCATGGATGTATGGGCGCCGTTCAAAATACGCACTTTGCGCTGTTTATAAGGCTTATGGTCTTTTGTAACCAGCACCGGCAGTCCTGCCCGTCCGAAAGGCAGCTCCTCCTGCAGGCTCTCCGGTCCCTCGATCACCCAGAATCCGAACACCTCCCCGGCATCCATGATCTCATCCCGGTACCCCAGCTGCCCGCAGAGTTCTTCCGCCTCGCTGGCCGGATAGCCGGTGACGATCCGGTCCACCAGCGTGGAGCAGAAGAAGTTCTCTTCCCGCAGCCATCTGCAAAAATCCTCCCCCAGCTCCCACTGCTTCGCATACTGCATGACACATCCTGCCAATTGTCCGCCGTTATCATCAATCAGCTCACAGGGCAGGATCACAAACCCCTTTCCTTTTTCCTGGCCGAACCGCTCATACCTTGCATACAGAAACTGCGTCAGTTTCCCCGGAAAACTGGCCGCCGGCCTGTCCTCGAAACGGCAGTCCGCATCATACCGGATCCCCGCCTCCGTGGTATTGGAGATAAGAAACCGCAGATCGGGATTTTCGGCACAGGCCATGTAGGCATCATACTCCCCATACGGATTCAGGCAGCGGCTGACACAGGAAATCACCCTCTTAGTCTGCACCTTCTCACCGTTCTCGTTTCCCCGCAGCAGTAACGTATAGAGTCCTTCCTGCTCATTGACAGCCGTAAGCACCCTGCCACCGCCGCCACCCGGCGTAACCAGCACCACCTTCCCGCGAAAATCCGCCTTCTCGTTCAGCACATCAATAAAATGATCCGCGAACGCCCGGAGAAAATTCCCCTCCCCGAACTGCAGCACTCTCTCCGGCGCCTCCTTCAGCAAATATCCGTCATACCGCATCTCTTCCAACGTCTTATAAGATAATCTTTTCACTTCGTCCCCATTCCTTTCCGCACCTGCTTACAGCCGTTCAAATGCCCGGCCATCCTCCGTCTTTACAAAGTCACACCCTGTTTAAAGATCGCCATATCATGAAATCCCGCTTCCTCCGCCTTCACTTTCCTGCCGGAGGCAGCCTCCAGCACATACCGAAAAAGTTCGCCTCCCAGGACTTCCAGCGGCTTCCCCTGTACCATCTCTCCGCAGTTGAAGTCGATCCAGTTCTTTTTATGCCGATAAAGAGAATCATTGCTGGCGATCTTAACCGTCGGCACCGGGGAGGCAAAGGGCGTGCCTCTTCCGGTCGTAAACAGGACAATCTGCGCTCCTGCAGCCGCCAGCGCCGTTGCCGCCACCAGATCGTTGCCCGGAGCGCTGAGCAGATGCAGTCCCTTTCCTTCTGCCGTCTCCCCATAGGCCAGCACGCCTCTGACAGGCGCCGATCCCGACTTCTGAGTGCATCCCAGCGACTTATCTTCCAGCGTGGATATGCCTCCCATCTTATTGCCCGGGGATGGATTCTCATAGACCGTCTGATCGTGCCGGATAAAGTACTCCTTAAAACCATTGATCATTGTCACCGTCTTCTCAAACAATTCCCGGTTCTCACAACGGTTCATCAAAAGAGTCTCCGCACCGAACATCTCCGGCACCTCCGTGAGGATGGTCGTGCCGCCCGCTTCGATCAGCAGGTCAGAGAATACCCCCACCGCAGGATTGGCCGTGATACCGGAAAGTCCGTCGGAACCGCCGCACTTCATGCCCACGATCAGCTCGCTGCACGGTATCTTTGTCCGCACAAAACCACCGGCGTACTGCACAAGCTCCCGCACCAGCCTGACGCCGGCCTCCACTTCCTCTTCCACTTCCTGACAGACCAGGAATTTCACCCTGGCCGAATCGTACGGGCCGATATACTCCTTGAGCACTTCCACGTTACTGTTCTCACAGCCCAGCCCCAGCACCAGCACGCCGCCCGCATTGGGATGACGGACCAGATCGGCAAGAATCCGTCTGGTGTTCTCCTGATCTTCTCCCATCTGAGAACAGCCGTACGGATGGGAGAAGGCTGCCACCGCCTCCACTGATCCCATTTCTCCGATGCTGTCCCGGGCCCTCTTTTCGATGGCCGCCGCCACAGAATTAACGCATCCCACCGTGGGGATGATCCAGACCTCATTGCGGACTCCCGCCTTCCCGTCCGGACGACGGAATCCCTGAAAAGAGGCCGCCGGCCCGGTTGCACCGAATCCTCTGCTCTCCACCCCCTCCGTGCCGCACGGCTCATATGTATAGGTCAGAAGATCGCCCAATCCGGTACGCATATTATGAGTATGCACCCAGGATCCTTTCGCGATCCGTTCTTTCGCAATTCCTATGGGTGCGCCGTACTTGATCACCTGCTCGCCCTCCTCCATGTCGCACAGTGCAAATTTATGGCCCTGCATGATCTCGTCTGTCAGCACGATCCTGTCACCGTCCACCGTCACCACGCTGTGTGCACACATCGGCTGCAACGCCACTGCCACCTTGTCTTTCGGATGGATCTTTATAAAAGTCTGCATTGTTCTCCCGTCCTTTCCTGCCCTGTACCGGGTTCGTTCAACTCTGAATTTTTGAAATGTAAGCGTTTACACTAAATTTATCCTTTTCCAATCCGAAAGTCAACAGTTTATACTCGTCTTTACACTTTTTGTTATTTTATCTAAACATCACCGCAAAAAATTGGCTATTATCACAACAAATTGTAGATTGCGCTCCTCAATGCAGATGGTATAATAGTAGTATGATGTAAACGCTTACACGCCGACACTGCAGCGCTGTCCCAGACAACCGGAACAGCCACAGACAAAAACAGCCCGCAGCGAAAGGAATCTTTGTGCCATGAATATTTATGACATTGCCAGACTGGCGGACGTATCCATCGCCACGGTATCCCGGGTCGTAAACGACAGCCCGAAAGTCAGCCAGCAGACCAAAGACAAAGTGCTCCGGATCATGGCGGACAACGACTATACGCCCAACGCCTTTGCCCGCGGCCTGGGTCTCGGTTCCATGAATACGGTAGGGATCATCTGCCCCGACGTGGCGGATATCTATATGGCGAAAGCCGTTTCCTACCTGGAGAAGAACCTGCAGGGATATGGTTACGACTGCATTCTCTACTGCAGCGGATATGCGGAAGAAGGCAAGCGGCAGGCGGTGGAATGCATTCTGAAAAAGCAGATCGACGCCCTGGTCATGGTCGGCTCCGATTACGGTTACGACGCCCCGAAGCAAAACGGCTGGTTATGCAGTGTGGCGGCCAGGCTTCCCGTCTTCCTGATCAACGGCTGGCTGGAGGGGGACAATATCTACAGTGTACTGGCCGACGATCAACAGGCAGTCTATGATGTGACGGAAGAACTGCTCTTTGCCGGCAGGAAGGAGATCCTTTTTCTCTCCAATTCCCACTCCTACAGCGCCATGCGCAAGTTGGAAGGCTATGGAAACGCGCTCAAAGCCCACGGCATCCCGATCGATCAGGACCGTGTCCTCTATCCCGAAAATGCAGTCTACGCCGTCAGAGACCTGCTTCTTCGAAAACGCGGCCTGCACTTCGACAGTGTGATCGCCGCCACGGACGAACTGGCTGTCGGAGCCCTGAAATATCTCCGTGCCAGAGGCCTGCGCGTGCCGGATGAGGTCAGCGTCATCGGCTGCAACAATTCCGAGCTTTCCATCTGTTGTGAGCCGGAACTTACCACCATTGACAACCGGGTCGAAGTGCTGTGCAAGACTACCATCGACTCCATCATGACATTGCTTGGCGGCGATACCGTCAAACAGAAACAGACAATCAAATGCCATCTGGTCAGACGCGCCACCACTGATTTCTGACAGCGTCTGACGGCCAAAAAGAAAACACCGCTTACCGCCTCCCTTTCCGGGAGCGGCAATCCGGCAGACAAAGAAAGGACTTTACCTTATGAAAACATTTATGGATGAAAACTTTTTACTGCACACGGAATGTGCCAGAAAGCTCTACCACGACTATGCCAAACCCATGCCGATTCTGGACTATCACTGCCATATCAGCCCCCAGGACATCGCACAGGACAGACAGTTTACCGATATTACCCAGGTCTGGCTGGGCGGCGATCACTACAAATGGCGGCAGATGCGTTCCAACGGCATCGAAGAGGCCTTCATCACCGGCGACGCCCCGGCCCGGGAGAAATTTCAGAAATGGGCCGAAACTCTGGAGAAGCTGATCGGCAATCCCCTGTATCACTGGTCCCATCTGGAACTGCAGCGGTATTTCGGCTATTACGGACATTTAAACAGCGAAACTGCCGAGGAAGTGTGGCGGCTTTGCAATGAAAAGCTGAAAGACCCACAGATGAGCGTCCGCGGACTGATCAGGCAGTCCGGCGTCACCCTGCTGTGCACCACGGACGACCCGGCGGATTCTCTGGAATGGCATGATAAGATCCGGGAAGATGACACCTTCGATGTGCAGGTGCTTCCGGCATGGCGTCCCGATAAGGCCGTGAATGTAGATGCCCCCGCTTTCCCCGACTATATCAGGCGGCTGGAAACAGCAGCCGGCGTCACGGTCAGAACCTTCGACGACTTAAAGACCGCACTGAGAAACCGCATGGAATTCTTCCACAAGAGAGGCTGTCTGGTATCCGACCACGGCCTGGACTATGTCATGTACGCTCCCGTCTGCGACACCGAAGTGGAAGCAATCTTCCAAAAGGGGCTGCATGGCGAACCGTTGACCTCTGCGGAAGCCGCCGGCTACAAGACTGCCCTGATGCTTTTCCTCGGCCGGGAATACCACCGACTTGGCTGGGTCATGCAGCTCCATTACGGCTGCAGCCGCAATAACAACAGCTCCACATTTGAAAAGCTCGGTCCCGACACCGGTTACGACTGTATCAATACGGACGCGCCTGCCGGCCAGCTTACAGGTTTCCTCAACGCGCTGACAACTGCCGGCAGGCTGCCAAAGACGATACTCTACTCCTTAAATCCAAACGACAACGCCGTCATCGACTCCGTGATCGGCTGCTTTCAGGACGATTCCGCCGTGGGCAAACTGCAGCATGGCTCTGCATGGTGGTTCAATGACCACAAGGCCGGCATGATCGAACAGATGACCTCTCTGGCAAATCTGGGGATGCTCAGCAATTTCGTGGGGATGCTCACCGACTCCAGAAGCTTCCTCTCCTACACCAGACACGAATATTTCCGCCGTATCCTCTGCGACCTGCTGGGCGGCTGGGTGGAAGACGGTGAATATCCCTACGATGAGAAAGTGCTGGAAAAGATCGTCAAGGGGATCTGTTATGACAACGCCGTGAGATATTTTGGGTTTGATCTGTAATTGCAGATCTGTTATGAGAATGAAGGGTGAAAGTCCGGAAAGATCGACTCTCACCCTTTCATTATATACAACTGTTTACGGACATATCGACGGCTGCGCCTTTACCACAATGCCATCGGCTCCATGTACTTTGCCGTCTCGCTGTCCGCATGACAGCACACCGCCACCCGATACCCCGGAATATCGTCGTATTCCTTCATACGGTACGCCGCATGACCGGAACCATATTCCACCCGGGCCGTATCCGTTCTGGCATCCACGATCACCGAGAAATCCTTCAGCGACAGAGTCATTCCCCTGCCCGTCACTTTCAGAAAGCTCTCCTTCATGGTCCAGATGCGGAACATCCTCTGCGTAATCTCCTCCTCATCCTGCACCGCATGCAGAAATTCCAGTTCCTGCTCCGTAAAAAAGCGCTCCGCCACCTTAAGCCGGCCTTCTCTCACCTGCTCGATATCATTCCCCACAGGGACCTCCCCTATACTGCACACGGCATACGCTCCCGAATGCGACAGCGAAAAATGAATATCCGGATACGCCTGAAAGAAGGGCTTCCCCCATTCGCCAAATACATATTCCATGTCCCGTTCCCGAAGCCCATAGACCTGCAGGGCATGATCCAGGGCCAGACCGGCACCCAGACTCCTGCACTTATCTCTTTCCGGTTTGATCCGCGCAATTTTCTGCTGCCTGCAGGGCGACAGAAGACTTCTCTTTTCCTGAAAAAGATCCTTATCCTCAAACTGTGTCACGTCAATATAATATGTGTGGATCATCCTTTACCGTCACTCTCTTATATGGATATTCCTACCTTCTATTCCGGTCATGCGGGTATCTATGCATGGAGCGCCGTACCCGGTCATCCTTAACACCGCTGTGATAACAGTCCTGACAGATCGGATAATCATAGTCCCAGGGCAGCACCACGCCACAGCCCCGGCACTTCTTCTCAAACTGGCCCTTATCGTCCTCCAGCATCTCCCCGATCACGGACTGCGCCCACTCTCTGTTCACCGCCACTTCTTCCTTGTCGATCTCCCAGTTCATCCTGCCGGAAAACTGGGAATACAGATCCAGCTGCTTATAGTAGGATTCCAGCCCTTCCAGCGAAAAATCCTGAGGCAGCATCGGACAATTGTGATCTTCCGTCGGTTTCTCACAGTACCACAGCCACAGGCGCAGCACCTCCCTGTCTTTCACATCGAAGGGACAGGTGATCAGGGACAGCACGAACTTTCGATCCTCCATATAGGACAGCTTCTTCCGGTAGTTCTTCAGACAGCGATATTTCTTCACACTCTCCGTCATGGAGATCTTGTCGTAGAAAGCCAGATTCTTCGTACCTTCCCATGCCTCGATGATCTCATCCAGTTCCATATCGATATCCAGAAGCACCTCCGGAAAGCCCGTTCTCGCCCTGGACAGCGGCTGCAGAGGTTCTTCCAGCTTCTTACCGATATACTCCACATCCAGCGCAGACTGCACGTAGCCCACGTCATAATAGCCATAACGTCCTGCCCGCCCGGCGATCTGTCTTATCTCCTCCGCCTCCAGACGCCTCTTGTCCGTGCCGTCAAATTTCGACGTATTCATAAAGACTACCCGCCGGATGGGCAGATTGATCCCCATGCCGATGGCGTCCGTGGCCACCACCACCTGATTGATCCCCTCCGTAAAAAGCCGCACCTGCTCCCGCCTTGTCTGAGGCGGCAGATTGCCGTAGATCACGCTGGCCCTGATCCCCCTGCTCTCCAGAGTTGCCGCAATAGCCAGTACATTTTTCTTGGAAAAGGCGATCAGGGCGTCTCCCGGTTCCACATCCTTACTCATATCGAAACGCTTCGGAATAAATTCCAGCCTGGTGTTCCGCTCATGGTAGACTGTCTCACAGGAATCGCCGCACCGCTTGATCATTTTCACCAGAAGCTGTTCTGCAGTACCGGAGCAGCACACATGAATCTCCTCCGCCCGGATGCCAAGAATCGCCCTCGTCCAAAAACTGCCCCGGTTCTCGTCCGCCATCATCTGCGCCTCGTCAATCACCGCAATATCGTAAACCTCCCGGATATCCATGATCTCCACCGTGGAAGCCTGCACGAAGCTGCCCGGCGTCCGGATGACTTCCTCGCCGGTGATCATGCTGCACGGAATGCCCGCTGCCGTCATCCTGTCATAGACTTCCAGCGCCAGCAGGCGCAGCGGCCCCAGATAAATGCCGTGATAAGCCTGCTTCAACCGCTGCAGCGCCTGATAAGTCTTGCCGCTGTTGGTTGGCCCGATATGCAGGATAAAGTGACGCTCCATACCTCGGGCCTCCGGATACTGCTTCTCCGGCTCCGCCTCCATCAGCTCCTCAATGCGCTGTCCCACCAGGTACTGCATGTACTCTTCCTTATAGATCTCATAGAGAGATCTGGACCGCAGCAGCTGCGCCGCGCCCGGCATATGTACGATATCTTCCGGGTTTGCACCTGCCGCCATCCTGTGCAGAAAGGTAATATCCAGTCTGGCAAGCATCCGCAGGGCGTGCCTGTATTTCTTTAACAGCCTGCTCTCCCTGCCTGCCACCGTGTAACCGATCGCCGCCGCCTTCTTGTGCAGCTCCTTCATATCGGCCAGCACCTGATGATTCTCCTGGTTTTTCTTGCGGGCAATGCGGCGCTCCAACTGCCCGATCTGCTTCTCGCAGCCCTTTAGAAAACGTCTGTGCTCTTTCTCGTCAAACTCCAGAAACGTCTGTAAATATACCGTCCAGACGGCTTCCGGGATGTCCGTAACGTTCCGGCCTGTTTCTTCCTCTGTCTCCTGAGCCGCTGCTTCTTTCTGATCTAACAGCTCTTTCTGTCCATTCTGACCGCCTGTCTTCTCTTGTTTTGCGTGCCTTGTATGTCTTGTGTGTCTTCCTGCCATAATATTTCCCATTCTGTGATTGATCCGCCGGACAATGTCCGTACGGATATCCTGTAGTTGAACCGTCAGTCTGCAGGATCCTGTCAGAGACCATGCATTCAGTGACGAAAGTAATAGTATCACAAATCACCGGAAAATACCAGCAGACTATGCACAAAAGGATTCCTCCGTGCCAAACTGCTGCTCATAAAAATTTCTGTTTATGTTAAACTTTTGTATGATAGAATCAGTTATTTCTATAGAATAAGCGAATACGGGTTATAAGAAACGCAGAAAGCAAAGGAAAGACAGTTGACCGACAAAGAACTGATGCAGAAAGTTCATAACGGAAGCCAGGACGCACTGAACACCATCGTCAGCCGCTACTACGATGATATTTACCGCTTCTGCCTGTATCTGACAGGACAGGCGGCAGACTCGTACGATATCACACAGGAAGTGTTCCTGCGTTTCATCAAATATATGGATTCCTACCGGCACAGGAATCTGAAAGGATACCTTCTCATCATCGCGCGCAATCTCTGCCGGGACTATTTCTATCACAGAAAGGATACCGCCTGCCTGGAGGATACCGCCTTGCCTGGCCGGGAAGATTCTCAGCTGGCACGGGTCGAAGATTCCCTTCTTCTCCACCAGGCGCTGCAGCAGCTTCCCATAAAGCAGCGCGAGATCATCATAATGCGGATCTACGAGGAACTGCCTTTCCACGAAATTGCCCGTATCACAGGGTGTAACCTCTCAACAGCCAAGTCAAGATTCCGCCTGGGCGTAAAGAACCTGCGGAAACGATTGGAGGATTCCGATGAACCGATATAAAAAACCCAACAGAAAACGCACTGCCGGTAAAAAAGGCTTCCGTCTTACGCAGTCCATACACTACAATGACTCCGTCCTGCAATCCATGTTCACTGCCGCCGATGCGCTGCTGCCAATCGACGAAACACGCCGGGCCGACACACGCCGCCTGCTGCAGCAGGAATTCCGCAGCCGCACCGTACTCCCGCTGCAGGACAACAGGCTTCTGCCTGTCAGCCTGCTTCGCTATACGGACAGACATCTTCCCTGCCTTCATCTGCTCGGCTGTATTGCCATGCTGCTTGTGCTCCTTACAATGGGCCTGTATTTCCCGACGCCACAGGATGCCGGCGTCATGGTTTTTGCCTCCATGACGCTGCCCTGCTTTCTCGTGTTCTTCTCCGTTTTTGAATTCCGGCAGATCTGCTTTACCGGCATGGGGGAACTCAGTAAGACCTGCTTCTTTCAGATCAGGCAGCTTGCGGCCCTGTCCATGATCTTCTCCGGCATCCTGAATCTTATGGCCGTATCCGCCGCCATTATCCTGGTGGGCCGGCAGTGGAAGATCCGCCTGCTGCACCTCGGCCTCTATGTACTGGTGCCCTTCCTCTTTATGCAATGCATCTGCTTCGGCTGCATGCTCCTGGAGAAGATACGCCGCCACACCTGGCTTTGCGCCGCGTTCCTGCTTCCGATGGCCGTCTTTAGCCTGGCTGCTTTCCAGCGGCCTGCCCTGTATACGGAATCCGCACTTTTCTTCTGGGCCGCCGCCCTGTTTGCCGGCATCGTCATCTTTGCCGGGGAGATGAAACTGCTTTTTGCCAAATTAGACAAAGGAGAGATCTTATGCACCGACTGGAATTAACCGACTTAAACAAAACCTTCAAGAACAAGACCGCCGTCCGGGATATCAGCGTCAGCCTGGAACACGGTGTCTACGGGCTGCTGGGAGAAAACGGGGCCGGCAAGACCACCCTGATGCGGATGCTCTGCGGCATCCTGGAACCGACCTCCGGTACGATCCTCTGCGACGGGATACCGATCCGCCAGCTGGGAGGCGATTACCGGATGCTCTTAGGGTATCTTCCGCAGGATTTCGGCTATTATAAAGAGTTCACGGCTCTGCGGTTCCTGCACTACATGGCGGCCCTCAAAGCGCTGCCGGAAGAGTATGCCCACAGCAGGATCGAAGAACTGCTGGAGCTGGTGGATCTTACCGCCGAGAGGAAACACAGGCTCAAGACCTTTTCCGGCGGCATGATCCGCAGGATCGGCATCGCCCAGGCGCTTCTGAACGATCCGGAGATCCTCGTGCTGGATGAACCCACCTCCGGTCTCGATCCCGGTGAGCGCGTCCGCTTCCGCAATATCATCAGCTCTCTGGGCAAAAACAGGCTGGTTCTGCTCTCCACCCATATCGTCTCGGATGTGGAGTATATCGCAGACAGGATCCTGCTCATGAAGGACGGCAGCCTGCTCCACGTAGGCGACGAATCCCTGCTGTTATCCAAAGCCGCCGGCTGCGTCTGGAAATGTCTCGTCCCGGAAGCACAGGTCGAACTGCTGGAGCGGCAGCACCTGATCGGCAATCTGCGCCATCATGGGCCGGAAGCAGAGCTGCGCATCATATCCGCAGAGAAACCATGGCCGGAAGCCGAACCGGCGGAAGTGACCCTGGAAGATGCCTATCTGTACTGCATCAAATATACCGGAAGGAGGAGATAACCATGCGTCTGTATAAAATGGAACTCTACAAACTGTGTCACCGGAAATCTTTTCTGGCAGGCTTTCTTTTCGTCCTGCTGATCGGCCTGCTGTTCTTCTGTCAGGAGCTGCAGCATTCATACTGCGTCGTCAACGGCACTACCTACACGGGATTGCGCGCCATCCAGATGAACCGCCAGATCACGGAAGAATTCAAAGGTGTGCTGACCGATGAAAAGGCAGAGCGCATCATCGAGAAATACGGCTTTCCGCAGGGAGCGCCGGACGGCTACAGCCGGCAGAAAGACAATTTCCTCAATCATTTCATCATGAAGTATGCTTCTGACGGCTATAACAACGGCCAGGATGATTACAGGCCCGCCACAAAAACCATCCCGCTTCGTGAAACCGAACTGGGCCGGTATCACGAAGCAGCCGGCATGGCGCTTCGCCTGGAGTACTACATCGGGTGGAGTCTCTTTCCGGACACACTTGGCATATTGATGCTGGGCGCCAGTATGCTGGTCCTCTACGTCGTCTCCGTTGTTTTCTCGGAAGAAGAACAGACCGGCATGAAACCCCTGCTGTTCACCACCAGAGAAGGGCCGGCCTTCGGCACGCTGGCCAAGACCGCCGCAGCTTTCAGCGTGTCGGCCGGCATCTGGTTCGTGTCAGTCTGCTTCGGTCTGCTGCTTCACATTACCACGTTTGGAATCGACGGCCTGGGCTGCATCGCCAGCCTGATCGTACAATGGGGCTTCTTTCCCCTCCCGCTTATGATGCAGCCTGTCGGCGTCTATCTGGCACAGCTGCTTCTTGTCAGCCTGCTGGCCATACTGGAGCTGTGCGCCATCACGATCTGTATTTCCGCCCACTGTCGCAGTCCTTTCCACACCATCGTGGCCGCAGGTATTTTTTACACGCTGCCCTTTCTGGGGTTTGCGCTGCTGCAGACCCTGCTGGCGCTGTTAACGCTCCTTTCCGTCAGGGGACAGACACTGCATCCCGGTTTCCTGACCCTGTGCGCGTGGTTTTTCTTCCTGTTAAACTGCCTGCTCTATTCCTCTCCGGTCTATCTTCTGGTTGCCCGGGACGTCCTGATAGAAATCGCACTGATACGTTTCGGCACACTGAATACCGGCAGCGGCATGACGGCCGTCTATACCACGCTTGGAATCGCCCTGATGGTACTTCTGTTTTGTACCATAAATGCCTGCCGGCGCTACAGACGGCTCTCTAAAATCTGACTTAGAGGTGGGGAGATGCCTGTTATCAGGGCATCTCCTGAAACACCACCGTTGCCTTTTCATACACTTCTCCGTTCCACAACTCCCGCTCCATACCGTCCTGTAATCCGGAGATATCCTGCTCTTCAATTTCGAATAACAGGCCGTCCCACGTAAGGCCGATCCCGTAAGCGCTCCCGTCCGATCCGGCAAAATAAAATCTCCCATGACTGCCGGCCGATCCGTCTTCATAGCACAGATAGTAGACATAGACTTTATCATAAGGCACTCCCACCTTAGAGTCCATCACCTCCGCTGCTGCAATCTGCAGCTGCGGAATCCGCTCCTGCGCTTCCTCCGTTGTCAGGATACGCGCTTCCCTGTGCACATCCTCACCGGAATACGTTGCCGATATCAAATGCCCGTCCTGTGCGTCAATATTGAAATAATAATATTTATGACTGATATAGTTCGTCCAGTTTACACAATAGTCCGCCCGTCCCGCCCGGCGGCCCTCTTCCGGCTCATTATAATAGGAATTCTGTTCATAACCGTCTCCCGTCATCCCGAAGATATCCGCTAATTTCTCCCTGGCAATCTCGATTGCCTGCTGTTCGGTGATGCCGCCGCTTTCCACATTCCCGGCTATCGCCTCCTGCTCTTTCGCCTCCTTTGCCTCAATCTCCTCCGCATGTTCCTGTTCGTATGCCTCCGTGTAAGCATAGTCCCTTTTTACAGTGAAATCTATGATCTCCAACAGCTCTTCATCTGTCAGTTCCCGCTCCGGCAGGCAAAAAGTCGCCGCAGGCACCAGATAACAGAACTCGTAACCGGCCGCCTCCTCTTCACTCTTTACCTGCGGAAGCGCACTCTCCGGGAAAACGCCTTCCTGATACTTCTGCGCCAGCTCCTGATATCTGGCCTTTTCCTGTTCCGTGTAGGCCCTGGAAAATCCGTCTGCCTCCACCGCCGCCTCTTCTACCGTCTCCACATAGGCTCTCTTTTCCTCCTGCGGCATCTCCTCCATCCGTTCCCGCACAAGAGAATTGACAAAAGCACGCACCGGAACTGCTGCTACACCGACCACCAGAAGCAGGACCGCCGCCGCTGCCAGATGTTTCCATCCGCTCCCGGCCTTTTCCAGCCTCCCGGTCTGTTTCTTCCCGGATCTCACAGTCTTGCCCTTCTTGTTCTTCTGCATTTTCTGTATTTTCTGTTTCTCCTGTATTCCTCCGGACGCTTCTGTCCTTTTCCTGACATTGTTGATCACTGCCTTTTTCATCTCTTCCGTCATACAGATACCTCCGACTGCATCTCTTAACTCCTCAGCTCCCATGTATTCCCGCTCCTTCCTGAAACCGTTGACCATCCGGCTCCCGCCGCCACTGTCACACCCGGTCTGATCTCATTATCACTTTCCATCACATCATACTGACTTATATCCCTGTTACTTCGCCCTAAAACAGCCCCTGCTTTCAGGGTTCTTCCCGCACTGCATCAAATACCTCTGCTTGACCGGCTCTGTACCTGTTGGCCTATGCATGCGGTGACAGTGCATGTTCCCCGCCAAGCAACAGTTTCAACTTCTCCCTGCCCCGCTGCAGCCGCTTCTTCACCGCATTCAGGGTAATGCCCAGCATCCCGGCGATCTCCGCCGCCTTATATCCCTCTATATAGTGCAGATAGATCACCGTCTTCAACTGTTCCGGCAGATTCATCAGCTCTGCCAGAACTTCGCTCTGCTCCGGAAACTCACAATACCTGTCCACATCTTCCCACTGCACCGTGGGATGCCTGTTTCTGCCCCTGTGCACATCCAGGCATCTGTTGGTCGCCACCCGGATCAACCATGCCTTCTCATGCTCTCTGTTCCGAAATCCCGCCGCGCGCTCCATATAACTGCAGAACGTATCCTGCACCGCATCCTGTGCATCCTGCTCATTGCACAGCAGAACCATACACACCCTGAAAAGCATATCGCCGTATTCCATCACCACTTTTTCCACACCCAACTGCCTGCCACCTCCTGTACTTCCTCTCATATTACTTTATGTAAACCTCTTTTACTCAGCGCGCTTTACAGGACCGGTTTTCCATTTCGTCCTGTTATATAGAACACGCATCTGCCCTGCAAAAGGTGACTGCAATGTAACAAATAATCCCTTTTTACAAGATAATTCGTCGCAAAAACATCTTGCATCTCCTGCTCACCTGTGCTATAATACAATTCGGCGGTTTAAGAAAGCATGACCGCAATTCATAGGGGCATAGTTCAAAGGTAGAACAGTGGTCTCCAAAACCATCGATGTGGGTTCGATTCCTACTGCCCCTGTTATTTTTTGCAGAGTTTGCCGTCGGGCAAACTTTTTTTATGGTATTAAATACGAAAGGAAACCTTTACCTCATGAAGAAACTGATCTCACTACTGACTTCCCTCGGCCTGGCGCTGGGACTGTTGACGGCCTGCGGCGAGAGCACGCCGCTCCTTGGAGCCGCCGACTATGAACTGGATCCGGCTACCAACATGACAAGCAGGGATGTATCCATCGGGGACAATGCAGAAACTTTTCTCGCCGCCTACGGTGACTTTAAGATCTTCACCTCTGTTGAGGGTGAAGAGTATCAGGCTCTTGCCGTCGACAAGATCCCTTTCGATTCTGCGGTCACGCTCCTGCTGCCCACCTTTTTCATCGATGGGACCCCCACAGATCTGGATCTTTTCTGCAGGGAAAACGAGATTCAGAAAGAGGACCTGACCACCACCCTGAATTCAGACGCTTTCTTACAGGCCCATTCCGTGATCTACAGTTATCTGCTCTTTACATGGGAAAACGGCGTCATCACTGATATCCGTTCCGAATACATGGATTACAATGAGGACGCCGCCTATAATAATTAATTCTATGCGCTGTATCCCACAAACTGACTGTTATACAGTGTGGCATAGAATCCGTTCTGTTTCAACAATGTCTCGTGATTACCCTGCTCGATGATATTGCCGTCTTTCATGACCAGGATCACGTCTGCCTCTCTGATCGTAGACAGTCTGTGGGCTACGATGAAACTGGTTCTTCCTTCCATCATCGCCGCGAAGGCCTTCTGGATCCTGATCTCCGTTCTCGTATCGATGGAAGACGTGGCTTCATCCAGGATCAGCATGGGCGGCAGACACAGCATGACTCTCGTGATGCACAGAAGCTGCTTCTGTCCCTGAGAAAGATTACCGCCGTCTTCCGTAATGATCGTATCGTATCCATCCGGCAGCCTCTTGATAAAGCTGTGGGCATGAGACGCTTTTGCCGCGGCAATGATCTCCTCCTCTGTCGCCTCAGGCTTACCCATCACAATATTATCCCTTACGGTTCCGCCTTTTAGCCAGGTCTCCTGCAGCACCATGCCATAGTTGGCCCGCAGGCTCTTTCTGGTCACGTCCCGGATATCATGCCCTTCCACCTGTATGCTTCCGGAATTCACATCATAGAAACGCATCAGCAGATTGATAACCGTGGTCTTCCCGCAGCCCGTCGGACCCACGATAGCCACACGCTGGCCCGGCCTCACCGAAAGGTTGAAGTCCGTGATCAGCTTCTTATCCGGTACATAGGAGAAATCCACATGCTCCAGATCAATCCTGCCCTCCACGTCACCAAGACAGATTGCGCTTTCGCTGTCCGGTATCTGCGGTTCTTCCTCAATCAACGCAAAGATCCTGGCCGCACAGGCAAGGGCATTCTGCAGCTCCGTTACCACTCCCGAAATCTCATTAAAAGGCTTCGTGTACTGGTTGGCATAACTTAAGAAACATGACAGCTGGCCGACACTGATGCCCCCGCGGATGGCAAATACCGCTCCTGTCACCGCCACACCCGCATACACCAGATTGTTGACGAACCTGGTGGAGGGATTGGTGATGGACGAATAGAAGATCGCCTTTAAAGAACATTTCTCCAGCCTGCCATTGATCTCGTCAAACTCCTCCAACGCTTCATCTTCATGGGAAAAAGCCTGCACCACCTTCTGATTGCCGATCATCTCCTCGATCAGCGCCGTCTGTTCTCCTCTCGTCTCCGACTGTGCCCGGAACATCACAAAGGTCTTCCTGGCGATAAAAGCCGCCACCAGGAAGGATAGCGGCGTAATCAATACTACCACGCCCGTGATACCCACATTGACACTGAGCATAAAGCCCAATGTACCTAAAATTGTGATGACCCCGGTAAAAAACTGTGTAAATCCCATCAGCAGACCGTCCGCAAACTGGTCCACATCCGCGATCACCCTGCTCACCACTTCCCCGTAGGAATGTTCGTCAATATATTTCAGCGGCAGAATCTCTATGCGCTTAAACGCCTCGTCCCGGATATCCTGCACAATACGGTAAGTCATCTTATTGTTGCAGATGTTCATCACCCACTGCGCCGCCGCCGTGATCCCGATCACCACCGCCATCTGTTTTAAAATGGCAAATACACCGTCGAAATCCACCCATCCTTCTTTGACGATCAGATCGATCACCCGTCCTGTCAGAATCGGAAGATACAAGGTCAACGTCACGGTAACCGCTGCCATAACGATTGATAACGCCAGATATACCCAGTATTTCCTGATATATCGAAGCACCTTACCCAGCGTTCCTTTCTGCCTGCTGTCATTTCCTGATTTTGCCATCTCCAGCCTCCACTCGTTTCATCTTTTCTTTACGGAACCTTTCCAGTCCCTGAACCTGTTTTAAAATACCTGATCCACGTTCTTTGCACCCTTACCATCTGTTCATGACGCAGGGTACTGTGAATAATAAATCTCCTGATATACCTCACACCGCTTAAGCAGCTCATCATGTGTCCCGATATCCGCCATCTCCCCATCGTCCAGCACGATGATCTGGTCGGCATGCTGGATGGAAGAAGCCCTCTGAGAGACGATAAATACCGTCATATCGCCTTCCATATTCCGGATCGCCTGTCTGAGTGCCGCATCCGTAGCATAGTCAAGCGCCGATGCACTGTCGTCCAGGATCAGGATCTCCGGCTTCCCCACCAGGGCACGGGCTATGGTCAGACGCTGACGCTGACCGCCGGAAAGGTTTCTTCCGCTCTGAGCCACGGCCGCCTCCAGCTTTCCATCCTTCTGCTCTACGAACTCTTTCGCCTGGGCCGTCTCGATGGCCTGCCAGATTTCCGCGTCCGTCGCGTCGTTCTTACCCCACTGCATATTCTCTCTGATCGTTCCCTGGAAGAGCACCGCCTTCTGCGGTACGATGCCGATCATCTCCCGCAGCTCTTCCATTCCGTATTCCCGCACATCTTTTCCCTTGATCCTGACATGCCCCTTCGTCGCATCGTAAAAACGCGGTATCATATTGACCAGGGAAGTCTTGCCGGAACCCGTACCGCCGATAATTCCCACCGTCTGTCCCTTTTTGACATGAAAATCAATGCCCGACAGCGATTCCGCACCGGCTCCTGCATAGGCCAGACAGACATGGTCAAACACCACCTCGTCCTCCGCATTCTGCCCTGTCCGTCCTCCGGGGCCGGCCGCTTCGCCTGTTCCATGCCCTTCAGAACCGGCCGCACACACCTTCTGCTCCCATGTCATGCTGGATTCTATCTCGAAAACGCTCTGAATCCGGTTCGCGCAGGCCAGCGCCTTGGTGATCGTAATGATCAGATTCGCCAGCTTCACCAGCTCGATCAGAATCTGGGACATATAGTTCACCAGCGCCACCACCTGTCCCTGGGTAATGGTTCCCTCATCCACACGCACCGCTCCCGTATAGAGAAGTACGATCGTTGCCACATTGATAATGATGTATGTAACCGGATTGGTCAGTGCGGAAATCTTACCCACAAACAGCTGCATATGCGCCAGCGCGCTGTTCTTCCGCTCAAAAGCCTCGATCTCTTCCTGTTCCTTATTAAAGGCTCGAATGACTCTGGCGCCCGTAAGGTTCTCTCTGGTGGCTCCCAGCACACTGTCCAGCCCTGCCTGTACCTTTTTAAACAGGGGCATCGTCCACATCATGATGCCGAAAACCACGACGGAGAGCGCCGGGATCGTCACCACGAAGATAAATGCCGCCTTCACATCAATGGTAAATGCCATCACCATGGCCCCAAACACGATAAAGGGGGAGCGCAGAAACAGACGCAGTACCATATTCACACCACTCTGCACCTGATTTACATCGGAAGTCATCCGGGTGATCATGGTGGCCGTCCCCAGCGTGTCGATCTCCGTGTAGGACAGTCCCTGGATATGGGCAAAAAGCGCATGTTTCAGCTTCGTGGAAACACCCACCGCCGCTTTCGCCGAGAAATACTGCGCTGTGATGGAACAGGCCAGCCCGACCACGCCAAGCAGCACCAGCACGCCGCCCATACGCAGCACGTAAGACACATTTCCGCTGTCGATTCCCCGGTCGATGACTGCCGCCATCACCAACGGTACGAACAGCTCAAACGTGGCTTCCAGCATCTTAAAAAGCGGCGCCAGTATCGTCTCTTTCTTATAGTCTTTTAAGTATACGAGTAATCTTCTCATCCTCAACCCCCAAATGATATAAATTTTCACAGGCAGTTCCGTAATGCCCTGCGCAGTAAAACACCCCCGAAAGGGTGTAAAATATAAAATGACAGCAGCCGGAATGTATCCAGACTACTGTCATAAACATCTCCGAACAGCCTCCTGTTAAAAACAGATTCATTTTCTGTATTCTAATGTCAACGCATCAATCTCCACACTGATATTGCGCACCTGCCTTGAAGGCTGGTATTCTGCTTCGGGATAGAGCAGTGCGTGCAGCTCCACTACATTTTCTTCCAGATCATCCGGAATGACACAGCTTCCCTTGCTGCCGACATTTGCCCCTGTCCGGTTGTCCTCGAACGGAAAACCATCACTTGCTATCACATTATACCCGCTAACGCTTCCCAGGACACTGATGATCTCATTCACTCCCAAAGACGTCTCTACTTCCGGTAAAATAGCATTGACCATCTCTGTCAAAGAACTGACAGATGCTTTCTTCGCTTTCTCCATCATTGCCGTCAACACATTTCTCTGACGCTCGGCACGCTTGAAATCATCACCCTTCGTATACCGTATCCTGCAATAGGCAGTAGCCTGCATCCCGTTCAGAAGCTGCTTACCGCTGTGCTCCACCGGTATATAATCCACGCCCAGTTCCTCAGACATTGTCAGCTGATAGTTATTCAGATGAGAAATTTCCACTTCTGTAATCTCCATCTCAATACCGCCCAGCGCATCTACGGAATCGATCAGACCGCCAAAACCGACCGTCACATAATCCGTAATATCCAGATCAAGATTCGTATTCAGCATACTGATCGCCTGTTCCGGGCCGCCCTGTGCATATGCCGCATTACATTTATTATAAGTGTCATTACTCAAATTCAGGAAGGTATCCCTGAAAACAGAAACCAGCTTGATTTCCTGCGTATCCTGATTGATACTCGCTATGATAATGCTGTCGCTGCGGGTGCCTCTGCCCAGCTGTCCGTCTCTGGCATCTACACCGAACAGTGCAATATTGCGATATCCTTTCGAAATCTGCTGTCTCTCCTCTTTCTTATGAGTCTCTTTCACTTCTTCATTAATAATGATCTGTTCCCTGTCGATATCTTTGTGTTCTACCTCATCCGTAGCAGTTACCACCACGTACATAATGCCCACCGATATCAACAAAACACAGATCTCTGCGATCAGCAGCGGAAGATTCCTGATCCGTCTGCGCTTCTCCACAGTCTTATCCTCTGCCCCGGCCGATTGATCTTCAGCATTCTGCTCACCTGCTGCATGTTCCTTCGAAGATTCAGTTTGATTGTTATGTTTCAGATTCCTGTTATTTGCCTGTTCTTGAGAATCCTGTGTCTGCTTGTCCATAAATGACTCCCTCGTCCAAGTTCACGGTAAACTTACACCTGCATTCAAACCGCCGGTACAATACTCAAATATTATTCCATAAGATCCTTGTATCTATGTATTAAAAGCAAAGGTACATCTTCGATATTCTACCATAAAAAGGTAACTTTGGATATATAAAAATTAACAAATATTAAATTTTTGCAAAATCTTGTTACATTTTTGTCATATATTCCTCCGTAATTACACTACAGCTGCTTTTCCGCAGAGCTCCGGTTTCTCAGATCAGGTCCACGGCATCCCGCACGGTTCTTACGCCGATTATTCGGATACCTTCCACGCGCTTCATATGACTGATGTTGACTTCCGGAACGATACAGGTCGTAAAGCCCAGCTTGGCCGCTTCCGCTGCCCGCTGTTCCACCATGGAGACGCCGCGCACCTCACCGCTCAGTCCGATCTCGCCAAAAGCGATTGTTCCGGCATCGATGGCCCTGTTCTTAAAACTTGATACCACGGCCATGGCAATACCCAGATCGATGGCCGGCTCCACAATCCGCATACCGCCTGCCAGGTTCACATAGGCATCACAGTCCGACATCTGCAGATTCAGCCTCTTTTCCAGGACGGCCATCAGCAGGTTGACTCTGTTGAAATCCGTACCGATCGCCTGCCGTCTGGGAATGCCAAAGTTACTGTGGCACACAAGCGCCTGGATTTCCAGCAGAATGGGACGGGTTCCCTCCATGGAACAGGATACCACCGACCCGCTGGCACCCTCCGGCTTACCGCTCAACATAAACTCGGAGGGATTTTCCACTTCGATCAATCCTTCCTCCTTCATCTCAAATACACCGATCTCATTGGTAGATCCAAACCGGTTCTTGACCCCTCGCAGGATACGGTAGGAGGCATGCCTGTCTCCCTCAAAATACAGTACCGTATCCACCATATGCTCCAATACTCTGGGCCCCGCCACGGTACCCTCCTTGGTCACATGTCCCACGATGAAGACGGAAACCGTCATTCCTTTCGCAAGCTGCAGAAGAACATTTGTTGCTTCTCTTACCTGAGATACACTGCCGGGAGCCGCCGTGATCTCTTCATTATACATGGTCTGTATGGAATCAATGATCACAACATCCGGCACCACGCTGCGGATCGTTTCTTCCACAGTCGCCAGTCCCGTCTCGCACAACAGCTGTAGATTATCCGAAAATTCGCCCAGACGATTGGCCCTGATCTTGATCTGGCGCAGCGATTCTTCTCCCGATATGTACAGCACGCTTCTGCCGTCTCCCGCCAGATTCCTGCATACCTGCAGCAACAGGGTGGATTTCCCGATTCCCGGATCTCCACCTACCAACGTCAAAGAGCCGGGCACAATACCACCGCCCAGCACTCTGTCCAGTTCTTCCATATGTGTCAGCATACGGCTTTCTTCCTGTATACTGACCTGCGATAATCTGGCCGGAGCAGAAGGCATCCTTTTATGCACACCGAGGCCGTTTCCACGGGCCGCGGACGGAGCCTTCTCCTCCACCATCGTATTCCACTCCCTGCATCCGGGACACTGTCCCATCCACTTGGAAGATTCATAACCGCAATTTTGACAATAAAAAACCGTAGTTGTTTTCCCTTTAGCCATTCTGTATCTTTACCATCTTTACCGCTGTTTCACCGACATTTTCCAACTCCACGCTGATGCTCAGCTTGCCGCTCAGATTGGTCTTCATCGTACCGATATTGGCATCTCCCACGCTCACACTGTATTCCGTATCTTCTTCCAGACCTACCGTGATCTGCGCGTCCGCCTCACCTTCCACCAGGAAACTGACACCGTTCTCTGTCTCTTCAAACTGCAGCACGCTTGTTCCCGGCTCGGACTCATAAGCAAACATACCGTTCTTCTCCAGCTTTGTCAGCTTACGATACGTCTTCACCTTATACAGATCCCCGCCATGCTCATAGTCTTCCACTTTAGCCTTGGCTTCCAGTACATAATTCCCGAAACTGATCGTGCCGTTTTCCTCTGTACGCAGTAATTCTTCAACTACAGCCATTGTATTTTCCTCCTGACTCTTTACTCTTATTTATGTTGTGCTTTAAAAAGCATGTGCTATGCATCACTTCGTGCCGTAAATACGATCTTCTTATTCTTAAGCCCTGCCGTCACATGTTCTCCGCTTCTGACATTTCCGGACAGGATCTCCTCGGCCAGTATGTCTTCGATCTCCGACTGAATTGCCCGCTTCATGGGCCTGGCCCCCATCTTCGTATCGATATGCTTCTCGATCAGCCATTCCTTCACTGCAGGTGTGATCGTCAGGTCAATATCCATCTGCTCTTTACAGCGTCTGATCAGGCTGCCCGCCAGCAGCGTGATGATCTTCTTCATATCTTCTTTATGCAGCGGATGGAAGACCATAATCTCATCGATTCGATTGATGAACTCCGGCTTGAACAGCCTCTTTACTTCCTCCATCACATTGGCCTTCATCTTATCATAGTTCTGCTGCTGCGTCTGTTCCGCGCCAAAACCAAGGTTCTTGGGATCAATGATCCTCTGCGCGCCTGCATTGGAAGTCATGATGAGGATCGTATTTTTGAAGCTGACTTTTCTTCCCTTGGAGTCCGTGATATGTCCGTCGTCAAGTACCTGCAGCAGAACATTGAATACATCCGGATGCGCCTTCTCTATCTCGTCAAACAACACAACGGAATAGGGATTGCGGCGGATCTTCTCCGACAGCTGTCCGCCCTCCTCAAACCCTACGTAACCGGGAGGTGAACCGATCATCTTCGAGACCGAATGTCCTTCCATATACTCCGACATATCCACCCGGATCAGCGCATTTTCCGAACCAAACATCGCTTCCGCCAACGCCTTGCTCAGCTCCGTCTTTCCCACACCGGTAGGTCCCAGGAAAAGGAAAGAACCGATCGGCCGATTCGGATCCTGCAGGCCCACTCTGCCCCTGCGCATGGCCTTGGATACGGCAGTCACCGCCTCCTCCTGTCCGATCACACGCCTGTGCAGTATGGATTCCAGCTTAAGCAGGCGTTCGCTTTCTTTCTCCGCCAGCTTTTTCACCGGGATCCTGGTCCACAGAGCGACCACCTCCGCGATCTCATTCTCCCCTACCACATAGCTGCGCTTCTCTTCCTCACGCTCCATCCTCTTGACAATGCGCTCATATTTCTTAATACACTCCTGCTGTTTCTTTTTCAGCTCCGCCGCTTGGGTAAAGGCCTCCATACGGATAGAGCGCTCGATCTGCAGGTCGATCTTCTTGATCTCCTCCGACAGCTCCCGCAGCTTATCCGGCTGGCTCGTCACCTTCAGTCTCACCGCCGCTGCCGCCTCATCGATCAGATCGATGGCCTTATCCGGCAGATTCCTGTCATTAATATAGCGGTTGGACAACGACACGGCCGCACTGATTGCCTCCGGCGTGATCGTCACCCGGTGATGTTCCTCATATTTATATGCTATTCCCCGCAGAATACTTTCCGCTTCTTCTACGGTGGGTTCTTCTACCGTGACCGGCTGAAATCTTCTTTCCAGCGCCGCATCTCTCTCCACATATTTCCGATATTCCGCGATGGTCGTAGCCCCGATCAGCTGAATTTCTCCTCTGGCCAGGG
Source organism: uncultured Lachnospiraceae bacterium (assembly GCA_910578115.1). Classification (GTDB taxonomy): domain Bacteria; phylum Bacillota; class Clostridia; order Lachnospirales; family Lachnospiraceae; genus UBA3282. The sequence goes on along the minus strand of CAJTPO010000011.1, from coordinate 29,499 downwards.
AGGGCTTCAGAATATTCGAGGCATCGATCGCCCCCTCTGCTCCACCGGCCCCGATAATCGTATGCATCTCGTCCAGGAAAAGCACGACATCCCCGTCTTCGATCACTTCCCGGATCACCTTCTTGATCCTCTCTTCAAACTCACCGCGGTACTTACTGCCGGCTACCATACCGGACAGATCCAGTGTCAATACTCGTTTATTCTGCACGGTAAACGGAACGTCTCCGGTCACAATACGCGAAGCCAGACCCTCTACCACGGCCGTCTTTCCTACCCCCGGTTCTCCTATCAGACAGGGGTTATTCTTGGTACGTCTGCTGAGGATCTGCACTACCCGCGTGATCTCCTCTTCTCTGCCGATCACCGGATCCAGTTTTCCTTCCCTTGCAAGCGCTGTCAGGTCACGGCTGTACTGTTCCAGCGTAGATGCTCCGCCTCTCCTGCGTCCCTGCCGTTTCCCCAGGTCTTCCTTGTACAGGGCTCCGTCTTCCCCCATCGCGACAAGAACGTCCACATACAGCTTCTGTATGGAAATCCCCATCGTATTGAGCAGTCTTACCGCCACGTTCTCTCCTTCTTTCAAGAGAGCAAGCAGAATATGCTCCGTACCTGTCTTATCGCTGCGAAAGCGCTCCGCCTGTCTGTGCGCCTCATCCAGAATGCTCTGCGCCCGGGGAGAATATCCGTCTCTCTCCGCAATCAGAACAGAACTCTCAGGAGCGATCAGATCCTTGATCATTTCCTTAAGCTGTACCACGTCCACACCGTTATTTTGCAATACAGTAGCCGCAACTCCTGTGTTCTCCCGAAGCAGGCCGATCAGAATATGCTCGCTTCCCACATAACTCTGCCGTAAACTTCTGGCTGCCCGTTCAGCCAGTATCAAGGCTGCTTTCGCCTTGTCCGTAAACTGTGGCTGCATCAATAATCCATTCCTTTCCCATATTCTTCATAAATCTCGTCTATAAGAGCATGCACTTCTTCTCCGGAAATATTCTTACAGCTTGCCTTTGCCAGCGTTACCTGTAATTCTCTCCGTATTTCTTCAAGGGCACGCATCTTATCAATGTCGAGGGCGATCACAGCACCTTTCCTTCGGTCTACCTTGACATAACCTTCCTGCTTTAAAACCGTATATGCCTTATTCACCGTATGCATATTGATGCCAATATTGTCAGCCAGCTGCCTGACCGAAGGAAGCATGTCACCCTCCTGAAAACGCGAGGTGGCAATGCCCAGAATGATCTGATTTCTCAACTGCATGTAGATTGCTTCATCACTGTTAAAATCTATCTCTATAAACATTTTCTTCCAATCGCATGAATCTTGCCAGCTTAATAGTTTTCCTATAGATCTTTATCATCCATATTTAAAAATTCAAATTCAAACTCATCATCGTCCAACAGGAAGTTCTTCGACTTTCGATTCGCTGCCGCCCTCACACGCTGCGAAGCCTCCGTCTCCTTACGGGGTTCTCTTTCCCTGACCGGCCTGCGGGAAGGTGTTTCCGTTTCGCGTACCGGCCTGCGGGAAGATGTTTCCGCCTCGCGTACAGGCCTGCGGGAAGGACGTTCATTTTCCCTGGCCGTATTTTCCTCCGCGCGTCCTCTTCTCCTTGCCGGCACATCTTCCTCTTCGTCCGCCGTCTCTTCCTCTTCGTCCTCGTCCTCATCTTCCTCATCATCTTCGTAATCCTCATAATAAGCATCCCGAAGCTTGATCGCCATGATGATCACTACGATCAGAAGAACTGCCGCAAGCACGCCCAGCACGACGATCGCAATCCGCTGTTTTACCAGCTTTTTCGTATCGGCATCCGCCGTATCCTCATCCTGCTTACCGGCATCCAATAACGGCTGCAGCTCCTGTTCATATCCTGCGACATTATCAATGAGATACCACGCACCGTCCTTATACGTCACTTCATAATCCGGTCTGACTGTCTCCTCAGGTTCAGGTTCAATGTTCTCCTCCGGAGCCGGTTCTTCTTCCGGTACCGGCACCATATCCCCTAAAGTAATCAGGTCAGAACGGACAAATCCTGTCTTCTCCGTGTTGTCTGCCCCTGTAAATGTGACATAATACCATACCTTACCGTCACTGCCGCCCGACTGGCCGCTGACAACCACCTGCGCCCCATTCTGCAGACTTTCCACCACACCGTCATTGGTGGACGGCCCCGAACGGACCTTGGCCGCCTGAACGGACACCGTGGCATACTGCGCATCCATCGCATTCTCCGCCTGACCGGATGTCTGCTGCCCGCTTCCTGCCGCTCCATCGCCTGCACCGGAGCTGTCTGCGCTGCCCGCAGAAGAATCAGACGCCATACTGCTGTCGCCGCCTTCTTTATTGATCAGATCGGCACGTACATATCCTAATGTATTCGCATCCACATAAACCTGATACCATAACGTACCGCCTGCATCCTTGACCTCATCCTTGATGGTCACTGTCTTCCCTTTGGTTATGCTGCCAACCGCGTTGCTGTTGGTATCCGCGCTCCCCCGTATCTTAGCAGATTCCACGATAACCGTCCCCGTGGAATCCGCCAGGCTGACAAACGGCGTCCCCCACAGCATGGCGGCCGCGATCACTGCCGATACGCCACGCACAAAACGTCTTCTGCCTGCCGGCTTTTGTTCCTGATTACATCTTATCCTCATTGTTTTCTCCTATACAGCCACACTATAGACTGCCTTCGGCGTGACAATACAGCCTTCGGCTTCCCTGTCACCCTTAATTATCTCTTGTAAAACGCTTTGCGCCGCCTTCTCCGGTAGGTTTTTCCGTACTGAAACCTGCCATATCCATCTTCTTTCTCGCCCGTTCTTCGATTTCCCTGTGATGGGCCGTCTCACATCTGGCACAAAATCTTCCAAACCGAATCGTAGTCCCACAGATCTCACATCGCAAAAACACACTGGATGTGGGTGCAATCTCCAACCGGCACTCTTTGATCATGCTGCGAATGGCTTTCTGCGCCACGCCGGTCTCATGTGCAACCTCCGCCATGGTAGCTCCCGGATGCTGCTCAATATAATTGCGCGTCTTACCGTAATCATCAAACCCAATTCGGCCGCATTTCTCACATTTATATTCTCCCACACCCTTAAATACCATAATACCGCCGCAGTCGGGACAGATTGTAGGTCTGTTATAATTTTCTTCATCCAGTAAATCTTTTCTTAATTTCTCGGCTCTTTCATCTCTATCCGGCATCGTAACTGCTCCCTTCCCCTTTTATTCTACACAATATTCTGTTTCATCAAGTAACATGCCGCCCGCTGCACCGGCTGCCGGCATTCCTGATTACCATGCACGGCTTTGCCGCTCATGGCATGGCTCCTGTCCACTATGGATGATCCCCTCATTCACGGACAGGCATCTCATCAATCGCTTTCCCGATATCCGACCGCATATATTTATTGTCAAAAGACACCCACTCCGCAGCCTTGTAGGCATTGGCCCGCGCTTCTTTCAAATCCGCACCTTTGGCGGTAATCCCCAGCACCCGGCCGCCGTTTGTAACAATACGCTCCCCGTCCTGCCTGGTCCCCGCATGGAAGCAGTAATACCCTTCGGCCTCCTCAAAACGCTCCAGTCCGTCTATGGCAAACCCTTTCTCATAAGAGACCGGATATCCCTGTGAAGCCAGCACCACACAGACGGCGGCATTATCCTCAAACTGCAGGTCGATCTGATCCAGCCTGCCGTCAATACAGGCCTCCGCCACCTCGATCATGTCATTCTTCATCCGCGGCAGCACCACCTGCGCCTCGGGATCCCCGAACCTGGCATTGTACTCCAACACTCTCGGGCCGTCCGGCGTCAGCATCAGTCCGAAGAAGATCACCCCTTTAAACGGCCGTCCTTCCGCCGCCATGGCATCCACCGTCGCCTGATAGATATATTTGCGGCAGAACGCATCCACTTCTTCCGTATAAAAAGGACTGGGTGAAAAGGTGCCCATACCGCCCGTATTTAATCCCTGATCACCGTCCAGCGCCCGCTTGTGATCCTGGGCGGAAGACATGATCCTGATCGTCTTACCGTCTACAAAAGAAAGAACGGAAACTTCACGGCCGGTCATAAATTCCTCGATCACCATCCGGTTACCCGCCGCTCCGAATTTCTTATCCTCCATGATGGTTCTGACACCTTCCCGCGCTTCCGCAGGTGTATTGCAGATCAGCACGCCCTTCCCCAGTGCCAGCCCATCGGCCTTAAGAACCACCGGCATCTTTGCCTGCTCCAGGTAGGCAAGCGCCTTCTCTGGATCGTCAAAATTCTCGTAGGCTGCCGTCGGAATATGATACTTCTTCATCAGATCCTTGGAAAAGGCCTTGCTGCCCTCTAAGATCGCCGCATTCTTCCTGGGGCCGAAAACACGGAGTCCTGCCGCTTCCATCTCGTCCACCAGGCCGCCCACCAGCGGGTCATCCATGCCCACTATCGTCAGATCGATCTCCTTCTCCTTCGCAAATGCCACAATCTTCTCAAACTCCATAGCGCCGATCGGAACACACTCCGCAATCTGCCCGATTCCCGCATTGCCCGGTGCACAGTAGATCTTATCCGCCTTCGGGCTTTTCGCCACGCTGGCCGCGATCGCATGCTCTCTGCCGCCGCTTCCCACGATCAGAATATTCATTCCAGTCCCTGCCTTTCTGTATGTACTTTCTATTCAGCCTTCCGTGATCAGGTCAATACAATCCCGGCTCTGTCCGGGCACACCGGCCCGTTACTCTGCGATATGTGCCTGTCCCTTTGCTACCGTCACCTTGCCGGCTGCGATCAGATCAAGGCACGCAGGCAGGATCACCCACTCCGCCTCTTCCATGACCCGCCGCTGCAGGCTTTCCGGCGTATCTCCGCTCTCCACAGCAACAGCCTTCTGCATCAGTATAGGGCCCGTATCCGTCCCTTCATCCACAAAGTGCACCGTCGCACCGGTCACCTTCACGCCTCTTGTAAGCGCCGCCTCATGCACCTTGAGTCCATAATAACCCTTACCGCAGAAAGACGGAATCAACGACGGATGGATATTGATGATCCTGTTCTCATAACGTCTGATCAACTGCGGCGGTATCACCACCAGGAACCCCGCCAGCACGATCAGATCCGGATCTGCCTCTTCCACCTTCTTCAAAAACGCCTCGTTAAACTGTTCTCTGTCCTCATAATCCCGGGGAGACACACAAACCGCATCGATGCCTGCCTGCGCCGCCCTCTCCAGCGCGTAGGCCTTTTTGTTATTACTGATTACCCGTACGATCTGCACGTTATTGATCGTTCCCCGGGCAATCCCGTCTATGACCGCCTGTAAATTGGTACCTCCGCCGGACACACATATTACTGTCTTAAGCATTCTCTCTGCAGCCTTTCTATGATTGATAAACAGCAGTGATTTCTATCTGCGCTGTCACCCGTACCGTTACTGTGAAAGTCTTCGACTTTCACAGCATGGATGGCCATGCGGCCCGCCCGACGGCAGGCTGAGCATGATGTAAGTTTACTATGAAAGTCTTCAACTTTCACAGCATGGATGGCCATGCGGCCCGCCCGACGGCAGGCTGAGCATGATGGTAGTTTACTGTATCACAACACCTTCACTGCCTGCCGTCACTTCACCTGCCAGATAAGCCTGTTCGCCTGCCTTCTGCAGCGCACTCACTGTCTGCTGCGCATCCGCCGCATCCACTGCCAGCACCATGCCCAGGCCCATATTGTAGGTATTATACATCATCTTCTCTTCCAGTCCGCCCTTCTTCTGCAGCAGCCCAAAGATCGGCGGCACCGGATAGCTGTCCTTATGTACTACCGCCGTCATGCCCTCCGGCAGCATGCGCGGAATGTTCTCATAGAATCCGCCGCCGGTGATATGGCTACATCCCTTAATGGTCACGCCCGCACCGCGCACGGCTTCCAACGCTTTCACATAAATCCTCGTGGGTGTCAGAAGCGTCTCCCCCAGAGTAGCCCCCAGTTCTTCATAATATGTGTCCAGACTCTCCTTCGTCATCTCAAACACCTTACGGACAAGTGAAAAACCGTTACTGTGAACACCGGAAGACGCAATGCCGATCAGTGCATCCCCAGGTTTGATCTGTTCTCCCGTGATCAGATCCTTCTGATCCACCACGCCAACCGCAAATCCTGCCAGATCATACTCCTCCTCCGGCATCAGGCCCGGATGTTCCGCCGTCTCACCACCTACAAGAGCCGCCCCGGCCTGCTTACAGCCCTCGGCCACACCGCTCACGATCGTCGCAATCTTCTCCGGATAGTTCTTACCGCAGGCAATATAGTCCAGGAAGAACAGCGGTTCACCGCCCGCACACACCACATCGTTGACACACATGGCTACACAGTCAATACCCACCGTATCATGCTTATCCATCAGAAATGCCAGTTTGATCTTCGTCCCCACACCGTCCGTACCGGACAAAAGCACCGGATGTTCCATTTCTTTGATCTTATCCAGACAAAAGGCACCCGAAAAACCGCCGAGACCTCCCAGCACCTCCGGCCGCATCGTCTCCCTGACATGCTTCTTCAACAACTCCACCGACTGGTAACCGGCCTCAATATCAACTCCTGCTGACTTGTAATCCATAGTTTTCTCCATTCCTCCATGCTCCTTTCTCCACGTGCGGGTCTGCTCCTGGTCATGTATAATTCTGATAGCCGGCTTCCTGCAGCCGGGCATCCTTCTTCTTAACGCTCTCTCCCAGCGCATGCGTATAATCCTTCAGTCTCTGTAAAAGCGCAGCATCGGAAACAGCCAGGATCTTCGCCGCCAGGATACCCGCATTCTGACCGCCGCCGATGGCTACCGTAGCCACCGGTATGCCGGAGGGCATCTGCACAATAGAATATAAAGAGTCCACACCGCCCAGATCGGAAGTCTTCATGGGAACGCCGATGACCGGCATCGGAAAGATCGCCGCACACATCCCAGGCAGATGTGCCGCCTTCCCCGCTCCCGCGATAATTACCTTAAATCCCTTCTCCTCCGCACTCTTCGCATACTCAAAGAATACATCTGGCTCCCTGTGGGCCGAGATAATCCGCATCTCATAGGAGATCCCCAGCTCCTCCAGAATATCCGCCGCCTTCGCCATAACAGGCATATCGGAATCACTTCCCATTACAATACCTACCTGTGCCATCCGTGTGTCCTCCTGAAATTATTCATCTATAATTAACAATATTAGAAATTTCCCTTTCCCATAACGCAATCAGTATACCATAATCGCGGCACGAAGTCCATCATAACCGATTCATGCGGCAGCCGGACGAAAAACCGTAAGGAATCTACTCTCCGTCAAACGCTCTGTTCAGCTCCTCACAGCCTTCCAGCACAAATCGTCCGTTACGGATGATCGGTATGGTCTCGCCTTCCTGCGTCAGTACAGCCAGCTCTCCCAGCTCATCATAGGGGATCGTGATATCCGTATGGCAGTGGAAATATGCTTTACTGACATCCCTGTCACGCAAAACCGACACCTCATTATCCTTCGCGATAATCTCTTTCCCGTCCTGATTATACACCCGCACATTCTCCGCGTGAGAGTAGCACGTATCCCCCACTGCAAAATGCGGCCCTGTCTTCTCCGCGATCAGGATCGGCATCTTATCCTCGATTCCGTATTTGCGCGCTGTCACGTAAGCGGTAGTATTCGTGCCGATGGCAAACTCGCCCAGCGGCAGTGTATCGTGGTGGAACAACACATTATCCTTAATATATTTGCGGTTTTCCTCCTCGGAAGCAAAGTTGGCGCAGCCATAATCCACGATCATCCCGTCTGCAAATTTCAGCCAGATATTCTTATACTCCAACTCATTTAAAAATACTCTTGTCACGTGCAGGATTCCGTCCGTCCCCGCCAGTACCGGGGAAGTAAACACTTCTCCCACCGGGATGTTCACATCCGCCACACAGTTTTCAAAGTTCGTCTCTTTCTCCGGCTCTTTCAGCTCATGCAGGCTGACTTTTAAATCCGTCCGGTTGGCTCCACAGCCTTTGACTATTACAGTCACACCCCGGTCCAGCACATCGATAATCTTCTGCTGAATTCCCTGATACAGCTCATAGTCCAGCGTGTTAATGCGCACGATATCGTCGAAAATCTCCTCATAACGTTCACCGATATCCGGCACCGGGAAGGCGATGATCGTAAAGCTGCGTTCCTCCCCTGGAATATACTCGTTCTGTATGGCTCCCGCCTTCGAGGCATACTCTACCGAAAGTTTCTGCTGCTTCTCCGACAGCCTGCAGGCCGCCTGCCCGGTCTTCGGCACAAAGGGTCTCTCCCCGAAGATCTCCAGCACGGCCGGTCCGCCGTGTACCTTCGCCTGCTCTTTATACTGTTCGAAAGCACCGCGCAGACATTCCAGCCGGCGCTCCACAAGAAGCTTATCCAGCACCAGCGCCAGATCCTCTCTGTGGTCATAATCGAACTGCTTGTTGGGATTTGCCCCGAAATAACCGTTCTTATTGACACTCCTGCCCTGGAAGATATTCGCCCCCGAACGATAGATCGTAGATTGTAAACCAATACGGTCAAAATTATGGACCGCCCGCCGTATCATCCGCTCAAATCCCAGACAATACCGCACATTTACCGTCTTCTTGATGGAGATATCCTTATTGCCCGTCTGAAACCCGATCCGATAGCCTTCCGTGTAAGTATCGGCCATCAAAGCGATCCGCTCCTCCGACATCTGATTCAGGCGCTGTGCCGTACGCAGTTCATTTTCCGTCACATACTCACCGTAATAATAAAGATAACGCAAATCACTCAGATCACTTTCCATCACGATACGCAGGGCAAAATCTCTCTCCGGACAGACAAGCTGTGCTATCTTCTCGCAGCTCTCCGGCTCATAATAGTCGCTCACATACCAGTACAGGATCTGACGTATCTGCTCTGCATCCGGCGTTCCATCCACGTCCGTCTGTGCCGCACACAGACACGCCTGATAGACCTCCAGCAGCAGTTCCATCCGAATCACCATGGCAAACCTGTTCTGCTCAAAGGCTGCCGGGATCAGGCTCCGCAGCTCCGCGTACAGGAAGGACAGCATCTGTCCCATTGACTCACCCAGACAATTTACGGCATATTCCGGATTGGCATAGCTTTCCTCATAATGTTCCGGCAGAATATCCTCGTACAGCTTCCTGTTTAAATCCTGCAGCTCTTCCAACGTCATCTGGCGCAGCCGTCCGTCCGCCACCTCCTTCCAGACTTCGTCCATAGAAAGGACGAACGCCGCCATACTGTGAAAATACTTCTGCAGTTTTTCGCCGCAGGCCTGCTCCGTCGGTATCTCCCTGATTCGTTCCACTGCCAGCACATACCGCTCCTGTTCCAGATCATGCCTGTCCTCTTCCGCCATATATAAATCTTCCATATTCTGTCACCCTCCATCCAATATACCATATAATCTCTTACCCGACATGCAGTGTTTATGCATATGCCCCCGCATACAGGATCACACTGATCAGCGCCAGAGCCAGCACATTCAAAAAGATGCCCACGTAAGTGAACAGATAGAATTTGTCCCGTTCCATCTTAGAGACCAGACCCAGTCCGATTCCCACAAACGCATAGATCATGACCAGCATCGCCGCCGCCCCGTACTGTACGGGAATCTTTCCTACGCTGCAATAACTTACAAAAACAGCATACCCCAGCGTTGCCAGCGATATCACGCCCAGAATCGTGGACATAATGCCTTTCTGTGTATGCTCCTTATTGGTAAACATATAGCTGTTCTTTTTCACTGCCCTAACTCCCTGTCCATCCACAATTTCGAAATGGGTATCTTCGTCACCCCCGAAAACACCCATTTGTCACTTACGCAGCATGCCTGAGCGGCGCATGCGCTCAGAATAAAATTTTACTTCTTCCGGCCAGCAGCTTAGCTCCGCTGATCAGCAAAAGTACACCGCTCGCTACGCCCACCACCAGCGCCACCACACCGACTGCAATATTGAGCGCGCCGGAACCGCCCATCACCTTATAGGTTCTCTCCTCCATCTTTTCCTCCATTTCCAATATGCAATCCTCTTTCCCTCCAGGCTCATGTTACACCGAAAAGAATCACATATGTCGATTACTTCGCCCCATACTGTTCATAGTATGCGTCGATCGCACGCTTTAATGTATCGTCGATATAGATCGTACCTTTATACGGCTGACCGTAAAGACAGTTCACCACATCTTCCATCGTTACAATGGCATTTGCCTCAAATCCGTATTTTTCCCTGATCTCATGCAGGGCGCTTTTCTCGCTGTAAAGCCCCCGCTCCATGCGGTTCAAAGAAACCATCAGACCCTTAATCTCCACATCGGCCTGCTGCCTTAAGATCGGGAACGTCTCCTCAATCGACTTGCCGGAGGTGGTCACATCCTCAATGATCACCACCTTGTCACCGTCCTTTAATTTACTGCCCAGAAGAATCCCTGTGTCACCGTGATCCTTCACTTCTTTCCGATTCGAACAGTACCTGATTTCCCTGCCGTACAGCTCACTGATCGCCATGGTCGTGGCCACCGTCAGCGGAATCCCCTTGTAGGCCGGCCCAAACAGCACATCGAACTCCAGGCCATAATGATCATGGATCGCCCTGGCATAGTATTCTCCCAGCTTCCGCAGCTGCACCCCTGTCACATAGGCTCCGGCATTCATGAAAAAGGGTGACTTCCTGCCGCTCTTCAAAGTAAAATCGCCGAATTTCAACACCTGGCTGTCCACCATAAACTCGATAAATTCCCGTTTGTATGCTTCCATCTCAATCCCCCATTCTCATTCTTCCCGCTGTCTTCTTATATCCAATCAGCGCCATCTTTCCTCGTCACCCTCTGGCTGCCAGCGCCTGTGCAATATCCTCCCGCATATCTATCACAGCCGCCCGCGATGCGTCCGCAAAATTCTCCGCTCCATAGCCGGCATACCGCTCCTGCTGCCAGGCAGCTATGATGCCTCTGGAAGAATTAACGATCGCGCCCAGTCCATCCTCATTGAAGAAATGCACCAGATCTGCTCCCCTGCCGCCCTGCGCACCATATCCCGGTACCAGAATGTACGCTTTCGGCATGATCTTTCGCAGGATCTTCCCCTGCTCCGGATAAGTGGCTCCCACCACGGCTCCCACATAGCTGTAGGAATTACCCATGCATTCCTCACCCCAGGCAGCTACCTGTTCTCCCACGATTTCGTACAGCGGTCTGTCCGCACTTTCCTGACCGTCCTTTGACGCGCCTTTCACCAGCCTGTCCTGAATCTCCCCGCTGCTGGGGTTGGAGGTCTTCACCAGAACAAAGATTCCTTTCTTCTCCTCCTGGCACACCTTGATAAAAGGCTTCACCCCGTCCGACCCAAGATAAGGGTTTACCGTCACAAAGTCTTCGTCAAACCCACGGCACAGACTGCTGCCCACCTGCACCTGTCCCAGGTGTCCCACCGCATAGGCTTCCGAAGTCGAACCGATATCGCCGCGCTTGATATCACCGATGACGATCAGCCCCTTCTCCTTACAGTATTCCACCGTTCTCTGAAAGGCGATCAGACCTTCCACTCCAAACTGCTCATACATGGCAATCTGCGGCTTCACCGCCGGAATCAGATCATGGACAGCGTCCACAATCGCCTTGTTATACAGCCATACTGCTTCCGCCGCACCCTTCATCGTCTCACCATATTCCGTAAATGCCTTCTGCCTGATATGCTCCGGCACAAATTTTAACGTCGGGTCCAGTCCCACCACAATGGGAGCACCCGTCCTTTTGATCTTCTCTACCAGTTCGTTAATCACAGCGCTCTGCCCTCCAAATCCTGCAACACGTAAGTATTATCGATATACTTCGGGAACTCCTCCCTGGTAATCCATTTCCACTCGCCGTAATCTTCCGGCAGTACGATGTTCGCCCCATCCGCCTGCCTGATAGAACACAGATAGGCAATCCCTACACAGTGGGTATCCCCCAGCAGATTTGACCAGGTATACTCTATCCTCTCGATAATTCCCTCCACCGACAGCAGTTCCCCGATAGCACGCAGCACCGTATCGTCCGGCGCCTCGCCGTGCTGCACCTCAGCATCGATGAATTCCCACACGTAAGGGGTCGGAATATGGTCATCCACCCATCGCCTGATCACCAGATACTCATCGCCTTTTTTGATAATACCTTTTACCCGTACATAAGTATTCTTCATTCCCGCACCATACCTTCCCTTTTATTAGTTAAAATAGTACCATCGGCTATTTTACTTGTCAATCCACAACACACTCCTTCTCCTCCTCAGCGTGTCCGCAGAAATTCATATTCACGCTTCGCTGCCGCGTCATCCGGATAGGACTGCAGATAACTGTTCATCAGCGCCGATGCCGTCTTGAAATCTCCCATATACTCGTAGGCCACGATCTCATTGAACTTAAGGCTCTGCATCATCCCGTTGTCCTCGATATTCATTGCCGCCTGAAAGGCTTCCAGCGCCGCACTGTACTCCTTCATCTGCATTCTGCACAGTCCCAGCTGGTTGTAAATCTCCGCCCTGGTCTGGTCATTCTCCGTGAAAGCGGCATAGATACTGGACGCATAATTATAATCACCCAATGCCTCATAGGTCCTGCCCAGATACAGCGCCGCCCCATACTCTTTCGCCGAATCCATTCTCGAAAGATATTCCCGCGCCTGCTCATAATCGCCCATGTAGTAGCACATGCGTCCCATGTCGTAATCAGTGATGGATTTCTCGTTCTCCGCCATCACTTTCTGCAGATAAACCATACCCGCTTCTTTATAACCGTATTCCTCCAGCGCCATATAGATGCGGATCATCTGGTCATAATCCTTACCATCCAGCGCTACGGCCGCATCGAAATCCTTCTGGGCCTGCTCAAACTCACCCCTGGATAACTTTACATAGCCCCGCAGATAGAAGGCGTTCTTCTCCTTTGGCCGCAGCGCCAGTATTGCGTCGTAGGCCCGCACCGCATCCTCAGCCCGGCCACTCTTATAATAGGCCGTGGCAAGATAATAATTCATGTCAAAGTCCAGATCCTCCACACGGCCGCCGCTCTCATGCAGAGCCGCCTCCAGATAAAGGATCGCATCTTCATAGCGGGTCATCCCCATAAAGGCCAGTCCCATGCCCCGGTAAATCATCCGCCTGTCCTCTTCCTGATCCAACCCGGTCTCAAAATATTCCAGCGCCGCCTCGTACTCCAGCGCCTCCACCGCATTCATACCCTGTTTCGTATAACTTAACTTCTCCTGTGCTCCACAGCCTGTAACCAGCGCTGCCGCCATCAAAAGCACTGCTGTGTACCGCTGTGTACACCGGACCCGGCCGCTTTTGCCGTTCCTCCTGGTATCTCTGTTTTCCAATTTATCTATCGTCGCTTTCTTAAACCCGTTCTCTGTTCTCAGTTTTCTCACATACTGCCATGAATGTCCCTTTCTGCCATTCAAATCCCTGCGGCCTGAGTCTTCCCGTGCAGAACGTTTCGATATCCCGGCGCAGCGGGATATCTCATTCCTGTTCCTCCTGGCAGCTCTCTCCACCGCTACAATATCATACCATACCCCGATCGTAAATCCAATCGAACCGAAAAAAATTTTAGAAAAAATTCCCGAATGCAAAATCCTTCAGGATACCGAAAAACTCCCGCACCATATTATTCAGCTGAAAATATACGTTGGAGCGCGCCGCGATGCCGCACACCTCCTGAAATCCTGCCGCTTTCGCCAGATGGATACCCCGGAACACATGAAAGTTATTGGTGACGATCCCCACACTGATGTCCGTGCGTCCGATCAGTTCCGCACTGTAGGCGATATTCTCCGAAGTATCCGTGGACCGGTCTTCCATAAGGATCCTTTCCGCCGGGATTCCCTTCTTTGTAAGATACGCATACATCCCTTCCGCCTCGCTGCAGGGTTCATTCCTGCCCTGTCCGCCGGATACAATACAGATCGTATCCTCATTGCTCAGCAGATATTCATACGCCGCATCCAGCCGAAACTGCAGCACCGCGCTGGGACCTTTCTCCTTCATCTGCGCCCCCAAAACAATAATATAGTCCAGATTCTCCCTTCCCCTGTCCCGGTAGTGGCTGATGATGCAGCCTTCCACGATCACGAACAGCACGGCTCCCACAGCAGCAAGCAGACAGAAACTCCTCCGCAGCAGAAGCGGAGCCCTGTCCCATAATCCGAAGTGCAGCAGGCAGGACAGCCCCGCCAGACAGATTCCTCCTGCCGCCCACACAAGATAAAACCTGCTGCCGGATCTGATCATAAACACCACCGCGCAGTAGGCAAAACAAAACGCCGCTGCTAAAATACACAATAAACTTATCATCCTCTTCCCCATCCTGTCCCGTCATCCTTTCTCTTCACGCATGCACAGCTTTCGTCCGTTATACATCAAACAAAACGAGCAACGCCCGTATGCGAGATTCGCTTTGCGAACTCGTATCAGCGGAGAAATTTCCTATACCAGAACGAAAAGCAGGCCCAGCGGACCTGCTCTCCATAAATGCCAATGCACACCTTCCTATAAAGACAGGATCACTTCACGCGTCTCCTCATACATTCTCGTCACCTGTCCCATGTATTCCGCGATCTTCTCCTCATCGTAAGGCTCTGACCGCACTTCATCCGTCAACGGAACCGCATATTCCAGAATGCCGTCCAAACCAAGATTGCCGCACAAACCTTTCACTGTATGGGCATACGTAAAGGCATCCGCCCAGCGTTTCTCTTCCACTGACGCTTTCAAGCCTTCATAATTCCTGTCATCCAGAAATTTCTTCAACATTCTTAAATAAAAGTCTTCTTTTCCCATGAAGCGTTTCAGCACCTCATCATACTTCACACCGACCGTCTGTAATTTTTCTTTCATTGCCTTGTCCCCTTATCCTGTCTTTTCTTTATATTCTAATAAAAACTTCTTCTACACACTGCCTGGACCTTCCTCCTGCGGAATACACCTTTTGTGAATAGAAACTTCCATATTTAGATTACGTTGTTTTTGCACAAATGGCAAGTGTTTTCTGAAAGATTATTTTCTCAACTTTCTCCATTGAGAAATCTCCGGCATTATGTTAAAATCATGGTGTTGCCGTACACATTGTTTTGACATAACAGTCTGCTTCCCCGTTATGTCCCGGCAACCTTTTTACAGTATATTCTAAAATCGATAAGGAGATAAGGAGAATGGAACCCATGGCAGAAATCAAGTGGAATGATCGTTTCAATCTTGGTGTGGATGAAATCGACAAAGCCCACCAGAAGCTTTTTTCAATCGTGAACAAACTGATCGCCTTCACCGAGAATCCGGAGAAACAGCAGCACGCCTGCAAAGAAGGGATCAAATATTTCAAAAGCTACACCATCAAACATTTTGCAGAAGAAGAGGAATATATGAAATCCATCGCTTACGCCGGACTGCCCATGCACAAGAGCCTGCATGATAATCTTCGTGACAAAACACTGCCGGCCTTGGAAACAGAACTGGAAGACCAGAATTATTCCATTGAATCCGTTCAGCATTTTATCGGTATCTGTGTCGGCTGGCTTACCGGCCATATCATGGTCGAAGACCGTGCCATCACCGGCAGAAACGCCAACAAATGGGTGCATCAATCTTCCGATGACAAGATGGAATCCATCATAAAAGCGGCTACCCAGGGATTAAAGACGATGAGCCGCGCTCCGGTGCAGCTTATAAGCCAGCATTACGGCGGAGAAGGCTTTAAAGTCGGCAAACCTCTCTGTTACCGTTTGACCTACAGCCACAAATCCCAACAGAAACAGCAGGTATATATTGTCTGCGAGGAATCCGTGGCAATCCTCACTCTGAATAACATTCTGGATATGGATATCAAACGGATTGATCGGACCGTGATCGACGCCATGAAGATGCTCTCCGTACAGCTTGTCGATTATATCAACAAGTTTTTCCCGGTTGACGTGAAATATCAGCTGGACAAAACGGATCTGCTGACCTTCGACCAGTTTGCCAAGATCTTCTACAAACAGGCTCCGGCCTGCAGCCTGCTGTTCAACATAGACAGCCGGGGCTATGTGGCCATATGCTCTGATTTCATCCAACCGTAGTGTGCAGGACCGATACATAATCACCGAAACAAAACAGGGAACCTGCCGTCTCACCCGACGTCCGGTTCCCTTTCTTCTGTTCTGATTTCTGTATTCTTCTCTTTACAGTTCACACTGTCTCACAATTTCTATCGTCAGTGATCCCCTTATCCACACTTCGCTCTGGCTAAAACCTTATTCAATGTTGTGAACAAAAGCTCTATATTGATCGGTTTCGCGATATGACCGTCCATGCCATTGCGCAGCGCCTCCTGCTTATCTTCCTCAAAAGCGTTGGCCGTCATGGCGATTACCGGGATGCCTGCCAGTCTCTGGTTCTCCAGCTGCCGTATCTCCCTGACTGCCTCATACCCGCTCATCACAGGCATCTGCACATCCATCAGAACCAGCTGATAATAACCGGGATCTGATCTCTGCAGCATCTCCACGGCAACCTTTCCATTCTCTGCAACTTCCGTCGTAAAGCCGGCGCCGCCAAGAATCTCCACTGCGATCTCCTGATTCAGCTCATTGTCCTCGGCAAGCAGAATACGTCCCGCCTTAAACTGTACCGCCCCGCCATCCTTCTCTTCCTCAACCTGCTCCTCCGCACCGATAACGGTGCGCAGACATTTACGCAGCTCAGACATGAACAGCGGCTTGCTGCAGAAAGCCGTAACCCCTGCTTCCTTGGCCTCTTCCTCGATCTCCGACCAGTCATATGCCGTCAGGACGATGACCGGGACATTGTCCCCCATCACCTGTCTTACCCTTCTGGTCACCTCGATACCGTTCATATCCGGCAGCAGCCAGTCAATGATATAGACAAGATACCCGTCCTTTCGCATGCTGGCCTGCTTGGTCCGCAGTACCGCCTCCTTGCCGGACAGCGTCCACTCTGCCCGCAGGCCGATCTGCCCCAGCATATAGGAAACACTGTCGCAGGTGTTGAAATCATCGTCCACCACCAGTGCCCTGCAGTTCTTCAACTCCGGTATCGCCTGCTCTTCCTTCTCATCCTTTCTGGTCCGGAAGACGAAAGAAACCGTAAAGGTAGATCCAACGCCCAGCTCACTTTCCACTTCGATGGTACCATTCATCATGTCCACGATGTTCTTGGTGATGGCCATGCCCAGCCCGGTGCCCTGGATCCCGCTGGTCGTAGAATTCTTCTCCCGCTCAAAAGGTTCGAAGATATGCTCCACGAATTCATCGCTCATGCCCACGCCGTTATCCTTAATGGAAAACTCGTACTGGGCAAAACCATCCGGCGCGCCGGCCTTCTCCGTGATCCGCATGTTGATCGCACCGCCCGCACCGGTATACTTGACCGCATTGCCGAGCAGATTGAGCAGCACCTGGTTCAGACGCAGCTTATCACAGTAAATATCCTCGTTCCGTATATCCAGTGTATCGATATGTAACTCCAGCTGCTTCGCATGTACATCCGCCTGCACGATATTGCAGATACTGTGCAGGATCTCCGGCAGGCTGCACGCCTTCTCGTCAAGCCGGATCTTACCGCTCTCGATGCGGCTCATATCCAGAACGTCATTGATCAGGCTCAGCAGATGATTCCCCGACGTCATGATCTTCTTGAGATATTCTTCCATCCGCTCCCTGTTATCGATATGCTTCATCGCCAGCGAAGTGAAGCCTACGATCGCATTCATCGGCGTCCGGATGTCGTGAGACATATTGGAGAGGAATACACTCTTGGCCTTACTGGCCCTGTTGGCCTGCATCAGCGCATCCTTCAAGAGACCTCTCTGTTCCATCTCACTGCGGATCTCCTTATCCACGCTGCGGATACCCAGGACGATACTGCCGCGCCCGTTGCGGATCCCGGCACGCACGATCTTCATCTGATAATACTCCGGCTGTCCTCTTCTTATTGTGCGGAAATTCACATGGTACTGTTTCCCTTCGGACAGCCCCTTCTCTATCTCTTCCCTGGAAGTTGCCTGCCGCACCATCTCACGGTCTTCCTCACATACATACTTCTCTATATAGAAATCCATGCTCTTTTCATAAGAAAGTTCTTTTGCAAAAGACTCTCTGAACTGCTGGCTTGCTTCCTCCACACGCAGCGGCTTCCCGATCCCTGTCTCCAGATCAAAAAAGCAGACCACCTTATAGTCTATACTCAGCGCCTGCACAAGCTCCATCTGCTGCCGCTCATTCTCTTCCTCCTGCAGCTTCCTGTCCGTGCAGTCCAAAACAAACCGCTGATACCGCAGTTCATCATTCTCCCGCATCAGCTTTACGTTCCCCATCACATACCGGATCGCACCGTCCTTACGGCGCACACGGTATTCCACGCTGACGCTGTCTCCTTCTTCCTGCAGTCTGCGGATGTTCTCCAGAAGTTCTTCCCTGTCTTCCTCCATAACGGAAGATGCGATCATGTCAAATCCGTTCTCCGCCATCTCATCCATGGAGTCATATCCCAGAATATCCAGCGCCGCCTGATTCACGCTGATGATCTTGGATCCGTCCACACTGTGGTACATAACACCGCACTCGATATTGTTAAAGATCGTCTCCAGTGTGCGGTTCTTCTGTATGATCTCCTGCTCGTAAGCCCGTTCCTGTGTCACGTCGATGGCCACGCCCACAGTGCCCATTACACTTCCGTCGATATCATACAGTGGAGACTTGTAAGTCGTAAGCAGCCTGAGACTGTCTCCGGCCTTCACGCGCTCTTCGGAGACAAAAGTCTGTTCCTTCTCCATGACCTGACGTTCCGACTCGATACAGGCAGGATCGTCCTCCTCCACATCCCAGATATAGGCGTGCCGCTGGCCTTCCACCTTCTGCTTCGTCTTGCCCACCGTCCTGCAGAAGCTGTCGTTTACCTTCTCATGCACACCGTCTTTGTCCTTGTACCAGATGAGGTTCGGAACATTATTGATCGTAGCCTCCAGAAAATGACTGGTCTGCCAGTAATCTTTACTCGTCTTGTAAGCCTGCTGCCATCTCAGGAAATGAAACCGGATCTCCTCCTCGGACATCGGCAGTGTCCAGATATCCTTCACTCCGTCCAGCATCCTGGTTAAAAGCGGAATCTGCTCTCTCTCAGCAAGCAGAATGAGCTCTGTATCCTCCCCCCTGTCTGCAGTCAGCGCACACACTGTCTCCCGCACATCCATGTCCCGCAGGTCCGCCAGGATCACATCCGCTCCGCCTGTCGATGCATCCCCGGCCCTTTCACTCTTCGTAAATTCATGCGTAAAACATGGCAGTGGAGACATCTCTTCGATGACCGCAAATACATCCTGTCGAATGCCCACTAAGTGAAAATGAACATGACAATGGTACATTTCTCTTTCCTCCTTAACGATTCCGGTATTAACACACAAATTATGGTTTTTCACTCATTCTAATATCATACTGTATTTTGCGGTGTATGGCAATTATTTTTGAGCATTTTCAGTATTTTTGAAAATGTTTTGAACGGTTCTTTTCATTATTATGCATTTTGACAAAGAGGCAGACGGATACCCCGCCCAAAATCAGGCGGGTTATCCAATCTTACCCTCCATTTTATGTACAGATTGCCCGCTTAATCCTGCGCTTCCCGTCTGGAACTTCTAATGCCCGACAGGATACCCGTTGCAAAGCTTCCTGTTCCGTCCTGCTGTTTATTGTTTTTGTTTTGTCTTTATCTGTTTCCCAGTATTTATGAATATGCACAACACAATATCCTGTATGTAATGAGTTATAAATTGTACGAACTCACTATATTTTGTTACACACACCTTATTTTTTATATTATCTGCAAAAATTTTCTACATGCTCTGCATCAAATTATGTTTGCAGGGATCTTATTTGTATGATATATGTAGTGTATCGTCTATGTTACATCTGTTACGCTTCTTGTTGATCTGATATTCTCGGGCAGCTCTCTGACGCCCGTCCCAGGAAAGGCATATCCATGACGCAAACACACGTTTTTTTTCCATCTTCTTCTACAAACTCTACTGTTCCAAAGCACTATGTTAACTGGCACGAGGCCGCTGTCTGTGCTGTGCAGATCGAACTGCGGGATTATGCTGACCTTCTTGATTTCCAACCGGAATTTATCCTTGGTAAAAACAGCTACCGTATTGACCTGTTGGTGATCAAAAAACTATCACAACAGGCAATCCCCAAAAATATCGCCCGTATTTTCACAAGCTACAACCTGTTCGAAATCAAAGGAATCCATTCTTCCATAACAATCGGTTCATACTATAAGACCATCGGTTACGCAGGACTCTTCATCGACCAGGCCGGCGGAACAACACAATACACCTCGCTGGATATCAGCATCACTTTCCTTGCTTTTCGCTATCCCCGCAAGCTGACAAAACATTTATGCAAAGATCGTCATTTAACTGTTGAAAAAATCTCTCCGGGGATATATCATATCAATAAAGAAACATTTATGATTCAACTTATCGTTACATACGAACTGCCGCCGGAAGAAAATCTTTATCTGCGCTGCCTGACCGATAACCTGCAGGATATTGAACTGATCAACCGTCTTTCTCACGATTATGCCGCCCATAAAGAACAGGATATTTATACAAAATATTTGAATCAGTTAACCACCGCCAATCTGAAAGCGAAAGGAGAATCCACTATGGTATGTGAAGGATTATTTCATTTATTTGGCACTACTTCCGAAGAAGTGATCGCCCGCGCAAAAAAGGAATCCAAAGATGAATTGGATGCTTATTATCTGCCCAAAATCAAAACATTATCTTCCCATATTGATTATTTAGAAAATCTTCTCAAACAGAACAACATTTCATTTGACATGAATTCTGATTAAATTTTACCGGGTCCGATCAGTGATGGTTGAACCCGTTTTTTTATCCTGTCTTCGCCAAAATAATCCCTACTCATACGACAGAGATCAACATCGAATAAAATGGAAGAACTCCAGACACGGATACCCCGCCCAAAATCAGGCGGGGTATCTGATCTTACTCTTCATTCTATGTACAGCTCTCCAAGAAACTGCTGTTTAATGCTGCACGTCCTTCATCCTCTTCGCCATATTTCTGGCAATGATCGGACCCATCACTTTGGCAAGCATCGGAACAAGCTCGTGATCGAAGTTCACCTTCACAGCGGACTCCTTATCGATCACCAGTGTCGCCTCTTCCTCCGGCGTGCAGGCAGGCCAGTTTGGCATCTCCGGGTTCTCCGGGTTGCCGTTCTTAGCGAATGCCATTACAGAGTCAAAGATCAGTTTCTCTACACGCTCCGTAACGCCCTCTTCCTGGGTATAAGGCGTAAACGCCGTATTGTGGAAGAAATACGGGATATCGGCACAGTGCCAGGGTGTCCGGCTGCCGTCAAAGTTCATGTCCAGATTGAACAGATAGGACCATGTCTTATCGTTGCATTTACTTCTCTCCCTGATATAGTCGATCTCCGGTGCGCGGAAGAAGAAATCTGCGGTCATGATATCCACCGGGTTACGCTCCGGATATGCTTTCTGGAAACCTGCGATCAGCTCTGTCACATCCTCATCGCCGGCTTCGTTCTTCACATACGCAATACCTTCTTCTGTCGTTATGCTGCGGCGGTCATAAGGCGTAGGAGCAAAGGAACCGAACTCGCCGAACACACTGCCTACCATCAGCGGAACATGCGCCGTCTCCTTACGGAAACCGTTGGAGATTGGTTCTCCCTTATAGAAATCGTTGACGAAAGGCGCTCCGCCCACATATTCGCCGGCCTTCTCCAGCTCGGGTTTTACCTTATTATAAGCAGCACCCAGCTCGGCAAACGGAACCGTCTCCAGTGCTTTCACATCCTCGATCTTCAATTCCTTCATCATGGCCCGTACCAGCTTCTCGCCGCTTCCCTTGCAGTCCGCCATCGCACCGCCCAAAACGCCGCTCATGTTGATACCCTTGGCGATCAGGCCGTCCGCCGCCGGTGTCTGCAGCAGTGTAGTCACCTTCGCTCCACCGCCGGACTGACCGAATACAATCACATTCTCCGGGTCGCCGCCGAACTTCTCCACATTATTATGAAGCCAGCGCAGCGCAGCCACCAGATCATCGGTTCCCGCATTGCCGGAATTCGCATATTCCTCACCGAAAGCTGACAGATCGCAGTAGCCAAGCACATTCAGTCTGTGGTTCACGGACACCACCACCACCTGTCCCAGCTTACACATGTTCTCCCCTTCATAGGCAATCTGCTCGATGGAGGAACCGGCAAAGAATCCGCCGCCGTGCAGCCATACCATAACAGGACGCTTCTCCCCGTCCAGACCCGGCGTCCAGATGTTCAGATTCAGGCAGTTCTCACTCATGGGCCAGTAGCGGTGCGGCACCATCATCTCACCGATACCGGGCTGCGGCTCATCCAGAAGCGGACATACATGTCCGTAGTTGATCGTGGTCATCACATCATCCCAGGCATCTGTCGGTTCGGGTGCATGGAATCTCTTCGCCTTTGCGTAGGGGATTCCCTTGAAGATGTACATGTCGTCATAGAAATACCCACGTACCTTTCCTTTCTCAGTCTCCACAATGGCTGTCTTGTCATCGAAAATAAATTTCTTTTCCATTCTTACTGCCTCCTTGTTCATTTCGATCTCACTTAACGCATTGCAGGTTGCCTGCTTAATTCCACTTTTTCGTTAAGTTTATCGTTTTAGTTCTTAATTATTTATCATACATTTTCCAGGACTGTTTGTCAATTATTCTGCTTAACCTGAATACTGTCAGAAAATATCTCTTTATACCTCTTTTTGCACTCACTCTGGATGCCTGAAACCGTAAAGTTATCGGCCGGATGCCCTGCAGCAGAATGCCGTGCACCGTGAACAGCAACGATTTATCCATTATGATATCCATTTCATACCTTGACCCTTTATGCATTTCATTGTAGCATTATTTTATAAAGTAACGCAGCCGCCCTCCTGCCATATCATACCGGCAGGGGCCAGGAATTTCAGGAGTATCCTTATGGTCACAATCAAAGAAATCGCACGGGAAGCAAATGTCTCACCGACTACCGTCTCCCTGATCCTCAACAGAAAATCCAAAGAAAGGAAGATCTCTCCCAAGACCGAGAAACGGGTACTGGAGATTGCCAGACGCATGGGCTACCTGCCAAACCTCCAGGCCGTCGGCCTGAAGAAAGCCGGCAGTCAGTTCGCCCACCGGATCCTGATCTTCTGGGTCTCGGATTCCCGTACCCAGACGATGATCCATTTCTTCCGCGGCATCGAGGACAACATCGCAACCAATCACCTGCCTTTCGAGGTGCTGCTGCAGTCGTACCGGGCCGGACAGCTTAGTCATGCCATGAGAAACGAACTGCTTCTCTCCTGTCACGGCATCATCGTCTGCAACGCCTCCGAGAGCGATATGGAGTTTCTGGACAGCAACAGCTTCCCGCGCCCGGTCATCCTGTACAACCGTTATTCCGACAAGTATTCCAGCGTCGTCATGGATGACCGTACCATCGGCTCAATCCCGGCCAGAATTTTTGCCTCCCACGGCAGAAAACATCCGGCAGTGGTCTCCAGCCCGCCCACCTTCAACGGTATGCACATACGCCAGAATCTTTTCGCCTACACCTGTCAGTCACTGGGTATGGAAGAAACTCTGATCTGCCGCACCGACTATTCCCCCAAGAGCAGCTACGAAGCAACCGCAAGGCTGCTGCGTGAACACCCTGAGACAGACTGTATCTTCTATCTGCGCGAAGAACTCGCACTGGGCGCTCTGCGCGCTTTCACCGAAAAGGGAGTCCGCTTCCCCGACGACATGGAACTCATCGCCATCGGGGACTACAACCAGGAAATCAGCGCGGTATCATTCCCCAGTCTCTCCGTAATGCATCTGCAGCTGGAGCACGCGGCATCCGAGATCATCAATCTGCTCAACGACCAGCTCTACACGCCCGGATGCTCCGTCACTTCCAAAGTACTCCCCGTCACCTTTATTCCGCGGGAGAGCTGTCCGGCTTATATTCCGCCTGCAGACTGCACAGACTGATATCTCCCGTCAGCTCCAGACGGATCTCCACGGCTTTCCCGGCCTTTACGACCTCCCCGATCAAAGCCTCGTCCAAAGGCAGCCGTACATCGGTGTAGACAGGCTGCCAGCTGGCCTTCCGCCGCTTCGCGTCCTCTCTTGCCTTTTCATCAAGCGGCGGCATCGGCATCCGCTCATAAGACGCCGTATCGCCCTCCCAGAAGGCCGCCTTACGGTCATCTATAAAGACGGTGATACTGCTCTTTTCTGCGCTTCTGCAATGCAGCAGCAGTGCCTGCACGCCTTCCTCCAGCTTACAGTCGCCGTAACACAGCACGCCTTTCTTCGCCGGATCATGGAGAACCACTGCCTTAAAGCCGAAATGTCCTTCCGTCAATACCATATTTTCATAAGTATCATAGAGGTCTGCCGCCGTTCTCTGCCGCAGACACCGCTCTCCTGTCTGCTGTCCCGGCAGCTCCACCTGCGCCATGAGAAGCGCCTGCGCACTGGAAGGACCCGCATAGATCGTATAGCTTCCCTGCTCCACCATAAGCTGCCTGCTTATTACATCGTAGAAACGGAATTCCTCTGTCGGAACCACAAATTCCACCCTGCGGCTTTCTCCCGGCGCCACATCCTTTAAGCGTCTGAATGCCAGCAGCTGCCGAAGCGGTTTCTTCACGCGGGAAGCAGGCGCCGTCCCGTAGATCTGTACCACTTCATCTCCGGCCGCACTGCCTGTATTTTCCACCTGCAGGGAGATGTGCAGCATCGCGCCGTCCTGCAGCGTCACCGACAGATCCGAATAGGCAAACTGCGTATAGCTTAAACCATACCCGAATGGATAGAGCACGTCACCCTCAAAATACCGGTAAGTGCGTCCCTTGCCGATGATATCATAGTCGTCAATATCCGGCAGCTGATGGTCCCCCTGATACCAGGTCAGGTTCAGCCTGCCGGCGGGATTGTTGTGTCCGAACAGTGTTTCCGCCATGGCCGCTCCCATGTCCTGAGCCCCGGTCGCACTCCAGAGGATCGCCGGAAGCTTCTCCTGTGCCAGATTGACGGCATACGGATAATTCGAGAACAACACCAGCACCACCCGCTGGTTGGCCGCATACACCGCTTCCAGCAGCTTCTCCTGCGCGGGCGGCAGTTCAATGGTCTCCCGGTCCACTTCTTCCTTCGCATTGATCATGGAATTACAGCCGAGAGCCAGCACCACGGTCTTTCTGGCTCCCGCCAGCTTCACCGCTTCCTGCAGCCCGTCTTCCACCGTCTCCATGACAAAAGGCGTGCCGTCCCCGCCCTGCACAGACCAGAGACTGCCGTCCTCACGTGCCTGTACGGGAATGCCGAAACGGTTGGTCAAACGCACGCTGCCGTCCTCTTTCGGCTCCACATGGAAGATCTCCATCACGAACCAGTCCATCGCCGAATCCTTCTCCGCCGCGATCCGTCCCGGTTCCTCCTTGCTGTCCGGGCCGCCGTACAGCCTGGAATTCATGTATTTGCCCGTCCTGACACAGCGGAACGTGTGGCTGCCCGATCCCCAGTCTTCCCGGATAAACACATCCGGTTCGTCGCGCAGACACAATGTGCCGTCCTCTGCCACGGCGATTCCCTGCTCTCCGCAGCGGAACACCACCCTGTCCAGACCGTCCGCACAGGCAATCCCGGCTCCTGTAAGCTCCTTTATGCCGTCCAGAAGCGTCGTCCGGAAAGGCGGTTCTCCGCCGTACCAGTCCTGATACCAGGCATCGCTCAGCGGGCCGATCAGCGCCAGCTCCCCAGCCTGTTCTTTGGAAAGCGGCAGAAAACCGTCTTCGTTTTTCAAAAGCACAACCGCCTCCCTGGACACCTGCCGGCAGACCGCACGACTCTCGGCCGTATCCAGATCCGCCTCCGTCACCCTGTCGTAGGGATTGCCCGGCTGCGCATCATAGATGCCAAGACGCAGTCTGGTACGGAACGCACAGCGAAGAGCCTTATCGATCTGCTCCTCTGTCAGCAGTCCCAGCTCCCAGGCTTCCCTTGCCGCCTGCTCCACCATCACCGGATCGTCGGACATGGTATCCACACCCGCCTTCACCGCCGCAGCCACCGTCTCCGCATTGGTCCCGTAGTAATGATGCAGAGCCGCCACCAGCGCCGTGGCGCCGCCGTCGCTCACCGCGTGCACCAGACCGTACTCATCCTTAAGAATCTTCTGTACCTCGTCATTTAACATTCCCGGCGTACCGTTTATCTTATTGTAGGCGGTCATGATCGCTTCCGCCCCGCCCGTCTCGATGGCCCGGCGAAAAGGCTCCAGATACAATTCATACTTGTTGCGGGGATCAATGGAAACATTTTTCCAACCCCGTCCCACTTCCGTATTGTTACCGTAAAAATGCTTTAGGGTCGCCGCTACACGCAGATAACGGTCGTTATCTCCCTGCATTCCCTGTACATAAGCGGAAGCCATCTCTCCGGTCAGCACCGGATCCTCTCCATATCCTTCTTCCGTTCTGCCCCAGCGCGGATCGCGCTCCAGATCCACCGTAGGCGCCCAGCGGCTTAAGCCTCTGTCCGGATGTCTGTGATAGATCACCCGCGCCTCTGTGCCGGTCACCGTGCCGGCCTGTTTGATCAACTCCGGATCCCAGGTGGCGCTCATGCCGATGGGCTGCACGAAGGACGTGGTGGGTTCCGGCCCGCCAAGCCTGTTCTGGTCATTTCTGGCCTCCACGCCGTGAGCCGCCTCCCCGCCAAAGGACATGGCAGGAATCCCCAGCCGCTCAAGCGCCGGCATCCTCGACGACAGACAGTTCAGCTTCTCCTCGATCGTCATCCTGGCAAGCAGCCAGTCCAGCCGTTTTTCGATTGGCAGCGAACTGTCCCAAAAGGGTGTGTTCTTCTTTTCCATAGCTTCGTCTCCTTTTCTTGAATTATCATATTCTTAATTTTTTATATTCTTAATTATCATAACGCTTTCTGATTCTCACTCTTTGCCGCTGTCTTTCCATTCTATCTGTTCTCCGCGTCAGACGTAACCCTGATAATTGCACATCTTATCCGGATTATAATACATCTTACGCACCGTTTCGCCGGTAAATCTGGAAAAGACTGATATCCTTCCAAATATCAGTCCTTTCCGAATGTATATGCATATTAGATTAAATAAGCTGCTCTACATGGAGAAAATGTGAAATATCAGGTAACCTTACTGCGGCAGTTTTGTTGCCAAAAACTCCGTCATCATATCGCTTGCCTCCTGCATGCCATTTGCCTCCAGATCTGCCAGCATCGCATCCCAGTTGGCGTCGAAAGAATCTACAGGATCGGTCACACATTTTACAAGCGCCGGGAACAGAATCTCATTTAAGACTGTCACGGTGCTGTTGATCTCCTGCGGAACTCCATACGCCCACAGCGGTGAGTAAGGCGGCGTCTCGAATTCTTCCGGCTGCGGGAAGATATCCGTCAGCATCTCTACGCCCCATGCCTCGCAGGCAGCCTTCTCTTCCTCATTGTACTCTGCGATGGTGGACTGCTTGTTGGTGGGTGTATAGTAATCCCCGTTGGCATCCTGCACACCGTCGCCGTAGATCGGGAATCCCACACAGCTGCCGATTCCGGTATTCTTGCCATAATCGGGATCCGTCTTCGCCTTCGCGATCTCTTCTTCGGTACGATATCTCATGCCGTTCTCATCCAGGAAATAATGCTCTCCCTCGATGCCCCAGCGGTAAAGGATCGCGCCTTCATCGGAACACAGGTAATCCAGGAACTTGATCGCGCGCACCGGATCCTCACAGCTCTTGGTGATGGCGATTCCGTAACCAACCTGCAGACCCTGATACATTAAGCTGGGCGCCTTCTGGTCAGCACGCAGCGTCACCGGAAGACCACAGTAAGTCTTATCTGTTTTTCCTTCTGCATTCAGAGATACATGTGCCTGATAATAGTGCCAGTTTGCATCCGTGATCGCGATTACGCGGCCGCTGACGAGCTTCGCGATATAATCGTCATCCGTCTGTGTTGCGAAGTTCGGATCCAGAATGCCTTCGTCATACATACGGCTCAGCCATTTGAAATATTCTCTCTCATTCTCGCTCTTCTGTTTAAAGATACAGTTATAGTTCTCATCCACCAGCCAGGAACCATTGTCGGGAGCTGCATCCGCGATATAACCTGCCGGATTCGCCAGCGTGATCATCCAGTGCCAGTCCGCAGCGCTCATCGACATACCGATGGTCTCCAGACCATCCTCCGTAGTGGGATGCGCCGCCAGATATGACTTGATCATCGCCTCATACTCATCCAGAGTCCTGGGATACTCGTAGTTATTCTCTTTCAATACCGCATACTGAATCTGACAGGTTCCGCCCGTGCTGAAATATCTGCCGCCCACACCTGCATAGGACAACTGATAGATGCCAGGATCATCGGCGCTCCATTTCAGCTTCTCAAACTCGTCCCCGTACATCTTCTTGATGTTCGGGCCGTACTGCTCGATCAGGTCCGTCATGTCGATCAGCGCTCCCGCCTCATAAAGGCTGGCTGCAGACGTCTTGGAATAGATCAGATCCGGATACTCATCGTTGGCGATCATCAAAGCCACGTCCTCGGAAGGATCTCCGGTACTGGATACCGGATAGGTGATCTCCAGTCTGACACCTGTCGCATCCGCAATGGCGGAACCTACCGGTGTATCGCTCCAGCCGTCATCCTTACCGTCCGCATTGTAATACTCAAAGGTGATCGGTGAAGTATCATCTCCGCCGCCCTGCGCGTCCGCGCTCTCTCCTGCTGCCTCTCCCGTGCTTCCTGCACTGCCGGCGTCTCCTGACGCCCCGCTGTCACCGCCGCATCCGCTCAGTGTGCCGGCCAGCAGCGCACCTACGGTCAGCAGTGCCAAAATCTTTCTGCGTTTCATTCCTCTTCATCCTCCTTCACAACAATTCTGTGTTTTACATACGATATGATCTATGCCATCACATCAATAACAGGGACCCCCTGTTATGCTGCCTCTATTTTAATAACTATAAATGAGCAAATTTGAAATTCTACCAAAATTGCATCAAATAGCATCAAACTAAAGACATCATGCCTCTGTGGGTGTATACTGTATCTGCTAAGAAAACAATAACCTACAAAGGATGATGTCTTATAGAGAACAGTATATACCATTCAGCGCTACTTTACAACTGCTTAAAAAATATGAGCCTATGCCGTGTCTTCCCTCAGACGGCTATAAAGCATATCATGGCTATCCTGATATCCGTCTTTTCTCTTGGATATCATGGAAAGACCATCGATTTTGAAAAATACAGTTCCTGTCACCGTACCACAGTCGCACATTTCCTCAATAAAGGGAAATGGGATGACACCAGACTGGA
>CAJTPO010000010.1 GCA_910578115.1 uncultured Lachnospiraceae bacterium | reverse complement strand
TCGGGCGGGCCGCATGGCCATCCATGCTGTGAAAGTTGAAGACTTTCATAGTAAAGCAAATTTGCTTCGCAAAATCTCCAAAGCGAACAAAACACGTTTGCACGATTCTCTTCGCGAACTCGAATAAGCAGGGAATTTCCCATCAAAAGAACACCATGATATCTATTGTAAAATAAGGAGTAAATCAGATGAAGATTACCATCATAGACGGACAGGGCGGCCGTATCGGCCGCACCGTCATCGAACAGCTTAAGAAAAAACATGGAACACTGGAACTGTATGCCATCGGCACCAACAGCGCCGCCACCACCGCCATGCTCAAAGCGGGAGCAGACTACGGGGCCACCGGCGACAATGCGGTGATCGTCAACGCCGCCGACTCCGATGTCATCGTGGGGCCTGTCGGTATCGTGTTCGCCAATGCCCTCCTGGGGGAGATCACCCCGGCCATCGCCACCGCAGTCAGCGCCAGCCGCGCCTTCAAGATCCTGATCCCGGTCAGCCGCTGTAATCATTATATCGCCGGCCTCGCCGAAGCCCCCATGGGCGATTACATCCGCAGCGCAGTAGAGAAGGTGGAATCTATGCTGGCAGATAAAAACTGATCCACACACCGCCCAACGGCCATGCACACCGCTGGCAGAACCGTCTCCGGCATCATGCCGGGGAACTGCCTGTCCCATCTTCCTGTGAAGGCGGATACTCCACGATACAATACTCAAACCCGTTGACAATGGTCGTCTTGCCGAAATTATCGTGCCGCTTGAATTTCCTGCTGTAGTTGGCATGTACATGTCCGTGGAAAAAGAATCTGGGTTCATACTTCTCCAACAGTGTCCGGAAGACCTTAAAGCCCCGATGGGGCAGGTCCTCCAGATCGTTGACCTGATAAGCCGGCGCATGAGTCACAAGAATATCGAAGCCCCTGTGTCTCCACAATTTATACCGCAGCCTGCGCACCCGTTTGCGCATTCTTTTCTCCGAATACTGATTGCTGGCTCCCGGAATATATTCCATGGAACCTCCCAGCCCGAGAATGCGGATTCCTTCATATACAAAGACGTCATCTTCAATGCAGATGCATCCCTCCGGCGGCGTCTTCTCGTATTTGTCATCGTGGTTGCCCCTGACATACAGCAGCGGCACATTGCAGAGCGTCACGAAGAAGGACAGATAGCCCGGTGACAGATCGCCGCAGGATATGATCAGGTCAATATCTTTCAGTTTATCCGGTTCATAGAAATCATACAGATATTTTGATTTCTGATCGGCCAGCACCAGGATCTTCATGTGGGGCCTCCTTCTGCAGGTACTTCTTTGCGGGCAGCATCCCCCTTCTCCGTATCGGATTCATCTACCCGTATTCCCTGGAACTCTACCAGTGCCCTGGCTTCCTCTGTCAGTTCCTCCAGATCAGGAATCTTTCCGATCACGTTCTCGGCCAGCCAGTCCATGGTGATAATCTCATTTGGCTGCAGACTCCTTCCTTTCTCACACTGCTGTACACCACCCTGCGCATAGATCGGTCCGTCAAAAGGATGGAAGGCTCCCGCCCGGATCGAATTCTTCAGGAATTCAATGAGTCGGTTAGTACCATGCGGCATGGATTTTGAACAGATCACATCGATCACATCCGCCGACATGCCCCACCAGTAGTTGACCGCCTTCTTCCCCCTCTGCGTATCCGCTTCCGTACTGCCGCCGCTGTAGAGATTTCTGACGATCTGCTCATAGAATTTACCCCAGTGCCAGATCGGGGTCGCCAGATTCTCCAGCGATCCATCTTCTTTTTTCAGATAAATGCCGTACTGCCTGGAAGCGTTCCCCGGCGTGATCATATCATTGTCGGAAATGAATACAATGCCCTCCTGGTTCAACTTCTCTCTCGCATCCGTCCCTTTGACCTTCGTCCACGCTAAATGCACCTCCACAAAAGGATTAATCATCTTGGCTCCCAATGCAAAGGCATTGATGTTGGCCATCTCCCCGTAGATCGGATAGTCAGCCACATAGCCCAGCCTGTCTGTCCTGGACAGCGCCGCCGCGATGGCTCCCATCAGGAACTTGGATTCATACATCCGCGCATAGTATGTGCAGATCGAGGAGTAAGACATCATAATGGAACAGTTGTAAATCCTTACCTTCGGATGCTGGATCGCGGAACGGACACTCTGGTTCACCATCTGTGTCGCCGTGGTAAAGATCAGTTCGCAGCCTGCGGTAACTGCCAGCTCAATGGCTGCCTCCACCTCGGCTTCCGTATCAGCCTCATCAAAGGCCATCGTCTTGATCCGTCCCTCGAATGCCTGCTCCAGATAATGCCTGCCCAGCTCATGAGCGTAAGCCCAGCTGGAGGTTTCTATGGTTTTGGTATAGATAAATGCCACTTTCAGGGAATCCGGTATTCCTGCCGAAATCAGCTTGTTGAACAGGGTTGCTTTCGTCTGCTCCGGATTCTGAACAAGCTCTACCTGACTGCCCTGATCGGCCAGCGTGATCTCCGTCCACATCTTCTGGAGCGCCTTTACGATCTCATTCTCCGTCTGCCCCTTCACTTTATCATAGCCATAGATCTCCACATAGATCAAAAAGGCATCCGAAACGTTAATATCCAGATTCTCGCCGTGCTCCCTGATAAACGCCCGCTCGAAATTATAACAGGCCGAATGCAGATTCATCCTGTCGTCATCGGACCACACTTCATCTTCTTTCTTCCCCATTAGCTTCAAAAGCTTCTTATAACTGCCCTCCCTGGTAAAGCAGACATCATAACTGCGCGACACCTCATAGAAATCCAGAAACTCGAAGTACAGGCGGTTTTCCTTATCATCCGTCTTCTTGGGAACCAAACGGGTGACCACGGCCGCAATACTGTACGTCTTAATGTATTTCATGACACTGACCCGCTTATTGCCTTCCTGCACATAGAACTGATTCATAAATTCAAAGGCCACGATCGGATCACTGATCCCATCCTCGATCTGATGCTTGTAAACAGCCGCCCACTTCATACCGAATTCCGATTCTTCCGGAAGCAGCGGCATGAAATTGTCCGCAAACGCATTGGACCGTCCTACCGTCTTCGTTCCTACGATCTTGGATAACGGAATATCCATGATCCCTATATTTTCCATCCCCGCTATTTCCGTATACGACATGATCTCATCCAACACAGGGAGATAAGGATATTCGCCCCTGGTAAGCGCCGCACGATAGCTGCGCCGTCCCTGTCTTAACGCTGTTGTATATTCACTGGCTGCCATGGCATACCCTCCTTTAAGTTTTCGTCAAAAGATGTTTTGCATCCTTATTTTATCATTTCGCCGGATGATTGAAAAGAAAATCTTCCTCATACAACTGCCGGCAGGCTTCCTTTCTCCCCTCTGCAAAAGCTTTCTCCAGCTGTGCAACAATCTGTCCGTCCCGCAGCCTTGCCGTAAGCAGAGGTGAAAAACGCCGCCCTTCCAGGCTGACAGCCGTCTTCACGGCCGCATCAAATGTCATTTTTACACCTGTGAAAAGACATTGTGCATCGGTCACGTTTTCCAGCCAGTCGATCAGACTGATCACATCCACCATCTGACGCTCCCTGCACTCCAGCCTCTCATAGCCAGCAGGATATCCGCGGGAACCATCATACCAGCTGTGATGCCCCAATGCTGCCGCCGCATACCGGCACGTGGAAGCGCATTCCCGCAGACAGCTCTCCCCGACTATTGTATGCAGACGTGTCATTTCATACTCCTCCTCAAACCATTGCCGTCCTGTCTGGGTATACAGGTTAATGAAGTTGATCTTACCCGCATCATGCAGCAGCCCGCATGCCATCGCATATTTTCTGACCTCATGCCGCTTCTCCTCAAAATCCTGCACTTCCCTGATCTGCTCAATATCATCAAAAAATCCCGGCTCCTCCGCCATAAGGATATCACAGAAAACAGCCGCCGCCTTTGCCACGATATAGGACTGGATATAGATATCCGGTGCAAACCGCATGATAAGTTTCAGCAGAAACGCCCCGTAAGGAATACTGTTTGCCGTTTCCACATAATTATTAGCCAGCTGACGCAGGTACAGGAAAAGCATCTCGTTCTCCGGCGCATCGGGGAACACCTCCACGTAGTCCAGAATCCTCCGGTACAGATTCTCGATATATTCCGCCCGCCCCGGAATCCGTTCCGGAAATTGTTTCAGATACTGCAGATAAAACGCCGGCAGAGAAATGATCCCATACATATTTTCCGAAGTAAAGTCCGAAATCTCCGTTGTATCCATCAAATGCTCTGTCTTTGTCAACAGGCCGTCCATCATATCCAGCCCGCAATAGTAGGAGATCGCATGATAATTAAATGCCGAATGGATCGGCGGCCGCTCTCCCCGTTTGGCCGCTTCCTGCATATTCGCCTGATAGACGATATAAACCGATTCCATCACCGCCTCCACATCTTCTGCGGTCATGTCACTTTCCCTGCTGTATGAAATACTGCTGGCCATCTGCCTGTGCGCCATGAAAATATACCGCTCCCAGGGAAGTCCGGGTTCCTTCTCCTGATAATACCGGTCCTGCAGGATCTGCAGCGTCTGCCTCACACGCTGGATCTTCCCGCTGGCCGACGCATACTGCCCCAACGCCGTATTGGCACGGGCACGCAGGATATATCCTCTGGTCTCGGAATCCTCGATCTCATCAAAATATTTCAGATAGGCGCCGGCCTCCGTAAAGCAAAGCCGCATTTCAAAGACATAATTCTCCACCACAGAATAGTCTAAACCGACCAGTTTACTGCATCGATTATTCCGTCCGATCCCCAGCCAGTACAGTTCCCGGATCATGCCGGCCTGATCCTTTTTCAACCGCGCACAGTTCAATAATGCCTGATGGATCTGACAGAACAGACCCACATCCAGCTCCTCACCGACCTGAAACAATCTGCCGGCAAATTCCTGCAGTTCCTGCAGCTCTTCTTCACCGGACTCCGGCAGATGGTCCAGCAGCGGAAACAATCCCGCCCTGAGCAGTTCCATATTACGCTCCACTTTCCCTGCGATCCGGTTCCGGTTCTTTGCAAGCTCCGTCTGATAGCTTTCGAACGTATATCCTTCCGTCTTCTTCCGCGCCGCCAGGGCTGCGATCTCTCTTAAATTTGCAATATATTCTTCCTGATAGGGCTGCATGCTTTCTCGTTTCTCTCCCTCTGTCTCTGCCGCTGCTCACAATAAAGGAAAGCGGACTCTAACCGGAAAACTGTCTGTACAATATCTCCTGCAGACGTCCAGGCTCCACAGGTTTCGAAATATGTTCATTCATTCCGGCTTCCTTCGCCTGTCTCACATCTTCCACAAAAGCATCCGCCGTCATTGCAACAATCCAAACCGCCGCCGCGTCTGCTCTTTCCATGCCGCGGATCTGCCTTGTGGCTTCATATCCATCCATCACCGGCATGTGGATATCCATAAAGATCAGATCATAATAGCCCTCCGGTGCATCAGAAAATTTCTTCACCGCCTGAGAGCCGTCATCGGCCACTTCCACCTGCACACCCGTCACAGACAGAAGTTCCACCGCAATCTCCTGATTCAATTCTATATCTTCCACCAGAAGGATCCGGCGATCGCTGTAATCCAGCTCCTGCTTTACAGAATTGTCATCACTGCCCATACCGCCCAGAAGTTCCGCCAGTGTTCCCAGAAGTCTGCTCTTAAACAACGGACTGGGCACGAATCCGTTGACTCCGGCCCTGGTCGCCCGATACTCCAGCTGTACCCAGTCCGCCTCCGATACAAGCAGGATCGGAAAGTCGCGGCCTGCCAGCTGACGCACATGGGAGGCCAGATGCAGCGGCTGCATATCCGACAGCTCCTCTCCCAACAGCATGGCGCATGGCATATGTCCCTCGTACTGAGCCTGGGTCAACCAGGTAACTGCCTGGGCGCCTTTCTCCTGATGTACCGATGTAAGACCGGCCTCCCGAAGGTACCTGGCCATCTGACCAGCCCGCTCTTTCCTGTTCTCCGCAATGAGTACGGCCGCTCCTGTCGGAAGATGCAGGGCCGTCGTCTCCTGTGGCGCCGTTGCCATGGGAAGATGCACCGTAAAGCAGCTGCCCGCCCCTTCCTCACTTTCCACCAGGATCTCTCCGTTCATCCGTTCCACCAGATTTTTGACAATCGACATGCCCAGTCCGGTTCCTTCTATCTTACTGGTGGCCTCGCTGTGCACACGCTCAAAGGGGATAAAGATCTTCTGCAGAAATTCCGGACTCATGCCGATTCCATTATCCTCACAGCAAAAATCCAGCCATACCATTCCCGCCTCCATACTGCCTGCCGTTTCCGGCGCCGCCTCGACGTCTTCCGCCTCCTTTTCTTCCGGCGGATCCGCCTTCGCGTAGCGCTGTGCAAACCGCACCGATATCTCCCCGCCATCCTGGGTATATTTCACCGCATTTCCGATAATATTGACCAGAACCTGTCGCAGATGCAGCGGATCTCCGATAATATTTTCCTCCTCAATCCGGCCGATCTCTATTTTAAGCTCCTGATTCTTCTGTGCCGCCTGCGGCCTGACAATAACGGAGATATCATGAATCAGATCCGCAAGAGAAAAAGGCTCCTCATTCAGTGTCAAACGGTCACTGTCAATGCGTGACATATCCAGCACATCATTCACCAGACTCATCAGATGACTGGCTGCTGTCTGGATTTTGCCCAGACAGTCATGTACCCTCGCTTTCTCGTCAATATGCGACAAACCTATGGATGTCATGCCCATAATGGCATTCATTGGTGTTCGAATATCATGGGACATATTAGACAGGAAACGGCTCTTGGCCTTATTCGCTTCCTCCGCCGCTATAAGAGCCTCCTTCAAAGCGGCTTTCTCCTGTTCCAGTTCCTCGATCCGCTTCCTCTGCTCTTCCATGAACCGGTCGATATTCTCCCTGCTCTTTCTGTTTTCCATACTGCTGTTCCTATCCTTTTCCTGTATAAGCCGCCCGTTGGCCTCATAAGCAGCTATATAGTTATTGTAGCATAATTGCCGAAAAAAACAAAACCCTACAGATCTCGAACTTTTGCTTTGTAAATCTGTAAGGTTTCATTTACTTTTAATTCTTAACAGCTCCTTATAGAAGACACACCGCCTGACTACCAGCTTACAACCTCTGCTTAATGATGTCCGCGATGCCCTCTGCACCCTCCTCTTACACTGGAGCGCTTCGGCTGCACGCAGGAATTGTCACAATATCCGCTGCTGTGCCCATATCCACAATAAGTCTCTCCGTCATGCGTGTGGCGTCCGGTCTTCGTACATCCCTCCACCGCGCAGACTTCAATACTGTCACATGTGCCGTCGCAAAATCCGCCGGCATGATCATAACCACAATAACTGTTCCCGTCATGGACATGATGTCCGGTCACCGTACAATCTTCTACCGCACAGACTCTGACCGCATCGCAGGTCCCGTCACAGTACCCGTCCACATGATCATATCCACAGAAAGTACTGCCGTCATGCACATGCCAGCCTACTCGCGCACAATCTTCCACCGTGCAGACCTCACATAAATGATCATGATCATAACCACATCCTGCCGCCTGTCTGCCATGATGCCCATGAGCCGAAACCGGCATAACAAATGCTGCAGAAACCAACATACCCGTCATTCCCAATGCTGCTGCTTTCTTCAACCACATATCAGAATCCCTCCTTAACAACTTACAGGTTCTCAGAACCTGTTCTTATGCTCTGCCACACGGCAGATTACATAAAATATTCATATACTCCTATATTTCCTTCATTCTACTCCCCAGCCTCTATCCTGTCAAGGATATTGCCATAAGTAATCAGCGTGCTAAAAGGCGCTTTTTATCCTATCCGGGAGCAAAACCCGCCATGCGGATTGTCTCATGTCTTAAACCGCATAAAAATTCATTAATTATGTATATTATTCAGTCTTATATCTACTTTTTGCATAAAAATTAAGAGAATATCTTTTATAAAATGCATAAAATCACACTTGCATTCTGTGTTGTTTTATTGTATATTGTTTTACTGTAGAAAACAGTCTTAAATACCCTCCGTGAGGGTAAGCAAAAAGAAAATAAAATCAAAAAGACAAAGGAGATCTCACCATGAAAGAAAAAGTTGTTCTTGCTTATTCCGGCGGATTGGACACTACGGCCATCATCCCCTGGTTAAAAGAAAATTTTGATTACGAAGTGATCTGCGTATGCGGCAACTGCGGTCAGGCCGAGGAGCTTGACGGACTGGAAGAGCGCGCTCTGTCCAGCGGAGCTTCCAAACTCTATATTGAAGACCTGACAGACGAATTCTGCGATGATTTCATCATGCCCTGCGTACAGGCAAATGCAGTGTATGAGAACAAATATCTGCTGGGCACCTCCATGGCCCGTCCCGTGATCGCCAGAAAATTAGTGGAGATCGCCCGCAAAGAAGGCGCTTCCGCTATCTGTCACGGCGCTACCGGCAAAGGCAACGACCAGATCCGCTTCGAGCTGGGCATCAAGGCACTGGCTCCCGACTTAAAGATCATCGCTGCCTGGCGGAATGAGAAATGGACCATGAACTCCCGTGAGGAAGAGATCGAATACTGCAAGCAGCACGGCATTAACCTGCCCTTCTCCGCCGACTCAAGCTATAGCCGCGACCGTAACCTGTGGCATATCAGCCATGAAGGTCTGGAACTGGAAGATCCTTCCAATGAGCCTGACTACGAGCACCTGCTTGTTCTCGGTACCACACCGGAGAAGGCTCCCGATGAAGGCGAATATGTTACCATGACTTTTGAAAAGGGTATCCCCACTTCTGTCAACGGCAAACAGATGAAAGTATCCGAGATCATCTCCACCCTGAATGAGCTTGGCGGAAAACACGGCATCGGTATCATAGATATCGTGGAGAACCGTGTGGTGGGCATGAAGTCCCGCGGTGTCTATGAGACTCCCGGCGGCACCATCCTCTACGAAGCGCACCAGCAGCTGGAGGAACTGATCCTTGACCGTGACACCTATGCACTGAAAAAAGACCTGGGCAGCAAATTTGCGCAGATCGTTTACGAAGGCAAATGGTTCACCCCGATCCGCGAGGCGATCCAGGCCTTTATCGAATCCACCCAGAAGTATGTGACCGGCGAAGTGAAATTCAAGCTTTACAAGGGCAACATCATCAAGGCCGGCACCACTTCCCCCCACACACTCTATAATGAGAGTATCGCTTCTTTCACTACCGGCGATATGTACGATCACCATGACGCGGAAGGCTTCATCAACCTGTTCGGCTTATCCTGTAAGGTCCGCGCCATGAAGATGCAGGAGAACGGCGAAAAGCTGCTTTGATTTTCCATACCAGCGCCTCCAGCGGTATACCCTGGAGGCGTTTTCTGATTATTCGTAAATCTTTCTTTTTCCGCCTTTTTATGTTATAGTAATACTGTATTTTACACGTATTTTACAAAAAAGATAAATATAAGGATAATTTTATGAACGCAATTACACTTATTATTATATATCTGGTTTCTGTCAACTGTATCAGTTTCATCATCATGGGTGTGGACAAGCACAAAGCCCGCAAAAGA
The DNA here is from genome assembly GCA_910578115.1 of uncultured Lachnospiraceae bacterium. GTDB lineage: Bacteria > Bacillota > Clostridia > Lachnospirales > Lachnospiraceae > UBA3282. Next base: position 105,075 of record CAJTPO010000010.1, on the reverse strand, counting down.
GCCTGGCGTATTCCGGAGTCAACGCTCTTTGTACTCGCTCTGATCGGCGGTTCGCTCGGCTCCATCATTGGGATGCATCTTTTCCGCCATAAGACCAGACACTGGTATTTCTTATACGGCATGCCGGCAATCCTGATCATACAGGTATTGCTCGTACTGCTGCTCGTGACATCCCCCATCGAGATTCATGTGATGTGAGACGCCGGAGTATCAGACTGCTGAGCGCCGGTCTGTTCCTCTCCTGCGAACAGCCGGCGCTCTAAAATACAGGTATTTCAAATACAGAGTACTGGTTACAGCGTCACGATAACGCCGCCGTCATTGGCATACATGCTGCTGATGCCTGCCGTATCCAGAATGACGACATTCTTATAGGAAGCTCTTTTTTCCATCAGAGTACGTACATACTCCGCCCGCTCCGGACAGTTGCAGTGGGAGATCATGAGCGTTCTCTTCTCCGGATGCGACACGTCCGCTACGATATTGTCCGCCAGCCTGGCAAGCGCCTTGTTGATACCGATCGCCTGTCCCTTCTGCTCGATCACGCCCAGATTCCCGATCATCACCGGCTTAATATTCAACGTGGAGGCCACCAGTGCCTTAACGCCGCTGAGTCTTCCGTTCTTGCGCAGCGTCTCCAGGTTGTCCAATACAAAATAAGTACGCATTTTCCGCTTGAATACTTCTATCTTCTCCACCGTTTCCTCGAAAGACAACCCTGCTTCCTTATACCGCATGAGCCGCATAGCCAGCTGAGTCTCTCCGCAGCTGGCAGACTCTGAATCCACCACATGGATCTTCTTCTCTCCGTATTTCTCATGGTAAAGGTTCCTGCCCAGCTCCGCACTGTTATAGCTTCCGCTCAGATGAGAGGACAACGTCACCACAAACACTTCCTCCGCTTCACAGTGATAAGCTTCCATAAACTTCTCGGGGGAAGGACAGGATGATTTCGGACAGGACGGACAGGATGCCACTTTTTCCAGAAAAGTCTTCTGATCAAAGTTCTCGTCATCCTGGATCGCATAATCTCCCACCTCGATTCCAAGGGGGATGATCTGGAATCTCTCGTCTCTCTTATATTTTCCGGGTAATTCACAACAGCTGTCCACAACAATTTTATAATTCATAAGGCCTCCGCAACTATTCAATGTAGTTTTCATTACTACTTATGATAACATGAAATCTTATGTATTGTAAATAGATTTACTGCTTTTTATGTCAGCAGAAATGTTTTCTTCTTTTGCACAATTATGCTATACTAAAACATGAAGTTATACTCAGTCGCCCATAAATGCCGTTCTGAGTATAACTTCATGTCCTGGAGAATGCAAAAGCATGCCTTCTCCCCATGGCCGCTCTGAGGCAATGCGCTCTCCACCGCCGCATTGACCTTACATGGCATATGACCCTGCAAACGACTGATAACATGATATCGAGGTATCCTATGATCGCACTTAAGATAACGAATGTAAAACAATTTATGGGAAGGCTTCTGGGCGGGGAAGATTTCGACAGTTTCCTGCTGGAGGAAGCTACGATCAGCACCTATAATACCTTCCATATAGACGGACACCAAAACCGGGATTTCTATACCAGTGAAGAATGGGAAGACAGGGAACTGCTCCCCTATGAATTTACGAAGTGGCAGACCATACGCCCTGTCTGTTTCGATCTGATCAAGGGTCGCCGTACGCCTGCTTCTTTTCAGTTCGTACTGCATCTGATCCCGGAATACGTGGCTTCTATTTTGAAAAAAGGCGATACCGGCATAACGCCCCAGCAGGTCAAGGCCTTTGTGCTGAATATCCGCTACGACGGAACCTGCCTTACTCTTGTCACCGGCACTTCGTATAACACCTTTCTGATGGATAAGACCCCCGACGCCTTGTGGGATCAGTCGATCCGACAGTTCCTGGCCAGGAGGGAGATCGCTTATGAGGAATTATAACGATACAGGGCGCACTCTCCATACGATAAAAATCCCGGAAGATACATCCGCGCGCACGCATCCGCATCTTCCGGGAGAAAATATTTACCAGTACATAACACTGCCACACCGTATGGCATAATCGATCACCGCCATGATCATCGCGAAGAACAACATCGCTGCCAGCATCAATATAGCCGGAAGATCATAGATAAACTTTTCATCCTTCGTCCTGCACCTGTAATTTTCTATCAGGATCTCTATGCCCAGCAGGATAAATACCATCGGCCAGCACTGAAATATAATATGATATTCCAGATACGGTACAAAGATCCTGATCAGGAACAGGATACCATAACAGATCAACGTGATTCCGAATGTTACCGAACCGATTCTTCTAACCTGACAAGACTTCTCTTTCTGTTCCATAGTCCCCTCCATTCTTGCTTAACCTGCGGATTCAGGCGTAAACTCCTCCCGCCGGCTTCCTTAATTCCTGTTTTCCGGCAGATCCGGACCATCGGCAACCGGTCCTTCTCCATAAATTATCCTTCCGTCTGCGGCAGGCTGTACTTCCCGCACTGTCATCTGTCCGTTCTGTTCTCTAAAACCGTCCGCTCCAGGCCGATTCCCGTTATGTCCCGGCCAGTCCCCGGCCGGCTGTTGTTCCCGATACACCGGCTGTTCATCCGCTGCCTGCCGCTCGTGATATCCCGTCCACTCATCTGCTGTCTGCCGCTCACGGTATCCCGTCCATTCATCTGACGCATTGTCTTTCTCTTCGATCGCTATCCGTTTACCGCGGATCAGGGCAAGGCCGGCCCAGATCACACCGATGCCGACCACCGCTCTCGGCAGATCGTCCCGTACGAAATAGTAGACGGCACTGAGAAACCGGTTATCCCATCCGAAGATATCGCAGAGGAGATTAAAGGCCACCTGCCACAGCATCATCACTCCCAGTACAATGAGAATACCTGCCGCTGTCTTCCGATTCCTGCCTTCCAGCTTAAGCTTCCGGTTGTCAAGCTCACCGAATCCAAACAGATACTCGTCTCTGATACTGTGAAACATACGGTCATCCAGGGTTGCCAGATTATTGGCATGGAAAAAACTGTATGCATACATGGCGAACGGGAAGACCGCCAACGCCCCCAGATTCGTGAGTCCAACGATCGCTGTCAGGATCATGAATCCCAGCATCAGACTGAGTCCCATTTTCATAAACCCCATATACATCTCTCCCGCTCCCGGGAAAAAAGACAATACAAACACCAAAAACCTGCTCTTCTTTCTCTGCATCCTATTCATCCTCTCTTTCCAGTCTCCATGATCATTTGCTTAAAACTCTCAAACTATTCCACATCTCTGTCCCATGACAGTCTCTTTCCAAACCGCGAAACCCTGGCTCCAATATCATCGATCATTCCTCTTACGCCGCCGCTTGCCTGTTCTTCCAGATATGCTTCCCATTTGTCATCTATGCTCTTTTGCCGCTCCTCTGCTGCCTGTTCCATAGATACCGCAGTCGTCTGTTTTGACAGAAACGTTTGTCTTTCGTCTTCCACGCTTCCTGCCGGCATCAGGATCAGCACCGTGAGCGCCGCCGCCATCGCGATCATCACTTTGGCACGGTAGGCAAAGACCTGCCTTTTTCTGCCCGCGCTGCGCTCTTTCCTGATCTGTGTCAATACATTTTCCTTCAGATGTACCGGTGCACGCAGCATTTCTTCCCTTTCCACCTGCCCGATCAGTTCAAGCAGCGCTTCCTCGGACAAATAGCCGGAGAAGTCGTCACTGTCTTTCTGTTTCATCTTTTTCTTTTCATTTTCTATTTGATAAATCATGCGCCCTTCTCCTTTCCATACAACCTGCGCAGCATTGACCTTGCCCGGTAAACCTGCGTCTGTACCGTCTTTACCTTCATGCCCCTCGCCGCAGCGATCTCGCTCACATCCATTTCGTCATAGTAATATGCCCTGGCAATCTCATCATAAGGAGGCTTTAACGACCTGCATCTTGCAAGCAGCGTCTCCCGCACTTCTTCTTCCAGATACGATTGCTCCGGTGTGTTGTCAAAGCTCTGGCCTCTCCCCATGGTTTCCTCTATGCCGGTGTCTTCGGTAGGGATGCTTCTTCTCCCGGCGCTCTGCACATAGTCCAGACATTTGTTGGTCGCGATCCTGCACAGCCACGCCTTCTCATGCTTCCCGTCGAAGTCCTTCAGATGATTATAAGCCGACAGGAATGTTTCCTGTGTCAGATCCTCGGAGGCAAAATAATCCGCTGTCATTTTGTAGCATATGGAAAAAACAAGATTCTGGTAGGAATCGATCAGCGCTGATAATTGTTCTTCCCGATTAATATGATCTTCCTCCTCTCCTGACCCAAGTCATAAACTGTGCTGCATCAGTTCCTTTTGCTGCTTATTCAAGCAACTCTATCTACTATAACGGGACACGGCTGACCATGTCTTCAACTTTCCAGAATTTTTTATGAAAAAAAGTAACAGTTCAGCCCTCATCATTCATAAAAGCGTCTGCTACGCAGCCGGCGCCGCTTTGCGGCTCATATTTAAACGAACTTTGTTCGTTTTTTTCATAACTGAAGGCGCTCCGCTCATAAAATACTCTGCAGCCCGTGTTCTGTGTACAGGCACCCGCACAGTCTACAGAGTACTTTATGGCTGAACTGTTACAAAAAAAGACAGACACACCACACGGATATGTCTGCCTGAGATTTCTCCTGTATACTTATACCGTCTGCAGGCCTTGACTAACTGCCCCTGAAAAGACGGGTGTGATCACATCTCCCGCGCACTATCGCCTGTTAATCTATGATCAGGCCTTCCATAATATAAAGAAGCTGCTCATCCACCTTCTTCTCCGATATGCCGAAAGTCTGCGCATTGATCTTCATCCCCTCCAGCACATACATGATGTTGCTGGCCGCTCCTTTCGGGTTCTCGCAGTAGAATTCCCCGCTGGAGATTCCCATCTCGATCAGTTTCTCCAGTACACGCACGCCGGCTTCAAACTGCTTCCTGAGCATATTATTCTTGTCCGTGGATCTGTTGGCAAAGAAATATTCGTATACGGCTGTCGTCAGGGTATTCTGCTGCAGAAGCTCTTTCTTCTGTTCTTTCAGAAAAAGCGTCAGGATATCCGCTGCCGTATCCCCTTCCGTAATATTTTCGGAAAAAATATCGTCCGTCTCTTCCGCCTCCATCTGCAGAATCTCCAACAGGATCTGCTCCGTGCTGTCAAAATACAGATACAGGCCTCCGCGGCTGATCCCGCAGGCTTCCACGATGTCCTTCATGGTCACACTCTTATAGCCCTTTTCCACGAAGACCTGCCTTGCCGTATCCAATATATATTTTTTCTTCTGTACAGATTTCTCACCCATTTGCCGCATTTCCTTCTCTACTGTCTTTACTGTTCATTCCCAATATCATTTGATTAAGCCGATCTCCAGCGTCCGGCTTAACTGACTGCCCTTGATTCCTTCCTGCAGCATGCACTCACTGTGACCGCTGACTCTTCATGTAACACTGTCACGGCCTTCCCGGCCGGATCGTCCACCCGGGATCATCAGTCTCAGCGCATCGGTCCATCCCAAAACTCCAGATTCTCTTTCATCTTCCGCACCACATTCAGAAAAACGCTGTTATTGACTGCCTCTCCCCACAATTTCCCCTTCGTCATACCGCCCAGCACATATTTGGACAAAATACCTTTCAGGATATCCATCTCTCTGATTCCGGACCGGTCAATGGCCGCAAGCTCATCTTTCACCGTCCTGATTCTGTTTCTGGAATAAACATACGGATAATTGCGGTCCAAAAGTCCTGTCCTCTGCACTTCCTTGATAAAGCTCATCAACATACCGTCATATACCGGAAATGTGATCGAACTGTCTTTAATGCCGGAACCTTCGAAATTCTCCTGCACATTTCCTCCTGCCTTCTCCTGCAGCCACGGCAGATAACGGATCAGCTTCTCCACGTCCGGCTTATAGGTATCCACAACCTGCTTTCTGTACGCAATGTCTTCCTTATCCATAAGAAATCCTCCATTCCTGCTCAACGCGCGAATTTGCCTGTGCCCCTTTTACGCGACGCGTCTCTGCACCTTTCGCAAAACGTCCGTGTCACGGTAACCGGCACAACCCCCATGTATATTCCTTAACACGCTGGATCCTCTTAAATATGTGAACCTGTCTGAACATAACCTTATAATCGACATACCTGTCATATAATTCTAGCATACTTTCCTCAAAAGTACAGCATAAAATGGCAAAAGCGGGCTATATTCTTCCTTGTTTTTATTTTCTAGTCGCAGTATACTAAAATATAGCGGGAAACTGCCGCATATAAATTTTATAAACTTATCATTATTCAGAAGGGATTTCTGCATAACCTGCAGATGAAGGAACATTTTATGGCTGTAAAAGAATTCCCTGCCGGGGAACTACTATTTCAAAGCGAACAACCGGTCACTGCTATCCACCTGATCACAAATGGCACAGTCCGCGCCACCTGGCCCGGTGGTGAATTTCAATTGACCAAAGGAGACGTTATCGGGATCTGTGAACTTCACTTTGGTTCCTATTACATTACTTATAAAGCAGATGAGGCAGTCTCTCTTGCCCCTTATCCCTGTTCTAAAGCACAGTTGTCTGACCTGATGGGCGTTAACGCCGATATGTCGGGCCGGATCATTGCGTCTTTATATAAGCAGCTGCGCAGCATTATCAAACAGTACGAACAGGAACGGCTGGATTGCGATAAATTTTACCATTATCTCATAGACAGCTATGGCAGCTATACTGCTTTCTGCAACAAGCACGGTGTGGCCGCCAGAGCGCTGCCCGGTCTCGAAACACTGTCCGAGCTGGTACTGGACGAGGATGTCGCCGACTGGCTTGGCGGTTATTATTCCCAGCTGCTTGCTCTGGTAAAGAACTCTCCCGCTAAGAAGAAGAGTTCTGCCTTCATGTTTGGCCTTATGGCCAAAGCAAGCCAGGACATTTATCAGGTCATCTCCGTATGCCGTGTCCTGCACGATTATAAATCCGAACTCTCCAATCTTCTGATGAATGAGAACCGGCTGGATCTGTTCGATTTTTACGCCAGTCTGCTTTACAGAATCGGTTCGAATACAGAGGACTCCACGACACTGAGCGATACCATATCCGCCATGATGTCCCAGCTGGAGAGTCATTCTTCTCTCGACCAGGCTATGTATGAAAAACGCGTTGCCGAATATCATGACAGGTTAAATTCTCTGAGCGCACATACCGGAGATTCAGCCGATGCTGCCGCCGGAGCCAGCGCAGAGATCATTGATTCGCTTAATACCATCTTATCCTACTCCAAGGTAAGCGAAGAGACGGCTTACGCTTTTAAAATATCTGTGGAACAATACCGTAAAATGACGGATAAGAACAGCTCCGACGATGCCGCCAGAAAACTGCGGCAGAAGATCACCAAACTGTTCTATGAAGTATACGAAAAAGCATTTGTCCAGAGCCTTAATGACGCCTCCATACCCAAAGTTTTAAAGATGTTCTTCAACTTTGGATATGTGGATGAACAGCTGGCCGGCATGAAGAATGCTTCTTATCTTCATTCTATCGTAGACTATCTGCCCACGGATCCTTCCAAGGGATTGTACACTGTCTATGAGTGGTTGATGGCGATCTACAAGGGAACGAAATCTCCCAGCCGGAATGAATTTGACACCGATTTCCAGGCCTATGTCCATGAACTGAAGACGAGCGGCAAGATTTCCGCGTCAGAAGAAGCTGCCATGTTAAATGACAATGAGAAAATGGTACTCTTCGAACTCCAGAGTGTATTCCCGGCCATCAACAAGATCACGTTCGGACGGATCAGCAGTTTCTGCCCTGTCTTTTCAGAACATAATATATTGAAAGATCTGGACACTTCGCTGGTATCGGTGGCAAGAGTAGAAGAAACCTTTAACCATATTCGTTCCGTTGATTTCGGAGCCTATTACCGTGATACGATCTATACGAACACGGAGCTTGGCATCGCCAAGGAATACATCAGCGTGGAAGTACTTCCGGATATTATTCTGATGCCCAATATGGGAATCAGAGGCGTTATGTGGCAGGAGATCGAAGGGCGCAAACGTACTACACCTGCCCGCATGATGGTGTCTATCTTCCAGATGGAGGACCTGACCAATATCTTCATCCGCCTGACCGCAGATTTCCGTTGGGAGATGTGTAAGCGCGTTCAGGGCCCGAGATGGAACGATGTGACGGAACCTTCCCTTACAAGCGAATACTTTGATTATATCCAGTTCTATAAGAAGAACCATGAGTTGTCCACGGATGCTAAAGAAAAGATCAAACTGGCCATGCAGAAGGCAAAGAACAGCTTTAAGGAGATGTTTATCAGAGATTACGAGTCATGGGTTCTCTACGAGGGAGCCGGTTCACCGCGTCTTAATAAGATTGCCCGTGTGATCCTCTTCACCTATTGTCCTTTTGCCAAAGGGATCCGTGACACACTGAAGGCCAACCCGCTGTACAAAGAAACCATGGAACGCTATGACGTAAAGCAGGGCCAGCGTCTCCACCACTATAACAATCTGTTCCAGAAGATCAAAAATACGGGAGCAGCCATTCCGCCGGAAATCCAGGCGCAGAAAGATTTTCTTGAATTCTGACCCCTGCCGGCGGCGTCCCTCATTAACAAAAAGATTTTCCAGGGCGGCTATTCTGACACCTTGGAAAATCTTTTGTCCTGTTATCTTCTCACATTCCGCACTCCCGCAATACCTCTTCAAATTTCATATTCCCCCCGAACAGATCAAGCGCACTGCCGATCGTCACATGCACTCTGTCCCTTCCGAGCTTCTTCAACGTTCTTAAATCCTCCAGGCTGTGCACGCCGCCCGCATAAGTCACAGGCTGCCGTCCCCAGTTTCCCAACAGTTCGGCCACGTCTGTCTCTATGCCGCCCGCCTTCCCTTCCACATCCACGGCATGTACCAGGAATTCATCGCAATAGCCTGCCAGTTCATCAAGTACCTGCTCCGTCAATTCCACCCGTGTATATTTCTGCCACCTGTCGGTCACAATATAGTAACGATCCTCTTTTTTCCGAACACTTAAATCAAGTACAAGATGTTGTCTGCCCGTTTTCCTGACCAGCTTTTTTAAATGATCGTACTGAATCTGTCCATCCCGGAAAACATACGATGTGACGATCACATGACTTGCCCCGGCATCCAGAAATTCCCCCGCATTTTCCGTCGTAATCCCGCCTCCTGCCTGCAGTCCGCCAGGGTAAGCACGAAGAGCACAAAACGCCTGCCTTTTTGTCTCTTCGTAATAAGAGGATGTAACCGGATTCAATAATATTATGTGTCCGTTCGTAATCTGATATTCCCTGTACAATCTGGCATAAAATGCCGCATCCTGTGCGGATACATAATTTTCTACGGCCTCGTCATTTCGATCTTTCAGGCTGCCTCCCACGATCTGTTTGACACAGCCGTTATGAATATCGATACATGGTCTGAATTCCATACTTTACTCCATTTCTGCACTATACAATCTCAATTTTGCTGGAATGCGCTGCTTCACTATCCCCTGGAACAGACATATATGCATAATCCGCTACGTCCGTCTTCACAAAAAGACATTCACCAAAGGACATTGCCAGAACACCCAAAACTGTTACGTATATTTTATTCTTTAACAGACATAATAACACAAGAGCAGATGTTTTAACAAAACAGGCTGCCGAATCAGAAGTACGATGTGATACTTCGAAGTCGAATATCGCGCGTAAAACGCTTCGGAATGGAGGTAATTATGAAAAAAACAAGAACTTTATTACTTGTTTCTCTCATGGCGCTTTCCATAGCTTCACTGACTGCCTGCGGAAGAAGAAATGACGATGCAGGAACTGGCAGCGACAATGGCAGCGTCACGCAGTCGGATACCAACGATGATGCCAATACAAACGGCACCACTACAAATGGTACCGGGGATATGAACAACACATCCCAGGATACTACCAACAATGGTACTACCGGAAACAATGCTGCAAACAACACGACAAACGGCACCACCGACGGCACAACAAACGACACTGACGGTACTGACATGAATGAAAATGTCAATGATGTGACCGCAGGCGACCAGAACGACAACGATTCCGTACTGGACGATGTCGGCGACGCAGTAGGTGATGTGGGGAATGCCGCTTCTGACGTCATTGACGATGCCGCTGACGGCGTTGAAAACATGGTGGACGATGTAACAGGCAGCAACAAACGCTGACAAAACGAGCATAGCCCGTTACCTTAAAAGACTTCCGGCAGCGCAGCTTCTGTCAGCACTGCCGGAAGTTTTATCTTTCGATGATCGTACCGTCCCTGTAAGCCTGCAAAAGCTCTTCCAGCTGATGGATCGTCTCCCGCAGCTCAGCTCCGATATCAGTGTCTGAGATCTTCTGCCTGTGTGTAGTCGTCTCCAAAATTACCGAATCCGAGAAAATATCCGACTCATGAAGAATCGCCGACTCCGTGGACTCAAAAGGCTCATGGGCCACCAGGCGCATTCCGTAAGAATTGACCACCAGTGTATAACCGGCAATCCCCGTTTTATCCTGATATGCCTTGGAAAATCCGCCGTCAATGATAAGCAGTTTACCGCCGCATTTGATCGGTGACTCCCCTTTCTTGCGCTCCACCGGCACATGTCCGTTCACAATATGGGAATCCCTGCCGTCCAATCCAAATTCTTTTAAGATCTTCTCAATCACCTGCTCATTGTCAAGAAGCCTGTAATAACTGTTTTTCGTCTCTTTCTGAACCTCTTTCTCTTCCACAAAATACCGCTCGAAAGTCGCCATCTTATCTTTCCCGTACACCGGGGAATTGGGGCCGGACCAGATATACCACATGATGTCCTGTCCTTTTAATTTATCACGCAGGTTGTTGGAATAATATCCCTTTCTGGCATAATGCTCCAACACATCATAAAGTGCCTTGCCGCTGTATTCCTCCCCGTAAACATTGACTTTCTTGAAGTTTCCTTCTTCGTCCACGGGAACGCAGCCGTGATAAAGCAGATTGGAATTATACACCTTATACAGCCCGCCCTTGGAGAACAGAAATCTCACATGCTTCTGCAGCTTCTCACATTTCACAAAGCCCTGGCGGAGTCTTTCCATGACCTGCTCCTCTTCCGGCGTCAGTTCATACGGCTTATCTCTGTCAACAGTAGGAAAATCAACATCCTTCATGGGATAAGCTACCCCATCGATCGTGATCGTCCTGTTCTCATAGTCAATATGCTCAAATAAAAGCCGGTCACGCATCTCAAATTCCGGCCTGCGCATGACGATCTGGCCCTCCAGCTTAAACTGGATCATGGCGATCGCCTTATGCATTTTCATGTCAAGGCTCAGGTCTTTGGTATCATATTCCGTATTATATCTGATCGAAAATGCACTGCAGTCAGTATGCTTATAGGTTTCCAGCGCAAAAGTGGCAAGCGGAATCAGGTTAATGCCATATCCATCCTCCAGAGTATCCAGATTGCCATACCGTGCCGCCACCCTGATCACATTGGCGATGCAGGCAAGATGTCCGCTGGCCGCCCCCATCCACACAATATCATGATTTCCCCACTGCACATCCACGGAATGGTAATGGCAAAGGGTATCCATGATTACATGCGGGCCAGGTCCCCTGTCAAAAATATCTCCGACAATATGCAGATGATCGATGACAAGCTGCTGAATCAGATTACTCAAAGCGACGATAAAATCCTGCGCCCTGCCTATTCGGATGATCGTATGTATGATTTCATTGTAATAGGCTTCCTTATCCTGAATCTCTGCCTTCTCCGTGATCAGTTCTTCTATTATATAGGAAAAATCTTCCGGTAACGCTTTCCGTACTTTCGACCTCGTATACTTGGACGAAACACGTTTTGTAATCTGTACCAGACGGTGCAGCGTGATCTTATACCAGTCTTCGATCGAATTCTCGTCCTCTTCCCGCAGTACGATATCTAACTTCTCTTTTGGGTAGTAGATCAGGGTTGCAAGACTCTTCTTGTCCTTAATACTCAGGGTATTACCGAATTCCTCGTCAATCTTGCGCCGCACAGACCCTGATCCGTTCTTTAAGATATGGTTAAACTGCTCGTACTCTCCGTGAATATCCGTCATAAAATGCTCTGTCCCTTTGGGCAGATTCAAAATAGACTGCAGGTTGATGATCTCCGTCGATGCGGCAGCGATCGTCGGATATTGTCTGGAAAGGCTTTTCAGGTATTTCAATTCTAAATCGTCCATAATTCCTCCGTATTATTACTGCAGCTTCAAAACTATACCATTATGGTAGAGTTTATTCTCTTTATCCGATCACATCGCTCATATCATACATGCCAGCCGGTTTCCCAGCCAGAAACTTCGCTGCCTGTACCGCACCTTTGCCGAACACTGCTTTCGAGTAGGCTCTGTGCGAGAAAGTAACCACTTCGTCTGCCCCGGCAAAGATCACATCATGATCGCCCACGATCGTACCACCTCTGACGGCGCTGATCCCGATCTCTTTCCGTTCTCTCTTCTCTCTCACCTGGCTTCTGTCATAGACATATCGATACGAATTATCAAGCTCTTCATTGATGGAATCCGCCAGTGCCAGCGCCGTTCCACTGGGCGCGTCTTTCTTCAGATTATGATGCTTCTCCACGATCTCAATGTCAAATCCCGCCTCTGCGAGAACATGCGTCGCCTCTTTCAGCATCTTCAGAAGCAGGTTGATCCCCAGAGACATATTGGCCGACTTCAAGACTGCCACCTGCTCCGATGCTTTCTTCACCGCCGCAAGCTGCTCTTCGGTTAATCCTGTCGTGCACAATACGCAGGGTACCTTCCCTGCGACGCAGTAAGCGAGCAGAGCATCTACCGCAGGCGCCGCACTGAAGTCGATCACAACATCCGCCTCCACATCGCAGGCATCTATGCTGTCAAATACCGGATAAGGATTGGTCGGCCCGCTATAGGCATCTATCCCTGCCACGATCTCTATCTCGTCATCCGCCGCGATCAATCCCGATATCGTCTGTCCCATCTTACCGTTACAGCCATGCATGATCGCCCTGATCTTCTTTTCCATAATAATACACTCTCCTTTTCAACTCACTCGTTCTTTATCTTCTATGTTCAACCTCTGGTCTCCTGATATAAAAAAGTGTCCGCTGCCGAAAGCTGAGCCGTCACTCCTGCATCCGCAGCAGACACTTTTTGTCATCTATAAAATACCATAATCCTTCATAGCATTTTTCAAGACCTCCAAATGCTGAGGCTCCATCTCAGACAACGGCATATGGGTAGGTCCTGCCTCTTTGCCCATCAAATTCAGGGCGGCCTTCACCGGAATCGGATTCACTTCACAAAACAGTGCGTCACATAACGCAATCGCCCGAAGCTGTTCTTTCCTGCTGCCTTCCACGTCCCCGTCAAAATATTTCTGACAGATATCATGCACCTGTCCCGGAGCCACATTGGACAATACGGATATAACGCCTTTGCCACCGAGAGAAAGCAGCGGAACGATCTGATCGTCATTCCCCGAATAAAGATCCAGCTTACCGTCCGCCAACGCCATCAGTCTGGCAACCTGCCCGATATTGCCGCTGGCTTCCTTGATTCCGACAATATTGCTGACTTCCGTACACAGCTTCACCACTGTCTCAGGCTGGAGATTACATCCTGTCCTGCTCGGTACATTGTACAGAATGATCGGCAGCTCCACAGAGTCTGCGATCTTCTTAAAATGCTCAAACAATCCCTTCTGTGTCGCCTTATTATAATACGGGGTCACAAGAAGCAGCCCGTCTGCCCCATACTTCTCCGCTTCGGTTGAAAGATACACCGCAGTCCTGGTACAATTCGAGCCGGTACCTGCAACAACGGGCACTCTGCCGTTTACCTTCTCCACGCAAAATCTGATCAGGTCAAGATGCTCTTCGTGCGTCAACGTGGATGCCTCACCCGTCGTACCGCATACGATGATCGCATCGGTGCCGCCTTCAATCTGTTCGTTCACCAACTGCTCAAATTTCTCATAATTGATACTGCCGTCCTCATGAAACGGTGTAACGATCGCCACACCTGCGCCTTTAAAAATCGCCATACATACCCTTCCTTTCTGCTTTGCCTGTAAAACCCTTTCTTCCGGAACAGTCACCTTCACTGTAAACTACCATCATGCTTAGTCGGCCGCATGGCCATCCATGCTGTGAAAGTCGAAGACTTTCATAGTAAAAGAAAGCTGACCACACCAAGGGTCAGCTTTAACTCTCACATACCTGATAGCTCCCCATCGATCCGATGACAGTCATACAGTTCTTCACTGTATGCCCAAGGACAAGAGCATACAGGTAACTCTTCCTTTCGGCGCTTTCTCCTTTCAGAATCCTTCCTCTGTGCCTGCCACATCCGAAAACCTACTGATAAAAAGCGCAACCTCTATCAATTCCTCTATTTCTGAATTAATTTATCTTAACATTACCCTGGAAATCTGTCAATACTTGTCGTAAACCCTACTCCCAGATCTTAAAACGCATTGTTTCAACTTTAGTCACTTCATCCGCCAGAACGCACACTTCATCATTCAAAGTGATGCCGGTCATAATAATATCCATCTCCTCCGGCTTCACCGCAAGCAGGTTCTTCAGTTCCTCAACCGTAATAATCCCCTTATCGATCAATCCCAGCACTTCATCCAGGATCAAAAGAGAACATTCTCCCGTATACAATACCTTCTTGGCAAAATTCAGTCCGTTGCGGATATTCTGCCACTCCTCTGTCTTACGTTCTTCAGAAAGATTCACATAATCTTCGTCCGATTTCTCAAAACGGAATATCTTGATCTCCGGCTCCAGTCTCTTAACAAATTCCGAATCAGTCAGTCCCCTTCCCTTCAGGAACTGAATAATCACTACATTCTCCCCCCTGCACGCCGTCTGAACGGCTCTGCCGAGGGCTGCCGGAGACTTTCCATGACCATCGCCACTGTAGATCTGAATCATGCCTTTTCTCATATTGCACTCCTTATGGGCGTTACTGGCTGCCGGGTCCAACGGTAACGCCAATTCCCCTGTTCTACCTGATATCTTCTTCTGTATATTACTATGAAAGTCTTCGACTTTCACAGCATGTATGGCCATGCGGCCCGCCAAGCGGCAGGTTGCGCATGATGTAAGTTTACTATGAAAGTCTTCGACTTTCACAGCATGTATGGCCATGCGGCCCGCCCGACGGCAGGCTGAGCATGATGTAAGTTTACCGTAGAAGCAACCGGCAATCAGAACTACACATCTCAGATTACTTCTACCAGCAATTTATTTAATTATCATAACACAATACACCCATTCATGCAACTTATTGTTCAATTCTTCCAAAACAGACACTGGCACATCGCAGCGCTTCAGTCTTCCTCCTCTACCAGCTCCAGCTTGCTGACCGACACTTCATAGGCCACTCTTCTCTCAAGCTGATCCTCAGATAACTTTTTCATATATTCTCTGCTCTGGATCCTTCCCCAGATCGCACAGCGGCTGCCCACTTCGAAATTGCTTGCAAATCTGGCATTTCTTCCCCAGCAGATACAGGGTATGTAGTCCGATTTACCATAGGGCCTGTTCACCGCAAGAAGCAGATCCGCTATCTCCCTCCCCAAAGGTGTCTTGCGATAGATCGGCGCTTTACAGATATAACCATCCAAAAAGATCTGATTCGTCCTGGCACTCTCGCTGATCTCGTCCACAAATTCGATCTCTCTGGCAAATACAGACAATACCAGCCTGTTCTTTCTCTCTTCGTGTCTGTTGTAGGAGCGGAACTGGCCGACAATGCTGATCTTCATCCCCTTATAATCGTCGGTGACATCCAAAAGCCGCTCCGACACCATTACGGGAATAATATCCGTAGAATCGCTGAGACGGTTCACACTGATATCTACCATATAAAATCCCTCTCCAAAAATCTCATGGCTGAAAGTAAAATCACTCATGATCTCACCCATGATCGCCACCTGGTTGTTTTCAATAACCTTATCTGTCATGTTTTTCTCCCTTCTGACTGTGGAATTGCAGAAATTCCTGATTCCTGTTTGTATTGTATTATCAATATATAGGAAATGCGACGAAATTAGAACTGTCATTAATCGCGGAAACCGACATCGCTGCCGGGCAGATAAGACAATGTCCCTGCTGATTCCCATGCCGGGAAAACAACGGGGCGCAAACAATAATTTAATTTGTCAAAAAATTTAACAACTCTTGCAAGAAAGAATGGCAGATGATATAATGAGCAGGTTTTATAGTTAACAGCATTGGAAATTTTTCTTTCGGCTCTGCAAAAGCTTCCGTATATGGCTTTGGCAGAAACCGGAGCAGAAATTTGTTATGATGTTTACTGTAATGCATTGCAGACCGTATTATAGAAAGGCATAAATTCTATTGATCGCAGAGCAAAATCGGAGTATTCCTTCGGAAAACTCCTAAATTCTGCTCGCGTCCTCAGCATGGAGCGCTTCGGAATGGAGGATAACATGAGACAGACTAGAGAAGATGTGAGAAATGTAGCGATTATCGCCCACGTCGATCATGGCAAGACGACATTGGTAGACGAGCTTTTGAAACAAAGCGGCGTTTTCAGGGAAAATCAGGAAATTGCAGAACGTGTCATGGACTCTAATGATATCGAGAAAGAACGCGGCATTACAATTTTATCCAAGAACACTGCCGTTACTTATAAAAATGTTAAGATCAATATCATCGATACGCCCGGCCACGCAGACTTCGGTGGAGAAGTGGAGCGTGTCCTCAAGATGGTGAACGGTGTTATCCTTGTGGTAGACGCCTTCGAGGGACCCATGCCGCAGACCAAGTTCGTACTGCGGAAGGCTCTGGAACTGGAACTGTCCGTCATCGTATGCATCAACAAGTGCGACCGGCCGGAAGCCAGACCGACCCAGGTCGTTGACGAGGTACTGGAGCTGTTCATGGATCTGGATGCCAACGATGAACAGCTGGACTGTCCCTTCGTCTATGCATCTGCCAAAACAGGAACTGCCAGCACGGATCCTGATACAGAAGGCCGTGACATGACGCCTCTCTTTGACACGATCCTGACACATATTCCGGCCCCCGCCGGAGATCCGGATGCCGGCACGCAGCTGCTTGTCAGCACCATCGACTACAACGAATATGTCGGACGCATCGGTGTCGGCAAAGTGGACAACGGCAGTGTGAAAGTCAATCAGGAAGTGGTCATCGTCAATCATCATGACCCGGATACGATGCGGAAGGTCAAGATCAGTAAACTGTATGAATATGACGGTTTAAATAAAATCGACGTGAAGGAAGCCGGCATCGGTTCCATCGTCGCCATCTCCGGCATCGCAGATATCCACATCGGCGATACCCTCTGTTCCCCCGAGGATCCGACTCCGATTCCCTTCCAGAAGATCTCCGAGCCGACCATCGCCATGCACTTTATCGTCAACGATTCCCCCCTTGCCGGACAGGAAGGGAAATATGTCACCAGCCGCCATATCCGCGACAGGCTGTTTCGGGAATTGAACACCGATGTTTCGCTCCGCGTGGAAGAGACAGACACCACGGAAGCCTTCAAAGTATCCGGGCGCGGAGAACTGCATCTGTCCGTCCTGATCGAGAATATGCGCCGTGAAGGATATGAATTTGCAGTCAGCAAAGCGGAAGTCCTGTACAAAACAGATGAAGACGGCAGGAAGCTGGAACCCATGGAATTATGCTATATCGATGTGCCGGAGGAGTTCTCCGGAACCATCATCGAGAAGCTGAGCCAGCGCAAAGGCGAACTGCTGAATATGAGCCTGACTTCCGGCAGCTATACCCGCCTGGAGTTCTCAATCCCCTCCCGCGGCCTGATCGGCTACCGCGGCGAGTTCATGACCGACACCAAGGGTAACGGCATCATGAATACCATCTTCGACGGCTATGGTCCCTATAAAGGCGATATCCAATACCGGAAACAGGGGTCCCTGATCGCCTTTGAAGCCGGGGAAGCTATCACTTACGGCCTGTTCAATGCCCAGGAACGCGGCACGCTCTTTATCGGCCCGGGTACCAAAGTATATTCCGGAATGGTGGTCGGACAGAACGGACGCGGCGAAGATATCGAATTGAACGTCTGCAAGAAGAAACAGCTGACCAACACCCGGTCCTCCAGTGCAGACGAAGCGCTTCGTCTCACACCACCCAAAGTCTTAAGCCTGGAACAGGCTCTGGAATTTATTGACACCGATGAGCTGCTGGAGGTAACCCCTAAGACGATCCGCATCCGTAAGAAGATCCTGGATCCCACCTTAAGAAAAAGAGCGGCCATCTCAGCCGCCGCCAAAAAATAGAATATGTTTTCTGTCACTTTGGCCAGGTCCGTGCATTCCAAACACTGACCTGGCCGCTTTATATCTTTGTCAATTACCTGTCATCTGCATCTCCATACCGAAATCCCTGCATAAATCTTTAAATCCCCAGCACCACCGTGGCCACCCTGAAATAGATCAACAGCGAGATCGCATCCACGATGGTGGTGATGAACGGGCTTGCCATCACCGCCGGGTCCATCCCGATCTTCCTGGCACACATAGGCAGGGTAGAACCGACTACCTTAGCCACGATCACTGCCATCAGCAGGGTAAAACAGACCACAAAAGCCACATAGATGCCCACCCGGTCAAAGATGAGCAGCTTCACGAAATTGCAGACTGCCAGCGTCAACCCGCAGAGCGCCGCCGTCCTGATCTCCTTCCACACCACCCTGCGCCAGTCTGCAAAAGCGATCTCATCCAATGACAGGCCGCGGATGATGATGGCGCTGGCCTGCCCGCCCGCATTGCCTCCCGTATCCATCAACATGGGAATAAAGGCCGTCAACACCACATATCTGCTCAGCGCATTTTCGAAAGAAGTGATGATACTGCCCGTAAAAGTTGCGGATATCATCAAAAGCAGCAGCCACGGGATCCTTTTCTTATATGCCTCGAAGACAGACATACGCAGATACGGCTTGTCGGAAGGCATCACCGCTGCCATCTTCTCAATATCCTCCGTCGTCTCCTCTTCCAGAATATCCACCACGTCATCCATGGTAATAATCCCTACCAGCCTGTCCTCATTATCCACCACCGGCATGGCCGTAAACTCATACTTCTTGAACATTCTGGCTACTTCTTCCTGATCCATCAGCGTGTGCAGGGACACCACACTTTTGTGCATCATCTCCCCGATCACGGCCTCCGGATCGCTCAAAAGAAGATATCTGAGCGCAACAGTCCCCACCAGGGTCCGCTTATGATCCAGTACATAGCAGATATTGATGGTCTCGCTGTCAAGTCCCACCTTCCGGATCCGTTCTATGGCCTGCTCCACCGTATCATGCTCCTTTAAGTCCACATACTCCACCGTCATGATGCTGCCGGCAGAATCCTCCGGATAGCGCATCAGATGATTGATCGCCTGCCTGGTATCCGCACTGGTGTTCGCGATCAGCCTTTTCACGATATTGGCCGGCATCTCCTCCATCAATTCCTTGGCGTCATCGGACATCATATTGTCTATGATATTGCCGGCATCCTTGTCTGACAGGGACGTAATGACAAACTGCTGGAATTCGATCTCCAGATAGGAAAAAACATCCGCCGCCAGATCTTTCGGCAGAATCCTGAACACCTTCACGATCTCTTCCTCATCCATATGTTCCAGATGATCCGCGATATCTGCGTCATTCAGTTCCTGCACCAGCTGCCTGAGCCTGGTATACTGCCCTTTGTTCAGCAGCTCTCTGATGTCGTCCACGCCAAAATTCTCGTAGAACTCATAATTCTCCCGCTCCCGAATGCCTGCTTCATTTGTACGCATCTCTTCTCTTCTCTCGCCCATAACTCTCTGTTCCTCCTGTCCCGCCGCATTGATCCCGACCGGTCTGCAGCGTCCATTCCTTCCGGTCTTCCACCGGAAAAGCCGCCGGCAGGAAATCCCGCCTGTCAGCCCATGCCCACGCGCAGCAGGATTCGCTTCGCGAGTTCGAATCAGCGAAAGAATTTCCTATACCATAAAGTAGAACGGATCCGAGACCATAACCTCTGTCCTGCCGGCAGTGGCCTCCGTCACCTCATGCACCACGGCATCCTTATCCTCATACGGCACCCGCACACGTACATGCACCCGCTCTCCATACTCGGCATCCACCGGAATCTTTCTGACGCCCAACAGATATTGTATCTTACCGATGCCGTTATAATCCGTCACCAGTTCAATTTCATATCCATAACACATCGTACGCACATCACTGGCCGCAAGCCCGGCCTGGGCCGCTTTCGTATAGGCACGCACCAGTCCCCCGGTTCCAAGCAGGACGCCGCCGAAATATCTGGTCACTACCACCACCAGATTCCGGATGCCGGAGTTTATAAGCACCTCCAGAATCGGTCTGCCCGCCGTTCCCGCGGGTTCCCCGTCGTCGGAAAAGCGCAGCGTCTGTCCCTGTTCGCCCAGTACATATGCGTAACAGTTATGTCTCGCGTCCCAGTATTGTTTCCTCTTGGCTTCTATAAAGGCAAGCGCCTCTTCTTCCGTATCTGCCGCCGATACATGGGCGATAAAACGGGATTTCTTCTCCTCAATCTCTCCCGCTCCCCCATATGCTATGATCTTATATGGTTCCAATCCATGTCCAGATTCCATGCCGTATACTGTCCACTCCATTCCCGGATTTGATATGCCGCAGTTTACCATGTTTCTGCTGTCTGTTCCGATTCCTGCGCATATTATCTCATTTTGGGGAAGGCCAGTCAAGCCAGGTTTTGCCGGCCATTGACCTGTACGTGTATAAAAGTGTACATAATTGTAAACAATCCTTAATATAAAATGAAAATCCTTTATTTGCCAGATAATCTTTGCTATAATAATGTAACGTGTATCATTATGCACATGTTTTACGAGGGGATTTTGTGCCTTTGCTGTGCTCCATTCCGGACGGACATGATCACAGCAGGTAATCGTATGAGGGGCAGATCAACCTAAGGAGGAGTAACATGAATTATGGAAAAAAGGGTGTCCGCAGGAAACAGCAGGCACTTCATTCTAAATCCACAAAATGGGGGAAAAAGCTCGGTTTTACTTTGGTACAGATATGCCTGCTGGCTCTGATCGCTGTCGGCATCATCGGTGCAAGTGCCGGGATCGGTATCTTCAAGGGTGTGCTGGCCAGCGCTCCCGACATCAGTAACGTTGACGTTACGCCCACCCGCTTTTCAACTTTTGTCTATGATATCGAGAACAATCAGACCGCCAAGCTGGTATCCACTGATTCCAACCGTATCCCTGTCACCATCGATATGGTGCCAAAGGATCTGCAGAATGCCTTTGTCGCAATTGAGGATGCCCGTTTCTACACCCACAACGGGATTGATATCAAGGGTATCTTCCGTGCCGCATATGTCGGTATCCAGAATGTACTGACAGGCGGAGAGTTTACAGAAGGCGCCAGCACCATCACCCAGCAGCTGCTCAAGAATAACGTCTTCACGGACTGGACCTCCGAAGATACCTTCGCCGAAAGACTGAAACGTAAGATCCAGGAACAGTATCTTGCCCTGGAACTGGAAAAGGTCATGGACAAGGACGCGATCCTGATCAATTACATGAACTCCATCAATCTGGGTCAGAACACCCTCGGCGTCCAGGCAGCGTCCATGCGCTATTTCAACAAATCGGTCAGCGACTTAAATCTTTCGGAGTGCGCAGTCATCGCAGGGATCACGCAGAATCCCTCCCGCTATAACCCCATCACACACCCGGAAGACAATGCCAACCGTCGTGAGAAAGTGCTCAAGGATATGTACGATCAGGGATATATCACACAGGAACAGCGGGCCGAGGCACTGGCGGACGATGTATATTCCCGCATCCAGATCGCCGATTCCGAGAATGCAGAATCCACCGTCAATACATATTTCGTAGATGCACTGACGGACGATATCCTGGAAGATCTGATCGCGGCCGGCTACAATGAGACTCAGGCATATACCCTGCTTTACAGCGGCGGCCTGAAAATTTATTCCACACAGGATCCCAAGATCCAGAAAATCTGCGACGATGCCTTTGCCGATGAGAATAATTTCCCGGCCAACACGAAATGGTATCTGAATTACGAACTGACCGTCGATAAGAGCAACGGCGACCGTGAGAACCACAGTACGGAAATGTTCCGCACCTACTGGCAGGAGAACCGGTCTGCCAAATATAACCTGATCTACGCCTCTCAGGAAGAAGCGTATCAGGACATCGAATTATATAAGGAAGCAGTCCTGTCACCCGGTGACTCCGTATTTCTCGAGAACGTCAGCCTGACCGTACAGCCTCAGGTATCACTGGTTGTACAGGATCAAAGTACCGGCTACGTCGTTGCCATGGAAGGCGGCCGCGGTGCCAAGCTGGGCAGCCGTACCCTGAATCGGGCCACCGATACTGCAAGACAGCCCGGTTCTACCTTTAAGGTCGTATCCACCTACGCACCGGCTCTTGACAGTGCCGGACTGACTCTTGCTACGGTCATGAACGACGCTCCCTTTAACTACGCGGACGGACGGCCGGTGGCCAACTGGTACGGCGAGGCTTACCGGGGACTTTCCTCCCTCAGAGTAGGTATCGCCCAGTCTATGAACATCGTGGCAGTCAAGACATTGACACAGATCACACCCAGACTGGGATTCGACTATCTGACGAACTTCGGCTTCACTACCCTGGAGGAGAGCAAAGAGATCAACGGCAAGATCTTCTCCGATATTCAACAGGCTCTTGCACTGGGCGGTATCACCAACGGCGTGACCAACGAAGAGCTGAATGCCGCTTACGCCTGTATCGCCAACGGCGGCACTTATATCAAGCCCAAACTGTACACACGAGTCGTCGATCACGACGGCAATATCATTCTGGACAACACGACGCCGCAGTCCAGACAGGTCATCAAGGAATCCACGGCCTTTCTGCTGACAGATGCCATGGTGGATGTTGTCACCAGCGGCACCGGCGGTTCCGTTAATTTCGGCGGCATGGCCATTGCCGGTAAGACCGGTACTACATCAGACTACAATGACGTATGGTTCTCCGGTTACACGCCTTACTATACGGCAACCACTTGGGCAGGATTCGACAACAACGTCAAATTATCCGGTGACGAGAAGAATCTGGCGAAGAAGTTATGGCGGGCAGTCATGTCGCAGATCCATGAAGGACTGCCGAATGAATCCTTCCCGGTTCCTTCCGGTATTGTCACCGCAACCGTATGCGCCCGCTCCGGCAAGCTGCCGATCGACGGTCTCTGCTCCGGTACCATGCGCACGGAATACTTCGCGGAGGGCACCGTGCCTACCGCGACATGCGACGTACATTATGCCGGTCAGGTCTGCCAGTACTGCAGCCTCCCCGCCTACGAGGGCTGTCCTTTCAAGGTAGAGAGTGTGCTGGAACTGACGCCGATTGAAGATATTTCTCTGCAGAGCGGCTCTGCTGCTGCCTCCGGTCAGCCTGTACAGCCACAACCGGAACAGCCTGCCGCAGAAGACGGTTCAGTCGTACAGCAGCCGTCCACACCAGTGAACATGTGTCCGCACAGTCCGGAATTCTTTGCCAACCCGGATTGGGAAGCCATCGTCAACGGACAGCGGGCCGAAATGGAACAGCGGGCTCTTGCGGCACAGCAGGCCGCGCAACAGGCTGCACAGGAACAGCAGGCACAACAGCCACAGCCGCCGGAACAGACCCCGACCCCGTAATCATATTGAATACAGTCATGAAAAATACCCCGCAGGTGTGAAACCGCGGGGTATTTAATATTTTATGGTAACAATCTGTTTTGAAGCTGCCGTAAATTCATCCTTCTCATCACATAATCGGCGCGGATATCCTGTGACGTACTGTCCTCCTGCTCCCTGGGTGAAAGCGCCGAATGAATGTAGAAACTTTCCATGCCCACCCTGGAGGCACCTGCGATATCATCATACATATTATTGCCGATCATCAGGGATTCCTCCGGTTTCAACGAGAAACGTTCCAACAGGATCCGGAAGAATCTTTCATCCGGCTTCTTACATCCATGATCGGAAGAAATCTGTATACCGTCAAACAGATCCCAGATTCCCAAACAGCGCATCTCATATTCCGTAAAAATACGCTGCGCATTGGACAACAGATAGACCTTCTTTCCGGCGGCCCGCAGTGCTTCCAGCAGCTCTTTTGCATGGGCATACAGACGGATCTCTTTTACTGAGCAGGCCCTGAACATCTGTGCAGTATGGAGAATCAGCTGCTGATCCGGTACAATCCCCTTATCCGCATACAAACCGCCAAATACTTCTTCATAAAGTATTTCCGGATGACTTTCATGACGATACTTTACCGCATACTCTTTCTTCACCTGATCATTCCTGTCCTGTACAGACAATGAGTAGGCCCGGCGCAGTTCATCCGCCTCATACAACGCACCATAATAACCGTAAAACCGGCACATATGTTCCCACAGCTTCCTGTCCGTCTCATCCACGTCAATATCTACCAGCGTTCCGTAAAGATCAAAAATATAATTGCGATATTCTTTCATAACACACGCTCCTTTGACAGTCTTTTCCTATTTTATGGCAGGACAATGGCCATGTCAAGCTGCAGTTTATCGGCCGACTGCCCCGCAGCGGGATGCAGGACACCGTGAGGCAATGTCAGACTGCCTCTCGGGAATAAAACACTTGTCATGTAGTAACAAAAACTATATAATGAAACATGTACAATAAACTTACATCATGCTCAGCCTGCCGCCTGGCGGGCCGCTGGGGGATTAATATGACGATCAATACCGAAGATCTGCTAAGCAGTATATTGGAAAGCCTTGACCGGATCGAATACATCAGTACCAAAGATATTCCAAATATCGATTTATATATGGATCAGGTCACTACTTTCATGGAGTCTCATCTGAAACATGCAGCGAGAAATCCTGACGAGGATAAAATCCTCACCAAAACCATGATCAATAATTACGCAAAGAATAACCTGCTCCCGCCTCCAACCAGGAAAAAGTATTCCAAAGAGCACGTTATGCTGCTCATCTTCATCTACTATTACAAAGGCATCCTCTCCATCAGTGACATTCAGCAGTTGCTGCACCCTATCACCTCTAAATTTTTTAACACGAACGAAGATTATAATCTGGAAAAGATCTATGAGGAAGCTTTCGGGCTGGAAAAGGAACAGATTGGCATTTTAAAACGTGATATCATGGAAAAATTCAGAAGATCGGAACAGACTTTTCAGGATGCTCCTCAGGAGAACCAAAACTTTCTGCAGACGTTCGCTTTCATCTGCATGTTAAGTTTTGATGTCTACGTCAAGAAGCTGTTGATCGAGAAAATGATAGACGGGATGCGGAGAGACACCTCCGGCAGCGGGGAAAAGAAGCATCGAAGCAAGTCGGAGGGAAAAAATGGCACCGGAACAGATCTTTGATATTGTATTTTACATGGAAATCATCGGAACGATCGCATTCGCGGCATCCGGAGCGATGACCGGCATCCATCGGGGCATGGATATTTTTGGCGTATGCGTGCTCGGTGTTGTCACGGCAGTGGGCGGCGGCATGACCCGGGACATGATCCTCGGAAATATACCAGGCGCTCTGGTAAGGCCGGTCTATGTAATGGTTGCCGTTGCTTCCGCCCTGCTGGTTTTTTCCGTCCTGTACTTTAGAAACGGGCTTCTACAGGGAAAGCCCGGTCTGTTATATGACCGGGCAATGTTTATCATGGATTCCGTTGGCCTTGGTATCTTCACCGTAATGGGCGTTATGACCGGTATTCAAAACGGATATCCGGATAATACCTTTCTATTGGTCTTTCTGGGCACACTGACTGGTGTCGGAGGCGGCCTTCTGCGGGATATCATGGCAGGTGTACCGCCTTATATATTTGTAAAACATATTTACGCCTGTGCTTCTGTTGTCGGCGCCTTAAGCTGTGTATGGATCTACCGGGCATTCGGGCAGACTCCATCCATGGTCATATCCGCTCTGCTCATCATATTGATTCGGTTCCTGGCAGCATACTTTCACTGGAACCTGCCCCATATCAAACAGGAGAGCTGACCTGTGCCCTGCTGTTCCGTCAGGCAGACTATCTGCCTGACGCCGCCTTCTGTGCATAGCTGGTGTCCACCAGATCGGCATAGGGGACCCGTTCCTCCAATTCCCCGGACTCTTCCAGGATATTCTGCAGAAGGGTAAAACTGTCTTCCTCGAAGATCAGATCCTCCTTCCATGTATCCTGAGAAGCATACCTCTCTACGATCGTAGTAATCGTATCCAGATCCGTCTCCTCAAACTGCGGTGCGATCACTTTGGCAATTTCTTCCGCTGTATGGGACTGCACATAATCCATTCCCTTCTGCAGAGCATTGGTAAAGGACTGGATAACCTCCGGATTCTGCTCGAGATAACTCTTCCTGGCCGAGAAGGCGGTGTAAGGCACATAGCCGGAATCTTTACCCAGAGAAGCTACCACATAACCATCACCCTTGGCTTCCAGAGAGGTCGCATGCGGCTCAAATTCCACGGTAAAATCCGCCTGCCCTCCGGAAAAGGCTGCCGCGGTGGAACCAAAATCAATGCTCTGGTCAATAGACAGGTCCGTGGCCGGGTCGATGCCGTTTTTCTTTAAGATGTACTCGAATACCATTTCCGGCATACCGCCTGCCCTGCCTCCCAGCACATTCTTTCCGATCAGCATATCCCAGCTGAAATTATCAACAGGTTCTCTCGACACCAGAAAATTGCCGGCACGCTGTGTCAGCTGAGCAAAATTGACAGCCGGATCAGAGGCTCCTTCCTTATAAGTATAGATCGTACTTTCACTGCCCATGAAGCCGATGTCGGCTTCCCCTGTCAGCAGGGCTGTCATCGTCTTATCGGCGCCGAAACCTGTGATCAGCGTCAGATCGATCCCTTCTTCTGCAAAATATCCTTCCTCTATCGCTACGTACATAGGAGCATAGAAAATAGAATGAGCCACCTCATTAAGCACCACCGGCACGCTGTCGCCTTTGCCTCCTTCGTCATTCTTACCGCTCTGCATGCCACAGCCGCAGACGGAACCCATAATCATGATGATCGTGAGAAACAGACAGAATAATTTCTTCATAATTCTCCCCAAGTCCTGTTTGCACATTTACTATAGACTATGCGGGAGACCGCAGGCGGTGACAGAAATAATCAGCAAATAGTCATGCATTCTCCATAATCTCATACTGCATCAGTTCATACAACAACTTCGTTCCTTCCCTGATCTCCGGCGGAAGCAGCGCTCTCGCAACCAGCTTCGTCTCTTCACTCTCCACATCGATACGCCGCAGATTCGCATAATCTCCATCAATACTGACAACTACATACTGGAATGTATTCATTGTTTCCTCCATTTCTGCGCTGCTTTTATCCAGTCGCAGCCCGGGCATGGATAAGCCGGCCACAGGCAGCGCACAGATACAAATCCCGGGACAAAAGCTCTGCAATTCCTATCTTATCACACCTCCTGCCTCATCTGCAACAGAATGCGTTTCTCCATCCGGCTCACCTGTACCTGACTGATTCCCATATATCTCGCCACCTCCACCTGCGTCTTGTTCTGGAAATACCGCATTCTGATCAATTCCCTTTCCTTGTCCTCCAAACCACCCAAAAGCTGTTCCAGCAGCATATGGTTCAGAACTCTCTCCTTTTCCGTGTCCTCACAGATGCCTCCCGTGTTCACCACCGTCTGTCCCATACTGGAATATCCCAGGCCTCCGGCTCCTCCGACTACCTGATCGACCAGATAGATCTCATTTCCATCCGACTGATACACAGACTTATAGATAGATTCCACCTCCACATTGGCATCCAACGCCATTACAATGTCCTCTGTTTCCAGCCCTGTAGCCTCCGACAGTTCCTTAAGCGTTGCCTCCCTCCCATATTCTTTCAGGATCCGATCGGACGCCTGCCTGATCTTCCAGCCGTTCTCCTTCAATGTCCTGCTGACCTTCACCATGCCGTCATCTCTCAGGAAACGCTTTATTTCCCCCTGTATCATGGGAACTGCGTAAGTAGAAAACCGTACTTCATAGTGCAGGTCAAACTTGTCTATCGCCTTCATCAACCCAATACACCCTATCTGAAACAGATCCTCCATATCATATCCCCGCCCGGCGAAGCGCTTTACGATATGACGGACCAGTCCCAGATTCTCCTCGATCAGTTTCTCTCTTGCCTCTTTATCTCCTGCCTGTGATCGTTCAATTAATACGGCAGTCTCTTCCATCGGCTATTCCTCACTGTCAATCCATGAACTGGTGCCAATCTTTTTACACATTCTGACAACAGTTCCGCATCCAACCTCTGATTCCACTTCCAGATCATCCATAAAGGCTTCCATGAAAGCAAAGCCCATACCCGACCGATCCTGTTCCGGCTTGGAAGTGTACAGCGGCTCCATCGCCAACCCCACATTCTCGATTCCGATTCCTCTGTCCGATATTTCTACTTCCAGTACATCTCCCCGCAGTATGCAGTCCATACAGATCCTGTCCTCCATACTGTTACGGCTCTCGTAGCCATGAAGAACCGCATTCGTCACGGCCTCGGAGACCGCCGTCTTCACATCCGACATTTCCTCCAGCGTAGGATTAAGCGGTGTGATAAATGCTGCGACCGCCATTCTTGCAAAAGACTCATTGTCCGACAATGCCGCAAATTCCAGACGGATCTTATTTGTTACTTTATTACCGTTTCTCTTCTCAACAATTTCGATCATTTTTCTCCTCCATTCCGAAGCGCTTTGCGCTGCGATCCTTCCCTCCATTTATCCTTTCGATATTATCTCCACGATATCCTGCAGTCCTGACAGCAGCAATATCCGTCTGATCCTGTTATCTGTGTTGATCGCATAGACTTTTCCTCCGAAACAGGCAATCTTCTTGTAACGCCCCAGTATGATACCGATCCCTGAACTGTCCATAAAGGTTGTCCGCTCAAAGTCAAACACAATATTTCCTACCTTCTTCGTCATAATATAACGGTCAGCTTTCGTACTTATGTCAACCGATTTGTGATGATCAATCTCATCCGGAAGCCTTATCATCAGGTAATTATCAATCACTTTGAAATCTTCCATGTTATGTAAACTCCTTTCCACACCGATATCGTGACTGTTGTTATTGCTGCGCTCAGTCAAAGCCAGCGCCTTCATTGACACACGAAAAGGACATGGCATAAACCATGTCCTTTTCTTTCGTATTTTATGATCTTTTATCTTTATCATCCTTTAAATCTGTTATTCCAGTAATATACTACTCTTCCGTTCCCATCTCCTCCAGGTAAGCCTCGGATCTGTTGGCCTTCTCCGTACCCGGAAACAGTTCGATCACCTGCCGGTAAGCCTCTCTCGCCTTCTCTTCATCGCCGCTGCGATAATAAGAATTCGCCAGATTATACAGTGCATCCCCATTCGCGGCATCATACTTAAATGCCTTCTCCAAATTAGGGATCGCATCATCATAATTCTCCTGCCGGAACGCTTCATAGCCATCATTATAGTATGCCTGCGAAACACTCGGTCCCACCAGCGCCAGAAGCGTATTGTAAAGGCTCTCAAAGGACTCCGAATTATCACTGGTCTCTTCGGTTCCTTCCTGCACGATCTCTTCCAGATAATCAGCCACCACTGTAACTTCTTCCGGATTGGTCAGATAAGCATCTGCCGCCTTCAACAGGCTCTCCACCGACCGCAGTTTACCGTCCGTACCCAGATATGCTTCCAGATCCTGCTGCAGATCTTCACTGTGCTGCGTCAGTTCATTCACCTGCAGCTGTAACTCGTCAATCGTGGCGGTCTTGGCATCTGACATCTCACTCACCTTACGCAGCTGCTCATCTATATCGGCTCTGGAAGCCTGTATCCTGGCCGGCAGAATCAGAAATACGGCAATTGCAATACCAATAATAATGCCGATGCCAAGATTCAGCAGCGAAGTGACTCCTTTACCTTCTCTGATATTGACCGGCCGAATAATCGTCTCATTACCGCTCTGATATTTGATAACATCCTCAGATCTATGCTTCTTTCTGGATGACTGCTTAACGCCTTCCTCCGGTAACAGCATCTCGTCCACTTCTTTCAGATAACGCTGTGTCACCGTGTTATTCGTATCTATCTCGCTGCATTTCGTCAGCTCTCTTCTTGCTTTCTCCCAATCCTCATTGTTGATATACAAAAGGGCCAGCAGCTGATGCGCCCTGATAAACCTGGGATTCAGCGACAGTACCTTCTTAAGCTGAATAACCGCCAGATCCAGGCTGTCCTGATTGCAATAAGTCAACGCCTGATTATATTTCTTGATTGTCTGATTGATCGTATCCAGCCGGTTCTGATTCGTCTGGATCATATCAATATAATCGTCTGCTATATTCTTCTTCGGTCTTAAATTCTTACTGATCACCCACTCGCTGAGTGCCGCTACCACTTCTCCTGTCTCAAAATATACCAGGCCAAGCAGATTGCGGGCCTCCACATTGTCCTTATTAAATTTCAAGCTCTGCCGCAAACTGGTGATCGCACCTGTCAGATCCCTGACGTTTGCCCTCTCCAACCCTTCATTATAAAAACGGTTGGAAATATATATGATCTTCTTATACAGGGCTACATCGGCACCACAGTTCGTACAAAAATCATGCTCGGACAGATTACATCCACACTGATAACAAATCATCTATGCCAATCCCCTATTCTAATTCCGACTCTATCTCCGCTTTCTTAGCTTCCTTAACAATCTTGACCATCAGATCGGCCATATCCGTCAGATCCTGATTATAAATCGCTTCTTCCGCATCCTCAACCTCTAAGCTGGGATGAAATTTCTTCAACTCTTCTTCAAAATTAATCACGCCGAGGCCTCCTTAAAAGGGCTTTGATCTCACCCACCAAATATAGTGAACCGACAATATACACCATGTCCTCGTCATCTTTACCCTGTACCAGCTCTCTAAAAGCCGTGTCCAGATCCTTATAAGCTTTACAGCTGAATCCTGTATACTGTCTGTAGGAATCTTCCAATACCGTAAGAGGCAGCGCCCGCTCATCTGTAAGCGTCACCACGCCAATCTCTTCAAACAGGCCGGACAGGGCAATTGCCTCTATCGCCGCCTGATATCTCTTATCTCTCACACAAGAATATAATAACTTCCTCTTCCCCTGACAGGGATGCGATTTTACTGTCTCCAGAAATGCCTGTATCCCATCTATATTATGAGCGCCATCCACATACACTGACGGCAGAACC
The DNA here is from genome assembly GCA_910578115.1 of uncultured Lachnospiraceae bacterium. Classification (GTDB taxonomy): domain Bacteria; phylum Bacillota; class Clostridia; order Lachnospirales; family Lachnospiraceae; genus UBA3282. The sequence continues at coordinate 73,676 of CAJTPO010000010.1, read as the reverse complement.
TCTTCCATTCTTCCCTCCCAGACCATCTTCCGGACACCTGCCTGCATCACAGGAAGCGTTACCCTCTCATCCTCCAGAAGGAGAGCCGCTTTAACTGCCAATGCCGCATTCTCCGTCTGATAGACCGCAGGCGTAACCGCAGTAAAACCAATATAATCATAATAGTTTATATGAAGAGAAAAATCAATTGTTTTATTCCGAATCTTTATTTCTTTTATCGCCTGTTTTTGCAGGGGGAACGTTTTCGCTCCCACCTCTACAGCGCACGCTTCAATCTGCTTTGTCACCTCGCTGCATCTGTCCGGATAGACTACAGGAACCCCCGCCCGCATAATGCCTGCCTTTTCATACGCTATGGCCGGCAGCGTATCTCCCAGATATTCCATATGATCATATCCGATCGACGTGATCACGCACAACTGCTTACGCTGCACGGCATTCGTGGCATCCAGCCTGCCGCCTAATCCCGTCTCCAGCACCACATATTCCACATTCTTTTTTTCAAAAAAGAGCATTGCCATAAAAAAAAGAAATTCAAAGAAGCTCGGATGATAGGATTCCCGTGCGAGTTCCGGCGGCAATGAGGCCAATTTCTCTCTGACGATATGATAAACCTCCAGAAATTCTTCCTCCGTCGCCATCTTTCCCCCTGCGACGAACCGCTCCCGCATCGTCACCAAATGGGGAGAGGTGAACATCCCCGCACTGATTCCCGCCTCCTGCAGAATCGAACACAAATAAGCACAAACGGAACCTTTTCCGTTTGTGCCTGCCACGTGAATAATCTTACGCTTCTGTGCCGGATTACCGAGATGCTCCAGAAATCTGATGGTTTCCTCCATACTGCTCTTTCCGGTGAACTTCGGAATACTGTTGATATAACATTCCGCTTCCATATAAATGTCTGTCTGCCCGTCCATACCTGCACCTCAACCTTGTCTCATACAACTATTCTACAACATTCTTCTTCCCGTCAATGAATGATCACATTGCCTTCCAGAACACCGTTGTCCGCAGTATATTTCATATAACCGCTGTTCCGGTTCAATGTCAGCTGCTCCACATTGATACAGATAACCAGATTCCGGTACATGGTGCCGTCAACCTTGATATAGGCTCCCTGACTGGCCTCCATGAGTTCTTCCAGCATTTCTCTCTCCCGGCTGATCTTATCCAGTTCCTCAAAGTACTGGTCTTTCATCCTGTCCCGTTCAGCCATTTTAATTTCTGCCGCCAGGGAAAGACTGGTGCTGCCCATACGTGTTTCCCGCATCGCATCCGTCATATTATCTACCAGCTCCGACAGCTTCGCCTTAATCTCACTTTCTCTGCGCCTGATCTCCAAAAGCCGTTCATAAGATTTCATCTCATAACCGCTGTGCAGAATCGTCTTGACTTCTGCATCGCTGCCGGCAGTCATCGCTTCTATTCCCTTGAATCCATGGACATAACCGCCGATGACGGCGCCTTTCTTCCCGGTAGTGATCACCTTATCCTCCGCGGAAACATTGGCATTCAGTATTGTATTAGACAACACGGTACCTCCTGCCTGCACCGTAGTATTCTCTATAAAATCAGCAAATACACTGCCCTTGGCTACAATTCTGCCTCCGCCCTGGATGCCGCGGCTGATGATCACGTCACCCCCTGCAATCAGCGTGGCGCTTCCTGACGTGCCATGAATCTCAATATTACGTCCGGCACGGATAACAACACCATTTTCCACATTGCCATTGATGATCACGTCGCCAAAGAATTCGACCCTGCCGACGATCAGGGTCACATCCCCTGCAACCTCATGCACCTTCTGGATGTCGATCTTACCGTTCTTAGCCTCTATCTTGCCGTCAGTCTGTGCAAAATATTCATCACCAACGCGCTCCACTCCTTTACCGCGCAGGGGCTGCAGTTCCTTAGGCGGTTTTGCCGTAACTTCCACGCCACGCACCGTATAGCCGTTTGCGCCCGGTTTGGCATGATGATAGACAGCGACCTTCTCTCCGCTGTGCACGTTATGGAGAGCACTCATGCTCGTATAATCAACCGTGCCGTCTTCCCGAATCTTCGGCACACCATATTCTTCCGGCGTAAAAAGATATTCATACCAGCCGTCCTCGCCTTTCTGGACTTCCTGTCCCTTTGCCACCAGAATTTCTCTCTCGTAAACCTTCTTCTTGATCATCGCAGACAGGTTGGAGTGGTGATATCCCTTCACCACACCGTTACGCTCCAGATAAGTGATCAACTCGTCTTTCCGGTAAACCTGACCGTTGTCCGGCGGAGCAAGATAAAGCCACGCTCCCATACCGTCCTTTTCCACCCGAAGCCTCGTGCCCCTTGCCAGGTTCGTGCCGCACGAATCCCAGCCGAAATCCTTCTTTTTGACTTCCGCCGAAACTTCTTCTCCTTCGTCCCCCCATACCATAGCGCCCTTAAGCTTATTCATCTGTTCCCGGGAAAATTCTATCTCACCCACGTGCTTACCTCCCCTTCTCTTACTCTTTTCATCATCAGGGAAGCACCCGCTGTCCGGCGTTTCCCCGATGCCTGAAACTTATATCCTTATGCTGAAACTCTACTTCCACTTTACACTAAATACACGCACTTTTCCAGTCCTATTTCTGTTACAGTTCACGGCCTGACCGGCCGCAAACTATAACGCATCCAGCCCATTCCAAGTGTCTACGTTCCACTCCGGTCGGCGCTTAGCAAACGTCCCCCGGACGAATAGTAACCTATTTCTTCAACTGCGTCAGCCGCTCCTGCACCTGCGACAGCATCTGTGTATACTTCTCCAGCTTCGCGCGTTCTTCCGCAACCTTCGCTTCCGGCGCCTTCGCCATGAACTTTTCATTGTTCAACATGCCGTTGACCCGCGCAAGCTCACCCTGCAGCCGTTTTTCCTCCTTCTCAAGCCGTTCGATCTCCTGTCTGATGTCTACCAGCTCCGCAAACGGAATGTACACCGCCGCATTGGGGATCACCACCGATACCGCATCCTGTGCGATGCCGCTTCTGTCCGCCTGCACCGTCACCTCGGAAGCGCCCGCCAGAGAGGCAAAGAACAGCCTGCCCTCCTCGAAGACATTTCTCACCGCTTCCGCCTCGCTGACTACGAACATCGCCGCTTTTCTGCCGGGTGCCACATTCATCTGCGTGCGGATATTGCGAATACCGCGCACCGCTTCCTTGATCAGCTCGATGGCCTTCTCCTCGGTCTGATACGCCTTCTCTTCAGTATATGCCGGCCAGCTGGAGATCATAATGGACTCTTCTTCGCTCTGGATCGTGCAGAAGATCTCCTCGGTGATAAAAGGCATATACGGATGCAGCAGTTTCAGCGCGTCGATCAGCACATGCTTTAACGTCCACAGCGCAGCGTTCTTGCTCTGGTCCGCACGCTTTCCGCTCCGGCCGGCATCATCAGCGCCGTCCTGCTTCCCGCCGTCTGCCGCTCCATCGGCGCCGTCCTGTTTCCCGACACCGGTCATAGCCCCGGCATCCTCTCCTTCCGTCTCACGCTGGTACAGGCGCGGTTTCACCATCTCAATGTACCAGTCACAGAACTCGTCCCAGATGAAATCGTACACCTTCTGTACCGCGATGCCCAGCTCGTAATGATCGATATTGTCCGTCACCTCTTTTACCAGCGTATTCAATTTCGACAGGATCCACTTGTCGGCAGGCTCCAGACTCTCTTTGATCCGGTCATAGGAAACCTCCCATCCGCGGCCGCCTGTCTTCTCCTGCGTCTGCTCCATGTTCATCATAATGAAACGGGAAGCATTCCACACCTTGTTGGCAAAGTTCCGGCTGGCTTCCACTCTCTCATAGTAGAAACGCATGTCATTGCCCGGCGCATTGCCCGTGATCAGCGTCAGGCGCAGCGCGTCCGCGCCGTACTTGTCGATAATCTCCAGCGGATCGATGCCGTTGCCCAGGGATTTACTCATCTTGCGCCCCTGGGAATCCCGCACCAGCCCATGGAACAGCACCGTATGAAAAGGCTTCTCTCCCATCTGCTCATACCCGGAGAAGATCATCCGGATTACCCAGAAGAAAATAATGTCATAGCCCGTCACCAGCACATCCGTCGGATAGAAATATTTCAGATCCTCCGTCATTTCCGGCCAGCCCAGCGTGGAGAAAGGCCACAGCGCGGAAGAAAACCACGTATCCAGCGTATCCGGATCCTGGGTAAAATGAGTGCACCCGCACGCCGGGCACTTATCGGGCGTCTGCCTGGCAACCACCACCTCGCCGCACTCGTCACAGTAGTAGGCCGGGATCCGGTGTCCCCACCACAGCTGACGGCTGATGCACCAGTCGCGGATATTGTCCGTCCAGTTAAAGTAAGTCTTATCCATACGCTCGGGAATCAGCTTAACCTCGCCGTTCCTGACCGCCTCCACCGCGGGACGAATCAGTTCGTCCATCTTCACGAACCACTGCTTCTTGATCATCGGCTCGATGGTGGTCTTACAGCGGTCATGGGTTCCTACGTTGTGCGCATAGTCCTCGATCTTCACAAGCAGCCCTTCCGCTTCCAGTTCCTTCACGATCTGCTTCCTCGCCTCGTAGCGGTCCAGACCCGCGTACTTACCGCCGTTCTCGTTGATGGTGGCGTCGTCGTTCATGATATTGACTTCCGGCAGGTTATGACGCTTCCCAACTTCGAAGTCGTTAGGGTCATGAGCCGGCGTGATCTTCACCACGCCCGTACCGAACTCCATATCCACATACTCGTCTTCCACCACCGGAATCGCTTTGTTGACGATGGGCAGCCAGACCATTCTTCCTTTCAGATAAGTATATCTCTCATCCTTCGGATTCACTGCCACGGCGGTATCGCCCAACATCGTCTCCGGACGGGTGGTGGCAAACTCCAGGAACTCCGTCGTGCTGGGTGCACCGTTCTCGTCCACCAGCGGATACTTGATGTGCCAGAAATGGCCTGCCTGCTCCTCGTACTCCACTTCCGCATCGGAAATGGACGTATTACATACCGGACACCAGTTGATGATCCTGCTGCCCTTGTAGATCCAGCCTTTCTCGTGCATCTTGCAGAACACCTCGGTGACCGCCCTGTTGCAGCCCTCATCCATGGTAAAGCGCTCCCTGTCCCAGTCGCAGGAAGAGCCCATCTTTTTCAGCTGGTTGATGATGCGCCCGCCATATTCCTTCTTCCACTCCCAGGCGCGTTTCAGGAATCCCTCGCGGCCCAGTTCTTCCTTGCTGGTCCCCTCCTCCTTCAGCTTCTCGATGATGCGCACCTCGGTGGCGATGGAAGCATGGTCGGTGCCCGGCTGCCAGAGCGCGTTGTACCCCTGCATTCTTTTATAGCGGATCAGGATATCCTGCATGGTATTGTCCAGCGCATGTCCCATATGCAGCTGTCCCGTAATATTCGGCGGCGGGATAACGATGGTAAAAGGTTTCTTCGTCTCGTCCACCTCGGCGTGGAAATAGTTCTTGTCCATCCACTTCTGATACAGTCTGTCCTCCAGCCCCTTCGGGTCGTAGGTCTTTGCCAGTTCCTTGCTCATGTCGTGCCCTCCTGTATAAATCCTTCTTTGTTTTTTACTTTGTTTTTAATTCTTCATTGTTCTTACTTCTTCTTTGTTCTTACTTCTTCACAGTTTTCGGTTGCTTTTTCGCCCGGCGCAGTGCGGTCATTGCTTTTTGTCATATGGAAAATTCATAGAAATTTCCCATATAAAAAGCCCTCTGCTGATCCTGTCACAGCAAAGGGCGCATCATGCGCGGTACCACCTTGGTTTCTCACTCATCGATTCTCAGGCTGTCTCTCCGGCCGCCGGATGTGCGATCGATCCAAGATCCATCTTCCACCGCCTGCCGTCGGATATCCTTTCAAATCTGATCCGCTAACGGGGATCGGGCGGGAACATCTACTAAGCTGCCTGCCAAAGAACTGCAATGCACCTTCCATTCAACATTCCGGTTCCGAAGCTACCTTCCACAATCCCTCTCCGAAGCAGCCTTCCAGCCTGCGGCTGCTCTCTCTGGCGGCGGTCAAAAGTGTACTCCTCTTCGTCATCACCTGTAAATTTTAATAGTATTATAACTTCAAACTCCTTTTTTTACAAGAAAAATCATTCTAAAATGATTCTCTGTGATTCTTTGAAATGACTTTGTTACGATTCATGGTGAACTGCAACATGACTTTTACTGATTTTGAGGCCGTTCCTGTGCGTACTTCTGCAGGTACTTCCGCAGTCCCTCCGCCGCCGCGCTCTTCCCCCTGCCGCTGTCATAGACCAGCCGGATCTCCCGTCTGGGCGGTTCACAGTCAAGCGGGATCCGCACCAGCTGTCCTGCATCCAGCCAGGGCTGTGCCATCCGTTCCGGCACGAATCCGATCCCCATGCCTGCCCGGATCAGCGGAATCAGCAGATCGGAAGTCGCCACCTCCGTATCCGGTTCGATATCCACATTCTGCCGGAAAAAGAATGCCCGGTACAGCTCACAGGTCGCCGTGCCGCTGCCGATCCCCACCCACGGATACGCCTGCAGATCCTGCAGACTCCACGGCCTGCAAAACGTTCCGCCGCAATACCCTGCTTCTCCCGGCTTCGCCTTCCCTTCTCCCAGCCTCCGGTACGGCTCCCCCCTGCCAGTATCTCCCGGAATCCGGTCAGCTTTCCGGCCACCAGATGCCCCGTCGTCTCGAAAGGCGTAGTGATCACGGCCAGATCCAGCCTGCCATAAGCAAGCCGTTTCAAAATATCCGGCGTGGTATGATTGTGAATCTTGATCCTGACTCTCGGACAGGTTTCCTTAAACGACCGCAGCGCATCCAACAGAAAAAGATGCAGCGCCGTCTCCGTCGCACCGATCTCCACCGTCCCCGTGCCGTCAAGAAGCTGTGCCCCGATCTCTTCCTGCGCCTTTAACAGCTGATGAAATGCTGCCTCCACATGGGCATACAGGCGTTCCCCCTCCTGTGTCAGCGCGATTCCTCTCGCCTCCCGCACCAACAGCTTGCATTGCAGCCCCTCTTCCAGCAGCTTCATGACCCTGGTCACATTGGGCTGATTGCTGCCCAGCACCGTAGCCGCCCGGGTGATGTTTTTATATTTTGCCACATAATAGAAAATTTTATAATACTCAAAATTAATATCCATCCTGTCCTGCCACCTGCCATCCGATATGTCATATGCCATATGACATATGACAAAGCATATAATTTTTATATGCCTTATATATAATCAATATATTTTTAATATCTCTCTTCTGGTATTATAATACGATATTGTAAAAAAAGACAAGCCATGCGACCTGCCAGGCGGCAGGCTGAGCATGATGGAAGTTTACTGTGAAAGAAAGTAGACTTTCATTACTATTTGTGCCGCTGACGGAAAGGCGGCGGAACGGAGATTACTATGAACAAAGACTTGACCAAAGGCGACCCGCAGAAAGTCCTCTGGGCCTTCTGCCTTCCCATGTTCGGGAGCATCATTTTCCAACAGCTCTATAATATTGCCGACTCCCTTGTAGCCGGCAGGTTTATCGGCGAAAACGCCCTGGCCGCCGTGGGAAACAGCTACAATATCACCCTGATTTTCATCGCTTTTGCCTTCGGCTGCAACATGGGATGCTCCGTCATCGTCTCCCAGCTGTTCGGCGCCAAAGACTACGCACGGATGAAGACCGCCGTCTACACCACCCTGATCGCCAGCGCCGTGCTCTGTATCGTGCTGATGCTTGCCGGGTTTCTGTCCTGCGACATTCTGCTGCGGCTGATGAAGACACAGGAAGAGATCATGGCCGATTCCGCGCTGTATCTGGATATCTACATATTGGGACTGCCCTTTTTACTCTTCTACAATATCGCCACCGGGATTTTCTCCGCACTGGGAGATTCGAAGACACCTTTCCTGTTCCTGGCCTTTTCTTCCACGGCGAATATCGTGGTGGACATCCTGTTTGTCGTCTCACTGCAGATGGGTATAGCAGGCGTGGCCTGGGCAACCTTCCTCTGTCAGGGAATCAGCTGCATTTTCTCTGTGATTTTGATCTTAAAAAGGCTTGCCGGGATCGAAGTATCGTCCGGAAATGCAAAGATTGAAGTTTTTTCCTGGGACCTGTTAAAGAAGATCCTCACCATCGCCATCCCCAGCGTCCTGCAGCAGTCCTTCATCTCCGTCGGCAATATTCTGGTACAGGGCTGTATCAACAGCTTCGGCGTCAGCGTGGCCGCCGGCTACTCCGCCGCCATCAAATTGAATAATCTGGTTATTACCTCGTTTACGACGATCGGCAACGGTATATCCAATTTCTCCGCCCAGAATATCGGCGCGAAAACCTGGTCCCGTGTCAGGGAAGGTTTCCGCGCCGGTCTGAAACTGGTGTGGACTTTAAGTCTGCCGCTGTGCCTGCTTTATCTGTGTCTTGGCAGATATCTGCTCCTGCTTTTCATGGACCAGTCCTCCGTCAAAGCGCTGCAGACGGGACAGCAATTCTTATGGATCGTCTCCCCTTTCTATTTCGTGATCTCCGCCAAGCTGATCTCCGACGGCGTCCTGCGGGGCGCAGGTGCGATGAAACAATTTATGACCGCTACTTTTACAGATCTGATCCTACGAGTGATGCTGGCCTTCGTGCTCTCCGCAGCCATGCGCTCCGCCACCGGCATCTGGCTCTCCTGGCCCATCGGGTGGTGTCTGGGCACGGTACTCTCCCTTCTTTTCTACAAAAAGGGAGCGTGGCGCGCAGGCTCTTAAGCCGGACACTTCCGAAAGACACGGCCACTATCTGCCTTCTGCCAGCCGGGCTTCCACCTGTTCCAGCAATGACTTGTCGATAGATCCTTTGAACATATCCTGATACCCCCGCACGGAGCGTCCCATATATTCTTCCGCGATCGTCGTCAGGTCAAGCACGTCCCGCAGCTTCTCCACGATTTCCGGTTCCGCTTTCAGTTTCCACATCGGCGTATCCAGATCATAAGTCTGCACAAGCGGCGCCTCCAGCCGGTAGGATACCGTGTAGGTGCCGGCATGCAGGTGGCATACCCCTTCCTGCACATCCGCAAACATGGGATTTGTCCGATCCTCATAGATCTCCTGCGGCGCCTGTGGCAGCGTAAGAAGCGCACTGCAGTTGAAGGGTACCGTCACGGACAATGTCACATGCTCCCTGTCCGTCAGTTCCCAGCTGCAGGCATAGACACCGGAAGCAGAGTCATAGGATGCCTCCATGCTGCGCACCCGCCGGTTCAGCGTCGGCGCAAACCTGGCCTTTCTGAAGCCCGGCGCCTCATCCATGCTGTCGATACCGGCCGCATGGCGGAACATCCATTCCAGCACGGAACCGTAGGAGTAATGGTTCATGCTGTTCATGCTGGTTCCCGAAATGGTGCCGTCCGCCAGCAGGCTGTTCCAGCGCTCCCATACGGTGGTCGCCCCCAGCTTCACCTCATACAGCCAGCCCGGGTATTCCTCATTCAATAGCAAATGATATGCCAGCTCGTCCATGCCGTTGTCCGACAGGATATTGCTCATCAACGGCGTTCCCACGAATCCGGTCCGCAGCTTGCCGTGGCTGAACTGGAACAGCTGCAGAAGCTGCTGCTTCGCCAATTCCTCATTCTCCGTGAGATGATATTTCAATGTCAGAAGCAGCGCCGTCTGAGTCTTGATGCAGCACCTGCCGGTGGCGCTGTAGAACTCCTTTTTCACTGCTGCAAACTGCTCCCTGGAAAGGCTGTCATATCGCTCCTCTTCTTCCTCATACCCCAGCACATGAGCCGCCTTCGCCACCAGTCCGGCGCTCACCGCATAATAGAGATTGGCGATAAAGCCCTCGTCCGTGGCGCCCAGCACCTGCTCCGAACCGCCCTCCGGATGGTCCAGCGCCAGCCAGTCGCCGAAGTGGAACACCTTCCGCCAGCCGTGGTCGTCTCCGTCCACCCGGCTCACATAGTCCACCCAGCTTCTCATGCTCTCAAACTGTTCTTCCAGGATGCTCTTGTCCCCGAAGAACAGATACAGGTTCCAGGGAATGATACAGGCCGCATCGCCCCACACGCAGGCGGAATCTTCCACCCCGCAGGAAGGCACTACATGAGGCACCCCGCCGCCCAGAGCGCGTTGCTCCTTCCCCATATCGTACAGATACTTCGCATAGAATGCGTAAGGATCCGTCAGATACATGGCCGTCGGCGAGAATACCTGGGCGTCTCCCGTCCAGCCCATGCGCTCATCCCGCTGCGGACAGTCGGTGGGCACATCCACGAAATTATCCTTAAGTCCCCAGCGCACGTTCTCGATAAAGCGGTTTAGCAGCGCATTGCCCGTCTTCATGAATCCGATCTCCTGAAAATCGCTGTAGATCGCCAGTCCTTTAAAGTCCTCTTTCTTCAGATCCGGAATGCCCTGGATCTTCACATACCGATAGCCATAGAACGTAAAGTGGGGCATGATCACCTGCTCACTGCCGTCTGCTATATAGATATACTCGGACTTCGCCGTTCTAAGATTTTCATTGTAGAAATTGCCGTCCTGCAGGATCTCACCCGTCTGGATATGGATCTTCGTCCCTGCCGGCTGCTGTACCCGCAGCGCAAATAATCCGGTGATCTCCTGCCCCAGATCGAAGACCAGCTCTCCCGCAGGCGTATGGATCAGTTCCACCGGTTCGAACGTCTCGTGCACCGTCACCGGCAGGCTCATCCGCTCCGTCAGTACCCCCTTCGGCGGCTCGCAAAGCTGTGCCTGACAGATTGCCGTCTCCGCCAGCGTATCGTCCCGCAGCTCCCCGTCATACAGGTTGGAAAAGGCGATCTTACTGCGCCGCACGCTCCAGCTCTCATCCGTTCCGATCACTTCCTCAGAGCCGTCCTCATAGACGATGCGCAGTTCTGCGATCAGCTTCCAGTCATTACCGTAAAATCCCACATCCTCCAACGCCGAAAACCCGAATCTCGCCTTATACCAGCCATTGCCCAACAGGACCGACAACCGCCCCGAAGACTGCAGCAGCCCTGTCACATCATAGGTCTGGTACTGCACCCACTCGTTGTAATCATTGCTGTAAGGCGTCAGATATTCTTCCCCGATCCGCTGTAAGCTGCCCGCCGCATCCCCCTGCTTCGCCTGATAAAAGGCTTCATACAGCCCCAGGCCGCAGATATAGAGTCTGGCCCATCTGACCGGTTTGTCCACCTGCACATCCTTTTCAAAATAAGGATGCCTCTTCTCCTTACTGTCACAGGTGATCCACTGTCCGCACCAGTCTTCCTGCATCTTGGCCGTCTCAAACCACTGTACCGCTCCCACGGCCTCTTCTCCCGCCTCACTGCGCACCGTAACAGTCCAATAATAGCGGGTGTACGGTTGCAATGCCAGCGATACCGGATATGCCAGACTGTCCGCATTGGTATCAAAACCAGAATCAAACAGGATCTCCCCCATGCCTTCATCCAGTGCGATCTGCAGCCGGGCCGCCTCCTGCCTCCTGCCCTCGGCCTCCTTCACCTTCCATGAGAAAACAGTGCGCGGCATCCGAAATCCCAGCGGGTTCGTCAAATGATTTACCTTCATGTCATAAATCTGCATACAATATCCCTCCAATTTCTTTTATCTGAATTTTCCTGTTATATCCCCTTTGATTTTGCACTATGGAATCGGGGATTCAAAGACATCCGCATAAAACCGGCGTTCCCTGCCGTCTATGTACATATCATCCGTTATTTTTAATTCTCCCGTATACTTGATGTCCTGAGAGGATGCCCCGATCATCACCTGTACTGTGCCGGCTTCGATCTTCCACCGCAGTTTCCTGTCCAGAAATGCAAGCTGGCTCGGATCGGTCTCGAAGGTAATCCTTCGGGCTTCTCCCGGTTCCAGTTCCACCCTGGCAAAACCGGCAAGCTCCATGACCGGGCGGGTCATACTGGCATATATGTCTTTCAGATACAGCTGTACGATCTCCGTGCCTGCCGTCTTACCCGTATTTTTGACCGTGACCGATACCTGGATACGTTCGTCCGGGCGAAGCATCTTCTGCCCCTGAGATTCCTCTCCCGCCCGGACAGCCACCTTACTGCCGCAGCAGAAATCACTGTATGCAAAAGAAGTATAAGACAGACCATACCCGAAATAATACCGGGGTGTGTGAGGCAGATCCACATAATCGGAAAAGCCGATGCTGGCTCCCTGATGCCACGAAGAACCGTTGGGATGATCATAGTAGATCGGGATCTGCCCCGCGTGATACGCCACCGAGACCGGCAGCCTGCCGCAGGGATCATACGCTCCCGTCAACACATCAACGATCGCCTCCGCTCCTCTCTCCGAGGGATTCCACGCCTCGATCAGCGCCTGCAGACAGGTATCCGCCCCATCACTGGAAACCGGCCTGCCATTAAAGTGGATGCCGATCAGGGGCTTGCCGACTGCCGCCGCTTTACGCAGAAAGACTTCCTGACATTCGGGCAGATTGATGTCCGTGCCATCCACACCCTCTCCCATGGTGGCTACCGAACAGGAGCCGTGCTTGCCGCCCAGCGTCATGATGCACAGATCCGCCTGCGCGATCAGAGTCAGCGCCTCCTCATGGCGGCTCATATCGTTGCCCGCCGCGGGATAACCGTAAGCGTAGCCGATTTCCACCTCCGGCAGCCTGTCTCTCAATTCCTCCAACAGGCTCTTACACCCTGGCTTGATCTGCCGCAGGACGGCTGCGAACTCCTCTGTCTCATCCGACTGGATCTGCGTCCCCGGAATATACGGCACCTCTTTTTCCCGATTGACAGCCGCCTCGCCAATCCCGGCGATAGAATTCGCCACGGCGTGCACGGCTTCCACCATGCTCAGATGCGTATAACCGCCGAAAAAACTGCCTGCATTCTGTGCGTGGCAACCGACCACCGCGATCCTGCGGACATTCCTCCCAAGCGGAAGGGTCCCGTCGTTCTTGAGTAAGATCAGGGACTCTCTGGCGGACTGCAGCGTCACCTCCGCATCCTCCTGCCGGTAGAAAGCCGCTTCAAAGGCCGCATCCTCCAATGCGTAAGGATGTTCAAACAGACCCATGCGGAACTTTGCTTCCAGCACACGCCTGACGGCCCTGTCCAGAATGGCCATATCCGCCCGGCCGCTCCAGAACAGCTCCGCCAGTTCGTCATTGTAGGCGGCGCAGTTTGGCATCTCCACGTCCATCCCCGCCTCCATGGCATAAAGCCCGGCCTCCGTCACACTCTCATACATGTTCTGGACATTATGGATATTCTCAATGGCGCCATAGTCAGATACCGCCAGTCCGTCAAACCCCATCTCCTCCCGCAGAATCTCCGTCAACAACATCGGGGAAGCGGAGGCCGGTTCCCCGTCAAAAGTACAATAGCAGGGCATCACACCGCGCAGGGAAGCCTCCCGGATAGCCGCCTGAAACGGCTTGCCGTAGATTTCCTCCATCAGCCTTCTGGGCGTGCGGCTGTCAGCTCCATGAATACCGCCCTCCGAGTTGTGGAATCCCATGAAATGTTTGGCAACCGCCTCAGAATAACGCTTATTCCCTGTCTGCGCGGACACCTCCAGCCCCCGCTCCTGAATGCCCCTGGTGTAGGCCGTACCCATGGCTGCTGCCAGGACCGGATCCTCCCCGTAAGTCTCTCCCTGCCGTCCCATTCTTGCATCCCGGGAAATATCCAGGACCGGCGCCAGCGTGTGCGTAAAACCGGCGGCATTTTCCTGTCTCGCCACAATCTGTCCGATCCGCTCTTCTAAGGCCGGATCCCAGGAGGAAGCCCTGCCGATCCCGGAAGGAAAACTCGTGGCATCCTGAATAAAGGCGCCGCACAGTCCTTCCATATGAAAGATCGCCGGAATACGATGAGGACTGTTTTCCATCACCATGGCCTGTACTTTCCGTTGAAAAGCAGCGGCCTCCTTTGCACTGCCCAACATCCGCACCTCCAGCGTGGAAACCTCCCCGATTCCATATCTGCAGCGTTGCCTGATCTCTTCCTCCCTGCCTGCCGGTACCAGCACACAGTTCACCTGTGCCATTTTTTCCTCCAATGTCATCCTGCTCAACAAGTCCGCCGCCCGCTCGGCCGGTGTCAGAGTGCTGTCCAGATACTTGTCCATTTCCTTTTCATAAATACCGTATTGAGTGACTTGTTCCATTCTCTTTCCTCTCTCGTCTTTCTGCAATTTTGTTCTTCTTTTTATGATATAAAAATCTGCCAGGCAAATTTACTCTTTATATATTACACAGCATAACAGTCTTTCTGTATCATGCCTATGCAAAAAATGGATAATAGGTGTCATTTTCAGTGATTCTTCCGATGTTCTGAGGGCGTCTCCCCGGTATACTTGCGGAACATCTGCGTGAAGTTAGTGAAATTATCATATCCGACCTTAGAAGCGATCAGCGTGACCGGCAGATCTGTATTCTGAAGCAGCTTCTTCGCATAATCCATCTTCTGTTTCAGGACATACTCCTTGTAGCCGATTCCCATCTCCTTCCGAAACATGCGCGAGAAGTAATCCTCGTTGAGAAATACATATTTGGCCGCTTCCCGCCTCGAGATCATCCGTTCCATATTCTCCTCCAGATAGTGGAGAATATCCTGGATACGCTCACGGGCAGTGTAAGGCATCTCGTCCCCCTCCTTCTCCACAATGATTCTATGATACTGTCTGAGACAGAAGTCCACGCCTCTGCACAGTTCTTCATCGGCCGCATAGGAATGCAGCATCTTCTCATAAGTAAAACTCCTCGTAAACAGATCCTCCAGCGTCTTATCCTGCGCATAACAGGCGATCGAACAGGCCTCCAGGAATCTGCGGATGATCCGCTGCCTGTATCCGTCCGTGAGATACCCTTCCCGCCCGGCATAATGAAGCAGGTTAACGATCTGATTTTTCACCAGCACCGAGTCCTTCCGCACCATCCATTTTCCCCAGGAAGCCGCCTCCGGCATAGTAAGTTCCTCCGGCACCTCTTCCTCGAAACTGCCATGCTGCTCCATGATGCGGTTACGTATCTTCATCTGTTCTATGCAGCGCCGGATCACCTCTTCGATCTCCGGGATTTCGGCCGGCTGCAGTATATAATCAAAGGCGCCGTTGTGGATTGCCTCCCTCGCATAGGAAAAATCAGCATGAGAAGTTAGAAAGACACAGAGAATATGCGGGTAGTGCTCCATCTGCCATTTCTGCAGGCAGATACCGTCCTCCCCCGGCATCTCAATGTCTGTCAGCATGATATCTATCGGACACTCCTCCAGGATCTTTCGGGCGTCCGCCGCACTGCCCGCCGTATACACCTGATCGATCCCCAGCCGCTCCCAGTCCACCAGCCGCTCCATTGCCTTTATGATCCTCTCCTGGTCGTCCACAAGCAATATCTTCATCACAGTTCCTTCCTCTGTTCTTATTCCTGCAGCGGCAGGCGCAACTCACTGACAGCGCCGTCCTGATTGTCAAAATGCCAGTCTGCCGACGTGCCATAATGAATCCGCAGACGGCTTAGAAGATTCAGGATACCTACCCCGAATTCTTTGGCCGGAATTTCCTCACTCTTCTGGTTTAAAAGAGGCAGCAGCGAGTCCGAATAGCCCGGGCCGTTGTCACTCACGGTCAGGGCAAGACATCTTCCCTGTTCCATTCGGATCACTTTCACCTGCACCTGGATCTCCAACGGCCGCTCCCTGTCCGCCACCGTATACTTGACCAAGTTTTCCACAAAAGTCTGGATTGCCAGGATCGGAATCTCCTCTTCCCGCGCCGCCCGCTCCACCGCCATACTGCAGGTGACCGGCCGGGACGAAAGCAGTTTCTGCATGCCGATATAGTTCTCCACAAATTCCTTCTCCGTCTCCACCATCACTAACGTCACATCCTTTTGCAGGAGATAACGCAGGTGTCTGGACAGTCGCAGCAGAAACTGCTCCGCGCTCTCGTATTCCTGCATCATCAGCATGTAGTAAATGTTCTTCAGGCAATTGGTATAGAAATGCGGCGCCAGCTGCAGCTGCAGGAACTGAAGTATCGTCTTCTGCCTGGCCAGCTGCTCTTCATAAGTCCTGATCTTATATTGTCCCAGTTCTTTCAGCATCAGCTGTACGGTCTGCCTGACACTTTCAATCTCCGTGATCCTGTTGGGCGCGGTGAAATTCACCTCCCAGTCACCTTTCCTGATATCCATAAGCGTCCGCGTCATATCCGCTAAAGGCTCCGAAAGCTGCTTATAGATAAAACGGTACAGCAGCAGAAGCCAGACTGTCAACAGCAGCATCAACACCATCAGCAGAATATGCCAGGGATGCACATACAGCCAGAGACTGCGGGGCAGGATCTCCGCCACCGCCATATCCTCCGCATCCAGACGGTGCAGATAGACAAATTTGTCCCCGACCCGGTTTCTTCCCTGGCACAGCCCAATGCAATCCTCCCTGGTAAGTCCGGCCTCCTGCCCGCCTGTCCGGTAGAATTCGCCTTCATAGACGATTCCGTAGGACGCCGCTTCCTCCAACTCTTCCGGCAGTCCCTGATTCAGCCTCACACTCCCACTGATCAGGGCGCTTTTCTTTTTCATGATGACGGAATATAACAGAGCATGCTCCGCCTCCTGCACCAGCTTTGTGTAAGAAAAGGCAGCATCCTCCAGTGAGCTTCCCATGCTGCCCTCCATGATCGTCTTCCCGGTACTCCAGAGCATTTTCGTATCTCCGTAATCCAGCATGCCGTCAATATAGTACAGCACACCCTCTCCATAGTCATAGTTCACAACAAGCGCGCTCAGATAACGGTTCGATCTTACCTGTACCTGCAGAACACTCATCAGTTCCTGGATATAGCCGCACTTCTCCGCCTCTGTCCGGTAGCTGCAGATGCCCTGAAAAGCGCTGCTCACGGAATAGATGGAACCTACGACGTCATGCAGCCGGCCGATACTCTCCTCCAGCGTTTCCCCGTATGCTTCCAGCTCTTCCAGACGGCCCTGATTCTGCTTTCTCTGGTAAGAACCGACCATAACTGCCAGAAATATACCCAGCAGCAGCAGGATCACCACGATAAATGCTGCCAGAAAACCAAATATATGCTGCTTTAATCCGAACATCCTGCCCGCTGCGTGCCTGCTCCCGCCCATATCCACCCTCGACATTCTTTCCCGTGCCGTCTCTGCCAATCCTTACTCCATTTCCTGATACCGGATACTGCCCCCAGTCATGACAGCAGTCACGAATACCTTCTCATTCATACTCCTCGATCCGCCACTCATCCCGCCAGTCAATATAAGGCATCTCGCCCTCAAAGCGCAGCGGCAGCCATACATAATCCGCGATGGATATATTCCTTCCGGTATCCTGTACGATGCGCGGATCCATGTTCAGATCTTTCACCTTTTCCCGTTCCTTCTCGTCCGGATGAAATGCCAGTTCAAAGAATCTGCGGTAGGTCTCATAGTCCAGATCCATCTCATCCGGCACCCAGCGGTCGGCACAGGCTATGTACAGATCCTTCTTCCCCGGTACCCGGAACACCGACGAGATCTGCGAATGGAAAGACGTATTGCTCTCATCCCCCGGATGGGGATTTCCCAGCACCCTGTACGGGCCGTGCCAGGTATCAGCAACCGCAGCTTCCGAAGGATTGGGCAGATAACCGGTGGTTCCCGAAGTGATCAGATAATGTCGGCCTCTGCGCATGAAATGTGCCGTCGCCTCCCGCACATAGGGAGGATGCGGATGCGGAAAATGGGTGCTGTAGTATCCGGTGACATCCGTATAGTCTTCCGTGAGATCCGCGCATATAGTCTCGCTGTGCACCCGCTCAAAATAGTAATAAGCCTTCCCATCCTGCGCCACCGCAAGGTCAAAATCCCCGGCGCTCATGCCGCAGGGCCGCAGCCCCTCCCGCACCTTCGTGTAGGGACCAAGAATATGATCGGCCGTAAGTACGGTCTCCGTCTGAGTCTGGTCCCGGTTCATGATCTTTAACCAGCATACGTACTTTTTCGTTCTCGCGTTGTAGATGATATGAGGCCTGTCCATGCAGGACGCAGGATGGAGCGAGGAAGCGGGGTTCTCCGGTTCCGGCGCAATGATCAGTCCCTCATCCTTCCAGTTATACAGATCTTTGGAGGAATAACAGCGCACACCCCAATGCCAGATGCCGTTCTTACCGTCCGTCTTCTCCTTATTCTCCCCATAGAAATAATAAGTGCCGTCCAGGTACATGACGGAACCGCCATGCGCCTGAATCCTTTTGCCTTCCGTATCGAGCCACACCTGACCCGGTCTGATCGAATGATACATATATTTCCCCTCCTGTCTGTCCGCTATCCCTTGACGCCGCCGATCACGATACCCTTAACGAAATATTTCTGCAGGAAAGGATAGATGATAAGAATGGGCAATACCGCGATCACCGCAATCCCCATGCGGATACCGACCTGCGGAATCTTCATATTGGAAGCTGCCGTTCCCAGCATACTGGCATTCCTCGTCAGAAATTCGATATTGTTGATCATATTGTTTAAGATCATCTGAATTGTATAAAGTTTCTGTTCTGTCACATAGTATAACCCATTCATCCAGTCATTCCAATATCCTAATCCGACCATCAGGACCAGTGTGACCACCATCGGTTTGGAGAGTGGCAGAATGACCCGCGCCAGAATCTTGATCTCGCTTGCTCCGTCCAGCCTGGCAGCCTCAATCAGGGAATCCGGTATACTGGATGAAAAGAAAGAGCGCATCATAATGACATAGAATGCATTCATCATCAACGACGGCACGATCAATGCAAATATCGTATTCTTGATATGAAACGTGTTCGCATACATCATATAGGTAGGCACCAATCCTCCGTTAAACAGCATGGTAAAGAACAGGAAGAAGGATAAGAACCCACGGTAGGGAAGATCACGTCTCGAAAGCGGATACGCAAACAGGATCGTCAACAACAGATTACATCCCGTCCCGATCACCGTAACGAAGATCGTCATAAAGTATCCCCTGAAAATAGTACTGGCGCTCCTGATGATATAGCGGTATGTCTCCAGGCTCAGCACCTCCGGAAAAAAACTGTACCCGTTCCTTGTCAACGTGGCTTCCTCTGTAAAAGACGCTATGACCATCAGCATAAATGGGAGCACACAGCACAATACCAAAAGGATCATAACCAGATGCATCAATGTCTGTTGTAATTTATCATGTTGAACCATTTTTACCTCCATGCCGAAGCAGTTTATTGCGAAGGCTGCGAGCCAAATCTCAAATTTGGCTCTGCAATCCCGAGTTTGTGGCTCCGGCACAAACTCGCAGTTGAAAAATCAGCACATCAGTGTGATTTTTCAATCTTCCTCCATTCCGAAGCATCACAGATTCCTGGTTGGATGCTTTCTTAAAACAGTGCGTTGTCTTTGTCAACTTTAGATACCACGAAATTGGCAGTCAGTACCAGGATGAAGCCACAGACCGACTGGAAGAAACCGGCCGCCGCAGACCTTCCCACATCGTTCAGGATGATCAGACCCTTGTACACATACACGTCAATGGTCGTCGTCACATCATACAACATCCCGGAATTCATAGGCACCTGATAGAACAGCCCGAAATCGGAATAGAACACTCTGCCCACCGCCAGAAGCGTCATTGTGATGATCGTCGGCCGCAGTCCCGGCAGTGTTACATGCAGGATACGCTGCCACCTGTTCGCACCGTCCACCACTGCCGCCTCATATAAGGATGTATCGATACCGATCACCGTCGCGTAATAGATAATGCTGTTATACCCGAAACTCTTCCACAGATTGACGAAGGTCAGGATAAACGGCCAGTATTTGGGTGTCATATACCAGTTGACCCTTTTATGCAGGATCGAGTTATTGATGAATCCATTGTCCGTACTGAGAAACGCGAATGCGATATAACTGACAACGACCATGGAGACCAGATACGGGATCAGGATAAAAACCTGATAGATCTTCTTTGGCAGATCAGCCCTGATCTCGTTCAGTATAATGGCCACTGCAACCGCGAGTACCGTTCCCAGTACGATAAACACGAAATTATAGCCCAGCGTATTGCGGATGATCATGGCAGCGTCTTTGGTACCGAAAAGGAATTTGAAATTGCTCAGCCCATTCCACGCACTCCCCAGAATACCCTTGGAATAGTCATATTTCTTAAACGCCAGGCTTAATCCCCCGATCGGCAGATAATTGTTGATCAGCAGATAAATGATACCCGGCAGCATCATCAGATACAGTTCCTTGTGTCTCCACAAGTTACCAAAGAAACCTCTTTGCTTTCTATTGTCCATTGCTCCCCCTGTTTCCGGCCGGCAAGCTGCGGCTCTGCCGCCTCTTTATGAATCAAACAGGCGGCCAGCAATATGATATGTCCTTTGGCCGCCCGTTTCGCACACTATGTTACTTTTGGTTACTGTGCAAGCCATGCATCCAATTCAGCCTGCATCTTCTCTGCAACCTCATAGAATCCGATCGCTTCCAGTTCCGACTTGATATCCGGAAGGACATCATCCAGCGCCACGCTGCCGGTGTGGAGAGGTTCGTAGTACTTTTCCTCCAGATTCTTGTAGGCAGTCACGAAATCCCCATATTCGCTGGTATCAAAATAGAATCCGAAAACCTCAGGCATCTTTACCCTGGTGCTCCATTCGTCTACTGCCGCCCGGTAGTCATCCACGGTAGCCGTTACCTTCACCGGATTCAGCAAATAATTCGGATAAGTGGCCGTCGCTGCGAATCCGCCGTAAGGCTCTGTCTCCGCAGTCATCCCCTCCGGATAGTCCGCGCGGCCGTCCTCGTTGATCACATAATGCTTACCTTCAATGCCGAAAGAAAGCAGCGTATGAAGTTCGGCATCCGTATAAAGGGCACTAAGCAGTGTAAATGATTCATCGGGATGCGCGCTGTTTGTGCTGATGCCGTACTGCAGATTACCAAGATCGGAAGGCGCAGCCTTCGGTTCGATGAGCATGCCGCTTGTTACCGTATTCGGATACAACTCCTCCAAAGGATCGATATCACCATTGTGCAGAGTAGCAAACGCTGCGCCGGCCGTCACCATGCTGGTGCCCTCCTGGGTATTGCTGATCGCATCCTGCATGATCAGTCCGTCTTGATACCACCGGTTGGTATAACCGCAGAATTCTCTGAACGCATCAGTCTCGAATACACTCTGGATCTCGGTGGAGTCAAGGTCATTCACATAGGCAAAGGACGTTAAACCGACACGCTTCACCCACGGCTGAGCCCATGATATTTCATTGGTGGACTGAGGTACCAGCGCATAGATATCGGGATGGGCCTCATGTACCTGATAAAGCACTTCCCCCAGACTCTCCATGTCTGTGATAGATACCGGATCGATCTCCAGTTCCTCTACGATATCCCGGTTCATCACCGCGACTTCATAACCACCGTACTGATACTTCCTGACAAGCCCATACATACGGCCATCCACGCTGGAAGCCTTTATTTCCGCTTCTGTGAAGGTGTTCTTCAATTCGTCGGATGCATTGTTGAAACGATCGGTAATGTCCAGAAGCTGCCCGTTATTTACATAAGTGGCAAGCGGTGTATTCTCCGGAAAGTAGCATGTCACGTCAAGTTCATCTGTGGTCATGGCCAGATTGATCGACTGGTCAAAATTTCCGATCTCAATGTAGACTAACTTCGTCTGAATCCCGTAATTCTCTGCCAGATGTGCATTTACGGCATCCTGTACTTCCATGATCGCTTCATCCGTGTACGGCGCCAATGTTGGAATATACAGGGAAACCGTTACCATATCCCCGGTATCAGCTGCCGCTGTCTGCGTCTCTCCTTCCTGCGTCTGCGCTGCCGCGTTACCGGCATCTGATGCCCCCGTATCTTTTGCCCCGCCGCATCCGCTCAATAGTCCAAGTGCCATGGCTCCACATAACAGTGTGGCTGTTATCTTCTTTCTCATCTTTTCCTCCATTCCGAAGCGTTTTGCGCTGAGGACGTGAGCAGAATTCAGGAGTTTTCCGAAGGAATACTCCGATTCTGCTCTGCGATCAAGGAGTTTGTGACGCTCCGGCACAAACTCCTGGTTGAATAAATTGCTCATCAGAGAATTTATTCAACCTTTCCTCCATTCTCCCCTTATACTCTCTCGGGTGTGGTTGTTTGTTACTATGTTCAGTATAGTGGGCATCTATAACGGAAAGTAGCCGTTTTCAGACCTGGACTATCAATTTTCTGACTTTCCGATGAAGCCTCACCTGCAAAATCATTTTTTCCTTCATGCCGAAGCGCCACAGATCTCTGGTTAAGTCAATGACAGCCTGAGCATCATCCGCAGCAATCTTCCGGCGGACCTTCTGATCTGTACCATGCTCACCTCACCATCGCACACTGATCGGTACAGGTTATCAAAATCCTCTTTGGCGCCCGGCATGATCAGATCATTGCCGGCCTGAATACATCCGGCACAGGTAGATGCTTTATATTTACGTCCCTCATTTCCCGCCTGGGATGTGGTACCCCAGTCGGTCATTACGATACCGTCAAATCCCCACTCCTCCCGCAGTACCGTAGTCAGAAGATCGTAATGATTGGCGCAGTGTATGCCATTGATCAGATTATAGGCCGACATCACCGCTTCAGGACGCGCTTTCTTCACGCACAGTTCAAACCCCTTCAGATAAATCTCACGGATCGCTCTTTCGGAGATATGCACGTTCGTTCCGTGACGGTTATCTTCTTGATTGTTGCAGGCAAAATGCTTCAGCGTGACCCCTGCCCTGCGGAAACTCTGCAAGCCGTCCGTTACCGCCGCCGCACAGGCACCGGTGATAAACGGATCTTCCGAATAATACTCAAAATTTCTGCCGCAAAGCGGATTCCTGTGCAGATTCATAGAGGGCGCCAACCACAGTTCCACATGGAAGCGCTGCATTTCCCGGCCTTCAATCTCACCGCATTTCCTGCACAGCTCCCTGTCCCAGGTCTGGGCCAGAAGTGTGGCGATCGGTAATCCGGTGGTATATTGCTCATATATCCTGTTGTTTTTTCTGTCTGTAATGTAATCTCTGCCCAGAATCCTGCTCACACCACGCACGGAATAAAGTCCCTCCGTTATCAAATTTCCTGCCTGATCCAATTCAAATTCCGGCAAAATGCGCACGCCGGAACCACCGTCCGCACAGTGGATATTGGGAATTCCTCTGCGCTCCAGCAATTCTCTTGTCGTATCACAGGAACCAGGCACAAGGTTTACCGGGTAATCTTTCTGGTCGCTGCCCGTGCCTGCACAGACAATGGACGCGCTCTGATCCCCGTCAAAATGACCGATACAAAGATAAGTCAGTTCCTCCGCCGTCAGGGAATCGACCAACTGCTCCAGACTGGCTGTACCGGAACATACGTCCTGAAATGTGGGAAGGTGCTGCCCCTGACAGATACTCTCTCCCGCAGAATTCGCTGTACAGAATGTATAGGAATGAACGACTGTTTCCACATCTTCCGGACAGATGCAGATCCTGCAGGCTCGTTCTGCTTCCTCTCTGTCCTGTTTCGACAGTTTCCGTTTCGCCGCACAGATCTCCTCAAACTCACAATCCTTTTGAAACAGCGGCTTACACTGTTCACTGAGTATCCTTTCCCTCACTGACAACACTGCCACGATGTGGGTATTGCGGGAAGAATTTCCTACCCGTACCAAATATTCTCCCGTCTCCAGCACCCATGCGCTTTCCTTCTCACTGTAAGAAGCAAACAGAGTGACCGGCATGGATATCCTGACACGTTCGCTCTGTCCTGGCGCAAGCACTCCTGTCTTTGCAAAGCCCTTCAACTCCTGCCACGGCTTTTCCAGTTCTCCCTGCGGGGCCGAGACATAGACCTGGACCGTTTCCCGACCGGCAAAGACAGTGCCGCAGTTTTTCACAAGCACCTCCACACTGATCCTGTCTTTTTCCTTTTCGACTGCCTCCACCGTCATATCGAACTCCGTGTAGGATAACCCGTAGCCAAAGGGATAGGCAGGCTCTATGCCAAAGGTGTCGAAGTACCTGTATCCTACATAGATGCCTTCCGTATAGAATTCATCATCCAGATTCCCATTCCTGGCTGCAAAAGTATGCGCGGAAGGATAGTCCTCATACCGTTTCGCCCAGGTGGATGCCAGTTTCCCCTCCGGCACGACTTTACCCGTAACCACATCCGCCACTGCAAGCCCGGTAATGCCGCCTGCCTGTCCCACGGCCAGAACTGCACCCAGGTTTGACAGCTCTCGCAGTTCTGCCGTGTCGATCACGTCGCCTACATTCAAAAGCACCACCAGATCCCGATAATTCTTTGACAGGAATGCCAGGTTCTCCTTTTCTTCCGGCGAAAGCAGATAATCTCCTGCCACCACCTTCCGATCCGCCCCCTCTCCCGCCGTTCTGGATATCACATAGACCGCCGTATCGGCATCCGCCCTGCTGATATCTTCTTCGGTAATGATCGGCTGTCCATGAGGTACAAGCGGCTCCGCATACATCTTCATGACCCCTTGCAGAAGGTCGCCCTTAGCCGCTCTGCGGATCTTGTCATAATAATCTTCTTCCTCTTCCTGTATGATCTTCTCATAACGATCCAGATATTCTCCAGACACGATCTCAATACCGGCCCGCTTTAACCCGTCCTCTATGCTCACTGCTTCCCTGTCCTGAAAACTGGCGGCTCCCAGCCCGCAGGTCACCGTATGTCTGGCGCCGTATCCATACAGAGCTACCCTGCTGCCCTCTTTGATCGGCAGTACGCCTTTGTTTTCCAGAAGCACCATTCCCCTGGCCGCAACGTCTCGTACGATCTTACTGTGCTCCCTTTCCTGTTCCGTGACCATTCCCGGCCGTGATCCATAATATTGATTCATATGCTCCTCCATTCTGAAATGTGATCCGTAAATACATCTTAAAGAACTTTGCTTCACGAAAATAGCTTTTTCCTGACTTTTGTTATGCATTTTACGACCTGTCCGGCACCTCTTTCGCAAATCCCGAATCAGCAGAAAACTTTTCATCCGTCAAAAACAGGAGTCCACCAGCACTCCGGTAAACTCCTGTCATTCTGCAACATTTCCATGCACGGTTATCCGTCTCTATTCCACGATCACCTTTGCCTTCTCGAATACATGCTCCGCCGTGGCCATTCCTCTCTGACCGCGTTCGCGCAGCTCCCACTCACCTTTCTCCGGGAAATTTGTCTCTCCCCCGCTTCGTTCTCATAGAGAAAGTCCAGGCAGTTACCAAGCTCCAGAAAAGCCCAGTTTTCATCCTCGTGCCCTCGTTTCTCCTCCAGTCTCCCGCATATGCCGACGCTGTCTTCGTCGCCGTATACTGAATAATCAGGTTTTATCATCTGCCGGTATCTGCGCAGGCCTGACTCTCCCACCGCTCGATCACACAGCTGTGAGGCTTGTCAGCATTGTCCTTGTCGTAACCGATCCCCACAAGCAATATTTCGCCCGTATAGTCCTCCAGCGTCTGCGTATACTGCCTGTCCTTGATCTGCCGGATCGCCGTCCGTGCAGATTTATCATATTTCAGTTCTACAATCAGCGCCGGTTGCCCCGTATGCGGCAGCGGCAGGAACACGATATCCGCAAAGCCCCTGCCGGTGGGCAGTTCCCGAATCAGCCTGTAATCCTTCCTCGCACTGTAATAGGCCAGTCCGATGGCACAGGCCAGCGAGTTCTCATCATTGTAGGTTAAAATAGAAGAAACTTCCGTATGCGCCCGGTCAAGTCCCTCGGCCACCCTGCTCTCCCGGCCGGCCAGCGTATCTTCCACCAGCTGCTCCGACGCTTTCAAAACGCGCATCACCTCCGGCCAGCCGCCCGTACTCATGGCATTCTCAAATTCCTCAATAATCTCCTTATTAGGGATAAACGCCTCCTTCCGCTCAGAATCGTAAGCCAGATATCCCAAATGGATCAGCAGCGTCAACACGTCATCTTTCAAATCCAGATTACGCATATCATTACGAAAACTGCGCGTATTGACCCGGACACGGCCGCCGCCGAGCATCCGCACGATATCCTCCCTTAATCCGTCGAAGTCCATATCCATATAGATCTTCAGCGCGTCATACACTTCCGTGGAAACCCAGTAATTGGAAAACCTGCGGTTGCACATGGCTTCCACCACGGAGCGCGGGTTAAAGATATGCTGAAACCTTGTAAAACTGTAACCATCATACCAGCTGCTGGTCTCGTCGAAATCCATTTGAAACCGGCCGCACAATGCTTTTACCTCATCTTCCGTGAATCCGGTATACTCCTCCAACACCTTCTGGTCTGTCATCGAATACTCCCAGAACATGTTGAGCGCCGAATGCTCCCCGTATTTCTTCACCGGCAGGATCCCCGTCATATAAGCAAGCGCCACATAAGGCTGATCCTTCAAAAGGTTTCTCAAAAAATCCAGATACTGTTTCTGTAACCCCTCTGACGCCTGCCTTTCACGCATCACGCAGTCCCACTCGTCGATCAGAAATACAAATTTTTTCTTCGTCTTTGCATAGATTCTGCGAAGTGCAGCGGCAAGACCGATTTCCTGCCTGTTTATCACATCTCCATACTCTTCCTGCAGTTCGCCGAGCACTTCCTCCTCCAGACATTCTGTCACCCTGTGCCCCCTCGACTCAATCAGAAACTGCTGCATATTCAGAAAAATAACGTCATATCTGTTCAGGTGTTCCTGAAAGCTCTCTTCTCTCTCAATTCTGCATCCGCGAAATAATCGCTTCGAGTCGCAGCCGCAGCTATAATATGCCGCTAACATCCTTAACGCCATTGATTTACCAAATCGCCGCGGTCTGCTGACACAAATAAATTTCTGCGCTGTATTAACGAGTTCATTGGTATATGAGATCAATCCAGTCTTGTCCACATATATTTTTGACCGGAGTGATTCCTGAAACCCCTCATTATCCGGATTCAGATAAATTCCCATGCCAGCCCCTCCTGCTTTTGACAACTGCGTCCGCTGTCAATACCATGCCTTCCAGCCCTCATCACTATGACAGTTCAACATACCGTCAGACTCCGTCCACTCCGTTTTCCTGCTCTGCTTCCTCCTTCTTCCGCGTCACATGCAGATATCTGCGCAGTGCGCACAGAATACCCACGCTGATGACCGACACGAAATCATCCACCGGCGTCGTATCGCCCAGGATCATATGCCTTGCCACAAGGAAGATCAGCACTTCCATGACATTGTCGGAATTCGGCCGGCACAGCATCTGCAGAAACTCTATACCAATGACAATCACAAAGACGTCCTCCAGAAAAGGCTTGAACTCCGAAGTGTCCACCGCCAGCGAATGAAAGATCTCGAAATCCTTCAACAGACTATAGACGGACAGCAGAATGCCGAACAGCACGATAACTGCCATCACGCTCTCCAGCGCTTCTCCCGTCCGCTGTATATTTTTCTTAAATCTGCTCATAAATCGTTCCATAAAAATCACCCATCCCTAATCTGCTGCAGCTACACTACTGCTTCCACAATTTCCAATTTCTTCGTCCAGAAACTCACAGATCGCCGGCACCGTCCCTCCGTATTGAAATAACGCTGCATTCTTACCTCTCCATAGATATGATTTCCTGATACGATTTCATTCTATCATTATCTATCGGGGATGTAAAGAAAACAGCGTTTTTTCAACAAGTCTGCGGCCGGTTGAACCGTGAACCAATGTCAGTTAGTTAGCAGGATGCGTCTGTCTTAACTAACTGACATCAGGCCATAAACTGTAACAACAGTATCATGCTGCCACAGCGGATTCACACGGCCTGTCAGTCCGTAGACCGCAGCCGCTCCACCAGACTGTCCTTCTCCAGATTGTGGAAGCACAGATAAGGAACAAGCACGGCAAACAGAAGCAGCAGCGGCGTACAGATCACCAGCGGCAAAAGCGTAAACCGGAAGGTCGTAAAGCCGCCCTCCACCATGGCCCGCACACCGATCCCCACCACTAGGGAACTGATCACATAGGTACACAGCAGCGTGATCCATGCATAATCCATTCCCTCCCAGACGAGCAGTTTACATAATTGCGGCTTCGTCATGCCCACGCTCTGCATCATGGCAAACTCTTTTCTTCTGGACACAATGGAAGTGACCATGGAATTGATAAAGTTCAGCACACCTACCAGAGCAATCACGATGCTCACCACATTGCCCATCACCGCACTGGACCTTGTCTCACGGCGATACTGCGCGGCCTTGGAAGCCCGGGTGGTAAGCGGGATGTTCTCTCCCGACTCTGCACTGTAGCGGTCCAGCATTTCCTGGGCAGCATCCAGATGCGCATCCTCCACGTCGAAGAATATTTTTCGCGGTGTATTCTGGGGCCAGCGTGCCCGGAAAGTTTCCATAGGCACGATAAATTCCAGATAATGCCGGTCCTTATTTTCTGCGCCTCCCTCTTTTGCCCCTTCCGTAACGACCGAGAATTCGTCGAGCACCGCCATGATGGTATATTCCTGGCCCTCAATCTCCACGGTATCTCCCACCGAGACCGTAGGCAGCGTCTGTCCCTCTTCCCTCGTCATGGCAAGGCCGGCAGCGATCGCATATTTTCCTGTAGCAAACTGCTCCGCATCATAGCTTCCGGCAAGTACATGCGCCTCTGCGGTGTAGGCATCCAGCACAATGCCGTCCAGACCGTAGACCACCGCCCCTGCACTTTTCTCATCCACAGCTTCCTGTATGGACTGCGGTCCCACAGGATCATAGGACGCCCAATCAGCCAGCACATCGTCCGTATAGAAAGCCTGCATGTTCGCTATGGTCTGCTCACTCAGCGCGATCTCTGTCTCATGACTGTATTCGTAACCGATGCCCTCCAGTCCTTCCAACGCCTCCACCTGCGCGATCAGCTCCGGATGCAGGGTATCACCGTAAGGGTCGTATCCCTTCATGTACTCTTCACTGGTGGCCTGATCCATCTGGAAATCACTCAACATCAATTCTTCCAGATATTTTTCCATATCAAAAGCGGCATTCCTGGCATAGAAGGCACTCATCAGTGTCAGCCCCAGCGTCAGAGAACAGATGACCGTCACGATACGCTTTCTGTTGCGGCCCAGATTGGACCATGCCAGAGCAGGCAGACCGGCGCTGCCGCTGCGCCTTTTTACAGAGCGTCCGCCCCGCTGTACGTCATTATACCGAAGCGCTTCCATAGGAGAAACCTTCCCCGCCATTCTGGCCGGACGCATACAGGAGATCAGCACGGTCATACCCGCAAACGCCGCCGAACCGATAAAGATCAGCGGGCTTACTGATACCCGGGCGTCCTCCATCTGAATCCAGACAGGCACCAGCACCATTCCCAGCAGATACCCCAGAACCATGCCGACCGGAATCCCCAGAAGGCACAGCCTCCCGGCCTGCCCATAAATCAGCCTCTTCAACTGTCTGGCCGTCATGCCCAGCGTTTTTAACTTGCCGTAGAACTGGATATCCGTGGTCACCGAAATCTGGAAAATATTATAAATGATCAGGTAACCGGCCACAAACACCAGGATCATTCCCAGATACATGGGCAGGCTCTCCTGCGCCGCCATACGGTTCATATCCGGATCATAGGCCAGATTCACGCCGTATTCCAGCTCCGTCAATCCGGTATCCTCCAGAATCCGGTCCATGGTCTTCTCAATCTCTCTGTCACTGTACAAATTTACCTGCCCCATGCAGATGCCGGCAATCCTGCTGCTTGACACCTGTTCCGGCACTTCTTCTTCCGTCGTCGCTGTTCCCGCCTGTTCTGCTTCTGCCTTTTCGGGCGCCGCTGTTCCCGCCTGTTCTGCCTCTGCCTTTTCCGGTGCCGCTGTTCCTGTCTGTTCTGCTTCTGCCTTTTCGGGCGCCACTGTTCCCGCCTGTTCTGCTTCTGCCTTTTCCAGTGCCGCTGTTCCTGCCTGTTCTGCCTCTGCCTGTTCGGGCGCCACCGTTCCCGCCTGTTCTGCCTCTGCCGCATCCAGCTGCGCCGTCACATCCTCCGCAAACTCCCTGCTCACCCAGGCCATACTCGCATAGGAAGATTCGTTTCCTTCCCAGAATCCGCACAGCGTAAATTCCGACACTCTGTTCTCTTCTTCCTGAAAATCCGCAATCCACTCCAGCGTCACCCGCTGCCCCAGCTCATGGGGGATGCCAAGCTTATCCAGCACGATATTATCCAGCCCGATCTCGTCCGCCGCCTGCGGCATTCTGCCCGTAACGGGCTTTGCAAAAGAATGTTCCGCATAGCTCTCATCCGCAAAACGTATCTCCACCTGCCGCCCCGACAGCTCTTTTCCCTGTCCAATCCCTACAACCATACTGTAGCCTGTCTCGGCTACATCGGGATGAGCCGCGATCTTCGCTGCCTGCTCCTCGGTAATGCTCTTAAAAGAAGCCTGCCCATCATATCCCGTCTGCCGGAAAGTCATCTCGATTATATTCCTGCTCATGCTCTGACTCAGCACAAAGAGCGTGGTAAACATCAGCGTCGTCAGAACGATGGCCAGCACCGCCACCAGATTGCGCCCTTTGTTCTGCCGGAAAGTTCTCCTGTTCAAAACGGAAATCGGTCTGAAATTCATCTCGCCTCCTCCTTCCCTGTCACGATCTTCCCATCCTCGATCCGGATCACTCTGTCCGCCTGCACCGCAATGTCCGGATTGTGGGTGATCATCACGATGGTCTGACGGAACTGCTCACTGGTCACTTTCAACAGGCCGATCACGTCGTCGCTCGTTCTGGAATCCAGATTCCCCGTAGGTTCGTCTGCCAGGATGATAGACGGCTTGGAGGCAAGCGCCCGGGCGATGGCCACCCTCTGCTGCTGTCCGCCGGAAAGGTTGTTCGGCAGACTGTCCAGCTTGCTCTCCAGCCCCAGAAGCTGCACAATCTCCATGATAAATTTCTGATCCGGTTTCCGACCGTCCAGGGTGATCGGGAAGATGATATTTTCCCAGACCGTCAGCACCGGTATCAGATTGTAATTCTGAAAAATAAAGCCGATCTGTTTGCGGCGGAAGATCGTCGCCTGTTCGCTGGTCAGCTTCGACAGCTCCTGCTTCCCGATCTTCACACTCCCTTCGCTCGGCACATCCAGCCCGCCCAGCATATTAAGAAGCGTTGATTTCCCACTGCCGCTTGTTCCGATGATGGCGGTAAACTTCCCCCGCTCAATCTCCAGATCCACACCATCCAGTGCCTTCACCAACGCTTCGCCTTTTCCATAATATTTTTTTAATCCTGCTGCCTTTACGATTGCTTCCATGTTGTAATCCTCCTTGTCAGATCCCGTCCATATGCCGATGGCCCTATGAACTGTTTCGTTAAGAGAATTGTAGCAGTCTAAAGTTACAGCTCAGGTACAGAAATGGTACAGTTTTGTAACATTTGTAACAATCGTCACTGGTACACTCAGCCGCCAAATGTCTGCTGGCAGCCACTCGGCTCGTTGCCAGTGGGAATCAATCCACCACCCGCAGCCTCAATGTAACGCTTTCCTGCCGCAGCATTTTCAGGCAGCAAAGCGGAACTGCCACCGCCGCCGCAAACAGAACCGGCAGCACCAGCCAGAGCGGCAGCAGCGAAAACCGCCATGTGATGCACCATGTATTGGTGTTGGCCAGCCACCACCGGCCCCAGATCCATGTGACCGCCGCCGTGACGGGCAAAAGGATCAACAGCATTATCCCATAGTAGAGCAGCCCCTCCCACAGCAGCATGTTGCGAAGCTGTCTGCCGGTCATGCCCAGACTCTCGTAGACTGCAAACTCTTTTCTGCGCACCAGCATCCTGCTCACAAGAGCGTTACAGAAATTCAGGATACCGATCATCAGCATCACGCTCCCCACAAAAAACGGGATCATATACCGGTGAAAGACAGCATTATGAAAATTCCACTGATAGGTGGTAAAGGATGTCACCGTGACTCCCGTCCCCTCCAGCAGCTGCTCCAGAAACGCCTCGAATGCCGCCTGCTGTTCACGGTCGATATCCACCGCCACATTGCGGATGCCATGTCCCGGGAAAAGGGTATCGAATGTCTCCATCGGCATATAATAGGTCACATTAAACTGCGCCTGTCTACTGTCCGCTCCGGAAACCATTGTGCTCTCGTAAGGAAGCGCCGCCATGATCTCAAACTCCCTGCCGCCCAGCTCTACCTTGCTTCCCACAGGCGGCGTCGTCCTGATATCGGGGGAATCCGCACCCGCGGCAAGGACATAGTCACCCGTGGCAAATTTCTCCGGTACAAATGTCCCTTCCATGATAATGCCCTGCGCCATCGCATTGTCCAGCATCAGTCCTTCCACCCCCATCACGACGCCGATATATTCCCCGCTCTCCCGCAGCTTCTCGTAACCGGCCATCCAGTCCGGATTCCCCGCCATGACCGCCTTCCCCGGCACGCCGTTTTCATCCTCTTTCTCAAACGAATCCACGATCGGTGCACGCATCGCTTCATCCGCATACAGAGGCACCTCCACGGAACTCACCGTCCCCAGATCCGTCACGGCAGGATGCTCCGTGAGTGCCTGCAGAAGTTGTGCCGTAATGCTCCGGCTTGCGGGATTGTAACGCTGCAGAGTCGATGTGGCAGATGCGTCCTCCAGCCGGTAATCGCTCAGGGACAGCCCGTCCACATACTTATCCTCATCATAGCTGGCCTGCTGCGTCCAGATACCGCACAGGATACATAAGGACAACAGCAGCGAAAAGACTGTCAGCAGCGACTGCCCTTTCTGCCGTGTCAGGCCGGAAACCGCCATCCGCCAGACGGTGGTGCGGCGCCTTCTCCCCCTGTAGTCCTTCTTTCCCGGCCTGCCTTCCACAAACCGCATCGCCGAAGCAGGGCTGCACATCCGCACCCGCCGAAGCGGCAGCACACAGGCTGCCAGCGTAGTCAACCAGGTAAAAAACGCCCCCGCCGCCAGAGGCCAGATGCGGAAAAACTGGATCGCCGGGTTTTGCTCTACCCCGATCACCACATAGGGAGCCACTGCCACATACAGCAAAAGGCCCAGCCCCCACCCCGGCACTACCGCGGACACAAAATAAAAGGCCGCCTGTTCCACGGCCAGCACCCGGATCTGCCGCGGCGACATACCCAGACTTTTGACTCTTCCATAGAAACGGATATTCTGTCCCGCAGAAATACGCACGATATTGTAGATCATCAACACACCGCACAGTACCACGATCAGATTCATCTGGTAAAAACCCATCGCCTCACTGTCCGCGAATTCCCGTTTGGTCTCGTTATAGGCCAGATTGGTCGTATAGGAGACCGTCTGCAGTCCCACACGATCAAGCATATCCTGTGCCTGTTCCTCCAGATTTCCCGGCCGGTACAGCGTCACGCCAAGCGCTGTCCGCGCAGGCGCATCGGGACACAGCGCCTGCGCCGTCTCCTCCGTGATCCACGCACAGGTTTCCGTCTGCCCCATCAGACTTTCCCACCATCCGCACAGACGAAACCGGTCTGTCCGCTCTGCCCCGCCGTCCGCCGGCTTCCAGCGAAGCACCACCTCCGTCCCGATCTCATGAGGAATGGCCAGCGAATTCATGGTAAGCTCATCCAGCGCAATCTCCCACTTCTGTTCCGGCATCCGCCCCACAAACGGCACCGATTCCGTGGCCTTCGCCCACCCTTCTGACACCGCCGCCAGCTTCACACTGCGGTATTCCATCATATCGTCACTGAGCGTCCCCACTGCCGACAGCGTAACCGCCTCCCGGATCCCGCTCAGCTTACACAACGTCTGGGCCTGCGCTTTACTCATATCAAAGAACAGAATATGGCTGTTGGAGCCATACATCATCCTGTAAGTATACAGATAACCGTCCCGGATCATCCCGCCCAGCGAAAAGGAAAAGGTGTACAGCATGCACACCAGCGCCACCGCCGTCACCAGAAAAATGCTCCGTCCCTTATGAAATTTGATATCCCGCCACACCAGCCTGCGGCAGATTTTCAGATTATTATTCTGCAGCATGATTTACTCCATTTCTGCGCTGCTTTTGCGCCTGTCTTCCCCTCTTATCTGCTTTATCCAGTCCATCGAAGCCGCCTTACTGACTTACGATCCGTCCGTCCTTCATCTGCACCACCCGGTCCGCAAGCTGCGCCAGCTCCAGATTGTGCGTGACAAGCACCAGTGTCCGGTGGGTGAGCTGCGCCGTCATCTTCAAAAGCCCCGCCACATTCTGCCCGTTCTGCGAATCCAGATTGCCCGTAGGTTCATCCGCCAGAATAATGGCAGGCTTCGCCATCAGCGCCCGTGCAATAGCAGCCCGCTGCTGCTGTCCCCCGGACAGCGCCCCCGGATAGACCTGCAGCTTATCTCTAAGCCCCAGAAGCTCCGTCATCTCCTCCAGAAACTTAAAATCAGGCGCAGAACCGTCCAGATCCAGCGGAAACAGGATATTCTCCTCCACGGTGAGCGTGGGGACCAGATTATAATTCTGGAAAATAAAACCTACCTTCTTCCGGCGAAAAACCGCCCGCTGTTCCTCCCGCAGACCGCCCAGATTCACACCGTCCACGATCACCTCGCCCTCCGTAGGCGCATCCAGACCTCCCATCATATTTAGAAGCGTCGTCTTACCGCTGCCCGACGCTCCCACAATGGCGACGAACTCCCCCTGCGCAACCGACAGATCCACACCATCCAGTGCCTTGACCTGACTGCTGCCGCTGCCGTAATATTTCTTTACATGACGTATCGTTATGCTGTTTAGGATGTCCATTACTCTCTTCCTTTTTCTTTGTTATTTCTTTGTTATCGTAAAAGTATCTCTTTGCCGCTTCTTCCGTATTTTTTCCATTCCGAAGCCTTCCTGTCGTCTCCCTCAGTTTCCTGCTGTTCTTCCTCTGCGTTGCTGTTGCCATGAACAGACAGCACCATGACAGGGCAGGAAACAGCCCGGAGCTTTTCTACCGTATTACAGTATAGCAAATATCCCCTCCCATGTGCAATTTCAATTACGAAATCCGCCCGGACAAAACTCTCCCATTATAGTATAGTTTTGGATCCATCTTTCATTTTCTCACTCTGTTTTGTCATTTTTTGTCTTATCACAAAATAGCCAAAGGTATACCTGGAACTTCCTTTCAGGAAATTTACAGAAATACTTTGCCAGGACAGGTTTCAAGATTTTAATAAAGAATTTATTTACAATTCCGTTAATCCTGTGGTATGCTGACAAAAAGCAGATGCCGTAGAATGTGCAGTCACACACTGTATCGACAACGGTATTCCTGCGGAGTTTCTGTCCAGGAATCGTGCGGAGGCGATCGCTGTGAGTATCTTTGAATACAATGAAGAAAAACATATGAAGAGTGAACGGGAAGAATGGCATAAGATCGGCCTGGAAGAGGGAAGAAAAGCAGGTGAACAACGACTGTCCCAATTAATACAGGCTCTTTTGCATGCCGGCAGGACCGAGGATATGCAGCTTGCTCTTTCCAATCCGAAATACAGAGAGCAGCTGTATCGCGAAAATAATCTTTAGCCTGCTTAAAACAGCATGACAGCGGGGACTCTTATCAGCCTCCACTGCCATGCTCATGGTCGCGATCATAAATTGCTCATCAGAGAATTTATTCATCCTTTCCTCCATTCCGAAGCGCTTTGCGCTGAGAACGCGAGCAGAATTTCAGATTCTGCTCTGTGATCAACAGAATTTGTGACGCTTCAGCACAAATTCCTGGATGAATAAGTTGCTCATCAGAGAATTTATTCATCCTTCTCTTTCCTGATCAATGCCTGATAAATCATCGTAGCAAAACTTGATGCCAGCAGAATTTCCACAACATTATTGATGTATTTGTTCAGGTCAATACCCATCACATTGAAAATAATGTGGATCAAAATCACGACAAACAGTACGATCGCCACCGCGGCAGCTCCTTTTAAAAAATGCTTCATAACTTTCTGTTTCCTTTCTGAATAAATTTATTTTCTGTCAAACAGTATAACAGGGAAAACGGCAGTTCTTCCAAAACAGTCATAAAACGCCGCCATTCCTGCATAAGTGCATTTTTTCCTTTCCTGCATACGCACTTATTCTTCATTTTCGTCGAACGAGGCTTGCTGTAAAGAATGATATAAAGTATAATTAGGCGTGTAAATACCAAAAGAAGGAATCCAATGAAATGTTATTGTCTTTTTTTCAGCTTTCCCTTGCTGTTCGCAATGTATGGCCCGGGCGTATGGGCCTCAAAGCCTTTATCGTTCTTTATCTGTCGCTGCTGCTTGCCGGAATGCCCATAAAGTTCCTGTCCTGTATACCCTACGGCCTGTTCGGTATTCCGGCGGTCATTTGTATTTACGGGCTGGTTTTCTGCCGGGATACCGCCGCCCAAAATGTCTGTATGGGTATGATCGGGTTTGTGCTTGCACTCGTGACGGATAACCTGGTGTCAGGCTTTCTGCATATGCTGATTCCCACATCTTTCATCGAGCAGCCGTATGTTTCTTCCATTGTCCATATGATTCATATTCTGCTGTTTTACTGGGCGACGCTTTTTTGCGGCAGGCAGCTCAGGAAACTGCTGCTTTCTGGAAAAAGTGTTTTACGCCTTCCACAGACCTGGTATCTGATCGACGCCGGATTGCTGCTCCTTATCACCATCTATCTGTTCGACGATCTGATCCCGGGGCAAAACGGCTCTGTCGGCAAAATGATATACAATAATGTCCTGCATATTTCAGGGTATCTATTCGTTATGCTCTTTCTGCTTCTGGCCGTACACTGCTCCTATCAGGAAAAAATGCAGACAGAGGCGAAGCAGAAGGCCATGCAGGACTTACAGGATTACACACACAACCTGGAAGCCATGTATAACGGCCTGCGCTCCTTTAAGCACGACTATATCAATATTTTACTCTCCCTGTCCGGCTATATTGCAAACCGTGACATAGACGAACTTGCGCAATATTTTGAAACAAAGATCTTCCCCACAAAGGCTCTGATCGACCAGGGGGATTACAAACTGAATCAACTCGGTAATATTGATGTATTGGAGATCAAAAGCCTGCTCTCTGCAAAAATGATCTACGCCCATGAGTCAGGAATTGATGTCACGATCGACATTCCCTGCCGGGTGGACAACTTTCCGATGAACACCGTAGACCTCGCCCGCATACTGGGGATTTTTCTGGACAACGCGATCGAAGCCGCACCTTTGGCAGAACAGCCGCAGGCAGGCTTAAATATCATTCGGCACGAGGCCGGCGTATCCATCACCATCTCCAACAGCTTTCAGGATCAGGGCGCAGTATTACATAAATTAAAGCAAAAAGGTTTTACCACAAAGACCGGACATCAGGGAATCGGACTTTCCAATGCCCGGAAGATCATCAGTTCCTATGACAACGCGCTGCTGGAAACCTCCATGCTAAACGGCCGTTTCACGCAGCATCTGGAACTTACTGACAGAAAGGAATGACATCATATGCTGGATATTTTTGTGTGTGAGGACAATGCCGTGCAGCGGCAGACTATCGTACAGACCATTCAAAATACCATTCTGATAGAAGAGCTGGATATGCAGCTTGTTCTAAATACAGGCGATCCTTATGTACTGCTGGAAAAGATCAGGAACAGCCAGAACACAGGCATTTATTTCCTTGATATCGACCTGGGCAGCGACATAAACGGTATGCAGCTGGCACAACTGATCAGGTTATATGATCCCCGTGGTTTCATCGTCTTCATAACCGCACATTCCGAACTAAGCTATATGACATTCCAGTACCAGGTGGAAGCAATGGACTTTGTACTGAAAGACACACCTGCCGAAGCGAAAGTAAAGATCAGGCAATGCCTGCTTAATGCAATGGAACGCTATGCCCTGCAGACTGGCAGAACACACAAAGTCTATACGATCGAAACCGGCGGCCGAAAAATCAGCATAGATTATGATGATATTCTATTCTTTGAGACTTCCAGCAATATCCATAAAGTCATTCTCCATGCGAAGGATCGGCAAATTGAATTTTTCAGCACCATAAAGGATCTGCTCAAGGCATTCGGCGATGATTTTGTGCGCTGCCACCGGTCCTTTCTGGTCAACAAAAAGAACATAAAAGAAGTAGACACCAAAAACCGGATCATCCATTTTATCAACGGAGAAACCTGCCTGATGTCCACACGCATGATGAAAGAACTCTAGTGTACTGACATGTTCATTTTCAGCCTGCAAGGCGACTGAACGAGGCAATGCGGCGGCATCGTTGCGTGAGGCAGGCGCGGCAGATGGAAATTCAGGCAAGTCACCTGACGAAATGTGAACATGTCAGTACTCCAGGGTAAACTGGTCAATAAATCACTTTTTTTCTTCCTTCTTCTTTAGTACAATGACTAAAAATACTTTATACAGAATACCGGAAAGATTGCAGAGCCAAATTTCAAATTTGGCTTGCAGCCTTTGCAGAAAACTGATTCAGCATGGAGGAGAAAATGAAGAAAAAATTCCTGGTAACATCATTGGTTTCCGTTATGGCGCTTGCCCTTTGTGCCTGCGGTAACGGAACAGGCGGCGAGAATGCGGCAGTATCTGCGGATGGTGCAGCCGCCGGGGAAGATGCGGGTCCTGATGGCGGCGCAGCTTCTGAGAACGAGACAGCTCCTGAAGACGATACAGCTTCTGAAAATGCGGCCGCTCTCGAAGATGACAAAGAAACGGCGGCCACAGAAGATGAAACCGCCAAAAGCACAGCGCCTGGCAGACATTATTCTACCATCACCGAAGTGCTCGATTTCGGCCCGAACATCACGAAGATCATTCTGGACACCGAATGTGAACTGGCCGGCGCATCGCTGTCCCCTTCCCAGTTTGAAGTGGAAGTCACCCGCACTTCCACCCAGGGGGAAGATTTCGAGTGGCCCCAGTTCATGGGCGCCAAACCAGAAGATTACCTGAACGGCACCCGTACCGTCACCAACCTGTACCTGTCCGATGCGGACGGCAATCCCGCGCAGTCCGGCACCTGTGTGACGCTGGAAATGTACTGCCACCCCATGCAGGGAGTCGGTTCTACCATGTGCTATGACGGACACTTTAACGTATCCGTCGATGTGGACTGCGTCATCACCCAGAAAGAGCCGATCCAGACAGACGCCGGCACGCTGGAAGATATGGTCTTTAACCAGAATGACGGAAACCGGACGCTTTACGCAGATCTGCTCAAGACAGGTTCTTTTGACCATCCCGATACACCGCTTTCCTATGTCTATTATGAACCGGAAACTGCCGACGAACAGAAATATCCGCTGATCATCTGGCTGCACGGCGCCGGAGAAGGCGGTTCGGAACCTGTAATCGCCGCCACCGGCAACAAAGTAGTCAACCTGATCACCCCTGAAATGCAGCAGTATTTCGGCGGCGCATTCCTGCTGGCTCCCCAGTCGCCTACTTATTGGATGGATAACGGCAGCGGCCAGATCTCCCTCTCCGGTGACTCCATTTATATAGACGCACTTGACAAACTGATCACGGACTTTGTGGAAACCCATCCGGCTGTCGATCAGGACCGGATCTATATCGGCGGCTGTTCCAACGGCGGCTTTATGACCATGAAGATGATCCTGCATACGCCTGACCGCTTCGCTGCCGCCTTCCCGATCTGTGAAGCTCTGCCGGATGCCGTGATCACTGACGAGGATATCCAGAGCATCGTCCATCTGCCGATCTGGTTCACCCACGCCAAAACAGACACCACAGTAAGGCCGTCTCAATTCGTCATTCCCACTTATGAGCGTCTTGTCGAGGCAGGCAATACCAACGTACACTTCACCTTCTGGGACAAGGTGCTCGATTCCACCGGTCTGTATACTACGGAAGCCGGTGCACCCTTTGAATACACAGGCCACTGGTCCTGGGTTCCCATGCTGAACAATGAATGTACGCTGGACTATGACGGATCCCCCGTGACCATCGACGGTAATCCCGTCACGATCCTGGAATGGATGGCCGCACAGAAAAAGGCATAGAAAGTTTTTTACATTTTCTTTTTCGATCTGTTTGCCAGAACAGCGATCATCGGAACCATTACCACCGCCGCCACACTTAAGAGAAAAGCCGTGATCGGAAAGGTGGTATAGGTTCCGGTTATATCGTACAGCTGCGCATACAGGATATTGGCCACTCCGCCGGATACCAGGAGCACAAGCGACACTTTGGACAGAATCTGCGCATAAGCCCTCGCGCCGAACACATACTTCACAAGCGCCCATATCCCCAGCGTCATGGACGACATGACCAGGTTATAACAGGCCACTCCCATGTAAAAAAGAGGCTTGCTGCTTCCGCCGCACAGCACCAGCAGAAAAGTACCCAACGCACAGAACAGGCAGATGACCAGATTGCCCTTGATCCCGCCAAACCGGTCATACATCCATCCAATGGCAGGATTCAGAATAAGCATCGCCACCGACATAATGGAAAAGGCCTTTGCCGCACTCTCCATACCGATGGGCATAGCGTCCGCATAGCTGTAGATCTGCTGCGCAAAACTCGTCAACAGAATGACCATGAATCCATAGCACAGCGTCACATAGAAAGCCGGGCTGCGCCATACCTGCGCATATTCAAACCCGCTTTCCTCTTCTTCCCGCGTACCGGCTTCCGGCTTCTCCCCGTCTCCGTAAGGTTCCATCCCCATCTGTTCCGGAGAATTTCTCACCCCGAACACCGTCAGCACAAAACATACCGCAAACGCGATCACGCCCAGTTCCATACGCGCCTTTCCCCAGCCCGCATTCTTGATCTGCATGACAAGCATTGTATTCAGGAAAAAACCGATGATACCGGACACAATGCCGCCTATGGACATGGCAAAAGACATCTTTTGCACAAACCATCTGTTGAACAGCACCGGTCCCGGCAGATACATAAAGAAACCCGCCATCACGCCATAGATCACGCCGAACAGATTCCACTGCCATATATGCGTGAACGTGCCGCTCCAGATATACGCCCCGCAGAAAACAGCGACCACCACCGACAGGATCAGGCGCATATCATACTTCTCATAAATTCTGCCCACAAGCGGCTGCATTGCCGCCGCGATCCAGTTAAACAGCGTCAGATAAAAGGTGGCCTGTGTCCTCGACCACCCGAACTGCTCCATGACAGGCGATACGAACATCCCCGCCGTATTGCACAAAAACAGAATCATAAGGGTGCTGCTGCCCAGCACGCCGCCTACGATAAACCAATGATTAAAATAACCCTTTCTACTTCTTTTGTTCATGTTTCTTCATGCTCCATCCTTTCTGCTCCTGACAAAGCCGCCTGCCGCCCCGTCCTAACGCGGCCATCTGTCCTCCTTTTTCATCAAAGGAGCAAATGGATGGTGCGGCTCCGACTGATACCAATACGCCACCGACGCCACATCGTCCTGCCGCTCGAAATTCCCCTTATGGCAGGTACCGATCTGCTGGATCGTCACCCGCAGGTCCTCCTCGAACAGCACCGGATCCATAATATGCCAGCGATAGAACCCCCTCTGGGGCAGTGTATCGTCATTGTGATAGAAATTATGTACACTCAGATCATGATGGGAATAATACGGGTATCCCATAAACGGCGTACAGTAGGTATTCTCCACCGTTCTGCCGTCGCACTGACCGGCAAAACTCCAGGCTCCGCCGAAATAGTCCTCCGTCCCCGTCCCGCAGATGGTAGGATACCGGTCGTCCCCGTCCAGGTAGAATTTGATCTCCCCTTCTCCCCACCAGTAACGCTCCAGCGCCGTCAGTGCCATATAAGTTCCCACATAATGGCCTCTGCCCCTGACCTGATCGAGGATCGTATAGTCCCTCTGCTTCTCCGTAAGCCGCTCCCTTCTCCACTGGGCATGGAAATAGCAGATATCCTCCGGCAGCTCATCCGTCAACAGGTAATCCACCTGATAGAAAAAAGCCGGCACCTCAACCTCATGCTGGTTTTCCAGCGTGATCCTCGCCCCTTTATGAAAAGGCATGGGAAAATAGCAGTTCATGCCGCGGGCCGGATTCACCACGATCGGCATGGAATTGACGATGCATCCCCGCCCGAAACCACAGCAGAAAAAGTCTCCCAGTGGCGTTTCCACAGAAGGTGTCTCCTCATCATCCCAATACATCCGCAGCACCAGATCCCGCAGCACATAGTAATCTTTGTCCGTTCTGTCCGTCACCGTCATCCAGATATGCTGGATGATGCCGGCCCCCTCGATCTGCGCCAGCGTCGTCACACTCCCGGGCGCCAGCCCCTGAATACAGGGCGCCCCCTTCCTTGACGGCCCCAGGCTGCTTGCGGCCATGCCGCCCTTTCCCTTCTCCCCGTGAGGATTCTCACAGTTGATCGATCTGCTCTTTCCGTGTCTGGCCAGAGGCAGTGCTCCCAGGCCACCCATAAAACTTTGAAACATACAAACTCCTCCTTCCTCCATCTGTCTGCCAGATGTGCTTCCCGTTACGCCCTGACACCGCCGGCCGCAATACCGTCCACGATCAGCTTCCCGAACACCGCTGCGAAAATAATGATCCGCAGCACTGTAAAGTTGTCAGATTGAAATCCACCAGCAAACACCATATTTGTCAATAATAGTCGCACAGCATTTACTCCATGGAAGTTCATGGATTG
This sequence comes from uncultured Lachnospiraceae bacterium, assembly GCA_910578115.1. GTDB lineage: Bacteria > Bacillota > Clostridia > Lachnospirales > Lachnospiraceae > UBA3282. Next base: position 31,013 of record CAJTPO010000010.1, on the reverse strand, counting down.
ACTCAATGATCACTCCACCATCACTCAAAATGCGAAATGCATTTCGAACGGCGTCTTCGCTGCCCATTTCAAATACATTAAATGTCATAGTTTCCCATTTGTTCCTGTGTACTACCTCAATATCACAAGGATTTGACGCTTCCGCCAACGCTAGAAATCCCTCTCCATTCACAGACAGTTCACAGTGTTCATACGCTGTATTCGTTTCATTCATAAACTCTCTCGTTATTTCAGCCCCAAAAGCTTTACAATACAATTCTGCTGCTTCAATACTGTTTTTTACATAAACCTGTGTATAATTTTTCATGATTTTCTCCATTTCTGCGCTGCTTTTGTCTCAACTATGTTGAGACATCGCATTAAACGAGTTTGTGAATACTGTTATTTTACTATAAACCGCATATAATTCCAATAAAATTCCCTCAATTTCCCTTTGCTCTGTACTGACTGCTTCCGACCTGCAACAGCTGACATATGACTTTTGAAAGAAATACGGCGAAAAATCCTGACAGACATTGTCATGGTTATTATGGTATACTCAAATCATGAACACGATACATTAAGGAAAAGCAGACTGTCCTGCATTTCGTATCATCTGCCGGACACGAATCTGTCGCAAATTATCATAAAGGAGCAATCAAATATGAACATCAAAAAAGAACTTGAAACGAAAGTCGGCCCAGCAGGCAATATGCATCTGAACAACATTGATCTTGACCCGCTTACGATCAAAGCGTTTATGATAAATGAAGTGGTCCCCGCTGACCCTTTACAGGATTTCTATGGAATCCCTGAAGCCGATTATCTGAAGACAACGATTCCCCTTTTCCAGGGGGCCGGAGCCGAGGTTACTTCTATGCAGGACATATTGCAGATGGGGATCTATATCACAAATGCCGTTAAAACACCGAAGACAGAATATGCCATTGACAGAAGCAGTATTGATAAAAGTCTGCCTTATCTGGAAGCAGAACTTTCTTTGTTCCCCAATATAAAGGTGATCATGCTGATGGGCGACGTCGCCAGGAAAGCCTTTAACCTGATCGCCAAAAAGGCAACCGGGAAAAATGCCATTCCCGCCGTTTCCACCTATAAGCTGCGAAACAGCGAAATCTACTACAAGGGGATACGGGTAATGCCGTCCTATATCATGACCGGAGGAAATATCCTGATCGAAAAGTCAAAAGTAACCATGGCAACCGAAGACATTGCAGCTATGTTAACAATGATCAGGTAAGTTTCCAATGCGAAGATCACGTCAGCAGATATACCGAAAACGTGGTTCCCTCACCTGCTACGGACTTTACGCTGATATATCCTCTCTGCCTGGTAATGATCTCCTGCGCCAGATACAGCCCCAGTCCGACCCCCTCCTGCGCCGCTGCGGCCTCGCTGCGCCAGAATCGCTTGAACACCTGATTGCACTGCTCTTCCGGAATGCCCATACCGGTATCCGTAATATCCACACGGGTATAGAACTGCCATGGACGGACGCTGATCCTGATACTGCCGCCTGCCGGCGTGTACTTGACCGCGTTGTCCAGAACATTGCCCAGCGCCTCCGCCGTCCACCTGGCATCATGCCTGGCCGTGATGCTGTTGTCGCATTCCACCGACAGCTGAATCTGCTTCACCTCTGCCCTGGCCCAGACCGCATTCAGCGCCTGCGCGATCGTGTCATACAGGCTTGTGCGCTCTATATGCAGGGCAAACGTTCCTGTCTCCAACCGCGACATCTTGATCAGCGACTGCAGCAGAAAGTCCAGCTTGTTGATCTGACCGGACATCGTGTCCATGAACTCCCTGCGCTTCCCGGCACTTAAATCATGGGACTGCAGAATCCCCATGAACATCTGCAGATTGGCCATCGGCGTCTTGACCTGATGGGAGATGTCCGACACCAGCTCCTGAATGATTTGCTTATCCTGCCTGCTCTGTCTGCGGCCCTCACTCATCAGGTCATAATACTGCATAAGTTTGCCCTGGATCTTGGCTGTCAGCGTGTCTTCATAGGGAAAATAATCCTGGGGCTTTCGTTCCGCGATCAGATCATCCAGCGTCCGGCACAGCTCGTCCGCGAATCTGCACAGCTGCCGCCTCTGCCAAAGGCTCCACAGAAACCCGGTCAGGCACAGACCCCCGCAAAGCCCCAGCAGCGCGACGCGGATATCCGCCTGCGGCACCCAGATCCACACCACATACAGGAAACATCCAAACATGACCGCTGCCGCCGCCAACACACACCATCGCATTACACTGTCCGCTCTCTGTCCCATTTCTCCGTCTCCAATTCTATCGTTAACGACCTGACCGACATTACCTGTTTAGAGATTCCCAGATATATCCCATCCCGCGCACCGTCTTGATGTACCCGTGCTGCTCATCTTCAATCTTCGCCCGCAGCCTGTTCATCGTCACCGTCAGCGTATGGTCGTCGATGAAATTCCCGTCGCAGTCCCACAGCTTCTCCAGCAGAAGCCGTCTGGTGACCACATTGCCGGCATTGGCCACAAGCAGCCGAAGCAGCTTATATTCGTTGGGCGTGATCGACAGCTTCTCCCCGCCCCGCACGGCAGTCAGCGCCTCGAAGTCCAGCTGCAGGAAATCATCCCGGTAACACGTTCCCTCTGCAGTTTTCCCTGCCGCTGTTCCTGTTCCGCCGGCTGCAGCGCCGCGGCGCAGGGCGACTTCCACTTTTTTCAGCAGGATCGGCATACTGAAAGGCTTGGTCACATAATCTTCCGCCCCCAGGTCATACCCATTCAGCATATCCTCTTCCAGATCATTGGCCGTCAGAAAGATCACCGGCAGTTCCGGATGCAGACTCTTGATCTTCCCGCACAGTGCAAAGCCGTTCCCGTCCGGCAGATTGACATCCAGAAGCGCCAGAGAAAAGTTCTCCTGCTCCACAAGATATTCGGCCTTCCGGCAGTTATAAGCCGCCTGCGTCACATACCCGGCTGCGTCCAGCTCAAAACAAAGTCCCGTGCTCAATGCCAGGTCATCTTCTACCACTAATATCCGTTCCATGATCAACTCTCCGTCATAACCATTTCTTATAGTTAACGACATTAGAAATTTCGTTTTCGGCCTTGCAGGCGCTTCCGTATATGGCTCCTGCAAGAGCCGGCAACAGAAATTTGTTATGTCGTTTACTATAGCTAACAGTATAGCAAACTACTTCCGAAAAAGAAAGTCGTTGGCTTCCCGTCTTTACTGCCACTTTTCTTTCTAGTATAATAAATAAGAAACCTTACACCCTTTACAACAGTACTCGACAAATTTGTGACGTTTCGGTATGGAGGAAAGCATGAAATCCCTACGCTCCCATTTATCTTCCAATATACAGGCTCATCTGCATCCGCATTCCCTTCGATTCCGCATCCTTCTGCTGCTGATGCTGCTGATCTTCTTTTTCAGCACACTTGTCGCCTACAACAACTTTTCCGCCTTTTCTTTGCTGCGCAAAAATGTTTACCGCAACACAGAAGACATGTTGATCTTATACCAGGAGCATCTGGACAATACCCTGGAGCGCACAGAGACCTGGCTTTATACGATGGCGCTTGATAATACGACGCTTTTCACGCTGAAAAATACACCGTACAACACCACCACCTGGTTCGGGGCACTGCATCAGCTGCAGACAGATTTCAGAAATGCCATGAACATCTATACTGCAAACGGATTTTTCTGCTACCTGCCCGCCAGTGAGCAGCTGGTCACCACCAGCAATCCGAAAGATACCCTGTCATTCCGGCAGGCCGTCCTGGATGCCATCTCGCAGGAAAATCCGGACTTTTTCTCCTGGACACTGTTTCAGTCAGGAGATTCCTACTATCTGCTTCGCATCCTCTACATCGATAATGCCTATACGGGCGCCTGGGTCAGCCTGGACACGCTGCTTGATTCCATGACCGGTAAGGAGAACAACTCCCGGCTCGTATTTTCCGATACGAACGGTCATCTGTACCGCAGCGGCCAGCCGCTGCTCACTATCACGCCGCCCCGGCAGCAGAAGGGAGCTCCCTATGCCTGCGAACAGATTGACGGCGAGAAAATGTTCGCCGTATCCCGCAGACTGAACAGCGGAGATTCCTATCTCACACTGCTCGTTCCCTACACCGACATAAACAGCGCCAGCACCTCACTCTATACCGCACTGCTGATCGTCGGTTTCAGCTTCCTGATCATCTGGGGCATGCTTGTGCATCTCCTCAACCGGTGGATCTTAAAACCTGTTGCAGACCTGATCACCGGTATCAAACACTTACGCACCGGCGATCTGGAGACCCATATAACGGCCGGCGGACAGCTGGACGAATTCCAGAATATGACTACCGCCTTCAATGATATGGTCACACAGATCAAAGATCTAAAGATCGATGTGTATGAGAGGAAACTGCAGAGACAGAAACTGGAAGCCCAGTTTCTCAAACAGCAGATCACCCCGCACTTTCTGATCAACTGCCTGAATACGGCCTATCAGCTCACCGAGACCGACCATCCTGAACTGGCCAGAAAGATGCTGCGGGATTTAAGCCAGCACCTCCGCTATACCCTTTCCTCCGGACAGACTGTCACCCTCGGGGAAGAGTTGGATGTGGTACGCAATTACGTGGAACTGTCGGGAATCCGTTATCCCGGCTGCCTGTCTCTGTCACTGAACTGCCCGGACGGTCTCCAGCAGGCCAGTGCGATCCCGCTTCTGATCCTGAACTTTGTGGAGAATACCATTAAGTATGAAGTCGTCATGGGACAGCTTTTGGAAATACATATCGAGATTTCCCATTATCTGCAGGATGATGAGAAGCGTCTCATCATCAGCATCTGGGATTCCGGCAAGGGATTTTCCGATAAAATACTGGCTGAACTGCATGACATAGAAAATTATCTGGCCGTGGAGGATTACCATATCGGCATCACCAACGTGCTGCTGCGGGCGAGGTATGCTTTTGATGATCCCGTCTTTTCCTTCCAAAACCGCCCAGGGGCCGGAGCCCAGATCGATATCGATCTGCCTTTTATTCCTTACCGGAAAATGGTCCTGCCCGCCCCCGCACCTGCTCACAACTATCTGATAAACTAAATCCGCTGTCTCTTGAAAGGAGTACCTGTATGAATCTGCTCATAGTAGATGACGAATACTACAGTGTGGAAAGTATTAAACGCAAGCTGGAAACTAACCGCCCCGAGATCAATGAGATCTTCTGCGCTTACAATATCAGCCAGGCGCTGGACTGTTTTGCCGGTAATGAGATCGACATCATGGTGTGTGATATCGAAATGCCCGGCGGAAACGGGCTGGAACTGTTAAATGCCATCCGCAGCCGCAATCTGGATACCATATGCATCTTTCTCACCGCCTATGCCCGGTTCGAGTACATATCCAACGCCATGAAGCTTTCCAGCAGCGACTATCTTCTCAAACCCGTGGAGGACGAACAGCTCTACGCTGCCCTTGACAAAGCGCAGGAGCAGCTTCGCAAGCGCAAGCGGGACCAGCTCAACACCCTGTATGCCGGCTACTGGAAAGAGAGCGAACTTACCCTGATGGAGCAGTTCTGGCTGGATCTTTTTACCCACGCCGTATCCGCCAGCGCGGAGGATATCCTTCTGGAGTTAAAATATCGCAAGTTGAACCCCGAACAGGCCGCTGACTCTTTCTTCCTCCTGATCATCCAGGCTGATCTTTCCGGTCTTTTTTCTACCGACCGGAGTTTGTATGAATTTGCACTGAAAAATATTCTGCGCGAATATTTTTACACCCGCCAGGAACTTCCCGTCACAGTGCGGATCACGGAGCAGTTCTTCGCCCTGCCCCTTCCTGCCGCCGGACGGACGCATGAAGGCATTACACAGCTATGCCGGCAGGCGCTGGATCATTTTGTGCCTCACTTTCCGGTCCCCTTTAATTTCTTCCTCTCCGGAGAAGCACTGTCCATGCAGCGTCTTGCCTCTCAGTGTGAAGAAATGATGCAGGCAGCCCACAGAAATGTATCCCACGAGAATCATGTGTTTGACCTGTCCTGTATCTCTGCAGCGGAAGAAGACATAACACGGCCGACTCTTCCCGTCGATCGCTGGAGCGAATGCCTGCATACCGGAGAAATAGAACCGCTGCGTACGGAAGTGGCCGCCTGGCTGAACCAGCTCAGACACTCCGGCGGCGTCACCAGGGAATCGCTGACCGCCTTCTATTATGATTTCCTGCGGATCGTACTTGGCAGCATAGACAAAGATCAGGAGGAAGCTTTTGTGTCACTGCATGACCAACTGGCCAGACAGTCAGCCGATCAGGCCTGTTCCTCTTTCCGTACCCTGCAGGACCAGATCGCGGATATGCTCACAGTCTACGCACAGTGCCTGGAACAGGCACGCTTACAGGACAATGCCGTCAGCACCGTGAAATCCTATATACGAAATCATCTCTATGAAGAATTGAACCGGGACTCTCTGGCTGCCATGGTCTATCTGAATCCGGACTATCTCTCCCACCTTTTTAAGCGGGAAACCGGCTTTTCCCTGACCAACTATATCATCGAGACCCGGATCCTGGAATCCAAACGCCTGCTTTCCAAGCGCGATATGAGCATTCAGGATATCGCTATCGCCTGCGGTTTCCAAAATATCTCTTACTTCTCCAGACAGTTCAAGCGGACCACCGGAATGACGCCGCGGGAATTTCGTAAGCTCGGCGCACCCAGATGACAAAAAATCGTCGCCCGGCAGCGACAATTCAGAGAATGCTCCGCATTCTCCTTGAATGGTTTACACTGTCGCAATTTCCTATAAATCGAAAAAGGACCTGAAACCGGATCGGTCTCAGGTCCTGAAATATTTCGCAATACTTTCTCTACCCCTTGACACCGCCAAGCGTAATGCCCTTGACGAAATTCTTCTGAATAAAAGGATAGACAATGATGATGGGCAGAATACCCATAGCAGCCATTGCCATACGCACTGTAGCGGACGGGATCTGCGCCAGGCCCTCCCCTGCGTTGCCAATGTTTGACGCATTCGTAGTCAATGCCTGTATATTCTGCATCAGTCTGTTCAGCAGATTCTGGATACTGAACAGGTCTGTTCTTTTTACCAGATAGATGTAACCATTGTTCCAGTCATTCCAATATGCGATACCCGAGAACATCGCGATCGTCGTGATGATCGGTTTGGAAAGCGGAACTGCAACCTTCCACATCGTAGTCAGTTCGCTGGCTCCGTCGATATACGCTGCCTCCAGAATCTCTTCCGGCACCCCTGTCGCAAAATAACTCTTCATCAACAGCACATTAAATGCACTCATCAGCAGAGACGGGATCAACAACCCAAAGAAAGTATCCTTGATATGGAACACCGTCGTGTAATTGATATAAGTGGGCACCAGTCCGCCGTTAAACAACATGGTAAAGAATACCAGGAATGTGATCACCTGCCGTCCGGGCAGTCCTTTCTTGGACAGTCCATAGGCAAGGCACATGGTGATCAATACGCTGCAGGTGGTTCCGATGATCGTCAAAATGATGGAAATGCCATATGCTCTCAGGATCGTGGAACTGTTAGAAGTAAACACCCATTCATATGCATAAGCGCTCCACTTCTCCGGCAGGAAAGAATAACCATTCTGGATCAGCGTCGCATTATCCGTAAGAGAGGAAACGAACATCAGAATGATCGGAATAAGCGCCATAAACGATAAAAGCACCATTACGATATGCCCTATGCAGTTAAAAATCTTATCTTCACGCGTCTTCATAATCCCCTCCTATATCAATGCACTGTCTTTATCGACCCGTCTCACTACCAGATTTGCCACCAGCACAAGAACGAATCCGACGATAGACTGATAGACACCTGCCGCTGCCGACATGGAAATATTACCCATCTGGAGCAGTCCTCTGTACACATAGGTATCGATGGTATTCGTGGTTGAATACAGCGCACCCTGGTTCATCGGTACCTGATAGAACAGTCCGAAATCCGAATAGAAGATACGGCCGATGGCCATCAGGGTCAGCATGATGATCGTTGGTTTCAAAAGCGGCAGTGTGATGAACTTAATCTGCTGCCATTTGGTCGCTCCGTCAATCTGCGCCGATTCATAGAAGGAACGGTCAAATCCCATCAACGTTGCAAGATAGACGATACAGTTGTACCCAACCGATTTCCATGCGCTCACAAAGATCAGGATAAAAGGCCAGTACTTTGCCTCCGAATACCAGCTTACCGCCTCTTTACCAAACAGGCTCAGAATACTGTTATTGACAAAGCCGTTCTCCACGCTGAAAAATGCAAACACCAGGTAACCGATGATGACCGACGAGATCAGATTCGGCAGAAGGATCGCACTCTGATAGAATTTCTTGATTCTCCCGGTCAGTTCACTTAAAATAATGGCCACCGCGATTGCCATCACCGTATTGACTACAATAAAGGCCAGATTATAGCCGATCGTATTTCTGGTGATCACCCACGCGTCATCCGTGGTAAACAGATAGGTAAAATTCTGAAAACCGACCCACGGACTCTTATAGATCCCCAATCCGGCATTGTACTTTTTGAAAGCCACCGTCAGACCGGGAAGCGGCATATAATTGTTGATAAACAGATAGATCAGGCCGGGAAGCATTAACAGATAGATCGGTATGAACCGCATAAATCTTTTCAGCGTCATTTTCTTCGCACCCCCGCCTGCTGCTGACGCTGCCTTTGCTCTTGACATATCCCCAAATCTCCTTTCTCCTACATGACGACAGACCCCATAAGGGTATAAAAGTGCCGGGACGGGAAAACGTACTGTCCCATTTTTCCTGCCCCGGCCATTCCATGATCTGCCGTGTGATTATTTCGTTGCCGCCCACGCGTCAAGCTGTGTCTGTTTCTCATCGATGATCTTCTGCAGACCTGCAGACATCATCTTCTCATTCATCTCCGCAATACCCGCTTCCGGCTCTACAAAACCATACTCCACGCTGGTCTGGTACTCATTGTATACGTTCTGTACCGCCGTCACTTCGTTTGCCACGTTGGTGGTATCGAAGGTAAATCCACTGGCTGCCGATACAACTGCGGAGTTGTTGAATTCTTTCATCTCCTCCCACAGAGTCGGTGAGTTTCCTACCCAGATATGGGTCAGGAACTGGTTCGGCATCAGCCATCCCATGGAATGGTTCCAGCCGGAAGTGGAAGCGTCAACGCCGTCTGCAAAGTCAGCCAGACCATCTTCACCAACCTTGTAGTGTTCGCCTTCGATTCCCCATGAAAGAACATTAGCCAGATCCGCATTGGTGTACAGTTCATTCAAATACTTCATGGCTGCTTCCGGATTGGCTGCCGTGATCGGAACAGCCCAGGGGAAACTTGCCACTGATGTGGATGATACATAGTTATCCATGGTCTGGAAGATCGTCATATCGCGGCCGCAAAGGTTCGTCTCCTGCGCCTTGATACCCGGTTTACCGCCTGTGGTGTAGCTGATCAGCGTGCCTGCCTTCACGAGTTCCGTTGCTGCCGTCGTATCTGTCGCCGCATCCTGACTGATATATCCCTTCTGGTTATAGTCGTATATGCGTTTGCAGTAATCCATATAGAAATCACTGGTAAACAGATTCTCCACCTTCAGTTCCTTACCGTTATCCAGCAGAACGCCGAACACGCTGCCGCCCAGGGAGTCCACATTGGAGAACTGAGACATGGAACCTGTACCCGGACGATACACTTCTTTATCCGGATACTTCTCATGCAGCTGTGCATAGAGGTCATTCAGCTCATCCACCGTGATCCGAATGATCTCAGAGTCGCCGCTCAAGTCATACCCGATCCCTTCCAGATATTCTGTCGCCACTGCCGCACAGCCACGCCCCTGTGCCATATCCCTGTTGTTTGGCAGGCCATATAATACGCCGCCCACACGGCAGGCATCGATATTCGCCTGTCCCATCACCTCTACGATACCTGAACCGTAAGTGGAAAGCAGGTCATTCTCTTCCAGATTGCTCAAGTATCCCTGCTGTACTGCATTTGCATAGGAAAATCCCAAAGTAGAGACGATATCGATCTGCTCACCACCGGACAATGCCAGTGTCATACTTTGATTAAAAGAACCAAAATCCGAAACCTGCAGCTCGATCTCAATGCCCAGTTTATCCCTGGTGATCTCATTCATGGCTTCCTGAATCTTCTCCGTATCTGTCGGTGCTCCTGTCCAGGTCGGAAAAGCCACGACCAGCTTCGTGATTTCTCCGGATGCTCCCCCGTTATCCACTGCCGCGCCGTCTTCACCGGACTGCTGCGCACTGCCGTCTCCGCCGGACTGTGCTGCATCTCCACCGCCTCCTCCACAGGCGCATAAAGAAAGTGCCATGACAGAAGCCATCAACATTGCTACAATCTTCTTTTTCATACTCCATTTCCTCCAGTTTTGTTTTCACTTACTATAGATTAAAGCTGCGGCCACAACTCCTTTACGTGTCCTTATTATAGCCCAGCCCTCCCATATAAAAAAAGAACTATCCTGCGTCAAAATGACACAATCCTGTCTTTTACACTCCTGAATCAAGTTCTCACAGAATGCGCAGTTCAGCGCATTCCTGATCCGTAAACAGTAGCCACTCCTCCATATTGTGCAACTTTACAGCCGGAAAGTCCTTTTTTTCTTTCTGCCTGTTTCATATAATAAGGATAAACGACTATGCCAACGTAAAGGAGGAAACACATTTGAAAGATCACAATGTCGAAGAAAACATCCATACGTCCAAAGAAACTGAGACTGCCGGCAGACATTATGCCACGGTAACCGAAGTATTCGACTTCGGTCCTCATATCAGCAGGATCATTCTGGACACCGAATGCGAACTGGCCGGCGCTGCTTTGTCACCTTCCCAGTTTGAAGTGGAAGTCACCAGAACTTCCACCCAGGGAGAAGATTTCGAGTGGCCGCAGTTTATGGGAGCCAGGCCGGACGATTCCATGCACGGCACCCGTACCATTACCGGTCTCTACATCTCAGACGCAGACGGTAACCCTGCGCAGTCCGGTACTCATATAACACTGGAAATGTACTGCCACCCCATGCAGGGACTGGGTTCCATCATACGATTTGACGGGCACTATAACGTATCCGTCAACGTAGACTGCGTCATTACTCAAAAGGAGTCGCTCCCGACAGATGCCGGCACTCTGGAAGGCATGGTCTTTCATCAGAATGACGGAAACCGGACGCTCTACGGCGACCTGTTAAAGACAGGTTCTTTTGCACATCCCCACACCCCGCTTTCCTATGTCTATTATGAGCCGGAAACTGCAGACGGGCAAAAGCATCCTCTCATCATCTGGCTGCATGGCGCCGGAGAGGGCGGCGCGGAGCCCGCTATCGCCGCCACCGGCAACAAGGTAGTCAACCTGATCTCTCCCCGGATCCAGCAGTATTTCGGCGGCGCGTTCCTGCTGGCTCCCCAGTCTCCCACCTACTGGATGGACGACGGCAGCGGTGAGATCTCCCTTTCCGGAGACTCCATCTATGTAGATGCACTTGACAAGCTAATCACGGACTTCGTGGAAACCCACCCGGCAGTCGATCGGGACCGGATCTATCTCGGCGGCTGTTCCAACGGCGGCTTCATGACCATGAAGATGATCCTGCATGCGCCTGACCGTTTCGCTGCCGCCTTCCCGGTATGTGAAGCTTTGCCGGATGCCGTGATCACTGACGAGGATATCCGGAGTATCGCCCGGCTGCCGATCTGGTTCACCCACGCCAAGACAGACACCACGGTAATACCGAATGAGTTCGTCGTTCCCACTTATGAGCGTCTTGTCGAGGCAGGCAATACCAACGTACACTTCACCTTCTGGGACAAGGTGCTCGATCCCACCGGCCTGTATCAGGCTCCAGACGGCACTCCCTTTGAATACATGGGACACTGGTCCTGGATCCCCATGTTGAACAATGCGTGCACGCTGGACTATGACGGATCGCCTGTGACCATCGACGGCACTCCCGTCACCATTCTGGAATGGATCGCCGCACAGAAACGGGCATAGATCAAACATAGGTGATCATGCAACATAAAATATCCTCCCCGGTATCAGTGCCGATACAGGCCTGATCCTTCCGGTGAGGATATTTTACTTTCCGGACGGGTCCCGCCGTCTGACCGTCCGTCCTGTGAATGGCTTACTTCCTGTGCATGTACCGACCGCTCAGCGCAGCCCGCGCCTTACCGCCGCGGCCACGACACGCTCCACCAGCCAGTCTCTGTCTTCTATCAACACATACCCTTCCGCCACCGCTCTGTCCGCGCTCTCCTGTGCCAGCCTGCGGTAATTGTCCAGATCACCGTAAAGCGCCTTCAGTTTCTCCGGGGAAAAAGGCAGCACATTGCCGAACATCTCCTGAATCGTGCCGTCTTCTCTTCTGCTGAAAGATGCGTAAGTACCGGTGGCACAATCCACCGCCGGATGCCTGATGCCGCCTGCGGCATTGCCCAGCGCATCGGTAAGATTCTCCACAAAATTGCCAAAGAATCCCCAGCATGCCTGTTCCTTCCGTACGATCCTGGTCTTTATCTTCGGTGCATGGGGAGCCGGAATCCCATGAATCGCCCAGTTGTACAGATGATAGAAGGCCGCATGGAAGATCGGCTCATAAGGACAGTCCATCGGCTCCCCCTCACAGCCCTCCCACACATTGGTAAAGCCCAGCCTGTCCAGATCTTCTCTCTGGTATCCCTCATAGTATTCGATCAGATTATAGGCCGTATCATGGCTGGATGCCGGGATCTGCCAGGTGCGGAACTTGAACGCCGGTTCATCAAAATCACCGTACCAGTAGGCATACCTGTTCTCACTCTCCGTATTGACGGCGATCACCGGCTCCTTACCGCCCAGGATGCTGCCCTGGGGAATCCCGCTCTGTCCAAACCGGAATGCGGAACTGTAGGCATTTATCGGCGCATCCGACGCACCGCAGCCCGCCAGCAGATACCCGTCAAACAGCGGGCCTTCCTCCTCAATCTTCGGCTGATACGCAAAAGAATGCAGAATCCTCGCGATGTAACCGCCGGACTGAGACCACCCGGTCAGGAACAGATGTGCCGGACCATAGCCCGCAAGCGGATTCTCCTCCCCGTTCTTACGCAGAAGCCTTGCCAGATCGATCAGCATATCCCAGAACAGTCCGCTCTCATACTCCTCCAGAAACAGCATCGGATTGTCCTTGATCTCCGCGATGGGTGTCCGGCTCCTGTCGGGATTGTCCCAGTTGATCGCAGCGTACCGCTCCGGATCAAACCGCTTCAGCGCGTCAACTACCTGCCCCTTGCTGGTGATGCCGATATAGATATCCCCGTTCCTCGTAAAAAACCGCCAGGTATCCACCCACATTCTGTCAATGTCGATCATGGCCGTGGCATTCAAGACCTCGATCACGATATTGCCGCTGAACTTCTCCGTCCTGGCAGGCCGACGCACCAGCAGCCTGGTAGTATAGGGTGCATCCGCTATCGCCACCTTCGGGTTCTGGAATGCATCCTCCTCATAGACATTGGCCGTGCCGCTCATGAAATACTCGTCTTCCACATAGCCGATCTCTGTAAAACAACATTTCTCTGCTGCCGATGCGAAAGGATGTTTCCCTTCCTCCACCGGAACCAGTCGCATCTGTGTGATCATAACCGAATCCTCCTTATTCTTTCTGAAAAACTGTTCTTTTCTTCTATATGTATGAAATGTATTATAGTCCCGTTTCTAAACACTGTCAATATTGTTAGGCTAATATAATATTATATTAAGCTAATATTATTGACATCCATCCTCTCATAACCTATAATCTATACTATATTCATATTAAGTAACATGGTTATATTTTGTAGAATTATAACCCACATGGCAAATAATCGCCTAACAAACCTAACAAATTGGCACCCATAAAGATCAGGAGGTCATCGCAGTGCAGAATTTGAGATTCTGCACGCGTTCCTCAGCAATAACACTTCGGAATGGAGGAAAAATTATGAGCAATTCCACAAACACAGCGAACAATTTACTCACCGTCTCCACCTGGCGGCAGATCATTCTCCCCTACGAGATCGCCTGCGACTTCGCCAACCCTTTTCTGGACGTGAGTATCAAGGCAACTTTCACCGGGCCGGATGGACAGAGTATTGTCCGCGAAGCCTATTGGGATGGCGGACGCACCTACAAGATCGCTTTTGCCCCCACAGCGCCGGGCACATGGCACTGGTGCATCGAAGCCCCGGAGGAAACCGGCTTAAACGGTGTCACCGGCCAGTTATGCTGCACGCCCTATTCCGGCCCTCTGGCCATCTACCGCCACGGTTTCCTGAAGACCGATTCCACCGGCACCCATCTCACCTACCAGGACGGGACGCCTTTCTTCTGGCTGGGCGATACCCACTGGGCCTTCGCTTACGGCGAGCGCTGGGAGCAGTCCAACCACCCACAGATGCAGAGCATGTTCCGCGGCATGGCTGACCGCCGCGTCGAGCAGGGCTTCACCGTTTACCAGACCAACCTGCGGGCCGACTTCACGGCCGACGGCACGCCGTCCCCCTATTGGGCCAAAGGGCAGGAAGGCATACTGCCTGACGTGGAATTCTATCAGAAGGAGCTGGACCGCCGCATGTACTATCTGGCAGACTGCGGGCTTGTGAATGCGCTGGGCTTTGCCTGGTTCATGTCGATCCTCGACCGGATCCCTCTCTGGAAGAATCTGGCCCGCTATATCATCGCCCGCTACGGTGCGCTCCCTGTTGTATGGACGCTGGCCGGAGAAGTAGCCGGCTATGCGCCCGAACCCATGCGTTCCCGTTTTATCGATGACTGGCGGCAGATTGCCCTGTATGTGGAAGAATTGGACGGCTATCACACCCTCCAGACCGCTCACTATGACAACCACCGGCCTTTTTCCGATTATTATTATGAGGAAGACTGGTATGATTTTACCTTGAATCAAGCCGGACACGGAGACTTCCCGGTAAATGTCAGATATTTTCATGACTACCGCCGCACCCATCCGGATAAGCCCTTCGTGGAAGGGGAAAGCCTCTACGAATTCTGCTCCACACTGGAAGAGAACGGCTCCCGGCTCTGTACCGCCGATATGGTCCGCCGGGTGGCCTACACCGCCATCCAGTCCGGCGCCTGCGGTTACACCTACGGCGCGCAGGGTATCTGGGATAATGTCTGGGAGAAGCCGGAAACACCGGATCCTTTTAACACTTTCAACCGCTTCGGCATTCCCTGGTATGAGGCTGTGGACGGCATCGGCGCCATACAGATGGGTTATATGAGGCGGTTCTATGAAGAAGAGCATTTTGAGACCCTGCAACCCATTGCGGTCTCTTCCGTCTCTCCCTTCGGTATTTCTACGGATATCGATATGTTCAGTCCGCTGGCCACTGCAGATATTGACCGGAAACACATTCTGATTTATTATAATGAACATACACGTGGCGGCTGCCGGATCGAAGTTCCTCATAACGAGACCTTCCATGCATCCTGGTTCGATCCACGGACCGGCGAAAGAACATCACTCGACACACCCCTTACGCCCACTGACGGCGGCCTTGACTGCCCCGGCAGGACCGGCGGCGGAGACTGGCTGCTGGTGCTGCAGGCCTGATGCCGATTCTCTTTCCCGGAACATCTGCAGCGCTGTCAGCATACAGCGGCCTCCGATCAGGCTGCATAATGTAAAAAAAACATCAAGAAACGCCAGGACGTTAAAGACAGAGGGAGATTTCATATGGCAGGCATATCCATGAGAGAACTGGCAGATCTGCTGGGCGTGAGTACGGCTTCCGTATCCGTCGCACTGCGGGGCAAATCCGGTATTTCCGAAGAGACCAGACAGCGCATTCTGGAAGAAGCCCACAGACAGGGCTATGATATGGGACGACTCAGTGCTCCGGATTCAAAAGGCCTGATCGAGATCCTGGATCTCACCTACCGGGGGCATGGTGCTCCCCCGGAGGACTCCTTATATTACAATCAATTCCTGGAAGCCGTCTCGAAAGAACTTACCAGACAGGGCTATCAGCTGAGCGGACCTTTTGCCCCCTCAGATCCGGGCTTTCTCTCCCGGCCGCCGGCAGACGGTGTCATCCTGTTGGGCGCTGCCGCCACTGCTGACCAGATCAGACAGTATCAGACACCGGCAATCCCTTTCGTGGTCACCGGCATCTCCTCGGATGTTCCTGCGGCCGATACAGTATCCCACGACAACCATGCCGGTATCCGGTCAGCGCTTCACTATCTGCAGCAGATGGGACATACCCGCATCGGTTATCTGCGTTCTCTGTGTATGGCACCCGGGGAAGACAGACAGCAGGCCTGGCAGTATGAAATGTACCGTCTGCAGCTGACTCCCGGAGAAATTCTGGATATCAGCGGCGAACCGGACAATACCAGACCGGAGATCCTGCTGGGCCGTCTGCACGACTGGCTGGAACACCGCCTTCTCAAAGCCAGCGCATTCCTGTGCGATAACGACTCCCTGGCCGCCGCTTTTATGCGTGCCCTGCGGGACAAAGGTCTGATACCCGGCCGCGATATTTCCGTGGTCGGTTTCGATGACATGCCTTTTGCCGCTTTTCTGGAGCCGCCCCTCACCACCGTGCGCACTTATGAGCCGGAGCTTGGCATCGCGGCCGCCGATCTGCTGCTGCGCTGTATGGAACGGCCAGGACACTCTCACTGGCACATCAAAGTGGGGACTACTTTCGTTGAGCGGGCAAGTGTCTGTAAAAATGAGGATTCCCATTAATATAACTCATTGTTTCTACGTATACAAAACTGCATAAATTCTCTGAAGAGCAATCTGGCTCGCAGCCTTCGCGAAAAACTGCTTCGGCATGGAGGAAAAATGACCACCTGTACCTCTGTACAAGTGGTCACTTCGTATTCTTTCTTACATAAACTCCTGCGTAAACTCCCGACCGCTCATCACAAGCTGATCTTCGGCGCATCCAGCCGGAACTTCACACAGTTCACCGTACTGCTGTCCGCTCCCACAAACGCCTCGAACTCCCCGGCTTCGCTCTCCCACCGGTCATTCTCCGTCAGAAACCGCAGCATCTCCTCCCTGATCTCGAAGGTCACCGTCTCCTCCTCGCCCGGTGCAAGCGTTACCTTCCGGAATCCTTTCAGCTCCTTCACCGGCCTGACCACACTGGCCGCAATGTCATGCAGATACAGCTGTACCGTCTCCGTACCGGCCGCGTCGCCTACATTTTTCACCTTCACCGACACATGCAGACTTTCCGCTCCGGTCATCGTCTCCCTGTCGACCTCCGCCGGAGAGATTGCGAACCTGGTATAGCTTAACCCGTACCCGAAGGGATAAAGCGGCTCATTGGGAATATCCAGATATTTGGAGCGGAAGCGGTCTTTGTCCTTGCCTTCCACATGCGGCCGCCCCGTGGAATACTCATTATAGTGCACCGGCACCTGTCCCACACAGTAAGGGAAGCTCATAGGCAGTTTTCCGCTGGGGGCATAGTCTCCGGACAATACGTCCATGATGGCCCGCGCCCCTTCCGTTCCCGGCAGCCACACCTGCAGCACGGCCTGCGCCCTGGCAGAGATCGCCCGGATATCCAGCGGACGTCCGGAGAAAAGAACCACTGCCACCCGGTCATTGACCGCACATACTCTTTCAAGCAGTTCCATCTGTACCTGCGGAATCTGGATATTGGCGTTGCTGGTAGCCTCACCGGACTGCAGCCTGTGTTCCCCAAGCGCCAGCACGACCATATCCGCCTCCGCAGCCTTCTTCACCGCCTCTTCCAGCATCGCCGCACATTCCTCGTCGGAATACTGCTCCTCCATGGATTCCGAGAACCCTTCCAGCTTCAAGTCGCCGCCCAGAACCGGGCACCCCGCCGCAAACAGCGCATATTCGCCCTCCGGCCGCTCCAATACGGCCTCTTTTAACGTGGTCACATCCTTCGTCTCTCCCACGATGGACCAGGAACCGATCATATTCCGGTTATCCACATAGGGCCCGATAAAGGCCGTCTTCTGTCCTTTCTGCAGGGGCAGCACATCCTCATTCTTTAACAAAACGAAGGATTTTCTGGCCGCCTCTCTGGCCAGCTCCCTGTGCTCCTTACACAGAATGACTGTCCTCTCCTTCTCTGCATCCGCATCCCTGCAGGGATTCTCAAACAGTCCCAGCCTGTTCTTCAGCTCCAGGATCCGGTACACCGCTTCGTCCACCAGCGCTTCCGGCACTTCGCCTTCCCGCACCAGCTTACAGAGATGCTCGGAATAGATGCCCGTCATCATATCAATATCCACACCGGCCTGTGCCGCCCGCACAGCCGCTTCCTTCCGGTCGGCACAGTAACCGTGGTAGATGATCTCCTCGATAGCCGCCCAGTCGGAGATCAGGACGCCGTCAAAGCCCATCTCCTCCCGCAGCACCTTCCGCATCAGCCACTTATTCCCCGTAGCCGGAACACCGTCGATGGTATTAAAGGAAGTCATCACCAGCGCCGCCCCCGCATCAATTCCCGCTTTGTAAGCCGGCAGATAGAATTCCTTCAGCGTATGCCTGGACAACTCCACAGTATTGTAATCCCGCCCCGCGGTAGGTGCTCCGTATCCGGCAAAATGCTTCACGCAGGCCGCGATCCTGTAAGGCTCCTGCAGATCCTCCCCCTGATAGCCCTTTACCATAGCCCCGGCAAACAGGCTGTTCAGATACGGATCCTCACCCGTGGACTCCATCACCCGGCCCCAGCGGGCATCCCGCACCAGATCCACCATCGGGGAAAAGGTCACATGCAGGCCGCTGACAGCCGACTCCTTCGCCGCCATCTGCGCACACCGCTCTGCCAGCTCCGGCTCAAAAGTCGCCCCCTGTCCCAGCGGGATCGGATAGATCGTCTTAAGCCCGTTGATCACATCCAGCATGAAAAGAAGCGGGATCTTATGGGGATGCTTCTCCATAAAGTCCTGCTGGATCTTCTTTAACTTCTCCGCTCCCAGTGCTCCCAGCACGGAACCGGCCTGCGCCACATTCTCCTGCGTAAACCCTTTCTCCGCCATCGGCCCCATGGCCATCATGTCCCCGGTGAAAAATCCGCCGGCCAGCTGCAGCATCTGGTTCACTTTCTCCTCCAGCGTCATGTCCTGCAGCAGCTGCTGTAATTTCTGTTCTGTCATATTTTCCTCCATTCCGAAGCGTTTTTCGCGAAGTTTTCCGAAGGAATACTTTCGGACGCATGAACAGAATTCAGGAGTTTTCCAAGGAATACTCCGATTCTGATCTGCGATCAATAGAATTTGTGACGCTTCGGCACAAATTCCTGGATGAATAAATCGATCTCTTCCTTAATGGAATATACCGATCCGGCGCTGAATCAATCTTGCACCTCTTATCTTTCCGGACACAAACGTTCTGTGAAAAGTACGGCACAGGGATAAGATGCACACATGCAGAAAAGCCTGTCCATAAAATGGCCTGTACCATATACTTATTATCCTGCACGCAGTGATAAAAGTCAAACTTACTCCGCTTCTTTTATCGGCTGCCGCAGGATTCAGGGCACCGAAAACTATAGCTTGTCACACTCGGCATATACAATAAGCACCCGAAACACCCTCATCGTAACAGAAAAGCCGGATGAAGGCTATAACTCATCCGACTTTTTCATATCACTGATCTGACTTTTATGCTGCAAGTTTTTATTGCGAAATGCATTCCCTTAGTATACAGTAAAGATTAGAGAGTTACACGATCCATCCTGTGCAGTAAGAAAGGAAAGCAAAAATGACCGGACGAGAAGACCAAAAAGCAAACGATCTGTTTTTCACCTGCAGTCTGATCGACTATATCGCCAGAAAGACCAAAAACAAAAGGTCCGCCGTCGTCAATGCGCTCGGCAGAACCTCTGTCTCTAAAATATATGATCTGGCCGACGTTTACCACAGCGACAACATGGATACCGTCAGCGAAGACTTCATTGCGTCTGCTCACATTTCCGAAGGGACCTTCGACAATGTTGCCGCCGCCAGATATGCCGTTCCCAGCCATTGGGATATCGGCAAAGTATATAAACGTCTTATTCTCGGCATCGCCCGCGAAAGAGACCTGCCTGTCGTTGACGCCCTGTTTGAAGCTTACAATTCCTTTGTCAGCGACAAAATAGACGACTACAACAGCAGCTTCTACTACGATGCGCCTCAGAATATCCTGAACGCATTTCTCACCGGTGCGATCGAATAGTAGACCCACATGAATCAAAAAGCTCACATACCTTCTGCCGGAGACAACCGTCCCCGGCAGAACCTTTTTACCAGATCCTGTGACATTCCTCACTCTTCCCGCAGTCTTTCCACAATACTCTTCTTCCGCAGCTGTCTGTAGCAGATCACGGGCGCTGCTGCCGCCACCAGCACAAGCACTGGCATCATGATCAGAAATGACCTGATCTGGAACCGATACTCGAAGAACAGCAGCACGTTATTCAAGGCCCGCAGCGTCAGCCAGGAAAACAGGCTTCCCAGAAGAAGGCTGATGCCGCCGGAGATCGCGATATAACTGATGCCCTCGCAGACCAGCGTTTTCAACAGCTGGTCATTGGTCATGCCGATACTCTGCAGCATGGCAAACTCCCGCTTCCTGGAAATGATCTGTGTCAGGATGGCATTGATAAAGTTCAGGATCCCGATCAGCGCGATCACCCCGGAAAGAGCAATCCCGATCGTTGCGATCACATTTATCATATTTTTAAATTCTTTCTGCAGCACTTCCTTCGTCAGATACCCCATCTCCGGATGCTGATCCGTATAGGCTTTGACCGCCGCTTCAAACGCCCTGCGCGCTTCCTCTTCTATCTGATAGGATACGGCAAAGCAGCTTGTGAAATCTGAAGCGTCGTATCTTCCATACCACCCGTCTCCCGCCGCATCCGGCTCCTCAATCCCAAGTTCCGTTAACGGAAGGATCAGGTCACAGGTATTACCCGCATACCTGTGCAGCCCCAGACTGGACGGAATCTCAACGATGGCCATCACCTCATATTCCTTCTGGGCGAGATCTTCATACACAAAGTCTACGATCTCCCCTGCCGAATCGGTAATCTCACGTGCCACCGAATCTTCTGTCGCCCACTCCACCGTCACCTTATCGCCCGGATGATACAGATGTTCTTCCGGCGAAAGAAAGTCGCCTCCGAGAAACTGCGTCAACAGCACATAATCCCCCGTCCGGAATTTATCCGCATCGAACGTCCCGTCCAGAACCTGAATGTTGGCAAGCAGCGCCTCACTGTAACCATAACAAAAGCCATTCATCGAGCGTTCCCCCTGCAGCATCCGATTCAGATTATCCGTCTCGTGAATATTCTGCCTCAGGCGGCCTGCTGCCTGCAGGTTCTGCAGCTGCTCCAGTGCCTTGCTGTCAATCTGCAGCCAAGTAGAGAAACGGGTCCACATTTCCTGCCGTCCCTCAATGCCCACCTGTCCGTCAGCCAGCCGCAACAATTCCGGTGCAATCTTCACACCGCTACCGGAGGTTGCTCCCGTGATATCGCTGCTGCCCAGCAGGAAATCACCCGCGATCCGTTGCTCGATAAAGCGGTCGATGCGGAAACTACCCACAGCCGTCATGACCACCATCAGCAGAATGATACTTAAAGAGATCGCCATAACGACGACCGCCGTAGTGCGCCTGCTTCTCCCCAGATTGGAAAGCGCCATGGATAAGGCGCTGAACCGGCCGCCTTTTTTCTTCCTGGACCTTTTCTTCTTTTTCAAAGATCCTCTGTCAGATGCGCCTTCCTGCGTATACCTGACCGCCTCGATAGGAGAGACGCTTCCCGCGATCCTGCCCGGCTTCCGGCTGCTCAGGTAAACGGTAAAAGCGGAAAATCCGGCGCCGCATAACAGGATCCAGGGCTGAAACTGCAAAGCTACCTTCATGCCGTCATAATCCGAAAAGCTGAGCATAAAGGGCAGCAAAAGTGCTCCGATCCCGTAGCCGGCTGCCAGACCGAGGGGAATACCCACCGCAGAAAGCATAAGCGCCTGCCGCCTGACCAGACGGCGAATCTGACTCTTCGTCGTACCGATCGTTTTTAACAGCCCGTAAAACCGGATATCGCTGATCACGGATATCTGAAAAATATTGTAGATGATCAGATACCCCGTAACCAATATGACCGCCACCACGCTGATCAGGATCAAAACCGTCATCGGATCCGCCGCCTCCAGACGGCTGCTCATATAAGCCCAGTTCACGCCGTAAGACAACTCCGTATCCGGATCATAACCGGCGTTCCTGATCACAGCCTCTATCTTTTCTTCCAGATTGCTCACATCATCAAAGAAGAGATTGCCCGCCAGCAGGCCTACACCCTTATCTTCCGGATGCTCCTTTCCCCAGTTCTGAAAATCTTCGTCTGTGAGAGTGCCCCGCAGTCCTGTCCAGTAGCGCTCCGACAGGAAAATTTCACTGGCATGACCGACCCCATCCCCCTGGTACCAGCCGCAGACCTCAAATTCCTCCTCGATCATCTCTCCCATAAACCGAAACCGCAGCGGAATCTTCTGCCCCAGCTCACAGGGCAGCCCCAGTTCCTCCAGAACAAAGGTATCCACAACGATCTCCTGCTCCGCTTCCGGCAGACGTCCTTCTGCCAGTGTGATAAACATATCCGCCAGTGTATCTGCCTCCGGCAGATAGCGGATTTCCGTCTTTCGCTTCACGAAATTATCTGCCGCGCCGATAAAAATGTTATAACTGCTCTTCTTCACAAGCGGATCCGCGATGACCTTCTCATACTGTTCCCTCGTCGCCGCCTTCAGCCCGGCGTGAAACTTTCCGCCGACCTCCCGCATGGTATGCTCCTGTGCCACCTGCATGGCCCCGCCGACCAGAGAAAAAGTCGCCGTAAAGAGGATACCCGTCAGGACGATCGCCAGCACCGCAAAGAGATTCCGCATACGATTATTTCTCAGGCTGCGGTTCGACAGCCTGCGGATGGATGCACCGTTGTTGTTTCTCATAAGCGCACCTCCCCGTCTTTGCCAGCAGATGCCGGTTTCTTCGCATTCATCATAGAGGCTGCTTTCCCGGAAGCATTCCGCTCTGCAGGCTGCTCAGAACGGTTCGCCCGGTTATTTCCCGAATGGTCCTCCACGATACGTCCGTCCTCGATATGGATCACCCTGTCGCAAAGCTGGGCCAGCGCCTCATTGTGCGTGATCATCACGATCGTCTGGTGAAACTGTTCTCCCGTCAGCTTCAAAAGCCCCAGCACTTCCTGTGTTGTCCTGCTGTCCAGATTACCGGTGGGTTCGTCGGCCAGGATGATGGCCGGCTTCGTCACCAGCGCTCTCGCGATGGCCACCCGCTGCTGCTGTCCGCCCGACAGCTGGCCCGGCAGATTATCGAGCTTATTCTCCAGGCCAAGCGTGTGGACGATATCCTTCACAAACCCTTCGTCCACGCTGCGCCCGTCCAGCTCCAGCGGCAGCACGATATTCTCATAGACACTTAAGATCGGCACCAGATTATAACTCTGGAAGATAAAGCCGATCTGCCGCCTGCGGAATATGGTCAGCTCGTTCTCATTCAACTCGAAGATCTTCTTCCCTGCTACCGTGACCGTACCGCCGGTGGCATAGTCCAGCCCGCCCAGCATGTGCAGCAGCGTGGATTTCCCGGAACCGGAAGTGCCCACCACCGCCGCAAATTCTCCTTCCTCGATGGACAGATTGACGCCGTCCAGGGCCTTCACCTGAATATCGCCATTGCCATAATACTTCTTTAAGTCGCTGGTTTCCAATATTTTCATGTAATTCCTTTCCTCCTTATCGTCTTACCTCCAACTTATCGTGTTGTCTGAAAGAATCGTTCCTGTATTATAAGTTTTACAATTCTATTCTATCAGACCTTTCTTACAGCACCCTGACAGAACGAAGGAAAGGATGTGACAATTTTGTCAGAACAAATAAATCAAAGATAAAGCCGCAGGGCTCATGCATTCAACAAAAACAAAGAAAAGCGGCTTCCCTGCCCCACTCTGGACGCCACCGTGATATACCCTTTCTCCTGCTGTACGATCAGCTGCGCCAGATAAAGCCCCAGCCCGCTGCCCTCCTGCTGTTCCACCGTCCCGCTCCGGTAGAAACGCTTAAAGATCAGGTTATATTCCTTCTCAGAAATACCGATCCCCTCATCGGCGATGGTGATCTTCGTATACAGATCCAGCCTCGTCACACTCACGTGGATGCTGCTGTGCCGGGGCGAATATTTGATGGCATTTTCCAGAATATTGGCCAGTGCTTCCGCAGTCCATTTCGGATTGTGGATCAGGTTAAAGTCCTGAAATTCCTCCACCGCCAGTGCAATGTCCTTCGCCGCCGCCTGCCCGTAGACATGCCCCAGAGAGCGTGCGATCGTCTCCTTGATCCCTGCTGCCTCCACAGGAAACCGGATCATCCCGTTTTCCAGCCGGGAAGCCTTCAAGAGACTGGCCATCAGCCACTGCATCTTATCCGCCTGACTTTTCACATGCAGCAGAAATTCCCGTCGTTTGTCTCCGTCCCCGCCGATCGCCGGATCCTGCAGAAGCTCCGTATCCATGACGATATTTGCCAGCGGTGTTTTCAGCTGATGGGACAGATCAGAGAGCAATTCCATGATCTGATCCTTCTCCCCCACCGCCTGCTCTTCCCGAAATCGGGCGTCCGTTACAATACGCCGCAGCTGACTGACGATCCTGGATTCCCTTGTCTCCTGAATATCCACATCAACCGGCATGTCACGTCTCTCACCGTCCGGACTGCTCCGCTGAAAACTGTCCAGAATCCGGTCCATCTTCCGCCACTGCAGCAAAAACCAGGCCGTACCCACAGCAAACGCCGTCAGGCACAGCCCAAGACAGACCGCCAGGATCCAGATTACTGTCTGCCCTGCCGTCCCCATCACGCCTTCTCCTCCCACAGATAGCCAATGCCCTGAATGGTGCGGATATGATCGCCGCCCAGTTTCCTGCGCAGGCGGCTGATATTGACAGACAGCGTATTCTCTTCCACATAATTTCCGTCCACATCCCACACCCGCTGCAGGATCTGCTCCTTTAACAGCGCCCGGTTCTTATTCTCCAGAAAAAACTGCAGCAGCCGGAATTCCGTCATACTCAGGTCCAGCTCTTCTCCCTGACTAAAGGCACGGAAAGTCCGCAGATCCAGCGTCACATCCCCGGACGTGATCGTCGTCTGCGCCGCCTCGTTCCGCTCACCCTTCCTGCGCAGGATATTCTGCAGCCTGATCTTTAAGACGGAGACCGAGAAAGGCTTCGTGATATAGTCGTCCGCCCCGCTCGTCAGCCCCATGATTTCATCCGTCTCCAGATCCCGCGCCGTCAGCATCAGAATTACCGTCTCTCCTTCTGTGCCGGGCCGCTGACGCACCTTCTTACAGAAGTCAAGACCGTCGCCGTCGGGCAGATTCAAGTCCAATATAACGGCATCCGGCTTTTCCTGCACAAAAAGCGCCTCTCCTTCCCGCAGCGTGCGTGCACTCACCACCGCATATCCCTCCTGCTCCATCGCAAAGGATATGCCACGGTTTAAACCGGTATCGTCTTCTATGATCAACAGCTTCATCCACAAACCTCCTGCATTACTCTCTCTTCTGCAGTTCCATCCGTAAACCTCCTGCATCACTCTCTCTTCTGCAGTTCCTGCACAGGCGTCCCATCTCCCCATCTGTTGACACAGGCCGCCTTATCCTATACCGCATGAACCGCTAAGCTGAAAACTGCTGCCCGTCCCTATAAAGCGGCAAATGCCTGTTCCAGGTCCGCGATCAGATTCTCCTCCCCTTCCAGGCCGCAATGAATCCTGATCAGATTCTGTGCCCCACCAAGCCATGCCGTTTCCTCCTCGGACGCTCTCGCAAACGGCATGGTCACAAGGCTCTCGAAGCCGCCCCAGCTTACCCCGATCTTAAAGATGCGAAGGGCCTGACAAAACGCCTTCGTCTGCTCCACCGAACCATCAAGTTCGAAGCTCATAAGGCCGCAGTTACCTTGCTGCTGCTTCTGCATCAGCTCATACTGCGGGAAGGAGGGCAGCCCCGGAAAATACACCTTTTTCACCCGTGGGTGTTTTTCCAGATACGCCGCCACGGCAAGAGCTGTCTTTTCATGCTGCCGCAGACGCACCTCCAGCGTGCGGATACCGCGAATGCCCAGCCAGGCTTCCATCGGTCCTAAAATACCGCCGTACAGTTCCCGCATCAGGGACAGCTTCGCAAGCAGCTCTTTATCCTTCGCCACCAGCACCCCGCCAATGATATCACTGTGGCCGCCGATATACTTGGACATGGTGTGCATAACCATGTCCGCCCCCAGATCAAGCGGATTCTGGAAGATCGGTGTGCAGTAGGTATTGTCAATATAGATCCTGGCCCGGTGCGCTCCCGCGATGGCCGCAACACCCCGGATATCCTGCAGTGTCATCATAATGGAAGAAGGGCTCTCCAGCACCACCAGATCCGTATCGTCCGTTATGGCCTCCTCAAATTCTTCCAGCCTGTCACCTTTCACGAAGGTAACCTGCATCTGGAATTGCTCTGTGCAGTGCTGCGTCAAAAAAGTTTTGAGCGGGCCGTACACATTGCGCACGCAGACGATATGGGAGCCTGTATGGCACACCGCCATCACCGCCGTAGTGGCCGCCGCCATCCCGGAGGAAAAGACGAACGCCCCCTCTCCATGCTCCAGCGCCGCGATCTTATCCTCCAGAATGCGGACGGTAGGATTCTGCACCCTTCCATAACAATATACATGCCTGTCCGTCTTGTCACTGTCATAATAGTCGTCGATGGTGGGAAACACATTCAACGAATTAAGGAAGACAGGCGGCACAATGGCATTGTAATAATGCTCATACTCCTCACCGTAGTGGGTTTCGATCAGTCTCGAATCTTTTAAATAGTGGTTTTGCTCTTTCATCACATTATTCCTTTCTCCCGCTGTAGTACACTGTTACCCGTCACGCCTGCATCTCTATGCCCGCCCGGACACCCCATGGAAAAGGGGCCCGGTTCACTGAGGGTATCCTACATAAAATTATAATCGGAACAGACGTCCACCGCAAGTATACATTGGGAGCGGATACCGCTATTCCTTTTTGTCCACTGCCTGTACTTTCACTGTCGCTTTCTTCCGGCGGTTTAACTGGAACACATCGAACCCGATCGCCGCCAGCATAATAATACCTTTCGCCACGAATTGATAATAAACATCCAAACGCGCAAGCTGCATACCGTTGGAGAGAATTGCCAGGATCAGAACACCGGCAACGACACCGGAAATCTTTCCCTCACCTCCGCGGACACTGACACCGCCCAACAACACCGCCGTAATAATCGTAAATTCCAGACCGGTTCCCATATTAGCTGTAACAGATCCCAGCCTGGCTGACAGAATGATCGCTCCCACACCGGTCATAAATCCGGCAATAGAAGCAATAAACAGCTTCATACCAAATACATTGATTCCGGCAAGTCTGGCCGCCTCCACATTACCGCCAATCGCAAACACATATCTTCCGATATAAGTCTTATTCAAAATAAAACTCACAATGATGAATAAAATAAATGCGATCAATACCGGAATCGGAATCGCTCCCAGATACCCCTGGCCGATCACCTTGAACGCCGGCGGCAGGTCACTGATCGTCTTGGACTGCGTCATAACAAACGCAAGCCCCTGAAATATAGTCGTTGTTCCTACCGTAGCCATAAACAGCTGCAGATTCAGCTTATATGCGATCAACATATTGACCAGACAGATCACGATCCCCAGAACAATAGAGATCACCACACCCAACACGGGATGTACTCCCATCTTCGTCATCAGCACCGCCACCACGACACCATTCAGCGAGATTGCATATCCTACCGAGATATCCACCTCTCCCGCCATCATGATAAAAGATATTCCCAACGCAGTGATGATAATATATGCATTCTGATTCAAAATATTGATAATATTGACCATTGAGAAAAAATTCGGAGAAATGACCGCAAAGATTGCCGAGCATACGATCAGCAGTACCCATGCCATATTATTACGCAGAAACTCTCCCACACTAAACTTTTTGTTTTCTTCCATGACTGCCCAACCTCCTATATTCCTGAAGCATATTCCAGAATCTTATTCTGTGAAAAATCTTCTTTCCGTAATTCTCCTGAAACAGTTCCTTCATGCATTACGATGATCCGGTCGCTCATACCGATCAATTCCTCCATCTCAGAAGAGATCATAATAATGGAAATCCCCTGTTCTACAAGCGTATTCATCAGCTGGTAGATTTCCTGCTTCGCCCCCACATCTATGCCTCTGGTAGGCTCATCGAAAATGATGATACTGCTGTTGGTTGCAAGCGTTTTCGCAACCACCACCTTCTGCTGATTACCGCCGCTCAAATTCTTCACATACTGCTTTAACGACGGTGTCTTTATACCAAGCTTCTTCTGAAAAGAAGCCGCCAGCTCATCAATCTGCCTGACGATCACGACCATGTTCTTAGATAACCTTCTCAGACTCATGATCGATATATTCCAGTCAATGGGAAATTCCAGAAAAGCTCCTTCATTCTTCCGGTCCTCCGGAATATACCCGATGCCTGCCGCAATCGCATCATGCGGCGTTTTGATACTGATCTCCCTGCCCTGGATACGGATCACGCCTCTGTCCATTTTGGCTGCACCATAGATTACCTTGGCAAGCTCCGTCCTGCCCGCTCCCACAAGTCCGGCAATCCCCAGGATCTCGCCCTTATTCAGTCGAAAGCTGATATCCCGGTCACCGTTTCCATACAGATGCTCAACTTCCAGAACACATTCCCCATGCTCCTTCTTACGCTCCGGATAGGATTCATTCAACTCTCTGCCGACCATCATCGTAATCAGCTCCTTCCGGGACACTTCCTTCCTGTCCTTTGTGCCGATATAGTGTCCGTCTCTCATAATACTGACACAATCCGCAATCTCAAATACCTCTTCCATTCTGTGCGAAATATAGATGATCGTCACTCCCTTTTTCTGCAGTTTCCTGATGATGCCGAACAACGTATTCACATCCGCCACCGAAATAGAGGCGCTGGGTTCATCCATAATGATCAGCTTAACATTTCTCGTCAGTGTCTTGGCAATCTCCACCAGCTGCTGCTTTCCCGGCGTCAGCTCACTGACCATAGCCTTCGTGTCAATGTCTACGCCAAACTCATCAAAAATCTCCCGCGCTTTCCTGTGCATCATCTCAAAATCAGGCATAAAGGAATTCCCCACCTTCTCGCCCAGAAAAATATTCTCCACCACCGACATCGTCGGAACCAGATTAAATTCCTGGTAAATGACGCCAATTCCTTTTTCCCTGGACAATGCCGGCGTCAAACTCGAAAACGTCTCACCCTGTATGATAATGGACCCCCGCTCCGGTTTTATGGCTCCGCTGATCGCCTTGATCATCGTTGATTTTCCGGCTCCGTTCTCTCCCATCAACGCATGGACCTGTCCCTCTTCAATCTTCAAACTGACATCGTCAAGTGCAACAACACCGGGATAGAATTTACTTATATGCTGTAATTCCAGAATTGTACCCATTCTATTATCCTCATTGTTCTTTCCATATAACAGGCGGCAGTCCAGCCTGCGGCTTCCCTGTTACATTTTCATTCCGTAAAGATACCCTTAACTACAGAAGTAGCCTGTTAACAGGCTACTTCCTCACTGCAGTAAATGCTGTTACTTTACTTTTTCAGATACTCCGCCACATTGCCTGCGTTGATATCGAAGGTAGGCTCATAGTAAACACCCAGATCATCCACCTCCACCGCACCGGTCACCGTATCAAACATGACTTTACCGAATACTACGCCGAAGGCACCGGAACCTCTGTAGGTACTCTCATCCGTAATGGACTTGTTGATGGCCTCGCATCCCGTCGAAGAATAGTCACAGCCAAATATACCGAATTGACTCTTGTCAATAGACGGCGTCCTCATGATGACCTCATCCGCCGGAAGCCCCATGAAATCCGAATATGCCAGAATACACTTTACATCAGGATGAGAAACCAGCATCATCTCTGTAAATTCCTGCGCCTTTGTGGGGATCGATGACGCTCCCGTAGCATCGTACACCTCAACGATTCTGGCCTTGGAGGTCAGCTTCTCGATCTCTTCCAGTCCCTGTTCTCTCTTAATGGCCTCTTCCGTATTGTTCAATGCCAGGATTCCCACTTCTATGCTGCCATCCTCTGCATCCGGGAACGTGGCGTCAATCCACTCGGCTGCTGCCTTCGCCGCGCTCTGCCCCAGATCGAACTGCTCTACATTGGCAACCACATCATAGTAGTCTTTTGATTCCGGAATGCAGCCGCACATGGAGATCACTACGCCCTGTTCCTTCGCCGCCTTCAGCGCGTCCAGAATGCCTGTCAGATCTACGGGAATGACACAGATTGCCTGACAGCCTGAGATCACCATGTTCTCAATCTGTTCCACCTGCTTGGCCGTAGTCTGGTCCGCCTGCGCGATCACTGTCTCCACACCGTATTCCTCTGCCGCCGACTGCAGACTGTCTGCCAAATTCGTCGTAAACTCGTTATCCATCGCCGCTACGGACAATCCGATCTTTGTCAGCTCCTCACCATTGATGGTCATAATACTCCCCGCTCCATCCGCGGCGTCCATTTCTCCCGGCTCTGCATCCTCCTCTGCCGGCACCTCACTCTCCGCCTCCTGCGCGGATTCCTCTGCCTCTGCCGGCTCTTCCTCCACGGCAGCACTCTCTTCCGTTCCCGCCGTATCAGCCGTATC
The DNA here is from genome assembly GCA_910578115.1 of uncultured Lachnospiraceae bacterium. Lineage (GTDB taxonomy): Bacteria > Bacillota > Clostridia > Lachnospirales > Lachnospiraceae > UBA3282. The sequence goes on along the minus strand of CAJTPO010000010.1, from coordinate 143 downwards.
AGCCGCCGGAGCAGCATTCTCCTGACCTCCGCATCCGCTCAGGATGCCCGTGAGCATACATGCCGCCAACAGTACACTAAGTATTTTCTTTTTCATGTTTATATCCATTCCTTTCGCTCCGCTCAAGGCACAAAACGCCATGA
>CAJTPO010000009.1:96754-120785 GCA_910578115.1 uncultured Lachnospiraceae bacterium | reverse complement strand
ATTTATATTTGCCTTTTTCTCTTTTTTAATATTTATATTGCATAAATTACTAAGTCGTATTTTAAATTTATCCAAAACATTATACATTTATTATAGTGTATTTTGAATAACTGGAATATCCGCGCTGCGGCGGGAAGTTTTTGGTTTATCTAAAATAATTTGCATTATTATAAAATCATGCAAATTATTACATCCTATTACGCATAATTTTGGCAGTTATAACGATAGCGTTTTGAGGAAGAGTGTTGTAGAGTGTTATACACAGGAAGCGATTAAAGAAAGAATGAGGTAAGAACATGAATTTATTTTCTGTTGACGGACCGCTCTGGCGTTTTTTTAATCTTGTATATAATTTGGTGCTCCTCCATATTCTTTGGGTGATCTACAGCCTTCCCGTAATCACAGCCGGAGCCTCCACCACTGCCCTCTATTATGCCTGCATGAAAATGATCCGCACAAATGAAGGATATGTACACAAAAATTTTCAGAAATCCTTTAAACAGAATTTTAAACAGGCCACCGTCATATGGCTTGTTATGGCAGCTGCCGCTTTTCTCCTTGTGACGGATTTAAGATATGGGATGTTTCTGGGAAATACCATGGGAAAGATTATTCTCATTGGTTCATCCGTCATCTTGATCCCTGCCATACTGACAGGTATCTATATTTTTCCGGTACAGGCTAAATTTGAAAATACCATCCGGGACAACGTAAAAAATGCGCTGTTGATGTCACTAAGGCATTTTCCCTGCTCCCTCCTGTTATGTTTGATTTATGGGACCCTTATATTGCTTACGCTGTCGTTTGTCCCGTTCATCATGGTCATGTTCTGCTGTGGTGCAGGACTGACTGCCTTTCTGACCTCCAATGTCTTCATATATATTTTCCGCAAATATCTGCCGGACGAACTGGCAGATGACCTGGAACGTTCCGGGGAAAAGTTTGATTGAGGGATGCCGTTTTATTATTAAGAACAGACTTACCGCAGGCAACGCCCGGCACAAACATGGAAAGCGATGTGAGTCTCTGCTGTGGAAACGGGTGAAAAGGTTGAGATATCACTTTCAAAACAGGATATTCCTGCGGTATTCTTAGGGCAGGCATTGGAAAATGCGCTTTTACCATTGCCAGAGATACGCGCGTTTGATCCAGGTAAGATTGATATTGATATGAGAAGATTGAAAATTAAAATTCTCAATCGCGAGATTTGTGTCTGCACGTTGCTTGCCACAAGCTCGATATGCGCAAAAAGCAGCGCAGAAATGGAGAAAAATATGATTGCTTACAGGCAGCAATATGGCAGTGTGAACCCGGCGGGAGATTATTACTCTGGCAATTGCGGCGACGTTTATCAGTACGTTGACGACGATGACGTATTGTAAGAGGAAGGAATATTAATTGTAAAATGGAGAAAAAACGGATACTTCTGATCGGTACCGGCGGTACGATCGCTTCGGAAATGGGAGATAATGGACTGGAGCCGGAATTGACGAGCAGGCAGTTATTGCGATATGTCCCGGATATTTCCGGCATTTGTGAGATAGACTGCGTACAGCTTTTCAGTCTGGACAGCACGAATATCCGTCCGGAGCACTGGCTGCGTATTGCAGGAACGATACAGGAATGTTATACGAAATATGACGGCTTCGTGATAAGTCATGGAACGGATACAATGGCCTATACCGCGGCAGGTCTCAGTTATCTGATTCAGAACAGTTTGAAACCGATTGTGCTTACGGGAGCGCAGAAGCCGATTGGATATGAGACTACGGACAGCAAGCAGAATCTAAGAGATGCATTTACGGTGGCAGCATCCGGGATGTCAGGTGTGCTGCTGGTTTTCAATGGTAAGATAATCATGGGGACCAGGGCCAGGAAGACGCGCAGCAAAAGCTTTGAAGCTTTTTCCAGCATTAATTATCCGATCGTAGGGATGGTGCAGGATGGCCGGCTGATTCAATATATAAGGACGGAGAGCGGCATGCCGGTCAGATTCTATGGAAATCTGGATGCCAGAGTGTCTTTGCTGAAGCTGGTACCAGGGATTGCGTGCGGGGTTCTGGAGTACCTTCTGGAGCGCAGCAGTGCAGTGATCATTGAGAGCTTTGGCGTAGGCGGACTGCCGGTTTATGAAACAGGAAGTTTTTATGAGACGATAAAACAAGGGCTGGATGTGGGGAAGACGGTAGTGCTGACAACGCAGGTAGAAAACGAGGGCAGTGATCTGTCTGTTTATCATGTGGGCAGCAGTATTAAGCGGAATCTGCCGATCCTGGAAGCTTACGACATGACAACCGAGGCGGTGGTAGCAAAGTTGATGTGGATCCTGTGTCAGACCACTGAGCGGGAGGAGGTCGCCAGACTTTTCTATGCACCGATTGCCTGTGATATTCTGTCTGCTTTCTAAACATTCATATCCCGTATCTTCATGGCACCATAAATAGAAGTGGATGTTTAGAAACATATGCACACATGCATTCATACAGACGAGCTGCATGAAGACATGACGCGCTTCCGTGCAGTAGAATGATGAAGGGAAAACATGACGCGCTTCCGTGCAGTAGAATGATGAAGGGAAAACATGACGCGCTTCCGTGCAGTAGAATGATGAAGGGAAAATTTGAAATGGACGAAGCGATGGATATTATGATCTGTACCCATGAAAAAGATGCATCATCGGTACTTAAAGGTGTGAAGGCCTGTTTCTCACAGGAATTTCCGACAGAAGAATTTGAATGGAAGTGCACGGAAACAACCCTTACCGTAGTATTGCCTGTAGGGGAGAAGGAGATTACCCGTGTATTTGAGGAGCTTGTGAGAAGGTATCCGCGGCTGGAGGTTTCGGCATCCTGTTCTTATGATATCAGGGAAGAAGACAGGAGTGCGCAGTGGTGGGGTACGACCAGAATTTATTCAAAAAGGGAAAATGGAGAGGCAAAAATTGTCAGTAGTTCAAGCACCTGTTGGAATTGAGTCAGCATAGAATATAGAAAACCCTACAGGAATGATCTGACTATGGAAATATATGTAGTAAAACAGGGAGATACTGTGGATTCCATCGCCGAGAGTCATGGAATTCCGGTATCTTCTGTTATTTATGATAATCAACTTGTCTATCCGTATCCGCTGGCTTTAGGGCAGGCGCTGCTTCTGGCGTCGGGAGAGACTGCCGTGCCTTCCTATCCGGCCTGGGTGAACGGCTATGCCTATCCTTTTATTCAACAGAGCGTTCTGGATGAGACGCTTCCGTATCTTTCTTCCCTTTCTGTTTTTTCTTACGGATTTACCACGGAGGGAGAACTGATCATGCCGGTACCGGACGATACTTTTATGATCAGCGCCGCGCTGCAGGCGGGCGTGCGGCCGGTTCTTACGCTGACGCCTCTCGGGCCGGACGGAAATTTCAATAACGCTTTGATCACTGCCGTGGTGAACGATCCGGCAGCCAAAGAAAACCTGCTTTCCAATCTGCTGACCACCGTTCAGGAAAAAAACTTTCAGGGAGTGGATATCGACTTTGAATACATTCGTCCTGAGGACCGGCTTCCTTTCGCCGATTTTGTGGCGGATGTCAGGAACCTTCTCTCGCCTTACGGATATCATGTGTCTGTGGCCCTGGCTCCCAAGACTTCGGATACACAGGCCGGTCTTCTCTATGAGGGAAAGGACTACAGGCTGTTGGGAGAGGCGGCCGACAGTGTTCTGCTTATGACTTATGAATGGGGGTATACCTATGGTCCGCCCATGGCAGTAGCTCCTGTGAACAAGGTGCGGGAGGTGGTGGAGTATGCAGTCACCCGCATCGAGCCGTCCAGGATCGATCTGGGGATTCCGAATTACGGCTATGACTGGACGCTGCCTTTCGTCCAGGGTTCTTCGCGGGCGACCACCGTCAGCAATCAGGAAGCCGTGCGGATTGCCATTGAGGCCGGCGTACCGATCCAGTTCGATGAGGTGGCCATGTCGCCCTTTTTCCGCTATGAAAAGGAGGGGCAGACGCATGAAGTGTGGTTCGAGGATGTCAGAAGTTATCGGGAAAAGTTTTCTCTTCTGCCGGCGTACGGCCTGCGGGGAATGGGATACTGGCAGATCATGCGCTTCTTTCGGCCGAACTGGCTGCTGCTTCAGGATACGTTTCAGATTCAGAAGCCGTGATCTGCACGCGATATCAGAGATTGCATTTTTCCGTTTTCATTATTTCCCTGTTATGGGAAGTTATCAATTCATTTAACTTACTTTGGGATCTCTGCGTTGTACTTTATACCGCCAGCAGCTCCAGCAGTTCTTCTTTCGTAAAGCTGCCGCTTCCAAGATCTTCTCCGGAGAGAACCTGCTCCGCCAGTTCTTTCTTTCGCTCCTGCAGTTTCATGATATTCTCTTCGATGGTATCCTTCATGATCAGCTTGTAGACATTTACAACATTGGTCTGGCCGATCCGGTGGGCCCTGTCGGTGGCCTGGTTCTGTACTGCCAGATTCCACCAGGGGTCAAAATGGATGACGATATCGGCGGCCGTCAGATTCAATCCGGTTCCGCCTGCTTTCAGCGAGATACAAAATACATTGGTAGCATCATTGTTGAAATCTTCTACCAGCGCAAGACGTTGTTCTTTGGGTGTGGAGCCTGTGAGCACATAATAGGAGATTTCTTCTTCTTCCAGTTTTCGTTGCAGATTCTCCAGCATGGAGGTGAACTGCGAGAACAGAAGTACTTTGTGTCCGCCGGCCACCGCGTTTTTGATCAGATCCACGCAGAGGGAGGATTTGGCGGAGGGGCTTTCATAGTTGTCATAAATCAGCCCGGGATCGCAGCAGAGCTGACGCAGTTTGGTAAGCTCTGAGAGAATCTGTATCTTGCCGGTTCTGAATTCCTCATCCGACTGCCTGTCAAGCATCATGCGGATTCGCTGTACATGGGCGTGGTAGAGCTTTTGCTGTTCGCCTTCCATGTTAGCAAACATGCATTTTTCCAGCTTATCCGGCAGGTCGGTGAGAACGTCCTTTTTCAGCCGCCGCAGGATAAAAGGGCGGACCATTTTCTGCAGTCTTTCCATGGCGGTTTCGTCCTGACTCTGCACGACGGGAATCTCGATCTCTGTCCGGAAACGCTGGTAGCCATATAAGAAGCCCGGCATCAGGTAGTCGAAAATGCTCCAAAGCTCGCTCAGTCTGTTCTCGATCGGTGTTCCGGTGAGAGCAAAGCGGCAGCCGGATTCGATGTCTTTAACTGCCTTTGCAGCCTGTGTGTTGTGGTTCTTGATATACTGTGCTTCGTCTATGATCTGGCAGAAGAAGGTTACGCCCTCGTAAGCTTCCAGATCCCTTTTTAACAGTTCGTAGGAGGTGATCAGGATATCACGGCTCTGCGCATTGCGGATGATCTGCCGGCGTTCGGCGGCAGATCCGGTTACCATGCGCACAGGCAGACCGGGAGCAAAAAGGGAAAACTCGTTTTTCCAGTTAAAGACCAGGGAGGCCGGGGTAACGATCAGAGCGCGTCTGTTGTCCGACGCCTGCGCTTCCAGATATTCCGACAGCAGAAAGGCGATAGTCTGCAGCGTCTTGCCAAGTCCCATATCATCTGCCAGTATGCCGCCGAAGCCGTTGCAGTACAATGTTTTCAGCCAGAGAAAGCCGGTAAGCTGATAGGGGCGCATGATGGATTCCAGACTTGCAGGAGCCTCAAAAGTGTTTTCCTCTACGGTCTTCATATTTCGGATCAGTTCCCGGAAAGCCTGATTTTCTGTAGTCATCAGGTTCTGTTTTTCCACCAGTTCGCTGTCCAGATAGAGCGCTCTGTATTTGGGCAGGGTGAGAGTTTCCTTCTTTAGTTGTGCGTCAGTGAGGTTCAGTTCCTCCTTGATCTCCAGCAACTCCTGCAGTCCTTCGTCCTCCGTGCGGATGAAACTGCCGTTTTTCAGGCGGAAATATTTCTTCTTTCTGTCATACTTTGACAGAATTTCGATCAATTCCTTCCGGGACAGCTGGTCGGCATTCAGGGTCAGCTCCAACAGATTTTCCGACAGGGATATCCCGATTTCCATTTTGCCGCTGTTGATGACACGAATCTTCTTTAAGGCGTCGGAGACATACACGTCTCCCAGCGTCTGGAAACGGGGGATGCCCAGGGTGAGCAGTTCATAGATCTTTTCCTCATCGTCGGCAATGACCATGGCGCATTCCTTTTCGTCATAGGCATTACAGTAGGAGGCTACCGTGTTTCCGACCTGTATCTCCCGGACCGCATCACGGCCTGCGCGCTCCTCATCTTTCTTATAGACCATGTACTTTTTGGTGCCATAAATGGCATAGACCTTGCAGGTGATGAAGTTTTTCTGCGGTGCGTCAAGATATATTTCAAAGGAGACAGGCTCCACGCCGTAAGCGGCTTCGTCGAAATCAACCTTTTCACAGTGGTAATGATTCTCCAACAGCGGCAGCAGCTCCCGGCAGAACGTCGGAATATCGTTCTTGTCGACAAAGAAGGAGGTTCCCGGCAGTTCCGGCAGGCAGGACATAAAGTCCTGTACCGGCATCAGCTCGTCTTTGCTCTGCCGATAGATCAGGCCATCCCGGAAAGTAAAGATAATGTGTGCGGCATGAAATTCCAGGGAGGGTTCCAGTTCTACCTCAATGCCGTCTTTTTTACCCAGGATGCGGAGCCGGCGGTCTGGTTTGTGATCTGTCTGCCGCCAGAGCCTTTCGCCGGAACCGTTGATGTCGATGGTGACGGCACAGTCATGTAAAAGGGCCAGAAGCTCTTCAAATTCTGCGCTGCCAAGAGGGATCCGGCGCAGTTTCGCGTAGGATGTCATGTAGGAATAGTAATTGTATTCCAGATAGTGGTCCTTGTTTTCCTGCACCCAGGAGAGGATAAATTTTACCAGCTTTTGCGAAAGCGGTTCAAAAGCGGTCATTGTATGGAGAAAGCTTAATTTCTTGCCGTAGGAATATTCTGTGTTGTCCGTCATACGCTGCGCAAACTCGAAAACGTCTTTTAATACATATTTCGTGCCGATCCCGATCTTAAATTCCACCGAGGCATTGTCAGCAACGCACTTGAAAACAGGTTCCAGGGCCACCTGCTCATAAGGCACTCCCTGCATTAAGGAGGCGGTGGACTTGATCCTCTGGCGGCGCAGCAATTCCCTGATGGCGGGGGTTGTCTCCCGGGAGTGGGATCTGGGAAGGAATCGACCGTTCTCATAGCCAAGATAATCAGCGAGTCTGCGCGGCCGGTCGCTGTGTCCGGGTTCCGCTATGTAGTCGAAGATCGAGTGCTGCTCTTGCAGACGGTCTTCGCATGCGAAAAGCACGGCGGCGCAGTGTTTGCAGAGGCCGTCGTAGCTATAGAATGCGGGACAGTCGCAGTAGCAGTCGGCTATGTCCTCGTAGAAGGAATTGTAGGTAAGTTCTACTTTATATTTTTTCCGGCCGCTGCCCTGTACAACGGCTTTCACGTAGACTTCCTCCTCCTCTGTTCTGGACTTGAAAGACAGGACTTTATTCTGCCGAAACAGTTCTAATCCTCTGTTGTAAATAGTGGGGCCGGTGATCTCTTTGATGAGCTGCTTATCTAGCACGGTAGAATCCTCTTTTCTTTCCTGGCGCATTCATGGACGGCGAAGCAGGTGCGCAGTCCTGCTTGTCAATGGCGCCTTATCGTGATGGCCGCCGATTGGTTCTGTCTGTCCATCTTACCATGCGGGCAGGGTGTTGACAAGATTTCACAGCTGAACTGTTGCATTTATGATTCCATTTACGTTGTCAGGCAGGTATGCTACAATATGGAAAAAGGGGCGGCAGGCAAAGAAGGTAATGGGCCGTCCGGGAACGGATCGGAAAGTTGGAGAAGGAGGACGTTATGGCAGACCAAACGGGAAAGAGTAAGACGTATTCTTATGATTATGAGGACTATGAGAACGGGAAGAAGGCAGAGACCATGCTGGAGGAGATTCTGGCCGATCCGGAGTTTCCGGGGCTGGAGGAGCTGATTATTGGCGGATGGGGCGGCGAATACGAAGAGTCCTGTCAGGCGATTCTGGACGGCATTGCTGCGAATGCCGACAGGTTCAGCCACATTACAAAGCTTTTCATTGGCGATATGGACTATGAGGTGTGTGAAGTATCGTGGATCATGCAGGGCAATTACAGTAATCTGTGGAAAGCCATGCCCCAGTTGAAGGAATTGACGATCAAAGGCAGTACGGATCTGCATTTAGGGGTGATCGAACATGACAATCTGGAGTCTTTGACCATCATCTGCGGCGGTCTGGGGAAGGATGTTATAGAAGAGATTGCGAAAGCAAAACTGCCGAATCTGCAGAAACTGCTCCTTTACATTGGTATTGAGGACTATGGTTTTGACGGGAATGCGGAAACTGTCAGGGAGCTGCTTTCCGTGTCTGATTTTCCCAGACTTACCTATCTGGGAATCACGGACAGTGAGATTCAGGATGAGCTGACAGAGGTTGTGCTTGAGAGTAAATATATGCAGCAGATCACCACGCTGGATCTGTCCAACGGGACGCTTACGGATAAGGGCGGACAGCTCCTTGTGGAGAAGCTGCCGGGATGCGCAAAGCTGGAGAAACTGGATGTGCATTACCACTACCTGTCAGATGAGATAGTGGGGAAATTAAAGAAGCTGCCCATTGCAGTTGATGTGTCCGAGCAGTTAGAGGCGGAGCGCTGGAACGGTGAATTATGGTACAACGCCATGTTGACAGAATGAGCGGGATTGCGCTGATCGGAACGGACGGCGGCAAGCGCAGGTTCTATTTTGAGCAGGCGGCAGCGGAGGCAGGTATTCCAGTTGTATTTCTGGATTGGAAAGATGTGCCGAACAGGGGATGCGAAGCGGGATTCTGTTCGGGAAATTCGAGAGAACCGGGCTGGAAGCGATTCGAGGAGAAGCTACGGAGTCTGCTGCAAATAGAAGACCTGCAGCGTTTTGTGGTGAAGATTGATGCTCCGGAATGGGAGAGCAGCCGCTTGTGCGATCTGGGAAGCCTGACCGATCGGTATGAAGAACAGCTTCGCCGGCTTTCCGATCTGCCGGCAGGCGGTTTCCTGAACCGGCCGACGGAGATTGCACAGGTGCTTGATAAACGCGGCTGTAAGGCGCGGCTTGCCCAGTGCGGTGTTCCGGTGACCCATATGTACGAAGAACAGTTTTCCTGTGGGGAAGAATTGTTTGCTTTTCTGAGAGAACACAGGATCACACAGGTGTTTGTGAAGCCGGTGAAAGGATCGGGAGCCGCTGGTGTGACAGCGATGCGGTTCTCGCCGGGAAACGGCCGGATCGCGCTTTACACCTGTGCTGCGCTCAAAGAGGGTGCGCTATATAACACCAAGCGGATGTACAGGCTGGAGGGCAGGAAGGCGGAAGTGCTTCTGGACAGTCTGCTAAAGATGGACTGCGTTGTAGAGCGATGGTACGGCAAAGCGTCTTTTGAGGGATATTGCTATGACCTGCGTGTGATCGTGCAGGGTGGGCGGATCGACTATATTCTGCCCAGATTGTCGAAAGGACCCATTACGAATCTGCATCTTAATAATCACGCCATGGCGTTTGCGGATCTGCATTTGGAGACGGGAAAAGTGGAGCGGATTGAGGAGGTATGTCTTCAGGCGTCGGCGTGTTACCCGGGACTACGGAGTATCGGTATGGATGTACTTTTGGAAAAGGGCAGCCTGGAACCGAGGATCATTGAGATGAATGCGCAGGGCGATCTGCTTCATCGGGATGTTTACAGCGAAAACAGGATTTATAAGCGACAGATCGCGATCATGAAGGAACTGCTGAGATGAGGGTGAATGGTATTTATTCACCATCTGTTAAAGACAGGTATCTATAACCGGCCGTCACTACCCAATAGTGGCGGCTGGTTCTTTAAATATGAAAGTTGTCATTTAGTTGTAGTTACTTCAGCTGCAAAAATCCGGCTGCATAATTCAAAATATTCATCATAAGATATTTCCGTTCCGTTTAATGTATATTTTTCTTTGCCCTCCACATTATCTTCATCAACAAGTTCTTCATAAAAATTCATTTCTGCAACTAAATTATCTGCCCCTTCAAATTTTTCCATATGATATGCTTCATATCCTGTATGCATTCTGTTGCTGTACATGATCCATGTAGAACCATTATAAACAACATAAGAAAGCGTAAGGGCATCGCCTTCTCCTACGGCAAATTCATAAACCTTATTATTGCGCACATCAAGGTATATGCCACCATAAGGTCCGCAAATAATCAGTTCATTTTCTCCATCATTGTCAAGATCGACTTTTTCACCAATGGAATAGGAATCCCATTCACCAGAATCCATATCCAAATCGGTAATATAGAATGTCGAATCCCCGGAACTGATTGCACTTATTGAACCGTTGATAAACAAGTCTAATAATTTTTCTACACCAATGGTTTTATCTTCTTCCGTTTCTAAATTTGTGCTTTCTTCTGTCTGCATATTGCTTTCCTGCTGATTTACAGAAGATTCATCTGCATTTGCGGTTTCATCTTCTTTTATTTCTAAATCTGTACTTTCAACTGTCTGCACGCTGCTTTCCAGCTGTCTTGCAGGAAATTCATCCGTATAGACAACTTCATCTTCTTTTGCCTGTCCGCAGGCGACAACATTTAATGCTGTCAGAAAGGCACATACCAATATTGCTGTCTTTTTACATCTGTTCATATACATACCCTCCAATAAATCACTGGTAAAATTTTTCGGCAAATCACTTTGTCTATATTTTTCACGTTTTGTTATACCACTCTTACCCTCTGTTTTCAACCATAAAATACAGGGCATGGCAACCGCTGCGCCTCACATTTCTTATCGCTCCAACGCTCTCTCTATCTGCTGTTTCTGCCCTTTCAAGTCTTTTCCTTTATCTGTTCCGACAGACATACCCGGTCTATCAGATTTTGCACTTCCCTGTCCGCTGTAAAGGTCTGTATCCGCTGCAATTTCTCCACAAGCAGAAGTGCTTTTTTATCCCGATCATTCCCTGCGCTCATCAATGTCCCGGCTCTGCCAGGCCGCCCCGCGCTCTGTCTTTCTTGACGAACAGCTTACGTTGGCAGTAGAATAAAAAATAAAATGAAAGGGGAGCGGACAGCTATGAGTGAAGTGCCTTTTGCGGCGTTTCGGGCCGGTATGGATGAGAAACAGTGTTCTGTGGATATGACGAAAGTGGTAGGTAATTGTGACATTTTGTTTGTCTGTCTGGATACCCTGCGGTATGATGCTGCTGTCGCAGAGGAGTCAGGCGGCGGTACGCCTGTCTTAAACAGGTATGGAGCATGGGAGAAGCGGCAGGCTCCGGGAAACTTCACCTATCCGTCGCATCATGCCATTTTTGCGGGATTTCTGCCGTCTAAGGATGAGGCGAGAAGCATTGCGGAACAGGAGATGCTCTTCTTTCCGAGAAGCGTCGGTATGGGGAAGAAGACTCCCAGAGGAGCTTACGGGTTTGATGCTGCCAATCTGGTGGAGGGGCTTCATGCGGACGGCTATGATACATGGTGTGTCGGCGGGGTGGCTTTTTTTGACAAACGCTCGGAGCTTGGCAGGGTGTTTCCTTCCTTTTTTGAGAAGAGCTACTGGAATCCGTCTTTTTCCTGTCCGGTGAAGGAAAGTACGGGGAATCAGGTTGATTTCCTTCTTAAGCGACTGGAACAGAATACGGATCCCAGGCGGATCTTCCTGTATCTGAATGTGTGCGCGATTCACTATCCCAATTATTTCTATCTGGAACAGGAGAAAAACGACAGCCTGGAGACACACAGGGCGGCGCTGCGGTATGTGGACAGTCAGCTGGGACGGTTGTTTGACGGTTGGAAGGAGAAGCGAGGCGAGACCTTTGTGGTGTGCTTTTCCGACCATGGCACCTGTTACGGGGAGGATGGTTATGTGTTCCACGGCGTGAATCACCCGGTGGTCAGTACCGTGCCCTACAAGCATTTTTTCCTGTAAAAAGGGGTGTTGGCGTTTTCCAACGGTCCTCAGGACAATTACACCATGTCAGGCGCTGTGTTCCGGTGTAATTGACTGATCGGAGTATTGTTGATACCATAGGGATATTTTCGGTGAGGTGTGTTCCATGAACAGATATGTGCAGTATATGTACAGTTATCCGCATAAGACGGCATACAGACCATTAGATAACGTAAATTTGATAGACTATATGGGAAATCTGGCGGGTGAGGGGCACAGTTTGTACCTTCACCTGCCCTTTTGTGAGAGCAAGTGCGGATACTGCAATTTGTTCTCCGTGGCAGGCTGCGGCGGGGCGCAGAGGGATGCGTATCTGGACGTGCTGCCGCGTCAGATGGAGCAGTACAGGGAAATTCTGCCCTGTGATACCGTGTTTGGAGATTTTACCATAGGCGGCGGTACGCCGCTGCTTCTGGATGTCCGGCAGTTGGAACGGGTGTTTCGGGATGTCAGAACTTATATGCCTCTGGGGAAAGACTGTCAGATCATTATAGAGACTGCTCCGAAACAGACCGACAGGGAAAAGGTGCGTCTGTTGAAGGAATCGGGTGTTACAAGGGTCAGTATGGGGATCCAGAGCTTTGACGAGGGAGAGCTTTCCTGGCTTGGCAGATATCATGACGGCCGGCGGGCACAGGAAGCGGCGGAAATCTTGATGGAAGCGGAGTTTGCCTGCGTCAATTTCGACTTTATCTACGGGCTGCCGGGGCAGACGGCGGAAAGCCTGTCGGGATCTTTGGAGCGGGCAATGGCTTTTTTGCCGGATGAGATCTTTCTGTATCCGCTGTATATCAAGCATGGCGTCCGTCTGGAGAAAGACGGGAAGGCAGCGACGTTGGATTCTGATCATGCGTTCCGACTTTATCAGCGGGGAGCGGCCTTTTTAAAGGAGCGCGGATATGCGCAGATTTCCATGAGGCGTTTTGTAAAGAGAAAGGGAAGTGAAGGCGCTGACGGGTTGCTGACGGAAGTCCGGGAATGCGGCTTTACCGGGGCTTTGTCTCTGGGCTGCGGGGGCAGAAGCTATCTGGGGCGGCTTCACACCTGTACGCCCTACCGGACGACGCGGCAGGGAGCGATTGAAGAGATAGAAGCCTATTTGGGGAGAGAAGATTTCCTGACGGTCACGCATGGAATCCTGCTTTCCGATGAGGAAATCAGGCGAAGGTATGTGATCAAGCATCTGCTGATCCGTCCCGGTATTGCAAAGAAGGCGTATCGACAGATCTTTGGGAACGAGATAACGGAAGACTTTCCGATCTTAAGGAATTGGATAGAGGCCGGGTGGCTGGAAGAGAAGGAGGAAAGTCAGGAAGAGCAGAGGCATTGGGGCAGCGGGAAGACAGCAGGATATCCGGAGTTGCAGAAGGGACAGAGGGGTTCGGGATATCAAGATTCAGGCTTTTTCGGCCTGACGGAGGAAGGATTGGGGCTGTCTGATTATATCGGGCCGCAGCTGATCTCGGCGGACATCAGGAGGAAGATGCTGGAGTGGGAGAGGATCAATGGGCAGGAAAACAATCTGTTACAGGGGGAGCCTGAAAAGCTGTAATTATCGTTGTTCCTACTGTCCCTTTTCCAAACACAGGGCGTCGGAGCAGGAACTGGTAAAGGACAGGCAGAGTTTCGAGAGATTTTGTGAGAGTATTGTGGACAGGACGGCACAATTCGATATCGGCGCAGTTTTTGTAGTGCCTTACGGGGAGGCGTCGATCCACCGGTGGTATTGGGAAGGGTTGGGGCGGCTGGCGGGGCTTGACAGTCTGGAACGGGTGGGGCTGCAGACGAATCTGAGCTTTTCGGTGGAAGAATGTCTGGCGGTCTTTGATCTGTACAGCGGGGATATTGACAGGGAAAACGGAAAGGAAAGCAGCAGGAAGATCAACAAGGAAAGGGATAAGGAGACCGGCAGGGAAACCGGGGAGGAGAAAGGCCGGGGAATCTGCGGGGCAGCCCGGCGAAAGCTCTGTATCTGGGCGACTTTTCACCCGGAAATGACAGATATGGAGACGTTTGTGGACAAGTGTCACAGGCTGGCCGACAGCGGCGTTAATCTGTGCGTGGGAGCAGTGGGCGCGCCGCAGAATATTCCGCTGCTTGGTAGACTGCGGGAGCGGCTTTCCCCGGAGATTTACCTGTGGATCAATAAGATGGACGGGCTGGGGCGCATCTATACGGAGGAGGAGAAGAGGGATTTTCTGGAGCTGGATCCCTTTTTCGGACTGGAGTGCGGCAGTCCGGTTGCGGACGCCGCCATGTGCAGGGACAGATGTTTCGTGGAGGCCGACGGCCGGATTCGCACCTGCAATATCGGCCGGATAAAAGAGGGGAATTGGTATCAGAGTGAGGCGACGGAAATCTTTCACTCTCTGTGCGGCAAAAAGAGGTGTTCCTGTTATCTGGCCTATGGTGGCAGAGCCGATTTCGAGGGACGGCAGTTTTTCGGGGCGTATCCGATCTTTAGGGTTCCGAAACCGTATCGGGCGGTCTTTCTGGATCTGGACGGTACGCTGGTGCCGGAGAAGCACAGGGGAAGGCTGTCGGACAGCGCGCGCCGGAAGCTGCTTGCCCTGCGGGAGAATTGCCTGGTGTTTCTGGCTACTTCCATGCCGGCAGAGGAAGTCAGGCGGAGGCTGGGAGATGATCTGGATCTGTTTCAGGGGGCTGTCTTTGCGTCCGGTGCTTATGTATGGATGAGGACGATGGAGGAAGCCGGGAAGGCGGACGGCAGAGGGGAGAAACCTGAGGATGTAGAGGGCAGGGAAGTGATACATCCGGTAGATTTGAAAGAATTGCCCCGGCTGACGGAACTTGCGGCGCAGTGCAGTGCCGGCGTCAGGATCTATAGAAAAAGGGAACGGGAAGTGGATACGGCAAAGGAAACGGCCTATAAGATCACGCTTGTAAAAAGACATAACGGTGTCTGGAAAGAGCAGGAGTGCCAAAAGGCGGCAGAGATCCTTTCAAACGGGACTCATAGGATCTTCGTGGAGAAAAATTGTCTGGAAATCATCGCGGCGCATGTGGATAAGGGGACGGGAGTTCGGGAAATCTGCGGTTGGCTGGGAATCAGGCCGGAGGAGGCCATCGCTGTAGGGAATGACAGGGAAGATAAGGCAATGCGGCAGGTATGCGAAGATGCGGGGACGTCCATTGGGATTTATGAGGGATAGAAGGCTTCCGTGTTACATTAGAATTTTGCTGTAGACATATAAAGAGTTAACTGATATCATATATATAAGTGTGCTTTTATAGAAGAAAAGCGGTAATAGCGTGGTCTGGCCGGTGGAGTTACGGGCCGGTCAAATATAATTTATTATGGTGATGCAAAATTATGAGTATCGTATTTTTAGGACTTGGCGTTTTGAGTATCGGCATGATCGGGGTTGCATTGTTTCTGCTGTTGAAAGGGGACGGCTCCCGGGAACAGAAACTGATGCAGTATTTTCTGCTCGGCTCTTTGATACAGAACGTCGGATATTTGTTTGAGTTGACAGCACCTACGGTAGAAGCCGCCATGGTGGCGGTGAAGATGCAGTATATGGGATCTTTGGCGGTTCCGATCAGCTACTGCTATTTTATGTTCAGCTACTGCTATGAGAAAGCGCCTGTTAAGATTTTAAAAATTCTGAAAATAATCGACGTCTTCATTCTGGGGCTTGTTTTTACCTGTGATCAGCATACTTTTTATTACAGCCGGATCGAGTGGCTGCATACGCCGGAAGGGCATGGATATCTGGGCTTGGAGTATGGGCCTGGCTACTGGCTTTTCATGCTGTGCGGAATGATCCTGCCTTATATCCTGTCGATGTATGCGCTGATCAGCGTGTGTATCAAGAAGCCGGACTATGCGGCGGAGAGGCAGTATAAACTGATACTGGGCCTTTCTTTCCTGCCGGTGGTGGTGCTGTACCTGTATGTGGTGAAACTGACTTTTGTGTACGACCCCACGCCGTTTGTGCTGGGATTTGTCCTGGCGAGTGTGGTGATCCTGATCTGGAGCAGGAAGGTCTACGACTTCGGCAGTCTGGCATCGGGCAGCCTGCTGGACAGCATGAGCGACGGCGTCATTGCGATCGACATTCATGAGCGAATCGTCAGCTATAACCCTGCGGCGGCAGGTATTTTTCCGGAGCTGAGCAGCCGTGTCATCGGAAGACATATCGAAGAGGTGAGTGATTTTCCGCGGGAGCTGCTGGAGGAGGACGGGAAGGAAGAGTTCTGCCGCAACAACAGATATTATCACGGACATGCGGAGGAGATCCGGGACAGGTTCGGGGAGAAAAAGGGCTATGTCATCCTGATCCTTGATATGACGGATACGAAGAACTACATAGAAGAGATCACACGGGTACGGGAGCAGGCCGAGCAGGCGAATATAGCCAAGAGTGCGTTTCTGGCCAATATGTCGCATGAGATCCGGACGCCCATGAACGCGATCGTGGGACTGAGCGACATTATCATGGAGGAGAGCAAGGGACGCAAGGTATACGAGTATGTCTGTGACATCAAGGCGTCTGCCCATAACTTGTTGGCGCTGATCAACGATATACTGGATCTGTCCAAGGTAGAAGCGGGCAAAATGGAACTGGTCCCGGCGGAGTACCATGTCAAGTCGCTGGTCAAAGAAGTACTGAATATGATGGATATCGTGGCTTCACAGCATGGACTGATGGTGGAGAGCGAGTACGATATGACGATTCCCTGCTGCTATATGGGGGATGAGAGCAGGATCAAGCAGATTCTGGTGAACCTGCTGAACAATGCGTTGAAATTTACCAAGGAAGGGCAGGTTAAGATTTTCGTTTCGGGCAGGCCGGGAGAAGAGAAAGGGACGGAACGTCTGATCTTCAAGGTGCAGGATACCGGCTGTGGGATCCGCAAAGAAGACCTTGAGAGGATCTTTGAGAATTTCAAGCAGCTCGATTCGAAGCGGAACAGGAGCGCGGAAGGAACGGGGCTTGGCCTTTCCATTACAAGGCGACTGGCCGAACTGATGCAGGGTACGGTCAGCGTAGAGAGCGTGTATGGTAAGGGTTCCACATTTACGGTGGAGATCATACAGAAGATCACGGACGAGAGACCCTTGTCGGAAGTGCCGGAGCGGGAGATCAAGACGGAGGAGCCTTTGGAGCCGTTTACGGCCAAAGATTATAAGGTGCTGGTGGTGGACGACAATCTGATCAACAGAAAAGTCGCAAGATCCTTCCTGCAGACCTACGGGCTGGAGATCACCGAGGCCGAAAGTGGAATGGAAGCGATAGAGCTTGTTCACAGGATACAGTTCGATCTTATTTTCATGGATCATATGATGCCTGTCATGGACGGAATGGAGGCGGTGCAGCGGATCCGCAACGACTGCGGCGACAACGGCAGACTGCCGCTTATCATTGCATTGACGGCCAACGCCATGGAAGGTGTCCGGGAGAACTTCCTTGCGAACGGTTTTCAGGATTTTCTGGCAAAACCGCTTGACAGACGGGCTATGCATAAGATGCTTTTGAAATGGATTCCGGAAGACAGAAGGATGGCGGGCGGATCGTGGATTGAAAACCTGCAGTCCAATAACGATATATTCCGGAAGATCACGATCGAGGGCATTGATACGGATGAGGTGGCCGGGCATTATGCCGGCAGTCTGGAAGAATATAATGAGCTGTTAAAGCTGTATTGTCTGGACGGGAAACGCAAGCTGAAAGTCCTGCAGGAGCTTTGGGAAGACCAGGATTATGAAGGCTACGGTATTGAGGTGCACGCCTTAAAGAGCGCTTCCGCGAATGTAGGCGCGATGCGGCTTTCCAGCAGAGCCAAGGAACAGGAAAAAGCGGTGAACAGAGGGGATCTGGCCTTCGTGGACAGCCGTGTGACGAAACTTCTGGCAGAGTATGAAGAACAGCTTGCGCATATCGAGGCATATCTGCAGGAGAATCGGAAGCAGGAGAGTGCGGCGGTTGAGAAGCAGGAGATCGGCAGCAAAGAGCTGCGGCAGGAGATCGAGACAGCCCTGAGCAGTCTGGAAGATTTTCAGGCCAGGGAGTGTGCGCATAAGATAGAAGAGATCCTGGCATATCAGCTGGAGGCCGAGACGGAGGAAACGCTCGAGAAAGTCAAAGAGCAGCTCCAGTTATATGAAGATGAGGCGGCGGAACAGATGTTGCGTGAATTATTAGAAAAGATAGGATAGGGGGAAAGAACAGATGACATTTAAGTATAGAATACTGGCAGTGGATGATAACAGTATCAGTCTGGCGACGATCGAACAGGCTTTGAAGGAGAAATATGAGGTGACACCTTTAAATTCGGGGGTGCGTGCCCTGCAGTATTTGAAAAAGAACAAACCGGACCTGATCCTGCTGGATGTACGGATGGCATCGAAAGACGGCGTGGAGACGCTGCGTGAGATCCGTGAAATGGAAGACTGCCAGAATATTCCTGTGATCATGCTCACATCCCAGAATGATAAGCATACGGTTCTGGAGAGCTTTATGCTGGGGGCGGATAATTATATCCTCAAGCCTTTTAACGTAGAAGATCTTCATGAGAGGATCGAGAGCGTACTGAGAAAAGCAGGCAGTAAGCAAAGCACGGCGGGTGGCGCGACGTCTTGAGTTTAAGAAACAGAGGCAGAAAGCGTGATAGAAAGCGCAATAAGAAGTGTAATCATGAATAAGATGTTATATGTGATGGAGCCGGCATTGAGCCAGCTCCTGTTTTTTTATTCCCGCGAAGCAACGAGCCAGGCAGCCATGCCTGCATGGATATTTGACTTCATTCCAGCTTGATGCAGAATGCAAAATAGCCCGTTCCGGTGTTGAACAGCAGACTGTAGTCAAAATACTGTGCATAAAAGATCTGTCGGAACTGTTCCGCCGTCATCAGGTGATTGCTCTCCAATTCGTAGTAAAAAGACAGATGACAGTGTTCGCCGACCTGGTCTGCGATATGCATGGAAAGCTGTCTGACGGTATTTTCAACCATCCGATCTACCTTTTTTAACGGCATGCCAAGCATGGAGCTCACGGCACGCAGCACCAGGCTTTCTTCAAGAACGAGAAAGATCTGGACATGGTTTCCTTCTTTGGAGCGGTAAGTCAGCCGGTCGATCATGCAGTTGCCGAAATCTTCTCCGCTGTAATGCTCGCTGACGATTTCCGGCTGTAACCGGAAGATTTCCCGTATGGCAAGCGTCAGTGCATCTTCCAGAGCAGTCATGGCTTCTCCGGTGTTATCCTTTTTCCATCTATTTGAAATTTTGCCTGTGATGGCGCGATCCTCGATCATGATGTGAGCAGTCAGCCATCCAAGGCAGATGCCGAGAAAATGCTGGATGGATTCCTGCGAATAGTCTGATTCCAACAGATCCTTTTCAAGAGCGGGCAGTGTCTTATACCGCATACCGTCATGCAGGCGCTTGTGTATTTCATATCCCTCGTAGTTGATTGACTTCATATAGGTTTCTTCGTCGGTAAAATGCTCTATGGCATAGGTTTTAAAGTATTTGATGCCTTCGGCACATGCCCATTGTCCGTTGTTTTCATCTTTGCTTACATGGATCAGTCTGCGGACGATCGAAAAAAGTTTCCGGTGTGCATTGTCGATGGAATCAATACCGATGTTGAAATGATTGTTCCATTCTGCTTCTTTCGCCATTTCTGCTCCTTTATCGGTGTGGGAAGGCTAAGATGACAGTGCGTTACAGTTGGAGGCCGGTCAGGCTGTGAACTGTAACGACAGCGCTCCCACGACTGGCCGCCTGCGAAAATTGGATTGGGTCTCGCAGGTGGGTTTACTGATATATTGATATTATATGTCGGGATGTGACGAAAGGTGTCATATTGGGGGAGCAGAGGGACATTGCATTTGCCGAAAAACGAACCTGTAGATTTGACTGGATCGGAATAGCTTTATGTGTTTCAAGCAGTATTGATATATGCTATACTGTCACTAATGGCCCACTCATATTGATAATTCAATTTTCAAAGAAAGGGAGACAGCATGACAAGGAAAAGGGATCTTCCGATCGGCGTTGAGAGCTTTCAGGAAATGCGCAAAATGGGATTCTACTATGTGGATAAGACAGGATTTATCAAAACACTTTTAGAGAACTGGGGGAAGGTGAGACTCTTTACACGGCCCAGGCGGTTTGGTAAGACTTTAAATATGGACATGCTGAGATACTTTTTTGAGTTCGGCTGTGATGAGGAGCTTTTTGCAGGGCTTGAGATCGCGAAAGAAAAAGAACTGTGTGACAGGCATATGGGGAAATATCCTGTGATCTCTGTCAGCTTGAAGGAAGTGACAGGAAGTACCTGTGAGGAAGCAAAAAGAATGCTGCGCAGGATCATTGGAAAAGAGGCCCTGCGATTTCAATTTCTGCTGCGGAGCAAAAAGCTGACAGAGATTGAACGCCAACAGTACCAGGCACTGGTGCGTGTAAACGAAGAGGGTATTTTTACAATGGCGGACGAGTTTCTGCTGGACAGTCTGCTGACGCTTTCGCAGCTTTTGCATAAGCATTATGAACAGAAGGTAATTATTTTGATTGACGAGTATGATGTGCCGCTTGATAAGGCGTATCAGTCCGGGTATTATGATGCCATGACGAATCTGATCAGGACTTTTTTCGGACGGGTCTTGAAAACCAACGACAGCCTGTATTTTGCAGTACTGACGGGGTGTCTCGGGGTGTCAAAAGAAAGTATTTTTACCGGATTGAACAATTTTAATGTATATACTGTCAAAGATGTGCGGTACAGCGAACATTTTGGATTTACGGAGGCTGAAGTCAGAGCATTGCTCGCCTGCTATGGCTTTGACGCGCAGTATGATGCCGTGCGGGAGTGGTATGACGGCTATCGGTTTGGCAATGCAGGCGTCTATTGTCCTTGGGATGTGATCAACTACTGTGGGGCCCTGCGTGACGGGAGTGTGCAAAGACCGCAGAATTATTGGGTGAATACGAGCGGAAATGATATCGTAAGGAGATTTATCAGTAAAGCAAATACAGCCGGCCGGCAGGAAATTGAGGAACTGATCGCGGGCGGCAGTATCAGGAAGAAGATTCGGGAGGAATTGACTTACAGGGATCTGGATGCTGATTTTGATAATCTGTGGAGTATTTTGTTCACGACAGGTTATTTGACAAAGCGCGGTGTACAGGAGGATGGCCTGACGGTGCTTGTCATTCCGAACAGGGAAATATGTTGGATCTTTGTAGAACAGATACAGGAATGGTTTCGACAGGAGACGAAAAGAGACACCGGGCGGCTGGACAGCTTCTGCAGGGCTTTTGAACAGAATGATGTCTCGGCGATTGAAGAGGGTTTTACGGCTTACCTGAGAAAAACGATCAGCATTCACGACACAAGTGTGAGAAAAGAGCGGAAGGAGCATTTTTATTACGGTATTCTGCTGGGGCTTTTTGGAAATATGGACCATTGGAATGTCATGTCGAACGCAGAGGCGGGAGAAGGATACTGTGATATCGCCGTGGAAATTGACAATCTGGAAACAGGCATCATGATAGAATTAAAATACGCGGAGGATGCGGCATTCGAAGAAAGCTGTCAGGTGGCTTTGCGGCAGATCAGGGACAGAAAATATGAAGAAATCCTTATCAGGGACGGTATGAAGACTATTTACCGTTATGGGATTGCATGTTATAAAAAGCGCTGCCGAGTAGTCTGCGGATAGAAGCGGACAGGCGGCATACTGCGGGAAGAACTGTATTTTTGGTGAAAAGGAAGTAAACGGCAGGGCAACCACTGCCGCGGAAAGGAGAAGGGCATATGAGGTATAGAGAACTTGGAAAGACCAGCCTGATGGTCAGCGAGATCGGCCTGGGCGGGGAGTGGCTGGAGCGCCACAACACGGAGGAAGTAAGGGAGGTCATCGAGACCTGTGAAAAGGAAGGGATCAACATTCTGGATTGCTGGATGTCAGAACCCAATGTCCGCTCGAATATCGGTCTGGCCATCAAAGGACGGCGGGAGAAATGGATCATCCAGGGTCATATCGGTTCCACCTGGGAGAACGGGCAGTATGTGAGGACGAGGGATCTGACGAAAGTAAAGCCTGCTTTTGAGGATCTGCTGACGAGACTGCAGACGGATTACATAGATCTGGGGATGATCCATTTTATTGATACGGCGGAGGAATTCGACAGGGTTATCGGCGGGGAATTCATGGAGTATGTGCGGCAGTTGAAAAGAGACGGCGTGATCCGGCATATCGGTATGAGCACCCACAATCCGGAGACGGCGAAGCTGGCGGCCTGCCAGGGCGAGATCGAGATGATCTTATTCAGCGTTAATCCGGCTTTTGATATGCTGCCGCCGATCACGAACATAGACGATTATTTTGTGGAGAGCTTTGACGAACATCTGGGCGGTATCGCGCCGGAGCGTGAGGAATTGTATAAGCTGTGTGAACATAATGGCGTGGGCATCACCGTGATGAAGGGGTATGCCGGCGGCCGTCTGTTTGATGCGCACAGATCGCCTTTCGGAGTTGCCCTGACGCCGGTGCAATGCCTGCACTATTCCCTGACAAGACCTGCGGTTTCGTCGGTAATGGTGGGCTATGACACACCGCAGCATGTGTATGAGGCGACAGCTTACGAGACGGCGTCGGAGGCGGAGAAGGACTACGCCAGCGTTCTGGCATCGGCCCCGCGCCACGCCTTTTCCACGGGACAGTGTACATACTGCGGGCATTGTGCGCCGTGTCCGGCAAAGATCGACATTGCCATGGTCAATAAACTGTATGATCTGGCCGCGATGCAGGAGGAGGTGCCGGGAACGGTCCGGGCACATTATGCGCAGCTTGAGGCGAACGCGTCGGATTGTATCGGCTGCAAGACCTGTGAGGGCAGATGCCCGTTTCATGTGCCGATCGCGGAGCGGATGCAGAAGGCGAGGGAACTGCTGTAAGAATTAAGGTGTTATGGATACGAATTAAGAATGATTTTATAGTCTGCATCTTGAAAATATGATATACTGAGTGAGTCGTACGTGCTTTTGGCAGTTTTATAGGCGCTTGACAGGAATAAAATAAGAAGTATGGGGGACAGAAATTATGGAAGAGACAATGAAGGACTATGAAAAAGAGCTGGAGGCATCTTTCCGTACCATTCAGGAGGGGGATGTGATCAAGGGCACTGTGATCGGTGTGAATGAGGAAGAAGTGACGTTGGATCTTAAGTATTACACGCAGGGGATCATTAAGGCTGCCGATATGAGTAACGATCCTGCTTTTTCCGTGATGACGGACGTGCATGAGGGAGATGTCATTGAGGCTTCGGTGGTGAAGATGGATGACGGACAGGGCAATATCCTGCTTTCCAGGAAGGAAGCCAACTCGGTGCTTGCCTGGGACGTGCTTACTGGTTATCTGGAAGAGAAGAAGACCATTGCTGTCAAGGTAAATGATGTTGTAAATGCGGGTGTGGTTGCTTATCTGGAAGGGATCAGAGGCTTCATACCGGCCTCCCATCTGGCACTTTCTTATGTGGAGAATCTCGAGGAATATAAGGGAAAAACGCTGGAGGTCAGGGTCATCACGGTGGATCGGGAGAAAGAGAAACTGGTGATGTCGGCAAGAGAGATCCTGCGGGAGCAGGCCAGAGAGGAGCATGACCACAAGATAGCGATGATCGTTCCCGGAACGGTGTTTGAGGGAACGGTAGAGAGCCTGCAGCCGTACGGCGCATTTGTAGACTTAAAAGACGGACTGAGCGGTCTGGTACACATTTCGCAGATCAGCCAGAGAAGGATCAAGAAACCCTCCGAGGTGCTTAAGGTCGGTGATAAGGTTAAAGTCAAGGTTCTGAATACGAACAATGGCAAGATCTCACTGAGCATGAAAGCGCTGGAGGAAATGCAGGTAGATGAAGAAGAGAAGGTTGACGTGAAGCAATACGGAAACAGTGAGAGCCTGGGAACCAGTCTGGGAGATCTGTTTGCGAAGTTGAATATCCAGTAGAAGCTATTGAATTGACGTGGGCCGCTGCAAAACTATCGTTTT
>CAJTPO010000009.1:8039-96729 GCA_910578115.1 uncultured Lachnospiraceae bacterium | reverse complement strand
CGGCCCAGGCTTATATCTGCTATATGAAAAAGACGGAAGCTGATCTGTAAGCGCTTCACTCGTTGATCAGCCGCTGCAGAATCTGTTCCCGGTTGTCAATAAACATCTTTGTAATCTGGTAGCTGTCCGTCTCCTCATAGGTGCAGGGATGCACCGTCCCGTCGTCGAAAGTCAGGATCTCGGCTCCAGGGATACTTAACAGGATCGGGGAATGGCTGACGATGATGAACTGGGAGCCGCTTCTGGCACAGTTGCAGATCTCCATCAGCAGTGTCAGCTGGCGCTGCGGCGAGAGGGCTGCTTCCGGCTCGTCGAAGATATAGACGCCGTCGGGATTGAGCCTCTTCTGGGCAAGGGCAAGGAAGCTCTCGCCGTGGGATTTCTCGTGATAATGCTCGGAAGGGTGGTCTGCGTCGGCATAATCTTCTTCTTTGGTGGCCACATTATAGAAGCTTTCCGCCCGCAGGAAATAACCGCCCCGCGCCCGACGGTAGCCTTTGGCTATGGTGATGGCTTCATGGAGGCCGGAGTGGGAGTCATAGGTGGAGAAATTATAGTTTCTCGTGCCGCCTTCGGGGTTAAAACCATAGGCGACGGCAATCGCTTCCAGCAGCGTGGATTTTCCGCTGCCGTTCTCCCCTACGAAAAAGGTGACAGGCCGCGTGAATTCCAGTCTGTCCAGTCTGCAGAGGGCCGGGATCTTTCTCAGATAGCTGTGGGTTTCTATTTTGTTCCAGTCTATGATGATCTGTCGGATGAATTGGTCATTCAAATTTTTCACGATACCTTTCTGTTTGTTCTGAATCTGATACTTTCCTTAGAAATTATAACATAGGATTATTGTTAACGGAGCTTGATTTATGATTCTGCAGGTAAAAGATTCCGTGTTGTTGTGTTGAAGTGTTCATGATACAATAAACCAAACCTGTCGGTTTCAGGATAGAGAGAACGACTGCAGGAAACAGGAACAAAAGAAACGGCGGCAGATAATAGTCAGTTTGGGAGGGCGTGCCTATGAAGATACAGGAATTCAGGGAGCTGATAAAAGCGGCGGACAGAGAGCTGCTGGAAAAAGCTTTTGCGGAAAGCTATAAAAAATTTACAAAAGGCCAGAAAGAGGAGATAGACCTGGTCATTCAGGGCGTTTTGGCAGGGGAAGATGCCAGGAGTGTGGCGAAGAAAGATACGATAAGTTTCGAGAAACTGGAGCAGGAGATTCCGGTATTTTTGGAGAATGCCTATGCCCAGAATTATTTTGCGCCGAATCGGGTGATTCCCAAGAATCAGAGACCCAAATGGCGGTTTTTGGTTAAGAATTATATTAAGGCGTTGGAGAAGATCCCGGCGGAGGATGAGAATTGTGATAAATCGGCGAGGCTGTTGTCTGACTTATATCGTATGCTGTGTACTGCATGCAATTATTATCTTTTTTCTACGGATGACGCGTTCCGCTCTGTGGGCTGGGAACAGCCGAAGCTGTTTCGACTGGTGGTGAAGAAATGGTTCTGCAACGGGTATTCCCGGGAGAAGATAGCGATACTGTTGAATGATGCGGTAAGTGGGGGATTGAGCAGAGAGGCCCTGCAAATTTATCAGTTAAACGTACTGCTGGATGAGTTGAAGACCAGCGACGTAAAGTATATGGCGATTGAAGAGGCGGGGAGGCTGATCGATGAGAGAAAAGAGAAACTGGGCGGACTGAAAAAGTATGACAGCACATACCAGCTGGAGGATGAGATCAACTGCTTATGTGAGATGGTTCTGATGACGGCGATCGAACTGGCGGAACCGGCTTCCGGGATAGAGTTTTTCTTCCAGAATTCCAGGCACAGGAATGAGGAGATCACGTTGTTTTGTGCGCTGCAGGTGGTAGAGTGGATGGAAGCGGATGAGCTTTGGACGACAGTATATGAATATGGGATTGGGAAGAAGATCGAGCCGAGGGACAGTCTGGTGCGAAAATATCAGGCAATGAAACACATGAAATAGGTGTGGGGAGAATGGACACAAAGGATCTGAGAGCATTTTTACGGGTATACGAGGAAAAGAGCGTCAATAAGGCGGCGAAGCAGCTTTTTATCACACCGCAGGGATTGAGCAGGGTGATCCATAATCTGGAGACGGATCTGGACACGGAATTGTTTACGCGCACGCCGGGCGGGATGCTGCCCACGGACAGCGGCGTTTATCTGTATGAGAACAGCCGCACGCTGCTGCAGGAGATGGATGCGCTGGAGACCGGGATCCGGCGGTTTCGGAACCGGGGCAGCAGGATGGAAATCGGGTTTTCCTGTGGGGTGTTGAACGTGTTTCCGCTGCAGAAGCTGGAAGCGTATAAGAAGCGTTGTCCGGCGATGACGATTCAGTGGGAGGAAGCTTCAAATCAGGATGTGCTGGATAAGGTGCTGAAAAGAGAGCTGGATGTCGGTTTCGTGATCGGGCAGGTGGGCAGCCGGGAACTGTGGGTGAAGGAGTTGTTTCGCATTCAGCTGTCCGTGCTGGTCTACGAGGGGCATCCGCTTTACGGGCGGGAGAGTCTGTCCGTGCAGGACCTGCAGGGGGAGCCGTTGATCTCACTGAATGAAAAATTCTCCTGCTATCACAGTCTGGTGGAGCGGTGCCGGGATTTCGGGTTTGCTCCAGATATTGTAGTAAAGACCATGGAGGGACAGCTGATCTATCGTTTCTGCAAGGAAAAGATCGGGCTGGGGATCGTGGTCGATATTCACCGGGATGAGATCAAACAGGACGGCCTGCGGATGATCGGGCTTTCGGATTCGCTGCCGTGGAAGATTTCCATTGTTGTGCGGGAAGAGAGGAAGGAAGAGAAAGGAATTTTGGAGCTGGTGCAGGGCATCGTATAAAAGGATTGTTGGCAGGTGATATGGTTTCGTTGATAGTGGACCGGGCCGGACGGTGGTAATATTTTCTTATAGTAAAAAATATGTAACAGTTCAGCCCGGGTCTTTGCATTTACTGCAAAGGCAGTGACAACGCATAAGGGTTGAAAATATTACGAACAGGAGGGTTACAGCATGTATGAGAAACTTTTTACACCGGTGAAGATCGGTTCGCTTACCATCAAGAACCGCTTTGCCATGGCGCCTATGGGGCCGCTGGGGCTTTCGGATTCGGAGGGCGGCTTCAACCAGCGGGGCATTGATTACTATGTGGAGCGGGCAAAGGGAGGCACCGGCCTGATCATCACCGGGGTTACTTTTTCCGACTGTAAGGTGGAGAAGCCGAGTATGCCGAACTGCCCCAATTCCACCTACAATCCGGTGCACTTTATCCGCACGGGACGGGAGATGACGGAGCGGGTGCATGCCTACGGCAGTAAGATCTTCCTGATGATGTCGGGCGGCTTCGGGCGTGTGACGATTCCCACGAATCTGGGGGAATTTCCGCCGGTGGCACC
Organism: uncultured Lachnospiraceae bacterium; assembly: GCA_910578115.1. Classification (GTDB taxonomy): domain Bacteria; phylum Bacillota; class Clostridia; order Lachnospirales; family Lachnospiraceae; genus UBA3282. The sequence continues at coordinate 93,311 of CAJTPO010000009.1, read as the reverse complement.
TTCGGAGATTCCGCACAGGTGGCTTGACAAGACCTGCCGGGCGCTGACGGTGGAGGAGATTCACAGTATCGTGAAGTCTTTCGGTGACGGGGCTTACAATGCGAAGCGCGCAGGCTTTGACGGCGTGGAGATTCATGCGGTTCACGAGGGGTATCTGCTGGATCAGTTCGCCATCTCCATGTTCAATCTGCGCACGGACGAGTACGGCGGTTCACTGGAGAACAGGCTGCGGTTTGCGAGAGAAGTGGTGGAGGAGATCAAGTTCCGCTGCGGACAGGATTTCCCGGTGGCGCTTCGTTTCAGCGTAAAGAGCATGATCAAGGACTGGCGGGTGGGCGCTCTGCCGGGAGAAGAGTTCGAGGAAAAGGGCCGTGATATCGAGGAGGGCTTAGAGGCGGCGAAGCTTTTGGCTTTCTACGGCTATGACGCGTTGGATACGGACGTTGGCACTTACGACGCATGGTGGTGGAACCATCCGCCGATGTATCAGGAGAAGGGGCTTTTCCGGACTTACTGTAAGATGGTGAAGGAAGTGGTGGACGTGCCCGTGCTGTGTGCGGGACGCATGGACGACCCGGATATGGCGCTTGCCTCTCTGGAAAACGGGGACTGTGATATCATCAGCCTGGGACGGCCGCTGCTGGCGGAACCGGATTATGTGAATAAGCTGCGTGCCGGCAGGCGGGACGAGATCAGGCCCTGCATTTCCTGCCATGAAGGCTGTATGGGCAGGATCCAGGAGTATTCCATGATCAACTGTGCGGTCAACCCGCAGGCGGCAAGAGAGCGGGTGACGGCCTATGAGCCGATCCTTAAGGCGAAAAAGGTTATGATCGTGGGCGGCGGCGTTGCCGGCTGCGAGGCGGCAAGGGTGCTGGCGCTGCGAGGCCATAAGCCGGCGCTTTTCGAGAAGGGCGCGCAGCTGGGCGGTAATCTGTTACCGGGCGGCGCGCCGGAGTTCAAGGAAGACGATATCGCGCTGGCGAAATGGTATGCGGTACAGCTGCAGAAGCTGAACGTACCGGTACAGCTGAACCATGAGGTGACGGCGAAGGAGGCGCTGGACGGCGGATACGATACGGTGATCGTGGCCACCGGTTCTACGCCGAAGGTCTTTTCTCTGGGGGACGACGCGCATACCTTCACGGCGGCGGAAGTGCTGCTGGGGCAGAAGGATTGCGGGGAGCGCACCGTGGTGATCGGCGGCGGTCTGGTGGGCTGTGAGACGGCTCTTTGGCTGGCACAGCGCGGTCGGAAAGTCACGATCGTGGAGGCGCTTGACAAGATTCTGGCGGTGAACGGACCGCTGTGCCATGCGAACAAGGATATGCTGGAAGAGCTGATCCCTTACAACGGAATCGAAGTGGTGACCGGGGCGAAGGCCACAGGGTATCATGACGGCGTGCTCAGCGTGGAGTGTGCGGACGGCGGGAAGGATATTGTCTGCGACAGCGTGATTCTGTCCGTCGGCTACAAGGAAGAGGACAGCCTGTATCACGAGCTGGAGTTTAAGGTGCCGGAGATTTATCTGCTGGGGGATGCAAAGAAGGTGAGCAATATTATGTATGCGATCTGGGATGCATTTGAGGTCGCGAATCATATTTAGGCGTTGTGCCATAGCGGTCTGGACGTGGTGTCCGGGCCGCTTTTGTCATGCCGCTGGATCCGCCACAGGCAGGGAATCATGAAGACAGGATTTTTATTGCTATTCACGGGTCAGGAATGCGCTGAACTGAGCATTCCGTGAGAACATGATTCAGGAGTGAGGGGCGATTTTTGCGAAGTAAAATTCTGAATATCGCCCCGAATCGTTACTATGAGCGGCTGAGAATAGTAACGGATTTTTTTGCAGGGGATAAGTAAATGTGATGAAATGAAATTGAATAAAGTCCGGATATCAAGTACAATGTACATGGAAATATGCTATTGCCTGCTATAAGAAGCGGTGCAGGGTAATGGTCAAATGACCGAAAATCCATAAGAAGAAATCACTGTTGATCGCAGAGCAGAATCGGAGTATTCCTTCGGAAAACTCCTAAATTCTGCTCACGGCCTCAGCGCAAAGCGCTTTGGAATAGAGGTAAAGATGACATACGAAGAATTCTGCAGTCAATTTCATATTCAGCTCAACGAACAGCAGTCAGAATCGGTCCGCTCCATAGACGGGCCGATTCTTCTGCTGGCGGTTCCCGGAAGCGGCAAGACAACCGTGCTGGTAACGAGGCTCGGCTATATGGTTTATTGTGCCGGGATCGCTCCTGAGAATATTCTGACGCTGACGTATACGATCGCCGCCGCCCGCGATATGGAAAATCGGTTCCGTTTTTATTTTGGAGACGGATGCGGCAGTCGTCTGGAGTTTCGGACCATAAATGGGATCTGTGCCAAGGTGATCCAATATTATGGGAACCGGATCGGGAAGACGCCGTTTACCCTGGTGACGGAGAATGACAGGATCAACGGAATGCTCTCGGATATTTTCCGCAGGACGCAGGGCGACTATGCCACGGAAAGCGATCTGAAAGGCATTCGCAGCATGATTACCTATATTAAGAACAGGATGCTGACAGAAGATGAAATCAGGCAGCTGGATGAGGAAGCGGATGTCAGAATTTCAGAGATTTATAAGGCTTATCATGAAATGCTGCATGGCGGCAATTTGATGGACTATGACGACCAGATGATATATGCTTATAATATTTTAAGAAAAAGTCCGGAGACGCTGCAGTGTTTTCAGGATCAATACCGGTATATCTGCGTGGATGAGGCGCAGGATACCTCGAAGATCCAGCATGAGATCATCAGACTGCTTGCCGGCCGGCGGGACAACCTGTTTATGGTGGGAGACGAGGATCAGAGCATATACGGCTTCCGAGCGGCTTATCCGGAAGCGCTTTTATCATTTGAAAAGGATCATCCAGGGGCCAGGGTACTGCTTATGGAGGAAAACTTCCGCTCCTGTGTGCAGATCGTGGAGGCGGCGGACCGTTTTATTCAAAAAAACACTCTGCGCCACGAGAAACATATGAAAGCGGCCAGAGCTGCCGGTGAGGAGATTGAGCAGATTCCATTGAACGATAGAAAGGCACAGTACGATTATCTGGTCAGGATGGCGGAGAGATGCCAGGTACAGACGGCGGTGCTGTACCGGAATCATGAGAATGTACTGCCCCTTGTGGATCAGCTGGAGCGGAAGGGGATACCTTACAGGCTGCGCAATGCGGAGATGACTTTTTTCACACATCGGGTTGTAACGGATATTCGCAATATTATCGCTTTTGCCATGAACCCGCGGGATACGGCGGTCTTTCTGCAGATTTATTATAAGATCGCTACCTATATCAAGAAACAGGATGCGCTGCGGATCTGTGAGATCAGCGAGAGAGAAGACAGGGATATTATGGAGATTGCCCTGCGGGGCGGACAACTGCCGGACCGGACAGTCCAAAGCTGCCGGCTGATCCGGATGCACCTGAAATGTCTTTTGACGGAGCGGGCGGACAGGGCGATCGCCAGAATCGTTTACAATATGGGATACGGGGATTATCTCGAGCGCATGGAAATTGGAGACAGCAAGGTGTTTATCCTGAAAATGATCGGACAGGGCGAAAACTCTCCGGGGCGGTTTGTGGAGAGACTGGATGAGCTGCGGGCGATCATGGAAGGGAGAATGAAAGGCGGACAGGAAGAGAGAAGGGAAGAGAGAAGGGAAGAGAGACAGGAAGAGGCTTCCGTCGTGTACAGAAACGGCACGCAGGATATACAGCCTGTCATTTTATCTACGATCCATTCCAGCAAAGGGCTGGAGTATGACAATGTCTATCTGCTGGATGTGATCGACGGCATATTTCCCGAAAGTGTACCCGCGAATGCCAAATTCATGGATGAAAAAGAGCGGGAGATTTACGAAGAAGAACGCCGCCTGTTCTATGTAGGCGTGACCCGGGCAAAGGACAGGCTGTCGGTGTTCAGACTGGATCAGAAGTCCAGTCTGTGCGAGGAACTTGTGGGCAGGAAGAAGAAAGCGGTACAAAAAATGCGCAGGACTTTGGCGCAGGAAAGAGGGAATGCCGCAGTAGAAAGGCCTTTTGACCGAGAAGCATATGAGAACTATGCGGCGCAGATCGGGGAAGGGCTGATTATCCGTCACAGGAAGTTTGGGGAAGGCGTGGTTGAGGAAGTACAGGGGGAACTGGTGGTGATCCGGTTTGGCGAGATGCAGAAGACACTTGGGATAAGGGTGCTGTATGAGAAGGATCTGCTGATCTTGTAATGCGCCTTGCGCACCTTGCCAGGGAAATAAAACCCGCTGTTTTCATTAACAGGCTGTGTCATGCTTTCGTGATTCGTTTAAAATTGAATAAAATCTGAATATAAAGTACAATGTATAGAACAGATGTAGACCACTTTGTTGTAAGGGAAAGGGATTGAGATTCACATGGAAAAGACAGTGGCGGAGTCCAGAATGGAACAGATCTATCAGGTGCGTCCGGAATACTTAAACGGTGCGGGAAGATTGTTCGGCGGAAAATTGATGGAATGGATCGACGAGCTGGCCGGTCTGATAGGAATCCGGTATGCGCAGCGGGATGTGATAACGGCCTCCGTAGATAATCTGAAGTTTATCCGGGGAGCGTATCTGAAAGATCTGATCGTATTGATCGGGCGGGTAACTTATGTGGGCAGGACGTCGATGGAGGTGCGTGTGGACACTTATATAGAAAGCATCGACGGGATCAGGAAGCCCATAAACAGAGCCTACTTAACGCTGGTGGCGATTGACGATGACGGCAAGCCGGTGGAAGTGCCGAGGCTGATCGTTGAGACAGAGGCCGAAAAGGCAGAGTGGGAAGCGGGGATAAAAAGGCGAAAGATGCGCAGGCAGCGGCAGGAAGAAGGGTTCTGACCAATAAGGAGATATTTCTTTCATAAAGAGTCATATATCGGACTGTTAATCTGCGATAATAACAGAAGTATTGTTTGCATCAACTGAAAAGGAAATTTGCTATACTTTGAACCGATAAATGAACCGACAATTCGGAATTTCCGGGAGGAAAGATAATGGATAAATGGTTGGAAACGAGGCAGCTTCAAGTACATTTTGTATCGGCTGCCGGGTTAGTGTATAAAGATGATAAGGTTTTACTGATAAAATCTAAAAATAGAGGATGGGAATTACCAGGAGGTGTAGTGGAGCAGGGTGAGTCCGTATTAGATGGATTAAAACGGGAAATTTCTGAAGAAAGCGGTGTGATTGCAGAAGCAGAGAAACTTGCAGGTATTTATCAGAGATTGTCATCAAAGCCCGGATACGGTCCTCTTGAAGGAATGGTCTTACCAACAACTGTCAATTTGACCTTTATCTGTAAATATATGGGAGGAAAGGAAGCTGTTTCAGATGAAAGTATTGAGGTGGCCTGGTTTGCTCCAAATGAAGCAAAAGAAAAAATAACTGACCCATATATAAGAAAAGCAGTTGAAGATTTGCTCGAATTTGATGGCAGACAACATTTTTGTACCTTTAAGAGTATGGCAGATGGAAACGTAGAGTTTATTAGTGACGATCTCGTTGGACCATAACAAGTATGATGATCTGTGATAATATTAACAGAAGTATTGTTTGTATCAAATGAAGAGGAACAAAAGCAGATGAAAGATTTTTCGAATTGGAAGGAGTATGAGGGGGCATCCGAAGGAAGTGGACGAAGTGAAAAGCTGTGGTTAATAAACCCTGATACGGAGCAAACAGGCCTGTTCAAATATAAAAAGGACGTAGAGACTACCGATCATGTTTCGGAGTGTATTGCAAGTGGAAAGGACTATTTGTATTTAATTTGGAAATCAGAGCAGTCAAGAACGCAGTATATCGTGGGGCAGCTGGTAAAAAACGGACAATATGAATTTCGATATGCCAAGGAGGTTCAGGCTGCGCTGAATGACGGTTTTACACCTTTGCTTTGTTTTCCTGATGTTCAAAAGGTATATACGGATCGAAAACTTTTCCCGGTTTTTGCGAGTCGGTTACCGGATAAGAGAAGAAAAGATATTCAGGATATTTTAAAGAAATATGATTTAGAACAATATGATGAATATCTGCTTTTAAAGAGAAGCGGAGCCAGACTTCCGATTGATAATTTCGAGTTTATTGATCCAATCATGAATTTAGATGAAAATGTAGAAAGAAAATTCTTTATTGCCGGTGTCAGGCATTATCTGGGCTGTGATGGTGAAAATTGTGAGAAATCACTTACGGTTACCAGAGGGGATGAGGTTATTCTAAAGAGAGAGCCGGGAAACCAGTATGATGAGAATGCCGTACGGATTTTGGATGTATCGGGCCATCTTCTCGGTTATGTACCCAGATATTACAGTGAAGGTGTGAAGAGAATGCTCGAGAGCAATAAGAAGATCGCATGCCATGTTCACTATGTGGATAATAAGAAGAATTGCAATGAATGCATCAGAGTCATTTTTAAGTGTTTATCGTAAAGTCGAGAGCCAGTTTGGAAAAGCATAATTTGTCACAATCCCTTGTAATTGCAGATTATAAGGGATATCTTTTTATCATACCCTCAGTGAACAGGCGACACAGATACAAACAGAAAAAGAATTAACATAAATCAGAAGGAGGACGAAAGAAATGAAGCTGCGTGAAAGAAACTACCCGGGGACATTGTCTGCGGAAGAAAGCGACAGGGAGCGGGAACATCGCAAGATCGCCAGGCGGGCGGCGGCGGAAGGAATCGTGCTTTTGGAAAATGACGGAGTACTGCCGCTGCAGGCCGGTGCCAGGATCGCGCTGTATGGCTTTGGCGCCAGATACACAGTTAAAGGCGGGACGGGATCGGGCAGCGTCAACAACCGGAGTAATGTGAGTATTGATGAGGGGCTTCGCAACAGCGGATTTGTTATCACCACGGACGACTGGCTGGCGGATTATGACAGACGCTATCAAGAAGCGCGGGATGAATGGGAAGCGTCCATTTACCGGATCGCGGGCGGACGGGAAGATTTCGACGCTTTATACAAGGCGCATGCGGCAAATCCCATGGCAGCTCCAAGCGGAAAGGCGATCACGGCCGAGGACAGCGGGGATACGGACACGGCAGTCTATGTGATCAGCAGGATCTCCGGGGAAGGCGCTGACCGCTATGTGAAGAAGGGAGACTATTATCTGTCCGACACGGAATACCGGGAACTGAAAGACATTGCATCCCTGTATGACAAGACCATCGCCATTTTGAACACGGGAGGGATCATCGACCTTTCCTTTGTGGAGGAATTGGGAATAGCGGCGGTGGTGTATCTGTCGCAGGCGGGCATGGAGGGCGGCAACGCACTGGCAGATGTCCTCAGCGGGCAGGTAAATCCCAGCGGCAGGCTGACCGACACCTGGGCCAATGCCTACGCGGACTATCCGGGCAGTGAGGAGTTTGGCCACAATAACGGCAACCTGTATGAAGAAAAATATAAGGAAGGAATCTACGTAGGCTACCGCTACTTTGATTCCTTTGGCGTCAAGCCCAGATACTGCTTTGGCTACGGCCTTTCCTATACCAGTTTCGCGCTGCGCACAGAGGAGATCACGCTGCAGGGACACCGGGCAGTCATCCGGGTGAACGTAAGAAATACGGGTAGTGTATCCGGCAGGGAAGTGGTGCAGGTATATGCCTCCTGTCCGTCCGGGCATTTGAAGAAAGAGAAGAAGCGCCTGACGGCGTTTGCGAAGACGAGACTTCTGCTGCCGGGAGAGGAAGAAAGCGTGACACTGGAATTTGACCTGTCGTTGCTGGAATCTTATTGGGCGGGAAAAGCGGCTTATACCATGGAGCAGGGGAAGTATTATATTTTTATCGGAAAAAATGCGGCCCAGACAGAGATGGCAGGCTGTCTGGAGCTGAGCGGGACCGTATTGATGAGTGAACTGCATAGTATATGCCCTCTGTTGACTTCGCTGACGGAGATCGAGCCGGCGGACGAGCTGGTGGAGGCGTGGGAAAAGGAGTTTGATGAAATCTGCCGGGACAAGGGGCTGCCCGTTATTTCCATGGATCGGGAAGTGCAGGAAATGCAGGCAGAGGAGGAGATGAAACGGCAAAGCCGTGAGAATATCGGCGAGGCCGCGGACGAAGCCTCCAGACTGGCGGAGCAGCTGACTCTGATGCAGAAAGCAATGCTGGTGTGCGGAAGGGTCAAGGACGGGGGCGCGGAGGTGATAGGAAACGCATCGGTGACGGTGCCGGGAGCCGCGGGCGAGACGACACGGATCTTAGAGGAACCGTATCAGATCGGCAGCATTGTACTGGCGGACGGGCCGGCAGGGCTGCGGCTGCAAAAGCACTACGAGGAAAATCCGGCCGATGGCAGTATCTATACTCTGGGCCAGATCGAGAGTCTGGAAAACCGCATTTTCCAAAAGGAATTCCTGCACGAGGGATCTGTCTCACATTACCAGTTCTGCAGTGCGATTCCGGTAGGCACACATCTGGGGCAGAGCTTCGACGTGGAGCTGCTGCAGGAGATCGGGGAGATGATCGGCCGTGAGATGGAGGAATTCGGCATAACATTGTGGCTGGCTCCGGGACTGAACATTCACAGGAATCCGCTCTGCGGGCGAAACTTTGAATATTATTCGGAGGATCCGCTTGTAAGCGGCGCGATGGCAGCGGCGATCACTTTGGGCGTGCAGAAGATACCGGGGGTCGGAACGACGATCAAGCATTATGCGTGCAACAATCAGGAAGATAACCGCTGGGGCGTGGATTCCGTTGTATCGGAGCGGGCATTGCGGGAAATTTATCTGAAAGGGTTTGAAATCGCGGTCAGGACTTCCCAGCCCATGGCCATTATGACTTCTTATAATAAAGTAAACGGCGTTCATGCCGCCAATCACTATGACCTGTGCACGACGGCAGCCAGACAGGAGTGGGGATTTGCAGGGATCATCATGACAGACTGGACGACCACCAACAGCGGGCATGGGGCATCCGCGGCCAGATGCATTGCGGCCGGGAACGATCTGGTGATGCCGGGACGAGTGTCGGATATTCAGGAGATCGTGGACGCTGTTCAGGGAGAAAAGCATCTGTGTCTGTCTGAAAAGGATCTGAATGCATGTGCGGCCAGAATGCTACGGATCATTCTCGCGTCAAATATTTATGAGGGAGCGGAGAGCTACCTGAACGGAAAAACGCTGGAATAAATCTTTTCTCAAAAATTTTTAAAAAAGTTTCAACACTTTTCTCTTCTCAAACGTTATCTATATGAAAGCGCAAAAGACAATGGATCTTGCTTGGGGAAGGAGACAGGGGTGCAGGTATGATCGATGAACTGTATGATTCCCTCTATCAGGAACTCACAGGCTGGTGCACGGCCATGGCAGGCAGCAGGACGCAGGCGGAAGATCTGGTGCAGGAGGCATTTCTGCGGGCAATGTTGAACACCGGACTGCTTCAGGAGCTTGATGCCGGCAAACGCCGGGCCTGGATGTACCGCACGGTCAAAAACCTGTACATAGACAGGAAGCGCCGGGAAGCCTTTGAGACCATGGTGGAGCAGATGCCTGAAGAAGGGATCGAGGATGCGGAATATGCGCAGGTGGATGATGCACAGCTTCTGGCTGTACTGACACCGGAGGAGAGGATGCTTTTTACACTGCGCTATCTGGAAGGTTATAATTCCGCGGAGCTGGGAAAGATTTTCGGCCTGCCTTCCGGCACGGTGAGATCCAGACTGTCGGATGCCAGAAGCCGCCTGCGGCAGTCGTTGGAGGAGACCGGCGGTCAGGGGAAACGAAGAGACGGCAAACAGAGAGACCGGAGAAACCGGACTTAAAGAAAGTGAAGAGAAAGCGAAAAGAAAGCGAAAAGAAAGCGAAAAGAAAGGGACAGGTGTTGACATGTCAGAGAAGAAAAAATTTATCTTAAATTGTGATGTATGTGATGCAAGAAAGATCAAGGAGGAGAGTCTGTCGGAGTACGAACAGATCATCATCAATGCGGATCTGATCCTGGTGGACGAGTACAGCCGGGGTGTATTTCACAGACTCCCCATAATGTGCAATGCGGATGAGATGCTGGATGTGGAGGGCGATGTGGCGGTGGTCTGCTCAAACGGCAATTACGAGATCGGCAGCGACACGGCATTTCAGAAAAAGACTGTGCTGTGCGTGAACGGAAGGCTGGCTATTCATTCCGGCGCAGAGAAGGCCATGGAAAATGTCCTGAAGATCTGTGTCAATGGCAGCGCCAGATACCCCGAGAGCATGGCTCCTTTTCTGGACAGGATGCTTGTCAACGGAGAGGCGCGGTGTATTCCGGATGACTGTATCGAATTAAAATCAATCTTTGTGATCGATAAGTATTTTCCGCTGCGGGCGAGACAGGACGGAAAGTATTACGTAGAGCATAAGGTTGTGCTGACCGACAGGGATGTGGACGTTGCAGCGCTCACAGACAAGAATGTGCACTTTGTGACGAAGCACTTTCTGGTGAGGGAGGAACTGGCCCCGCAGGCGGTAGTGCTGGTTGAGGAAAGCGTGGAACTGGATGTAGTGCCGGAAGGTTTTGCTTATGTCAGAGAGGAAGCGGTTTTGAACGAGGCTTTGGTGAATAAATACGGGAAGAAAATGTATATCGACGGTGATCTGACTTTGACGGACGGGAGTGAGCGCTGCTTTGACAAGATAGAAAAGCTGGTGATCAAAGGGGATGTCCTTCTTTTGAAACGGCAGTCGGAAGATTTTGCCAGGGTGGATGCTTCCTACAGGAAGCTGGTATTTACGAAAGGACGGCATATATCGACCAAGGCTCTGCTCGTGGTGGACGAGAGGATGCTGGAAACCGCACCGGATGGCGTGGAGATTGTCAACAGCGCAATGGTGAAGGTGGAAAAAGATGTGGATCCGGAACTGATCATAGAGAGACTTTCCGTGAAAAACTGTGCCCAGGTTTTTTGCAGTAAGGAGCAGAAGAGCGCGCTGCATCTGGTATGCAAAAATGTGGCGAAGATCAGCGACGAAGAGATGCCGTCCGGTGTGGAGGAGGAAGACGGCGAAGCGGACGGCATTCTGGGAATGCTGAAAAAGGCTGCAAACTGTAAAGTCGTGAATGCGGACACGTATCTTCTGTAGGAAATCTCTATAGCAGAATTTGTATCCTGAGGCTGTAACGATACAGACCGAAGAACGAAAACATTGATACCGTGAAATACGGGCAGGCGGTCAAAACAGTATGTTTTGCCGCCTGCCTGCGTTTGCTCTGCAGTTGTATAGAGCCACCTGCCTGCATTTGCACTTTAGCTGGATAGAGCCGTCTGCCTGAGAAGCATTGTCACTCGACCTTTGGCAGTCTGCTGCGATAGAGCGCAAGTTCTTCGTCGGTGGGGACGTAGTCGTCCATTTTCCCGTCGTGGAATTTCTCATAGGCCATCATATCGAAATAGCCTGTACCGGTGAGGCCGAAGACGATGGTCTTCTCTTCGCCGGTTTCCGTACACCGGACGGCCTCGTCAATGGCGACGCGGATGGCGTGGGAGCTTTCCGGCGCGGGCAGGATGCCTTCTACTTTTGCGAAGTACTCCGCGGCTTCAAATACTTCCGTCTGCTTGACGCTGACGGCTTCCATCAGGCCCTGATGATAGAGCTCGGACAGGGTGGAACTCATGCCGTGATAGCGCAGGCCGCCGGAGTGGTTGGCGGAGGGGATAAAATCGCTGCCCAGAGTGTACATCCTGGCAAGGGGGCAGACCATACCGGTATCGCAGAAATCGTAAGCGTATACGCCGCGGGTAAAGCTGGGGCAGGAAGCGGGTTCAACGGCGATAATTCGATAATCGGCTTCGCCGCGGAGCTTTTCTCCCATAAACGGTGCGATCAGGCCGCCCAGATTGGATCCGCCGCCGGCACAGCCGATGATGATGTCAGGTTTGATGCCGTATTTATCCAAGGCGGTTTTGGTTTCTAAGCCTATGATGGACTGGTGGAGAAGCACCTGGTTGAGCACGCTGCCCAGCACATAGCGGTAGCCGTCACTGGATACTGCCGTCTCCACCGCTTCGGAAATAGCGCAGCCGAGGCTCCCCGTAGTGCCCGGATGTTCAGCCAGGATCTTCCGGCCAACTTCGGTTTCCATGGAGGGCGACGGCGTTACCGACGCACCGTAAGTGCGCATCACTTCCCGGCGGAAAGGTTTCTGCTCATAGGAGCATTTCACCATGTAGACCTTGCAGTCAAGGCTCAGATAGGAACATGCCATAGAAAGCGCCGTGCCCCATTGACCGGCTCCGGTTTCGGTGGTCACACCGTTAAGCCCCTGTTTCTTCGCGTAATAGGCCTGGGCGATGGCGGAGTTTAGCTTGTGGCTGCCGCTGGTGTTGTTGCCCTCGAACTTGTAATAGATCTTCGCGGGCGTGCTGAGCTTTTTCTCCAGACAGTAGGCGCGGATAAGCGGCGCCGGGCGGTACATCTTATAGAAATCGCGGATCTCCTCCGGAATCTCGAAGTACGGCGTGTCGTTATCCAGCTCCTGCGCCACCAGTTCCTCGCAGAAAACGCCGGAGAGCTCTGAGGCCGTCATCGGTCTGTGGGTGCCAGGATTTAAGAGAGGCGCAGGCTTCTTTGACATATCAGCGCGCAGGTTATACCATGCCTTGGGCATTTCGTTTTCGGTGAGATAGATTTTGTAAGGGATTTTTTCGTTGTTCATGGCAGATGCCTCCTTGTGAAAATTGTAATTTTGTAACAAAAGTGTATTTCTGCCAAATAAAAAACGTCCTTGACAGAAATATACTTTCTGTCAAGGACGAATAGATACAATAATTGTAGACACTATCCGCGGTGCCACCTTGATTCACGGTATGACCCGTGCGCTTAGCAGGATACCAACATATCCCCGGCATATTACGCTTGCCTGCAGCGTCGCAGAATACTTTGTGATAAAGATCACATTTGACTGCGCCCTCGGCGGTCCATTTGACAACTTGTTTCTTGCCTGCTTCTCAGCATCGCAGGTTCTCTGTAAAGGCATGATTGCCGTTATCTCCGCTTCAACGGTTTGCTGTATGAAATTTTTATATACTATAGCACCATTGTATGTGTGTGTCAATAGTTTTGTTATTTTTCCTCCATACGATACTGTTTAGGAGTGATGCCCACGCTCTTTTTGAATTGTCTCTGAAAATAAGAGGGTGTGGAAAACCCGGTTCTGTATCCGATCTCCTGTAAGGAATAATCTGTTGTGGACAGCATAACCTTCGCAGCTTTCAGTCGCTCTTTGAGAATAAAGCTTGTGAGAGATTCCCCGGTCTTTTTGCTGAATATAGCAGAGATATAATCCGGATTCATGTGAACGAATTCGGCGATCAACTGGCGGTTCAGATCGGGAGAAGAGAGGTTTTTGCGTACACAATCCTGAATGATTTCAATTGTGGATTCCGGCTGTTCTTCTTCCGGATTGATCTGAAATAATTCCGGATATACATTTCTTCGCTTGCTTTCTTTTACAGCTTTTGCCAGGGTGCTCTCCAGATGGTGAATATCCACCGGTTTGGTGAGATAGTTCTGGACGTGCAGCTCAATAGCAGAATGCGCATAGTCAAATCGTTCGTGACCGGTCAGCAGCAGGACTACAGGATTCAGATTCTTCTCATGCAGCCAGCGGATGAAATCAAATCCGTTTTCTTTGGGCATCTCGATATCTGTCAGAACGATATTCATGTCAGGATGCTGTTCCATCACGTGTTTTGCCTCCGGTACGCTGTGTGCCGTATACTGTTCACTGATGCCCAGCTTGTCCCAGTCGGTATTGAACCGGATGTCTTCAACAATATAGAATTCGTCGTCTATGATCAGTATTTTCATAACTGTTTTCCTCGTATCATAAGTGTATAGTTTTCAAAATAAAATGAGCGGTATGAACAGGATCTTAAGAGTCCTGGTAGGAAATATAGGGAAGAATAATGTCAACCTGGGCTCCGCCTCCATGCGGGAGATTGGAAAAGAGGATGCTGGTGTGGGAATCATCATAGGCCAAAAGGATCCTCTTTTTGATATTATAGAGTCCGATTCTGGAGCCGTCTGCAATTTCCTCCACGGTAGGAGCCGGGTTGTTCAAATCCGCCAGCATCTGCTCCGGAAAACCGCTTCCGGTGTCCGTATGTCTAATGTGCACATAGACCTGCCCGCTTTCACTCTGCTCCTCAAAGGCGGTGACGGTGAGACTCAGCTTATCGCTGGTGCTTAAATTATGCTTAATGGAATTCTCGCTCAACATCAAAACCAGGCTGGGAAAGACGGCCGCATTATCACATAACCCCTGTATATTAATTTGATAGAGCAGACTGTCAGGGTAACGGTAACTGTTCAGATCATAATAATTGCGCACGAAATGCATCTCTTCCGCCAGACTGACAAAGGGCTTGGTGGAAAGAGTGTAGCGCAGGTGCTCTGCCAGAGTGGATATCATGGACTTTAAAACAATACGGCTCACAGAGGTGCCCGCCATGGAGGAGATAACGCTCAGGCAATTGATCAGAAAATGGGGCGATACCTGATTGCGCAGGCTCAGGAGTTCGTACTCTTTTTTCAGAAGCTGTTCCCGGAGTACTTGGTTCTCCAGGGAATCGATGTGCTCCAGAAGACGAATGACTTCCTCATGAATTTCCCGTACTTCCTTACAGCGGCTGACTTCCTGGAGATTAAGCGCCTCAAGCTGAGGACTTTCCTTCACCGTTTCCGAGATCCTGTACAGCTCACGGATCGGCAGACGCAGTCTGGTGCTGAACAGGATAAAGGTGGAGAGAAAGCAAAGGGTGAGGATGACGATGAATACACCCTGCAGTTTAAATCGAAGCTCCAGCGTCTGCTGCAGATGGGAATAGGGCATCAGGATCAGCAGATCCGATTGGCAGAAGGAGGGCCTGATCTCAAATTTCAGATATTTACTGCCGGAGTAGGTTACAACCTGTGTGTTTTTGCCAAGAAGCAGTTGTAACTCGTTGGAATCCACAGCCTGATTGACAACGGGAAGCTCTGTTTCCGGCGCGTTGAGGAAGGCGCAAAGCGTATCTTTGGAAGTGGATTCTTCCAGATCATGCATGATTGTATCCACATTGACCCATGCGCCGCCGATGGTATTGTTGTAGGCAAACATACGCACAAGACAATAGCTGCCATCAATTTCACAGAAAGCAAAAGAACTCTTCTGCGAAGTGAGTTCTCTGGAAAAGGCGGCAAAGTCCACCGATCGCAGAAAGGTTTTGAAATAGGTGGAAAAGGAGGTATTGGGGTCTCTTGACTCGGAAATAAAACGGTCATTGCGCTCGCTGTAGAAAAACAATCCGTCCACTGTCGAATAGCACAGCAAATAAGAACTCAGTGTTCTCTGAAGACGGGATTCGCAGGCGGAAATCGTCATCATATGATCCGAAGTGGATAACTGAGACAGATCAGGGTTGTTGTAAAGGGTTGACAGAACGGAACGATTGGCGATTTCCAGATCATTTTTAGTCTCAGTTAGGCAATAATCTATCGTTCGGTAGTAGCTGTCATAAAGATTGGAGCGCATATTATGGTTCAGGAACAGAAAAAGGATCAAAAAGGAAATCAAAAAAAGGCCATATATCACCAAAACAATTTTGATCAGCTGAGAAAAAAGCGAGTACTCGCGTTTGTGAAAAAGCATGAATACCTCCATCTGTCAGAAAATGTCTATGTATGATAGTAATCTTAGTGAAAAGGAAAAGCAATCGAGAAATCAGAAATTGTAAGAATTTTGAAATATTCACTCAAATATGTACATAGTTTTTCCGGGGGCATCTTCCTATAATGAACAAAAGCCTACTTCGAAGAAGGGAAGAGAGAAGAACGGCTTAGAGCATTTTCATGGGAAATGCCGTGTGAACGGCAGAAAGGGAGAGGTAGCTATAGATCATGAAAACCTGGAAAGAGAGAGTAAAATCGGATTACAGTGAGATTCGCGGCGTACACCATGGCCCGAGAGAGGGGGCTTCCATGGAGCAGCTGGACCGGGAATTGGGATATGCGCAAAGACTGCGGATTAATTCCGTCCGAATCTTTATCCAAGAGACGGAGTGGCACAAGGATCCGGAGGCGCTGGAGAAGAAAATACTGGATTATACCAGACTGTGTGCCGCTCATGGGATCAGCATTATGCCTATTTTTTCAAGCGGTAATCAGATCCGCACGTATGAGCTTCTGACGCAGGAGGAATGGGAGAAGAAGAGGGCCTTTTTGACGGCCATGATCCGTTTGCTTAAGAAGGAACCCAATCTGTTGATGTGGGACGTTTATAATGAGCCGTTCTGCAACGATTATCTGAGAAATTGTCCCGAGGAGGAATATGAATCCCGCTATAAGAAGATTGAGCATGATCTGAGACTCCAATGCCGGATGGTGCGCGAATTAGATGACGATACGCCCATCACCGTGGGTCATGAGTTGAAAGAGCATCTGGAATCCACGGCAGATCTGGTTGATGTGATCGCTTTCCACGATTACCTGACCACCAGAAAGGATATCAGGGAAGTATATGAGTATGCGGGAAAGATTGCAAAGGAACAGGGCGGCAAGCCGGTCATCAACAATGAAATGGGCTGTATTGGGCGTGCGAACCCCTATGATGTGGAGCTGCAGTTCTGTGAAGAGTTTCACTATGGATATTATATCTTCAATCTGGTGATCGAGGGCTTCTGGGCGCCTCTTCACGGAATCGTATATCCGGATGGAACGGTGCGAGATCCTTCTATTGTAGCAGCCATGTTTGGTTTCTATAGGAACAGAGGCGCAGACAGGGTGATTCCGCAGGGGAATCGTGAAGAATATGCCGCAGTGGCAGTGGAACGGGTAAAGAAGGCGCTTTCCGTGGACAAGCAGAGTCTGTTTACCAGATTTGAAGCCACTACAGATGAGATTCTGGAGGCCGCAGAGGTATGTGTGAATATTCTGGAGTGTTGTGAGATCGCCCCGATGGACAATCTGTTGTCGGCTCAGCTGTTTGCGTTACGAGATATTCCGGAGGAGAAGCGTGACCGTGCACAGATCAGAAGATTTGCCTATGAGGTTTCCAGGAAACTCCAGGAGTACTATTGTCTGTATTGATGTGTCTACAAGGATCCCTCTGCAGTATTTTGTATAAATGTGCTTCGGAATGGGGGAAAAGATGTCAAAATAATGCAATAACAGCTAAGATGTGTGAATATTTTTTTGACATTGAAACAGCTATAATTATAACACAATAAAGAGAAGAAAATATCGGCCGATAAGAACTTCTTCCGTTATTGAATGAACAACTTTGAATAAACAAATGAAGGAGGAAATGTTAATGAAAAAGATTCTTGCACTTATGATGTGTGTTGCTCTTGCGGCAGGAACTCTTGCCGGATGCGGAGGAGGACAGGATGAAAACATTGGCGGTGATGCTGCTGACAATACGAAAGATGAGGGAGCAGACGCTGAGGCCGCTGGTGATGAAGCGGCTGCCGGAGAGGCGGCAAGTGATCTGATCACAGACTTTGGCGGAGAGACGATCGTTGTTGCATTGTACTGCAACGATGATTCCGTACCTGGAAAAGACAGAGTATTTGGTAAGATCAAAGAATATTATCTGGACACTTACAATATCAATGTTGAGTTTGTAACGTCTCTTATGGGCGATTATACACAGAGCGTGAATATGATGCTTTCCTCAGGGGAGCAGGTGGATATTTTCAGCTCAGGCGTTATGAACTTCTCGAATACGGTAGCGAACGAGAGTACTTATGATCTGAATGAGGGAAATCTACTCAATAATTACGGTAAGGATATTGTGGAACTGATCGATCCGGAGTTCTTAAAGGGCTGTGTTGTAAATGGCACTCTGTATGGGATTCCCTGTATGCGTGATCTGGCAAGCGGTATGTGGTGCGTCGTAGTCGATAAAGAGTATATGGATGGTATAGACTATGATTATTCCCAGATCAACATGGAAGAAGTCAATCCTGCGACTGCGGAGGATATGACGGAGTTGTTTACGCAGCTTCACGAAGCATATCCTGATGTGAATGTAGTGTATCCTTGGGATTACGGGTATCTTGGACAGAAGCTTGCCTATGATGCTATTGGCGGAGACGTGTTTGGCGTGCTGCTTGATCCTTCCAACAGTCTTGAAGTGTCCAATCTGTTTACCAGCGATATGTTCAAGGAATATTGTCAGCTGATGTATGAGTGGCAGCAGGCAGGATTTATGTCGAAGGATGCCGCCACCGAGACACAGAACGGCGGCGCACAGGTTATTGCAGGCACTCTGATCGCTGATACGACAGCCGGAAAGCCTGGTATTGTACGCCAGAAGGAAGCGGAACGTGGCGGACGGGATTCCGTTGTATTCCAGCTGGGGCCTGACTTTGTGGCAAGCAGCGCGCCTGTTGGCGCTGCTTGGAGCATCAATTCCACGACAGAAGCTCCTGAGGCCGCGATGACGGTTCTGAACGATCTGTATACCAGTCCCGTAGTGACCAACCTGCTTTTGTGGGGTGAAGAAGGTGTGGATTATGTTCTTACGGAGTCCGGTCATTGTACTTTCCCTGAGGGAGTGACCGAGCAGACAGTAGAGTATTACAATCTGGTGTGGGCTTGGATGATGCCTTGTGAATATCCTACCTATGTACGTGAAGGGGATGACATCGACCTTTGGGAGAAGACGATAGATTTCAACAACAATGCCATGAAGTCCAAGGCGCTTGGCTTCAGCTTTGACTCTTCGGAAGTCAGTGCAGAGTATACGGCGTTGACCAATGTATGGGAAGAATACGGCAACAGCCTTGTATTCGGTCTGATCGAGCCGGAGGCAGGTATTGCCGAACTCAATGAGAGACTGGAGGCTGCAGGACTTCAAGCTTATATAGATGCGAAGAAAGAAGCTTTGGAGGCATGGGCAGCCGCGAACGGTGTCGAGTAGGAAACGATTGATCGTGCATGAGTCCGTCCTGGACGGATGTATCTGAAAACGGGAAAAAGGAATGGAAATCTCAGATTCCGGTTCCTTTTTCTCTTGTATAAGAAAGGCTGGCATACTGTGAAAAATAAATTTTTCACAGGCAAATTTGTGCTTGCGCTCAAATTCGCGTGTTGAGCAAGAATGGAGATTTCTATGAAACAGACAGCAAAAGTAAAGAAGGATTCCAAGAAGACCTTAAGACTTGTCAAACGGTTTATTCCCGTATATCTTATGGCTCTTCCGGGAGTTATCTATCTGTTTATCAATAATTATATGCCGCTTCCGGGCCTGGTGCTGGCATTTAAAAAGTATTCCACGAAAAAGGGAATTTGGGGTTCGCCATGGGTGGGACTCAAAAATTTCAAATATTTGTTCCGGACACAGGATGCCTGGATCATTACAAGAAATACACTGGGTTATAATATTTTGTTTATCATCGTTAATGTGATCATGGCAGTTTCGATCGCCATCATCCTGTCCGAGCTTACCACAAGATGGAAGAAGGTTTATCAGTCCACCATCCTGTTGCCTCATTTTTTGTCTACGGTGATTATCAGTTATCTGGTGTTTGCTTTCCTGAGTTCGGAAAACGGATTTTTGAATAACAGTATTTTTCCTTTATTTGGCAAGGAACCGATTCCCTGGTATACGGAACCGAAATATTGGCCTTTTATACTGGTATTCGTACAGACCTGGAGAGGCGTGGGCTATAACTGTATCGTGTATTTGTCCACGATCCTGGGATTCGACAGGGAAATCTATGAGGCATCTGCCATTGACGGTGCATCGAAATGGCAGCAGATCAGAAAGATCACTCTGCCGCTTCTAAGACCTACGATCATCATGCTGGTGCTGTTGTCCGTCGGACGTATCTTCTATTCGGATTTCGGTCTGTTCTATCAGGTGCCTCAGCAGAGCGGTGTATTGATGAATGTGACGCAGACCATAGATACATATGTATACAGAGGACTGCTGGAGAGAAATGATATGCCTATGGCTACGGCAGCGGGTGTTTACCAGTCACTGATTGGATTTATCCTTGTAATGTCTGCGAACCTGATCGTTCGCAAGATAGATCCGGACAGCGCATTATTTTAGGAAGGGAGACGGAATTATGAAGTCAAAAGACGAAAAACGCTTTCAATTTATGGGTAATGTTGTTATGATAATCATGACAATATTAGCGGTGGCTCCCCTGCTCCTGGTGATCATCTCTTCCTTTACAGACAATAACACATTGATTCGGAACGGTTACAGTTATTTTCCTGAAAAGTTCAGTTTGGATGCATATCATTATATTTTTGTAGAGAATCCGCAGGTTTTGAAGGCATATCTCGTATCCTTCCGTCTTACGGCTGTGGGAACGGTTCTTTCGCTGTCTGTCACAACACTGCTTGCCTATGCAATTTCCAAGAAAGAACTTCCGGCAAGAGGCGTTCTTACTTTCTACGTTTTCTTTACTATGCTGTTTAACGGTGGATTGGTTCCGACCTATATCAATTACGTGAATATTTTCCACATTAAGGATACTTTCTGGGGGCTGTTGCTGCCGGGTCTGGTGACGAACGGATTTAACGTTCTGCTCATGAAATCTTATTTCACATCCAGTATTCCGGATGAGATCGTTGAAGCGGCGTATATTGACGGGGCATCTGAGACGCAGACGTTTCTTAAGGTAGTCGTTCCGCTTGCCAAGCCTATTATCGCTACCATTGGGCTGTTTGCCGGAATTGCTTACTGGAATGACTGGAATAACGGATATGTTTATCTGAACAGAAGACAGGATCTGTATTCGATACAAAATCTTCTGAACAGGATCGTGCAGAATATTCAATATCTGCTCCAGTCCGGAGATTCCAATGCGGCGGCTCTGCTGGCGAATCTGCCTACGGTCTCGGTGCGTATGGCGATGGCGATCGCAGGCGTGCTGCCGGTACTGGTGATCTATCCATTCGTGCAGAATAACTTTGTAAAGGGTATCACGCTGGGCGGCGTGAAGGGCTGACAGGAGTTAAAAGGGGTGTAGATGGAGATAAGGTTGAATAAAACGCTTCGGCATGGAGGTAAAAATGAAAAAAACAGTTGATTACAGGAACCTGCGAGGGTTCAATTACACACAGCCTGATGCCGTGAATGACAGGGATTTCTGGTCTCATTATCATCATGACGTTGTGGACAGGGATATGGGGTATGCCAGGAGACTGCACCTGAACAGCGCGCGGATTTTCTTAAGCTATGATTTCTATAAGGAGAATCCCGAGCAGTTTCTTGCAAACGTCAAGGATTTTGTGAAGACGGCATGGAAACATGGTATTTCCACTAACCCGATTATTTTTATGGGATTCCGATTCCGTGAAGATGAGCTTCCGCCGGAGGGATTCATGCTGGAAGCAGGACTGCGGCCGATCGCTAAGACGCTGGAAGATCCTTCCAGCTGGTATATTGGAGAGCAGTATTTTGACGCGCTCTATGATGCGATTGGCAAAGAGGAAGGCCTCTTGTTCTGGGATATCGCCAACGAGCCCGGATATACGGATAACTTTGTGACCTGGTATGACGAGGAACCTTCTTATGTGCAGGATTATCAGGATCGGCCTGATATGGAGGCGTTGCGCTACAGGCAGGAGAAGACCTGGGAGATCATCCGGCATTTCTGTAAGTATGTGAAGGCTAAGGACCCGGTGCATGATATCGGGATTGGCAATATTTTTATCTATGAGACGGAACCGAGCAAGACGGCGGAGTTGGTTGATGTGATTGTATTCCATGACTATTGCCCGACCAGGAAGCGTATGCGTGATACGCTGGAGTATGCGAAGCAGATGAGTGAGAAATACGGCAAGCCGGTTTTGGATAACGAAATGTGTTGTATCGGCAGAGCGAATCCTTATGATATGTCCATCGAGCTGCATGATGAATACGGTGTGGGCTGGTATCTGTTTGAGTTGATGATCGGGAAAGATATGTGGTCAAGGGTACACGGGGTGGTTTATCCGGACGGAACGGTCAGGGATCCTTCTATTGTGTCCGCGATCTATGGATTCTTCCGCAACAGAGGGGAAACGGCGATCCGTTCTGACGTGAATCAGGAGGACTATGTGAGAAGAGCCTGTATCCTGGCACAGAGAACGCTTCGTAAGGCAAGACAGAACCAGGGATTTGCGCACAGCCATGATGTGGAGGATCTGCTGGAAGTCTGTGAGTTTGTGGCGAATTTGTTGGAGGGCGGCGAGTTGGTGCCGATGGCATATCCGCCCACTGCGAAAATCGCAGCCTACAGGAAGCAGGAGCATGTGGATTCTATGGAAATTGCGGATTATCTGACAGAGCTGATCGACACGTTGAAGAAGGCGTGCCATGTAGTAGAGATACAGCAGTAAGAAGTTTTCTTATATGAGGTGAGAGGATGCTGCAGACCATCAGAGCTGATGGGAGCGGCATCCTTGTTTTATATGTTGGAGATAAGTTGTTAGAAATACTTCCGAATCGCTAACAACTCTTTTGCCTTATCTCTTTACCGACAACGAGCACCTGCCAGGGGAGGAGTGTGTGTTCTTCTCCGATGCTGCCACGGGCAGCTTTCGGACAGGAAATATCAGGAATTGCAGCATAATTATTGAGGAGAATCTCATATCCGGACAGATTGATGCTGTAAGGGCGTTCTGTTTCTGAATAATTCAGGATCACAAGCACTTCATGCGTTTCGTCATATCTTCGGTATATGAAATCTTCCGGGCCGCCGACGCGGAGTCCCTTGAACATACCATAGGTTAACACATTTCGGTAGGCCGAATGCAGGCGCAGCCAGACCATTCGCCGGTAGAACTGCAGAATGGACAGATCGTCCTGATTCTGAGAGCGGACATTGCGCCATGTATAATCGGGATTAACGGAAAGCCAGGGAGATTCTGAAGAAAAACCGGCATATTCATCGTCCGACCACTGCATCGGCGTTCTTCCGTTGTCTCTGCTCCGGCGTCGGAGATAATCCATGATCTTTTCTTCCAGTTCTCCACAGGCAGCTGCCACTTCGTACCTTTTCAGGGCGCCTTCGTCTGCAAACTGTTCGATCCGTGTAAACGGATAATTCTGCATACCCAGTTCCTGTCCCTGATAGATATAGGGTGTTCCCCGCAGGAAGAAAAAAAGTGCGCCCAGCATCTTGGTATTATAGTCATTGATGGCGCCGTCAGGCAGGTATTTGTTTACCGAACGCGGCTGGTCATGATTTTCAAGGTAAGGAGCGGCCCAACCGATATTCTGGGTAACTTCCTGGCTGTGGTATATATGCCCCTTTAATTCTTCCAGATTCCAGGGTACCAGATCGCAGGGTGTGGTCACGCCGTTTACATCGATATCCGTGTAGCTGAAGTCGAAGACCATGGAAAAGTAGCCGTTCTCTCCGACATATTCAGCCAGCTGGTCATCCGGAACACTGACTTCCGCCACTGTCATGCTGTCATATTTATGGAACACACGATCACGCATCTCGGATAAGAATACATTGATCCCCGGTTGATTTAACAGCCAGTCATGACTGTCCGCCATGCCGTCACCGGCATCCGGCGGCATATGGCAGGAAGAAAGGATCTTTGCAGATTTCTTGATATTGCCGATCGCGTCCACACGGAATCCGGCGATCCCTTTCCCGCACCAATAGGACATCATGTCGTAGATTTCCTGCCTCAGCCGGGGATTTTCCCAGTTAAGATCCGGCTGTTCCTTTGCGAAGGAATGAAAATAGAACCGATTGCTGTCGCCGATCCGTGTCCATACACTGTCGCCGAAATAGCTTCGGAAATTGTTCGGCGGATTGCCGTCCTGTGTTTCCCTTATGATAAAATAATCCCGGCAGGGGCTGTTCTCGTCGGACAGCATATCGAGAAACCATTTGTGCTCACTTGAAACATGATTGACCACCAGGTCCATCAGCACTTTGATGCCACGCGTCTTTGCCTCTTTGATCAGGCGTTCCAGGTCAGCGTTTGTGCCGAACAGGGGATCGATCGTATAATAGTCTGAAATATCGTAGCCGTTGTCCCGCATTGGAGAACGGTTGACCGGACACAGCCAGATCACGTTGACACCCAGGGAGCGAATGTAATCCAATCCCTCAATGATGCCTGTAAGATCACCGATGCCATCTTTGTTGCTGTCTTTGAAACTCTTTGGATAAATCTGATATACTACGGCATTCTGCCACCATTTTTTCTGCATATTTTCCTCCATTCCGAAGCGCTTTGCGCTGAGGACGCGAGCAGAATTCAGGAGTTTTCCGAAGGAATACTCCGATTCTGCTCTGCGATCAACAGAATTTGTGACGCTTCGGCATAAATTTCTGGTTGAGTAAATTGCTCATCACAGAATTTATTCTATTAAATTTATTTGATCGCCCCCTGTGCCACGCCTTCAATGATCTGTTTCTGTAAGAACAGATAGAGGATTACGACAGGAAGCATTGTGAGAACCAGTCCGGCGGTGACAAGAGAGTAGTCCGTCGAATACTGTCCGACGAAGGAGTATGTCATCAGCGGAAGGGTCTTTAACGAGTTCTTGTAGAGCAATACATACGGAAGCAGGAAATCGTTCCAGATTGCCAGCACGTCCAGGATCACGATCGTGGATGTGATCGGTTTCAGCATGGGAAAAAGAATCTGGAACAACAGCCGCATATGTCCGCAGCCGTCGATCATCGCCGCCTCTTCCAGTTCGTAAGGGATACCCTTGATAAAACCGTGATACATAAATACTGCCATTGCCACATGAGCGCCCATATAGAAGAAGATCACTGCAAAGAGATTATCTGTCAGATCCAGCGAGGAGAAATTCTTTACGACCGGGATCATGATCGTCTGGAATGGAATGATCATCGACGCTACCATAAGCATCAGCACGATATTGTTTATCTTCCAGTTGTTGCGCGCAAACAGGTGGGCGCACATCACGGAGATCAGCACCAGCATCAATACGCTGCCCACAGTGACAAACAGGGAGTTGCCGAAGCTTTGCAGATAGTTCATGTTCTCATATGCTTTCAGGTAACCGTCAATATTAAGGCCTGCCGGCAGGGAGACCGGATTCAGGATGACTTCTTTGTTTGTCTTGAAGCTGTTCATTACCACAAGGAAAAAAGGGTATAAAAACGCAAGCAGCAGCAACACAAATATAATATAAAAAAGGATCTTTCGGCTGTTTTTCTTTTCTTTCATTATGCTTCTACCTCCTGCCGTTTGGTCAAGATTACCTGGGTGACGGAAATCGCCGCAACGATAAGGAACAGGATCAGGGCTTCAGTCTGTCCCACGCCGTATTGCTCTGCCTGGAAGGCTTTGTTGAATACTCTCATGGCTACTAATTCCGTGCTCTGGAAGGGACCGCCGTTAGTGAGCGAGAGGTTTACATCGTATGCCATAAAGGCGGATTTGATCGACATGAAAGTGCAGATCGTTACCG
Source organism: uncultured Lachnospiraceae bacterium (assembly GCA_910578115.1). Classification (GTDB taxonomy): domain Bacteria; phylum Bacillota; class Clostridia; order Lachnospirales; family Lachnospiraceae; genus UBA3282. The sequence goes on along the minus strand of CAJTPO010000009.1, from coordinate 67,866 downwards.
AGGGCATGATCAACGGTACAACGATATGGCGAATATTTTTAAGGCCGATCGCGCCGTCGAGAAGGGACGCTTCCTGTACTTCCCTGGGTACGGAAATGATGCCCGCCATATAGATCAGCATCAGATAGCCTGCCATCTGCCAGACTGCCACCACGACCAGTGCCAGGAATGCCGTATCGGGCGAACTGAGCCAGTTGTTTTTGAAGATGCCGATTCCCCTTTTGCCAAGCTGTACAAATACCTCGGAGAATACGAATTTCCATACGATACCGAGTACAACGCCGCCGATCAGATTTGGGGTGAAAAAGGATGCCCGGAAAAGGCCCTGCCCTTTATAGCCGCGTGTCAGACCGAAGGCGATCAGAAATGCGATCACATTTGTGATGACGACTACGCCGAAAGCGTACTTAAATGTTCGGAGCAGAGATTCCCAGAACAGTGCATCCCGGAAAGCATCCGCATAATTGCTGAATCCTATGTATTGATATTCGTCCGTCAGTCCGTTCCAGTCCGTGAAAGTCAGCTGGATACCGTTGATAAACGCTATGAGGATCACGGCAGTAAATACGATTACTGCCGGTCCGGCATAGAGCAGAAACATCAGGACATTTTTTGCACCTTTATTTTTCTTATTCTGCTGCATGATCTATCCTCTCTTATAAAATCAGAAACTTTATTGTTGGGTTGCCCAATATGCCTCGATCTCTGCGGCCATTGTCTCACGATCGATCTCGCCGGAGAGGTAACGCTGCATGGATGCGCCTACATTGGTGTAGTGATCGGACGGGTACATCACGTACATCGGGAAGTTATTGTCCGTGGTCGTATAATCGACAACCGACTGGGAAATGGATTCCGTGATAGTGGCTGTGTTGTTGCTGTAGGCCGGAACATTGCCGCAGTTGATCACATACTGCTGGCCTTCCTGCGAGGAGATGATCCAGTCAATGAATTCTTTTCCTGCCTGCTGCTGCTCCTCTGTGGTGGTAGACTGCTCTACGGTAAAGTAGCCCGGTACAAGGGTACAGATCTTCCCGGCGTTTGGATTGCTCTCGGAAACAGGAACCGGAATGAAGCCGTATTCGCCTTCTTCATCAAGAGTGCGGATGTTATGGGCAGCCCAGTTGCCGTGGAACCAGAAAGCCGCCTGCCCTGTGGCCAGAAGCTGCGCCTGCTTTTCATTTCCGTCGGCAGCCGTTTCAAGCGGGTTGTCCTTGTAATAATTGTATTTCATCAGCAGATCGAAGGTGTCCATGTAATCCTGGAATACGGTATTGCCCGCGAGATCTGCAGTGCCAGCTTTCAGTTGGCCTATGAATGCATCTCTGCCTGCTGCATCTGCGGCCTGGCCGGTATAGATCTGACAGAACCAGTGATTGCCGAGATTCCAGTCAAAGGGGCTTATGGCTACCGGTGCAATGCCCTGCGCCTCGATCTGTTTGAAGACTTCCTCCAGATCTTCTCTGGTCTTGATGGAGGAAGGATCAAAGTCTTCGCCCATCACGTCGGAGAGGACCTGTCTGCTGTAGATCAGGCCGTATGCCTGGAGGTTTGCCGGAACGCCATATACGGTGCCGTCCACGGTGACATCTTCGGTGGTGCCGGCGGCCGCATAGTTCATGCAGTCCAGATCGGCCAGGTTGGCCAGTTTATCCGTCAGCTTCATCACATCACCGGATTCCAGAAAGTATACGGTGGGCGGATTACCGGCGTTATACATGACCGTCAGCATCTGGTAGCCGCTGGAGCCTTTTGTCAGAGTCAGCATTTCCACTTCGGTCGTATCACTCTGTGCGTTGAAGGCCTCGATCAGTTTCTGGTTTTCGTCGGGCATCTCTCCGCCAAGGTAAGCGGTGATCTTCACCTTTCCGTCGGCGGTTACGGTGTCCCCGGCCGTGCCGGCTTCTGAGTCTGCTTTGCCGGTACTGTTCTGGTTATTTCCGGTGCCGTTGTCCGGTGCAGAACTGCCGCAGGCGGTGAGGCCAAGAGTCAGTGCAGCCGCCATCATCATTCCGATCCATTTTCTTCTCATAGTTTTCTCCATTTCTGCGCTGCTTTTTGCGCCTAAACGAGTTTGTGGCAAGCAACGCGCAGACACAAATCTCGCGATTGAAAATTTTAATTTTCAATCATGTTCCTCCTTCTCAGTAGCTGTGTACTGGGTGTGCAGCTGCAGAAGCAATGCCAGTATAGGAAATGAACAGTTCTGCAGTTACAGTTTTACGTTACATTCTGTCTATATAAAACCGGTTTTATATAGGGCAAAAATAATGCGGATCTTACTTCGGTGCATTTACTGACCGGAGTGTCAATCCGACGCATTATCAAAATGCGATTAATATAAAACCCGTTTCACATCACGATTTCACTATAAAACCATAGGCAGAGTTTGTCAACAGAAAAATAATTTTCGTCATTATAGATAGTTTGAGATAATTGAATTTGTGCATAATTTATAATATTTTAAATCCGCGTATGGGCGACCACTAACAGAGGATTCTGGTGGTATCTCCTTCAAACAGATATACGTCGATGGTTTCTTCGGAGGGAGATTGTCCGCCGGAGATCTGTGCGGTCAGTGACCGGGCAGTCCATCGGGCGATTTCTTCGGCAGGCTGAACGACTGCGGACAGGCAGAAGGCCGCATTGTCAGTGTCAGAGGTGCCGTCCGTTGAAATGATCTCGAAGTTGTCCGGTACGGAGATTCCCTTCCGCAGCAGTGTCTTTAAGAAGGCATTCCCGAGAATATCCGCTGCATAGATACCGTCTGCTTTCGGATAATGCACCAGAGCTTCCTCCGCCAGTTTCAGATAACTGGAAAAGTGAAAATCTTTCCATTCCGCGGAGATGATATCGACCTGTCCGCCAAGCCGTTCCATTTCGGCCGTAAAAACAGTATGGCGGTGCAGGGAAGGAATCGCTTCGGATTTTTCGCCGACGGCAGTCAATACGTGTCTGCAGCCGTCCGCATACAGCTTTTGGGCGGCGATCAGGCCTGATTTTTCCTGATCAATCGGAATATGGATAATGCCTTCGACGATCCGGTCAAACATGACCATCGGGCGCTGCAGTTTTTGATAGACTTCATCCGGGAGCATGGGAACGAAGTTGACGACGCCGTCCACCACATTGCACTTTAGCTGGTCTAAATATTCCTGTTCGGTTTCCGTATGATATTCCGTTGGCCAAAGAACGACGCTGTAGCCGTATTTTTTCATTTCCGTCACCAGTTTCTTGATGATACCGATGAAAAAGGGATGTTCAATATCCGGCAGGATCGCGCCGATCATATTACTCCGGTTTCGGTACAGATTTCGTGCCAGCTCGTTGGGCACATATTCCAGTTCCGTTAATGCCTTTTCAATCTTTTCGCGGGTCTCTTTTGAGATATATCCCTTGCCGTTTAAGGCTCTCGATACTGTTCCGGGCGCTACCTGGGCGCGCTGTGCGATCTCTCTGATGCTTGCCATGATGTATTCTCCTGTAATCTCCGTAATAATTTTTCCTTTCTATTTTATCTGTATTTTTGATACATTTCAATCCTTAGTGACAGTTCCTGAGTCAGGGAAAAGTACAGTGTCTGGTTATTGTCCTGCCGGCAATTATAGTAAACCCCATCATACCCAACCTGTCGCCTGGCAGGCCGCATGGCCATCCATGCTGTGAAAGTCAGAGACTTTCATAATAAGAATTGAAGCGTCTCTGTTTTAAGGATATAATAATAGAAATAAAAATTAACCGAAAGACCGGCAGGACAGGCAGCGGGATAAATAAGGAGATCATAGATGGTTAGGTTTGCGGTTCCGGACAAGATAACGGCAGAAGAGATCAGAACCATACGCAGGAAGTTGGGACTCACCCGGGCTGAGTTTGCCCGGCTGGCCAACGTGTCGAAGAAGACCATAGAGAGATGGGAGACGGGAGAGGGGGAGATCGGCGGGCCGATCGCCGCACTGGTGAAGCTTCTATGGGAATATCCGCAGATGAAAGAGGAATTGACGGTTCCGGATAAAAAGTATCCTTTAAGACTCTGGTATATGGAAGGCAGCAGGGTGTGTACGATCATTGACGTAGATGAGCGGTCCAGGAAAGTGAAAGTGCACAATTATACAAAGGATTATATTGCAAGAGCCTTTGGGAAAGAGGAAAATCCGGATTTCGAGGCATATGAGGCGTTTCTGGAATCCAGATGCTTTCCGAGGAGCAGGGATAAGATGAAGCTGACGCTGAGGGAACTTGATCTGCCTTTTTATGAACCGCTGCTGATCATCGAGAAGACGCAGGGGAGAATGGCGGAGGATGATTTCTGGATTCGGATTGAGAGATGACGGGAAAGAAGCAGGTAAATATATACGAAATTGATTGAGGTATGCTATGGTTGAGCTTTTTGGACAGCATAAGGAGATGGAAAGCAGGAAGTCCTCCAAGGGGAATCAGTTGAAATGGGAGGAACAGGGAATCTGGTATAAGGCTGACTATACCGGATATGAGGGTCTGGCCGAGTATGTCATATCCGGACTTTTTGCATACAGCAGCCTGGGTGGGGAGGAATATGTATCTTATCAGACGGAAGAGATCGTCTATGGGCATAATCGGTATCTGGGCTGCAAAAGCAGGAATTTTCTGCCGAAAGGATGGAAGCTGATTACATTGGAGAGGCTGTTTCAGAGTGTGTATGGTGAGAGCCTGAACAGAAGAATTTACACGATCAGGGAATATGAGGAGCGTGTGCGGTTTCTGGTAGAAGGGACGATCAGAATGACCGGGCTGGAAGCATTTGGAGTGTATTTGAGTAAGCTGCTGACAATCGACGCGGTTTTTTTGAATGAGGACAGGCATACACATAATATTGCGGTTCTGCTGGATGATGTGGGGCATTACCACTACTGTCCGATCTTTGATCATGGAGCGGCGTTATTGGCTGATACAACGATGGATTATCCGCTGGCAGGAGATACGATCAGCTTGATGAAGGAAGTAAGGGCGAAAACGATCTGCCAGGATTTTGATGAACAGCTGGATGTTGTAGAGAGGTTGTATGGGCAGCATATACAGTTTTCATTTGACCGGAAAGTTGTGGAGAGTATGCTGGCGGAAGAGAAGTATTATCCCGCCGAAAGTAAGCGGCGGGTGGGGACGATCCTGATGGATCAGAAGAGGAAATACAGATATTTGTTTGCGGATGAAAGTTGTGAATAATACGGGTGAGAGATTTGAACAGGATATAACCATGGAGGAGCGTGCGGTATGCCAATCGGAGTCATTACAAATGCGCTGGTAGTAGCTATTGGAGGAATCGTGGGCGCGCTGGCGGGGGATAAGATCAGCGGGTCTTTTAAGGAAAATCTGAATACGGTATTCGGGGCCTGTGCCATGGCGATGGGCATCAGTTCGATCGTATTGATGGAAAATATGCCGGCGGTGGTTTTTTCGGTCATCGTGGGAACTTCGATCGGGCTGGCCATGCATTTGGGACGGCGGATCGACAGGGCCGGGCTGATGATGCAGAAGGGAATTGGCCGTGCGCTTTCCGGGCTGCAGAGAGTGGGGAAAGAACAGCAGGAACCGGCGGGCAAAATAAATGCAGCAGACCAGACAGATGCAGTAGGCAAAAAGAATTCGGCGAACAGCACAGATACAGTGGGCCAAACAGATACAGCAGGCACAGCAAACAACAGTGCAGTACTTGTGACGGCGCTGGTGCTCTTCTGCGCCAGCGGAACCGGCATCTATGGCTCCATCGTGGCGGGTATGACGGGGGACCATTCTATCTTACTGGCGAAATCGATTCTGGATTTTGCCACGGCGCTTATTTTTGCCTGTACGCTGGGAATTGTCGTTTCACTGATCGCTGTGCCGCAGTTTCTTATTTTCATGGCGCTTTATCTGCTGGCGGGGGCAATCTATCCGCTGTGCACGCCGGCTATGATTAACGACTTCAAGGCCAGCGGAGGCATTCTTCTGTTGGCGACAGGGTTTCGCATGATTAAGGTAAAGGAATTTCCGGTGGCCGATATGATTCCGGCTATGGCGCTGGCAATGCCGGCAAGTTATTTGTGGACAACTTATTTTATGCCGCTTATGGGGTGAGAATGAAAAGGAAAGGCCGTTCTATGTTGAAACTGATCAAAATCGCTGTCGGGAGTGTGGCGTCTATTTTTCTGGCCGATGTGCTGGGACTGGGTTACAGCACCGCTGCCGGTATCATAACACTTCTGACGATACAGGATACCGCCCGGGAGACCATCACGATCTCTGTCAAAAGAATCTTCGCGTTCCTGCTGGCGACTTTGATTGCCTATACGGTATTTCATATTGCCGGATATCATGTGTTTGCATATGGCATATTCCTGTTTTTGTTTGTTGCCGGCTGTATATTGATGCGGATGGGGGATGCAGTCTCTATCAATGCGGTCTTAGCGACGCATTATCTGCTGGAGAAGGACATGTCTCTTCCGTTGATCGGAAATGAGGCGCTGCTTCTGCTGATCGGCGCCGGGATCGGCACGCTCTTAAATCTTTATATGCCGGGAAAAGGCAGGGAGATCCGGGCCATGCAGCATACGCTGGAGGAAGATCTGCGAAGAGTGCTCATGCGGATGGCAGAATATATCGAAAAAGAAGACCGGTCGGACTATACAGGAGCCTGTTTTGACAAGCTACAGGAAGATATTGCCGCTGGTACAAAACAGGCGTATGCTTATATGAAAAATACCTTTTTCCAGGAATCGAAGTATTTTATCTCGTATATGAATATGCGGGAACAGCAGACGGTCGTTTTGCGGGATATTTATAAGAAGATCATCCACATTCGGTTCCTCCTGCCGCAGACGGAACGGGTGTCGGGACTGCTCTATGAGACGGCGGTTTCTTTCGGGGAATCCAACAATGCCAGAGAACTGCTGGCAAAGCTGACAGAAGTACTGCGGCAGATGAAGGATTCCCCCCTGCCTGTGACGCGGGAGGAGTTCGAAGACCGGGCGGTGCTGTATGGCATCTTGATGGATCTGGAGTATTTTCTGCAGTTGAAGAAGGAGTTTGCGGATGGGCTGACGCAGGAGCAGGTGAGGCGGTATTGGGGAACGGGCAGGAATCAGTCGAATTCGTGTGTATATGGCGCTGATCAGGCTAAGCAAACAGAGTTGACAAAGGAGTAGCGGATGGTATAAACGCATATTTAAATAAAGTGGGAAAAACAGCAGTTATGTGCTATATTAATAATAATATCAGCATCATGAAACTATAATCAGTATGGGAGCACGCAGCCATGTATTTATCAAAAATTCATATTGAAAATTTTAAGGGCATTAAGAGTGCGGATTTTGATTTTGACAGATCGGTAAATATTATAATTGGAAATAACGGAGCGGGAAAGACATCGGTTCTGGAAGCGATTGCAGTTGCGTTGGGAGGTTTCCTTTCAGGGATTGACGGAGTTAATACGATTCATTTTTCCCGGGAGGAGATACGGCGGGAAAGTCAGTTGACAGGAACAGGTTCCAGTAATGTTGTCTACAGAACTCCGATCAGCGTGGAGACATGTCTGGAATTAAATACCGGGGACAGAGACTGCGCAGATTTACGTATGTTTAAGTTTGCCAGGCAGAAGAAGAGTATAAAGAGCGCTCGTTCTACGGTGGAACCAAGGGATATATGCAGGGAAGCGCAGAGAATGGCAAATGACCAGAAGGCTATTTTACCTGTGATCAGTTATCAAAGTTTTTCCAGAGTAACAAATCAAAAGAAAGATAAATGGGAGAATCCGTTTTCTGATGAGTATTCCAGAGTTGTTGGATATGTGGACTGCCTTGAGGAAGCTGCCAATGATAAAATGCTGATCAACTGGTGTAGACGAATGGAGCAGGTTTCATGGCAACAGGAACAGACGATTTTGGAGTATGAGATCGTAAAAAGAACTGTATCGAAGTTTATGCAGTTTATGCAGGAAGATGAGAATATTCATATATATTACGATAAGCGCACAGAAGAACTTCTGTATGTGAATAAGGAAGGAATATTGCCGATTCGTCTGTTGAGTTCAGGGTTCCGCAATCTTCTGGGGATGGTATTCGATATCGCATACCGGATGGCAGTATTAAATCCGGATCTGCTGGAAGATATTACCAGCATAACACCGGGCGTGGTTCTGATCGACGAGATAGATATGCATCTTCATCCAAACTGGCAGTGGAAAGTTGTCGATGCTTTGAAAAATACATTTCCGAATGTACAGTTTATCGTGACAACTCATTCCCCTATTATTGTTGCGTCTTGTAAAGAAGAAAAGCTGATCATGCTGCAGCTGGAAGATGTTTTTCTGGATAAACCCTCAGAGATTGTTCTTGGAAAAACGGTAAAAGGCTGGATGGTAGACAGTGTTCTAAAGGAATATATGCAGAGTGGAAACCGGGATCCCGAGACATCTGCCAAATTGAACCGTCTGACAGAACTTGCAAAAATGAAAATCAGTCGCAGGATGAATGAAGAAAGCGCAAGAGAGTATGAGGATCTGATTGGCGAACTAAGCAGCATATTACCGGAGGATGATATTGCAGTTGAAGAAGCAGCATTTATGTCAGTTGATGAAATACTTGGAGAAAAACATTGAGAAGAGTAATCCGATCACGAAAACCGGACAGTTTGAAGAATAATGCAGAGCAGTGGACAGAAGACTTGCTAAATGAAATAGCATCAAAGGGGTCTTATGCCAAAGCAGAAGACAGATTTAAGAATCGTTACAGGCAGGAAGATATAAAGAACACACTGGAAAGAATGTATACAAGACACTGTTGCTATTGTGAGTCGATCATAGGAGTCAGCACATATGGTAGAATAGAACATTTGAGGCCTAAATCACTGCCGGAATTTTACCGGTATACTTTTGAATGGGAAAATCTGCACTGGTGTTGTGAAATCTGCAATACCGGTTATAAGAGGGCAAGGTGGAACTTTCAATATCCGATTCTGGATCCGGCAAAAGATGAAATAGAGAAGTATATACGATTAAATCTGACGACCGGGGAATATGAAGAAATCGAGGGCGACAGGCGTGCCAGGACCACAATTTTACATACTGGAATGAACAGAGATGAACTTGTTAAGGCGCGTAGAAGGATTGTCATTCGATTTTTAAAGGATTATAAAGCGCATTTGAAGGCTGGGAGCGGAGAAGAATTCTGTGATGAATGGCAGATTTTGAAAGAAGATGTGAGCTACCCGAGTTTATATGAAGAGTTGATCCGATCTGTGACGGATAGAAGAGAACCAGACTACATAGAATGAGAGGGAAAGATTCAGAATGTCTTTACAGGAAAAACTACAGAACATAATGCAGCAGGCAGTGGACAACTGCGAGGTGGCAGGCGTCAATCTGCTGGTGGAACAGGACGGTCAGGAGGTATGCTACTGTCAGGCGGGGATGGCAGACCGGGAAGGGAACCGGCCCATGAGCAGGGATACGATCTTCCGGCTTTATTCCCAGAGCAAGCCCATCACGGCCGCGGCGGCGATGATCCTGATGGAGCGGGGAGAGCTGGATCTGTGTCAGCCGGTGTCGGATTTCCTGCCGGCTTTTGCGGAGCAGTTCTATGTGGCAAACGAGAACAGTATAGGGGACGCGGCAGCCGGCGGGAAAGCGGGAAAAGAGGCACCGGCAGAAGAGAAGGGAGCGATGAACGGCGGGCATGGAACAGCCGGCACGGCAGCAGAACAAAGGAAGCCTGTCCTGCAGCCCATGCGGGTATTCGACCTTCTGCGTATGACTTCCGGGCTTGCTTATCCGGATGAAATGACGTTGGCCGGACGACAGACGGCGGCAGTGTTCAAGGAGATGGACAGACGGCTTTTCACGAAGGAAGCCATGACGACAAGAGAAGCAGCCGATGCGCTGGCCGGCTGCACACTGGCTTTCGAGCCGGGCAGTTCCTGGCGGTACGGCACTTCGGCGGATGTGCTGGGTGCGGTGGTGGAAGTGGTTTCCGGGATGCGCTTTGGCGAGTTTCTGGAGAAAGAGCTTTTCGGGCCGCTTGGCATGAAGGACACGGCTTTCTGGGTGCCAAAGGAGAAACAGGAGCGTCTGGCAGTAACTTATGAGACGGTCAAAGGGCCGGAAGGGACTTCCCTGGTCCGCTATGAGGGCAACCATCTGGCGATCTGCAACCGGATGGATAAGCCGCCTGCGTTTGAATCCGGCGGTGCGGGGCTGGCCTCCACGCTGGATGACTATATGCGCTTTGCGAGAATGCTCAGACAGGGCGGTATACTGGATGGAACGCGGGTCATGCAGCCGGCCACAGTGCGTTACATGATGGGCGCAGAGCTTATGGAACACCAGCAGAAGGCGTTCGAGAAGTGGATCGGGCTGGACGGATTCAGCTATGGTAATTTGATGCGGATCTGTAAGAATCCGGGACAGACAGTCTTTCTGGCAGGAAAAGGAGAGTACGGCTGGGACGGCTGGCTGGGAGCATATTTCGCAAATTTCCCGGAAGAAAGGCTGACAATCCTGATGGGAACGCAGAAGAAGGACGGCGGGACGTTTACGCTGACGAGAAAGCTGCGTAATCTGGTACTGGGGAATTATTTATAAAAATTTGTTTGGTTAACAAATGGAATGCTCATATCTGAATTTTAGGAAGTTACCCTACTTTATAAAACAGCAGAGAATGGCTGGATGAACATAGTGAATCGGGACAGGCGAATCGGTACAAGCGCCTGTCCCGTTTTTTTGTTGTACAGAGGGTTTCGAGTTTTAGATTTATTAAGACTCTGTTCAGAATCGGTTAAGGTCTGTCTATGAAAATAAGATTATCAAAGCAAACAACTTTGAAATATAACGAAGGAGGAAGGGCGGTTACAGATTCCGTAAAATCTGTTTACATAGATTAAAAACTTAGAAATCTTAAATTGAATTCAGATGACAAGGAGGAAAAAGGAATGAACAACGAAATGAAAAACAAAAACAGAAGCGCAAGAAGGGCATATAAGAAAGGGATCCTGCTTTGTATGGCAATGATGACAGCGATGAGCATGACAGCCTGCAGTGGGGGAGCGGCGAAGAAGGCTGCTTCTAATAATAAGCCAAAAGTAGAGAGTGTGCAGCCAGCAGCGAAGAAAGATAACAAACAGGCCGTAAAAGAGGATGATGCCAAAAATAAAGAAAGAGCTGCAATTTTGAACGAGAAGCCACTGGACAAGCAGAAGGAGGAGCAGAAGAATCAGGCAGGCGCGGAGCAGAAGGCGGAGGAGCAGAAGGCGGAGGAGCAGAAGAATCAGGCAGGCGCGGAGCAGAAGGCGGAGGATCAGAAGAACCAGGCGGGCGCGGAACAGAAGGCGGAGGATCGGAAGAACCAGGCGGGCGCGGAGCAGAAGGCGGAGGAGCAGAAGAATCAGGCAGGCGCGGAACAGAAGGCGGAGGATCAGAAGAACCAGACAGACACAAAGAAGAAAGAGGAGGATGCTGAGAAGAAAGAACAAAAGATTGACGATAATAAGGAGCAGAAGACGGACGACACCAGGAAAAAGGATGGAACATCCAAACCCACCAAAAAGAAACAGCGGTAGTAGTGTAGTCTCCGGACGCATGAACCTCATGCGGTCCGGAGTGCTGTTATAAATATCAGATTGCTGTATTTACAGCAGAATCTGAATTTGCTATGCTGTTTACGGACAAGGGATGTTATTCATTGATAAGGAAAGAGGCGGGAAAGACTAATGGAAAAGGAGCATGTTCTGATCATAGAAGACGACGCAGATATACGGGAAGGGGTGCGCATTTTGCTGGAAAGTGAAAGCTATATGGTAGAAGAAGTGGAGAACGGCAGAAAGGGTTTGGAAGCGCTGAATGAGCAGACTGATCTGGTCATTTTGGATGTGATGATGCCCGGGATGTCGGGACTTCGTACCTGTGAGGAAATACGCAGGGTTTCAAATGTTCCGGTTCTTTTCCTGACAGCGAAGGCACAGGAGTCTGACAAGCTGATCGGATTGATGGCAGGAGGAGACGATTACCTGACGAAACCTTTTTCCTATGCGGAACTGCTGGGACGGGTGAAGGCTCTGCTGCGCAGATACCGTACTTACATGGGGAAAAATACGGAAAGCGGGCGGAAGGAAGAAAACTATCTGTCTATCGGCGGAATCCGGATTCATGAATCTTTCAATGAAGTGTATGTAGATGATGTAGAAAAAGAAATGTCGGATATCGAATATCATATCCTGCTGTTGATGATGCAGTATCCGAAGAAGATTTTTTCTGCACAGAATCTGTACGAGAGTGTTTGGAACGAACCTTATTTCTATTCCTGTAACAGTACGATTATGGTGCATATTCGGAAGCTGAGAGTAAAGATAGAAAAGGATCCTAAGAATCCCAGGTACATCAAGACAGTATGGGGAAAGGGGTATAAGTTTGACTCATTACAAAAATAGAAAAGATTCCATTTATTTTCAGCTGTTGTTGCTGCTGATCTCTTCGGCGGCAGCAGCGGTTTTTATGTTTTTGGTGCTGCGCTTTGCGGGTGAATATGCGGTCGATCAATATTATCGGCAGTCGGATTATGAAGAACGCAGGAGCGAAGCTTATATTGAAAAGTTTCAGAAGTATATTAATGAAAAAGAATTGACATCCCGGGATACGGGTGCAATTTCGGCATGGGTCAAAAAGCAGAAGATTTTATCTATCCGTATTTATAAGGATGGGATCGAGGTGTTTGATTCAGATTATCCGCAGCAGGAACTGTGGGAGGAAGCCATAGAGGCGAATGAGTATACCTGGGAGATTTATTATGCCGTTCAATTCGCCGATGGTGTTGCCAGAGTGAGTATCTTCGGTATTTACAGCTACCAGGCATATAATATTTTGCAGATTGTGGGAATGCTGTTATCCTTTGCTTTTTTCCTGTTGTTTGTTTTGCTGGGGATTAGACGGAAGATCAATTATATTTTGAAGCTTAATGAGGAGATTGAGATTCTGGAGGGCGGCAGGCTGGATTATGAGATTTCGGTCAAGGGACGGGACGAGCTGGCAGCTCTGGCCAGAGGTCTGAATAATATGCGGATTTCATTTTGCAGACTGCTTGATGAGAATGCGAAGATGGTGAAAGAAAATCAGAAGATAATCACGGAGATGTCCCATGACTTAAGAACGCCGGTTACTTCTATTCTGCTCTACACGGAGATCATCAAGAAGGGAAATTATCGGAATGAATTGCAGCTGAAGGAATATGTGGAAAAGATTGACAGGAAGGCACACCGCATGAAGCAGCTTACCAACCATCTTTTCGAGTATTCCCTTGTTACGGGGGATAATGAGATTGAGCTGGAGGAGCCGGAGAGCTTCGAGAATCTTTTCTATGATCTGCTTTCGGAAACCTGCAGTTATCTGGAACAAAAGGGGATTCGGGTAGAATGTGCGCTGGAATGGAATGGTCGGGAGCTGCGGATCTATACGGATTATCTGACCAGGATCATGGATAATATTATGTCCAACATCGTCAAATATGCAGACCCACAGCAACCGGTACAGATACGGTCGGTCTGTGACGCGCAGACAGTCGGCTTTTCCTTTGAGAATGCCGTGAAAAGCGTGGAGAAAAAGACAGAAAGCACCTGTGTCGGCATCCAGAGTATTAAAAGCATGATGGCGAAGATGAAAGAAACCTGTGTCACACAACAGACGGAAGACAGATTCCGGATCACCATTCGCTTTCAGGTCGTTTAGTTTATTGCTTCCAGAGAATATCCTACACTCTTGGTGGTTTTGATCTCCACGTTTGCTTTGACGAATCGGAGTTTTTTGCGCAGGAAAGAGATATAGACTTCCAGATTGTTGTACTCCGAGTCGTCTTCAAAGCCCCATACTTTGGCGATCAGCATGTCTTTGGGCAGGATCTGGCAGGGATTGTGCAGGAGGTATTCCAAAAGCTGGTATTCTTTATTGGCCAGTTTGACGGAATTCATATCCGTTTCCAGCTTCTGCGCGGCCTGGTTGAGCCGGATGTTGCCGAAGGACAGCTGGTCGGCTTCCGGATTCTTCGTGATCCGGGTTCTGGCGCGGATCCGTGCCAGAAGTTCTTTCACGTCAAAGGGTTTGGTCATGTAGTCATCAGCGCCGGTGTCCAGGCCGAGAATCTTGTCTTCCACCTGGGATTTGGCGGTGAGCAGGATGACCGGGATACTGATACCCTCTCTTCTGGCGTTTTTAAGCAGATCTATGCCGTTTATCTTGGGAAGCATTACGTCTAACAGCGCCAGATCGTAGATGTTGCTGAGCAGACAGTCCAGTCCGTTTAAGCCGTCATATGCCATATCAACCTGATAGCCTTCTTTTATAAGGACGGCACTGAGACCGTCCGCAATTTCTTTTTCATCTTCTACAATGAGAATACGCAAGTTTATACCTCTTTCTTTTAAAGTGAGTTCCTGTTCGTTGCTTTAAGTGTTTGCTGTGCTCCTGGCTTTTCTCTTTCTGAGTTCCTTATCATAAGTGGCTTTCGTGATCTGCCCGTTCTGATAGAGCTGCTTTAATTTCTGAGCGGAGAATACTCCTCCTTATATTATCATTTTATCATGCCTTTTACCATATCTTCTTCGCCACAGGCGACTTGGCATGGACGGATTCCGTAACTGGGAAGCCGAAGGGTGAACTGTAATTTAGGCATGTACAGGAATATTATAAAACAGCCACCTTAAATCAACCTTGAAAAATAACCGGAATTTCTTCAACGTCCATTTCAGCCGGATGCCGTATGATGTATGCAGTAATGAGGAAGGAGGTGGAAGCGTTGGTTGTATTGAGAAAAAACTGGGCCAATATTCTGACGGCGCTGGTGGTGATCCTGTGCCTGGGGTTGACGGCAATGATCATGAAGGCATGGTTTGACGGTAAATTTAATTCAGTGGAGACACTGCAGACATATATTCTGGGTTTTGGGCTGTTGGCGCCGCTGATCCTGACAGTTATCCAGGCTATGCAGGTGGTCGTGCCGGTGTTGCCCGGATTCTTGGGTTGCGCCGTGGGTGCGGTTCTTTTTGGGTGCAGCGGTGGATTTTGGTGTAATTATATAGGCATTAGTCTCGGATCGATCATTGCATTTTTTCTGGCAAGGCGGTTTGGGAAGACACTGGTGCGCAGTCTGTTTGCCGAAGATAAGTATGACAAATTCAGCGGATGGGCGGCGAACAGCAAATCCTATACGGCATTGCTGTTTGCAGGCATGGTGCTGCCGTTGTTTCCGGATGACTTTTTCTGTTATTTCACAGGTTTGACAGAAATGAGATCCCGCAGGTTTATCTGGATCATCCTGTTGGGAAAACCCTGGTGTATTTTAGCATACAGCATTGCATTTTCCATGATCAGGTGAATACTATTGTGATTTTCAGTTAAGAAAACGATACGATTGAGAGGGAGATTTTCTATGTTAGGATATTATAATTATACAGTGATTCTTACTTATATTGGTATGCTGTTTGGCTTTATCGGACTTACCTGTGCGATTGACGGACAGCTGCCAGCGGCGGTTTTGTGCCTGATGCTGGCCGGTATCTGTGATATGTTTGACGGAACTGTGGCCGCAACGCGAAAGCGGGATAAATACGAGAAACATTTCGGCATTCAGATCGATTCGCTCAGTGACCTGATCTGTTTTGGTGTGCTGCCTGCGGTACTGCTCTACCGCATGAATGAAAGCAGCAGTTTGGCATTGTTTGTTGCAGCTGTTTATGTACTCTGTTCTTTGATCAGACTTGCCTATTTTAATGTGGATGAGGCAGACAGACAGGAGCAGACTTCTGCTCCGAGAACGATCTACCGGGGATTGCCGGTCACTTTGGCCGCACTGATCATTCCGGCACTGTATCAGTTCGGCTATATTCTGAGACTTCCGACGGCTAAGCTGTGCACAGTTGTCATGGCTGGTATGGCTGCGGCTTTTCTGATGCCATTCCCATTAAAAAAACCGAATATTATCGGGAAGATCTGCGTGATCCTTTGCGGCGGGTTTGAATTATTATTTCTTTTGGCGGGGGCGGACATATGAGAGAGACAGTGCAAATGAATACTTTATGTGTACGGAGCAGCCGGCAGGCAGGACAACAGACAGGAGAAGGTCTGCAGCATAAGGATGAGAAGTGGATCCGGTTCCTGTATGGGCATGTGACGGGCAGAATCTTACTGCAATTTATAATGAAAAGCGGAATGTTAAAGCTGATCGGACGATTTTTGGGCACCAGAGCTTCCAGACCGCTGATTCGGTACTATATCAACCGACATCGGATTGATATGCGCGATTTTGAAGGGCAGACATACAATACGTTTCAGGAGTTTTTTGCGCGAAAGCGGAAGGGTTGTCCTATGGACATGGATGAGAATCATTTGATCAGTCCCTGTGACGGTCTGCTCAGCGTTTATCCGATTCAGGAGAACAGGATCTATCCGATCAAGGGTTCTCATTATAAACTGGAGGATCTGGTGGATGAGGCGGCTCTTGCACAACTGTTTGAGTCGGGGGTGTGTCTGATCTTTCGCCTGCGTGCCACGGATTATCATCATTTCTGCCATATTGATGAGGGGTTTCAATATACCAATCACTTTATCGAGGGCGCATTGCACAGTGTTCAGCCGGAGGCCTGCGAGAGGGTGCCTGTCTACCGTCTTAATCGGAGAATGTGGACATTGACGGATACGAAGCACTTTGGTAAGGTGATACAGATCGGTGTTGGAGCTTTTCTGGTAGGAGAGATTGTGTTTGAAACCTCATGCAGTGAATTTAAACGGGGGCAGGAAATGGGACATTTTGAGCTGGCAGGCTCCACCATCGTTATGTTGTTTCAAAAAGACCGGATCAGGCTTCGAGAGCAGATCCGGGAGCAGATGGAGACAGGAGAAGAAGTTGGCGTTCGTATGGGTGAGATGATAGGGTATACTGAGGTGAGAGAAATTGGTTAAGAAACTGCGGTATAAATTTGTGGCTGTCACGATGACGCTGATGGTGACTGTGTTTGGGATTTTTTTTCTTGCAGATTATTTATACAACAGGTACTGGAATGATCTCGATATACTGGATACACTGGAATGGTTTGCGGATGCGGGCGTTTTTCGAAACGAGACAATGGTTGGGGATACGGATATGGATCTGGATGAGACGAATGGATATTCTGTCTATTTCGTTCTTCTGGACAGAAGCGGCAAGGTTGTAAAGACAGCAGGTACCTCCGAAAAAGGCATACCCGAGCAGGTATGGAAGACACTCAGCAATAATCCGCCTGAGGTATGGAAATGGCATTCCTATATCTATACGGTACGCAATTATGAAGACGGGCAAAAGGGCATCTATCTGACCAACACGGCAGAGAGGTCTGTGTCATTCAAGAAGATTCTGGGAACGGTGAGTCTGGCCTGCGCCGGATTTCTGCTGCTGCTGGGAGTCAGCTTCTATCTGTCGAACTATGTGGTGGAGCCGGCCAGGAAAGCACTGGAGAGAGAAAAACAGTTCATTTCCGATGCCAGCCATGAATTGAAAACGCCGGTTGCAGCTATCAGCGTCAATGCACAGGCGCTGATGGGACAGATGGAGGAGAACAGACACTTGAAATATATCCTGTCGGAGTCGGAGCGGATGGACAGACTGATCCGCAGGCTCTTGACGCTGGCTGTTATGGAAGGAGGCGGCAAGAACTCACCGAAGGAACGTTTTTCTCTGTCGGACTGTTGTGAAGAGGCGGCGCTGACAATGGAGAGCATGGCCTATGAGAAAAAGATAAGATTTACCTATAAGATAGAGCGGCCGGTGTCATTTTACGGAAATGAGGATGAAATCCGTCAGCTGGTTGCTATCCTGCTGGATAATGCGATGAAGCATACCTTTGAACAGGGAGAAATACAATTTCATCTGAAAAGAAAGAACAACTATATTCTGTTCTGGGTGCAGAACAGCGGACAGGGAATCAAAGAGGACGATATGACACATATTTTCGAAAGATTTTACAGCACTGAAAAATCCAGAAGCGGGAAAAAAGACAGCTTTGGACTGGGGCTTTCTATTGCGAAAGCGATCGTGGAGGATCATGGCGGGAAGATCAGTGTTAAGAGTGAGTATGGCAGTTATGCCTGCTTTACGGTGTGCTTTGGCGGCGTGGGAGGGAAGATCTACTCGTCTGCCTGAGGATGGAGAATAGAAGAAAAGAATGATTGTCTCAAAGGATGATGCTGTCTGAGCGTACAGTTTTTGATTGACGAATTGCATGTCTGTTGATAGCATGTACTTAAGAATACCTGTGTCGGGAATGATCTGGGTGCAGGTATAATTTCGGATTTTATGAAATAAATTACATGAAAAAGGAGATGCAATATGGGAATTATTGAGAAAATGCGGTTGGACGGTAAGAAGGGATTCGTGACGGGAGGAGCCAGAGGCATCGGAAAAAGCACGGCTACAGCTTTTGCAGAAGCGGGGGCGGATGTTGCGATCGTGGACCTTGATCTTGACGAGGCGAAGAAGACGGCGGAAGAACTGGCGGAAAAGACGGGCAGGAAAGTGATCGCGATCGGATGCGACTGCACTGATCCGGAACAGGTTAACGCCATGGTAGAGCAGGTGGTGGCAAAGCTTGGCGGCCTTGACTTCTGTCACAACAATGCAGGCATCTGCATCAATGCACCAGCCGAGGAGATGACGTATGAGCAGTGGAGCAGGGTGATCAATATCAACCTGAACGGGATCTTCTTAACTGACATAGCGGCGGGCAAATATATGTTGGCGCATGGCGGCGGCTCTATCATCAATACGGCTTCCATGTCGGCGCATATTGTCAACGTTCCCCAGCCACAGTGCGCCTATAATGCGTCCAAGGCTGCCGTGATCCAGCTTACGAAATCACTGGCGATCGAATGGGCGAAACGCGGTGTGCGCGTAAACAGCATCAGTCCCGGTTATATCGGCACGGAACTGACCTTGAATTCCCCGACACTGGTTCCGCTGATCGAGAAATGGAACCATATGGCTCCGCTGGGCAGAATGGGGACGCCGGAAGAACTGCAGTCGATCTGTGTATACCTGGCAGGCGATACCAGCACCTTTACGACAGGTTCGGATTTTGTTATTGACGGCGCATTTACCTGTTTCTGAAAAAGTGTGAGGCCTGGGGCGCAAAACTCCAGTCCCTTATACCGGCGTCACACAGGAGAACCGCTTCACAAGCCTGGCCGCGATCTCCACTTTAGAAGTATGCACGACTTTGGAGTCGATCTGCTCCACCAGCAGCTTGGCGGCGGTCTTGCCGATATAGAGGCGGGGCACGTCCATGGTGGTCAGCGCCGGTTCGATGATTCTGCCCTCGGAGATATTGTCGAAGCCGATGAAGGAGATATCCTCGGGAATCCGGTAGCCGCGCAGCATAAGCGCCTTCATGGCGCCGATGGCGATTATATCGTTGTCGGCGAAATAGCATTTGGCCAAAGGATCTCTGCGGTCGATAATTTCCAGCATATCGGCCATGGCGGCTTCGATGGACGGAGACAGTTTATGGATAATGGAACGGGATGGAGACATCCCGTTCTCTTTGACTGCCTTGAAATACCCTTCCTGTCTTTCGACAAAGTTGGGGATCAGATAGCTGGACTGCAGGTAACCGGGCTGTACTCTGGTGCCGGCGATCAGATAGTTGGTGGCGATATAGGCACCCTGCGCATTGTTGATCAGCACGCTGGTGCAGTCGAGGCCGTCAAAGTAGGTGTCCAGCAGGATCAGCGGATATCCGAGAGCGAGAAACTGCCGGCATACATCCTGCCGGATCTCCGTGCCGATCAGAATAATCCCTTTACAGTCGGAGAGACGAAGATCGGAGAAACAGTCTTCCAGCACATCAACTTTCTCGTAGAACTGCATCATCTTTACTGTAAAGTGTTCTTTCTGGCATTCGCTTTTGACCCCGTCATAGAGTTCGTTGAAAATAGGCGAGTAGGAGAGGATCGCGTTATGGGTCCTGTAAAAAATGATATAGATGGAGCCGCTATGGCTGGAATCGTGTTTAACTTTAGTAAAGTCGTATCCGTATTCTTCGGCGGCTTTGATGATCCGGGCGCGGGTCTCGGTGCTGACGCCTGCTTTATTATTAAGCGCCATGGAAACAGCAGTGGCGGATAACCCCAGTTTCTGTGCTAATTCTTTGGCTGTGACGGACATGTTGCGGCCTCCTTGCCTGATTTCATCTCAGATTCTTCGTCATGTATCATGGTATCGGTGTTTGTATGCGGTTTAGCGGCCGGTCAGGCCGTGAACGGTAAATTTTACTGTTATTCTGACTTCTCTTTCATAAAGAGGGTCCTCTTTTGCTATCCCATCATAAGTTTAGTAGAAAAACTAAATATTTGCAATAAATAAAGTAAAAATAAAGCAAAATACACTTTACTATTTATTGAAATAAAGCTGTATCTGCCATACTCTTATTTTATCAAGAAGAGGAAAGGCAGAGGCTGATGCAGCAAGCGTATGCAGAATGCCTCGGAATGGAGGACGATATGGCAAAGATCAGACTTGGGTTTGCTCCGACTAGACGGAGTATTTTCAGTGCACCGGCGGCAGTAGAATATGCTGATTACACGAGAGAGAAGCTTAGAAAAATGGGGGTTGATTTCGTAGATATTGACGATATTGCGGAGGACGGCCTGCTGCATGACGAGAGCGACAGGATCAGGATCGAAGAGAAATTCAAGAAGGAAAAAGTGGACGGCCTTTTCTTCCCGCACGGTAATTTCGGTACGGAATACGAGGTGGCAAGACTGGCGAAGAACATGAATCTTCCGGTGCTGTTGTGGGGGCCCCGGGACGAATGTCCGGATGAAAAGGGAATCCGTCTGCGCGACAGTCAGTGCGGTATTTTTGCCACCGGTAAGGTCTTGAGGAGATTCCGGGTGCCCTTTACCTATCTGACAAACTGTAACCTGGAGGATCCGGAGTTTGCGGAGGGTGTTAACCGTTTCCTGGCAGTATGCAATGTGGTAAAGACATTCAGAGGCATCCGTATCCTGCAGATCGGGCCGCGACCTTTTGACTTCTGGTCTACCATGTGTAATGAGGGCGAACTTTTGGAGAAATTCAATATCCAGCTGGCGCCGATTCCCATGCCTGAACTGACGGCAGAGATGAAGAAGGTGAAGGAAGAGGGCACGAAGGCGGCTGAGGTAGTGGCTTACTGCAGAGAGCATTTCAACATTGCCATTAAAGAGGAGGAGCTGTTGAATGTGGCCGCCCTGAAGGTGGCGATCCGGAATCTGGCGGATCGGTACGGCTGTTCGGCGGGAGCGATCCAGTGCTGGAATGCACTGCAGGGCGAGATCGGCATTATGCCCTGTGCGGCCAACGCTCTGTTAAATGAAGAAGGTTTCCCGGTAGTATGCGAGACGGATATCCACGGTGCGATCACAGCGCTGATGGTGGAAGCAGCCGGTATGGACAAGAGCAGAGGATTCTTCGCAGACTGGACCGTCCGCCATCCGTTCAACGACAACGGTGAACTGCTGCAGCATTGCGGGCCGTGGCCGCTCAGCTGTGCTTCCTGCAAGCCGACCATCGGTTATCCGCTGGCATTTTCCCATCCGGGCGCTGTGGAGGCAGAGGCGAAGCACGGCGATCTGACGCTGGCACGTTTTGACGGCGACAACGGCGAGTATTCCCTGCTGTTGGGGAATGCGAAGGGGATCGAAGGGCCGTACACGAAGGGAACGTACCTTTGGATCGAAGTGGAGAACTGGCCGAGACTGGAAGCGAAGATCGTGGAAGGGCCTTATATCCATCACTGTGTCGGCATTCATCAGGATGTGGTGCCGGTACTGTATGAAGCATGTAAGTATATCGGCGTGAAACCGGATCTGTATGACGATGTGGAACAGCAGGTGATCGATACGATCCATGGCGTTAAGAGAAAGTAAGGATTTATAAAGAAGAGCCAGGGTATTCCGGGAAGAATCGCCTGGAGCGATTTTTCAGCAGGAGCTTAAGCAGTATACGAGGAATGGAGGCAATGAGGCAATAATGAATAAACAGGAATTTGATGCAAAAGCGTTAACAGTCAGATCACTTGAACTTCGTAAGGTGGTGCTGGATATGATCATGAAATCCGGCGGCGGCCATATCGGCGGTGACTTTTCCGTTATGGATACGCTGGTAACCCTGTATTTTGACCAGATGAATATAAGCCCGGAGAATCAGGATGATCCGGATCGTGACTACTTTATCATGAGTAAAGGGCATTCTGTGGAAAGCTATTATGCGGTGCTGGCGGCGAAGGGATTCTTCGAGACGGAGACGGTGGTCAACGAGTTTTCGCAGTTCGGCTCCAGGTTCATCGGCCATCCGAATAATGAGCTGCCGGGAATCGAGATGAACTCCGGTTCTCTTGGACACGGTCTGCCGGTGAGCGTGGGTATGGCGCTGGCCTGCCGGAAGGAGAACAGGGCAAGCCGTGTCTATACGGTGATGGGCGACGGCGAAGTGGCGGAAGGTTCCGTCTGGGAAGGCTTTATGGCGGCCGGACATTATAAGCTGGCCAATCTGTGTGCGGTGGTGGACAGGAACCGTCTGCAGATCTCCGGCACCACGGAGCAGGTGATGACGCATGAGAATCTGCACGCCCAGATCGAGAGCTTCGGCTGGAACGTGATCGAGACCGACGGAAACGACATTGCGAAGCTGCATGAGGCCTTTGAGCAGGCGAAGACAGTGACGGATCGGCCGACCTGCATTATCGCGAATACGGTCAAGGGCTACGGCGGCGGTGAGATCATGGAGAATAAGGCCGCATGGCATCACCATGTACCGAATCAGGAAGAGTATGATCAGATTGTAAAAGCATTAGAGGCGAAGAAGGAGGGCGTACTTCATGAATAAGATTCCAAACAGGCAGGCAATCTGCGAGACACTTATGGCACATGCCAAAGAAGACAGACATATTTACGCTTTGTGCTCCGACTCCAGAGGTTCGGCTTCTATGACGCCTTTCTTCAATGCTTTTCCGGAGCAGTCCATCGAGGTGGGCATCGCGGAGCAGAACCTGGTGAGTATCGCGGCCGGTATGGCGCATTGCGGGGAGAAACCTTACTGCTTTTCTCCGGCATGTTTTATCTCCACGAGGAGTTATGAGCAGGCCAAGGTGGACGTGGCGTATTCCAACACCAATGTAAAGCTGATCGGCATCAGCGGCGGCATCAGCTACGGGGAACTGGGCATGAGCCATCATTCGGCACAGGATATCGCGGCCATGTCTGCGATCCCCAATATGAGAGTATATCTGCCCAGCGACAGATTCCAGACGGCGAAGCTGATCGAGAGCCTGCTGCAGGATGAGAAGCCGGCGTATGTGAGAGTGGGACGAAATCCGGTGGAGGATATCTACAGTGAGACGGCCTGTCCGTTCGAGATGGATCGGGCTACCGTACACGGAGATCTGGAGGCGGAGAACGACGTGGCGATCATTGCCTGCGGCGAGATGGTGCGTCCGGCCCTGGAAGCGGTGAAGATCCTGCAGGAGAAAGGCATTAAGGCTGTGGTGGCGGATATGTACTGCGTGAAACCGCTGGATCAGGATACGGTGATAAAAGCGGCGAAGAGCGCGAAGCTGGTGATCACGGTGGAGGAACATGCTCCTTATGGCGGCATGGGGAGCGCTGTCGCGGTGACGGTGGGCGAAAACTGTCCGAAGAAGGTAATGACCATGGCGCTGCCCGACGATCATGTGATCACAGGAAAATCCGCTGCGGTGTTTGATTATTATGGTTTGAACGGAGAAGGGATTGCGAAGAAGGCGTTAGAGGAACTTAAGTAAGAGCGGGCCGGTTTGATTCATTTGGGAATCCAGATGAAGGGGCGGGGCTGGCCTTAACGGGTATGGATAATAGAAGGATGTAGTTTGGAGAAGAATAATTATGGGGAATAAATATTTGATCAGCATTGATCAGAGCACGCAGGGGACGAAGGCACTGCTTTTCAGTGAAAAAGGAGAGCTGTGCGCGCGTGCGGATCTTGCGCACAGGCAGATCGTCAACGAGCAGGGGTGGGTTTCCCACGACGGTGAGGAAATCTATCAAAATACGATGCAGGTGATCAGGAATGTGCTGGAGCGGGAGCAGGTCAGCCCGGAGGATGTGGCGGGGATCGGCATCAGCAACCAGCGGGAGACGGCCATCATGTGGGATCGGGAGACGGGACAGCCTCTCGATCACGCGGTCGTATGGCAGTGTGCACGGGCAGCTGAGATCTGTGAGCGCAAGGAGATACAGGAGATGGCGGAACAGATCCGGTTGAGAACAGGTCTTAAGCTGTCACCGTATTTTACGGCGGCTAAGATCTGCTGGCTGCTGGAAAATGCGGCGGGTGCCGGGGAGAAGGCGAAGCGGCATAAGGTATGCCACGGGACGATAGATTCTTATCTGGTCTACAGGATGACGAAGGGCGAGGTCTATGCGACGGATTATTCCAATGCTTCGCGGACGCAGCTTTTTAACATCTTTACATTAAAATGGGATGAGGAGATCTGCAGGGCATTCGGTATTGACGCGGACAATCTGCCGGAGGTCAGGGATTCCAACAGCTGCTTCGGCTATACGGACTGCGAAGGGCTTTTTGCACGGCCGGTGCCGATTCATGCGGTGATGGGAGATTCCCATGCGGCGCTTTTCGGCCAGAATTGCCGGAGCGACGGCAAGACGAAGGTGACTTACGGGACGGGCTCTTCTATTATGATGAATATCGGCTGCGAACCTATTCTGAGCAGGAACGGGCTGGTGACGTCGCTGGCCTGGGGACTGAACGGCAGGGCGGAATACGTGCTGGAAGGGAATCTGAACTATACGGGAGCAGTTATTTCTTGGTTAAAAGATGATGTGAAGCTGATCGGGAGTGCGGCCGAGACGGAAGCGCTGGCGTATGAAGCGGGTAAGGAGGACGATTTGTATCTGGTGCCGGCGTTTACCGGTCTGGGAGCGCCTTATTGGGACAGCAGCGCCAGAGCGGCTATGATCGGCATGGACAGGACGACCGGTAAGGCTGAGCTGACGCGGGCGGCATTGGAAAGTATCGCTTATCAGATCACGGATATTGTCCGGGCGATGGAGAAAGACTCGCAGAAGCGGATCGAGGTTTTGCGGGTGGACGGCGGCCCCACGAAGAACCGGTATCTGATGCAGTTCCAGAGCGATATCGCGGGCAGTGAAGTTGCGATCTCGACGATCGAAGAACTGTCGGGCACAGGAGCGGCCTTTATGGCGGGTATGGCATTGGGCTTGTGGGGAGAAGAAATTTTTGATACCATAAGCTGGAAGCAGGTAACGCCGCAGATGGCGCAGGAGGTTCGGGAGAAGAAGTTTGCGGGGTATCAGAATGCGGTAGGACTGATCAGGACCGGCAAATAAGAGGTAACAGGTGAAAAACGAGGAGGTTGTTTTTATGCAGCAGGTAGAGAAATGGGGACTTTTTGAAGTCAGCAGCAGGGGTAAAAGCGACGGGAATCCGTTTCGCGATTACGCGATGACGGTTACGTTTAAGGGAGAGAAGGAAGAGATCCGGGTTAACGGCTTTTACGATGGGGACGGTGTCTACAGGGCGAGGTTTATGCCGTCTTACGAGGGAGCTTATGCGTATAAGGTGGAAGGAAATTTTGCAGATGTGATTGAGAACGCGGAAGGCGCTTTTGAGGTCGTGGCGCCGTCTGGGAAGAACCATGGACCGGTAGTGGTGGTGGATAAGACGCATCTTGGGTATGCGGATCATACGCCCTACTATTCGATTGGCACGACCTGCTATGCGTGGGCGAATCAGCCGATGGAGCGGCAGGAGCAGACGCTGGAGACTTTGAAGAACAATGCGTTTAACAAGATCAGGTTCTGTTTCTTCCCCAAGTTCTATGAGTTTAACAGAAAAGAGCCGCTGACTTACCCTTTTGAGAGAGGAAACGGCGAAGGACTGGATCCGGAGCGGGTGGAGCAGGAGAAGTCCTGCCGCATGAGATTTCCGGGGATGCAGGAGACGGAGCAGGATTACGGCTTTGATTATACGAGACCGAACGTGGAGCATTTCAGACGTTATGATATGCGAATCGCACAGCTGATGGAGCTGGGCATCGAGGCGGACATGATCCTGATGCACCCTTACGATAAGTGGGGCTTAAATGAGATGGACAAGGATGCCTGCGACTGGTATTTGAGATATGTGGTGGCGAGATACGGGGCTTACCGGAATGTGTGGTGGTCACTGGCCAACGAGTTTGACTTTATCAGGATCAAGACACTGGAGGACTGGGAGCGTTACGGTCAGGTGGTGTCTTCCAATGACCCGTTCCACAGGCTGTTATCGGTACATAACGGCGGACCCAATTATGACTTTTCCAGGGATTGGGTGACGCACTGTTCTCTGCAGAGAGTGGATTTCTACCGGACCACCGAGGATACGGATCAGTTCGTGGAGAAATACGGCAAGCCGGTTGTGTGGGATGAGATCTGTTATGAAGGCAATATCGGCCTGGGCTGGGGTAATATCACCGGTGAGGAACTGGTGAGAAGATTCTGGGAGGCGTTCGTGCGGGGCGGTCACTGCGGCCACGGCGAGACCTTTATGGATCCGGAAGACATTCTCTGGTGGTCCCACGGCGGTATCTTAAAGGGAGAGAGTCCGGCGAGACTGCGGTTTCTGCTGGATGTCCTGCAGGATGTGCCGGGCGGTTATCTGACCAAGGGCGAAGGCATCTTTGACGAGGTGGTAGGCTATGCCGGCGGCCATGTGGGCGAAGGCTGGGGAATCTGCTATGATTATGCCATTCATTATCTGGGTGTCTGCCAGCCGACGTACAGACAGCTTGTGCTTCCGGAGGATACGGATTATGAGGTGGATGTGATCGATACGTGGAATATGACGATCACGCCGATGGGAGTGAAGAGAGGAATCTGTAAGATCGAGCTGCCGGGAAATCAGTATATGGCACTGCGGGTTCGCAAGGCAGGATAAATACAGAGAGCGTGAAATTTCAGGGGAGTGTGGTGAAAACTGCACTCCTTTTTCGTGAACTGTAACGAGTGGTTATAAAAAGTGGCAGCAGTATTGTATGACGGTTTGCAGGAGACAGGAAAATATTGTATAGTATATCTAAGACAGATGGACAATATCCGACTGTCTGTCAGGGTATATCAACGGAAACCATATTGTACCGGAATGAGAATGGGAGGGGTATCTATGGATACAGATCATAACCAACAGGAGATGCAGGAAATCTGGAAAAAATTCAATAAACAGGATAACGGTGCAGGCGGCGTTAAACCCGCGCCGAAACTGACGCCCGAGGAAGAAAAGAAAAGGAACCTTAAGCAGATCGGCCTCTATCTTTTGATCACGTTTGCGCTGACCTATGTTGTGGAGATCTTTGGCATTATGCCCATGGCGAAGAATGCAGATGCGCAGCAGGCTTATATTGTACAGAGTGTGATCGCCAGTGTGATGTTTCTTCCGGCGCTGGGAGCCCTGCTCACGCGTCTGCTGACGAAAGAGAGACTTACGTTGAGAAGCCTGATGCTTACGATCGACCTGAAAAAGAATCTGCGATATTACGGATTGGTGTGGTTCGGCTTTGATCTGCTGATCCTTTTTGGCGCGGCATTGTATTTCCTGATCTTCCGGGAGCAGTTTGATGTGGGGTTTGGAACTATGAAAGCGCTCTTTGAGGCGCAGGGACTGGAATCTACACAGGCGCAGGTGCAGCAGGTAGTGGTGGTACAGCTTGCGATGGGAGCGGTGATTGCACCTTTCGCAAATCTGCTGAACTGTTTCGGCGAGGAATGGGGCTGGCGGGGATTTCTGCTGCCGCGGATGATGAAACAGTTTAAGGTGGTGCCGGCCGTGCTTCTAAGCGGGGTGATCTGGGGACTCTGGCATCTTCCGCTGACCGTTATCGGACATAACTATGGCGTCGATTATGTCGGCTATCCTTTTACGGGAATCCTGGCTATGTGCCTGTTCTGTACTGTGATGGGGATTATCCTGTCCTATGTTACGATCAAGACGAAAAGTTGTATTCCGGCCGTCATGGGACATAGCACCCTGAATGGTTTTGCCTCTGCGGGAATTTTGTTTACCTCGCCGGAACGTCCCTACAATGTCTTCCTGGGACCGGCTCCCACGGGGCTGATCGGCGGAGCCGGGTTTATTGCAGTGGCGGGAATTCTTTTGTACCTTTTGTATAGGGAAGAAAAAGAGGCGGTGACGAAATGGGAACTTACCTGAATCCCGGAAACAGCGGATTTGCCGGAATCAGAAATGATATTTATATAGATAAAAGCGGCCTTATCAGTCTGGTCAATGAGACGATCGAGACGCCGAGACGTCTGACTTGTGTCAGCAGGCCGCGCCGTTTCGGGAAATCTTTTGCGGCGCAGATGTTATGTGCCTATTATGACAAATGCTGCGATTCTGCGGGACTGTTTGATGATCTGGAGATTGCGGAAAACAAGAGTCTCAACGAAAGTTACAGGAAATATCTGAATCAGTATGATGTGATCTATCTGGATCTGACGTATGTAAAGCCGTTTACGGATGGATACCGGAATGTGGCCGCTTATGTCAGTGAGAAGATCACGGAGGAATTGAAAGCGGCCTATCCGTCGCTGGAAGTGAGTAATGAACTGCCCACGACCATGATCCGGGCCACGGAGCTGACAGGGAATAAATTTATCATGATCATTGATGAATGGGATGCGCCTGTCCGGGAAGCGCCGGAACTGCAGCGGGAATATCTGGAGTTTCTGCGGATGCTGTTTAAGAGCAGTGGTACGACGAACAGGATTTTTGCGGCAGTGTATATGACGGGGATTCTGTCGGTTAAGCGGGACGGATCGCAGTCGGCAATTTCTGATTTCATGGAATTTTCGGTAATCTCGCCGGGTAAATTTGCAGATTATGTGGGATTTACGGAACAGGAGGTGCGGAAACTTTGCATAGAGAACCAGTGTGATTTTGCAGGAATGAAGCGCTGGTATGACGGTTATGCTTTTTGCAGTGCCGCTTCTGTGTATAATCCCAATTCAGTTATGAAAGCTGTTCATAATAAGAGTTTTCGCTCCTATTGGACGCAGACTTCGACTGCGGAAAGTCTGATGGGGTATATCAGCCTGGATTTTGACGGTATGTCGGAAATTGTGGCGGAATTGATCGGCGGCGGCACCGTCAGGGTGGATGTGAATGGATTCAGCAATGATTTCGTGACATTTAAGAATCGGGATGACGTGCTGACGCTGCTGATCCATCTCGGTTATCTGGCCTATGATGAAGTGACGGGCCAGGCCCGCATACCCAATGAGGAAATACGTCAGGAGTTTGCCAGAGTCGTCCGTGATGTGAGGCGTGACGATACCATCCGTCGGATTCGGGAGAGTGATCAGCTTCTTTACAATACCGTGGAGGAAAATGCGGAGGCGGTGGCTGCACAGATCGAGAAGATTCATGCAGAAGAAGCGCCGCTTTATTATAACAATGAGCAGGCGCTGC
This sequence comes from uncultured Lachnospiraceae bacterium, assembly GCA_910578115.1. Taxonomy (GTDB): domain Bacteria; phylum Bacillota; class Clostridia; order Lachnospirales; family Lachnospiraceae; genus UBA3282. The sequence goes on along the minus strand of CAJTPO010000009.1, from coordinate 38,347 downwards.
GCAGTGTGATCAAGCGTGCGTATTTCAGTTACGGAGATGAGTATGTGCTGTTTGAGGAGTTGCCGGCGGGCAGCGGTTATGCGGATCTTGTATATCTGCCGAAAAAGGGTTCTGTGCTTCCCGCACTGGTGATCGAACTGAAGTGGAATCAGTCAGCCGAAAGTGCCATCGAACAGATCAAAAAAAGGAACTATCCGGCGGGAATCAGGGAATTTGGCGGAGATATCCTGCTCGTTGCGATCAGCTATGACAGGAAGGCGCCTGCCGGGCAGCGGAAGCACAGCTGTATGATAGAAAAAGTGGCGGTACAAAATGAAAGCAAAGGCTTGAACGGAGCAGGGGCCGACGCGGCAGAATGGGAGCGGACATGAAAATTGTATTACAGAACCTGACGAAAAAATTTCCCGGCAGGGGGAAGAAGAACGCCGGGGAGGTGACGGCAGTAAGCGATCTCACCTTCGAGATCCCGGACGGGGAGCTGGTGGGGCTTTTGGGGCCTTCCGGCTGCGGTAAGAGCACTGCGCTCAATCTGATCAGCGGGCTTTTGAAGCCTACCGCCGGGCGGATCTTTTTCGGGGAGGACGACATCACCGACCTGCCGCCGGAGAACAGGGGCGTGGGGCTGGTGTTTCAGAATTATGCGCTGTATCCGCATCTTACGGTAAAGCAGAATATTTTGTTTCCGCTGCAGAACCTGAAAGGAAAAGATAAGCTGTCGAAGGCGGTCATGTTATCGAAGGCAAATGAGGCGGCCAGGCTTGTACAGATAGATGAGTTGATGGACCGTAAGCCCGGGGAGCTTTCCGGCGGGCAGCAGCAGCGGGTGGCTATTGCCCGGGCGCTGGTGAAAATGCCCGGTGTGCTGTTGCTGGACGAGCCTTTATCCAATCTGGACGCCCGCCTGCGCCTCCAGACGAGGGAAGAGATCAGAAGGATTCAGAGAGAGACCGGGATTACCACCGTTTTCGTGACCCATGATCAGGAGGAGGCCATGAGCATTTCCGACAGGATCGTGGTGATGAAAGAAGGGGTGGTACAGCAGATTGGGAAGCCGCAGGCAGTCTATGACGATCCGGCAAACCTGTTTGTGGCCAGGTTCCTTGGCACGCCGCCGATCAATGTATTTGCCGGGCAGTGCAGGGGCGGCAGGCTGTATCTGGGAGAGGATGCGGTGCTTGGTGTTTCGGGCATTGCCGATCAGGAGGTTTATGTGGGCGTGCGGCCGGAGGGCTTTGTACTCTGCGAGACGGGCAGCCTTAGCTGTGAATTTGGCAGCGTGGAGGTGATGGGGCGCGATATCAGCGTGGTCTCCAGGCACGGTGCATCCTTAAATCCGACGGTCCGTTCCATCATCAGTGCGGAGAACCGGGTGGATGCAAAGGATGGTACGGTCAGATTTTTCTTAAAGCCGCAGAAGGTGTTTCTTTTCCGTAAGGAGACAGAGGAGCGGCTCTACGGTGAGATAACAGAGTGATGTAATGATATGTTGTTATGGATAACGGAACCATGAGCTGTATCGCATAGGGACAGTGTCATGATTTTCTGGAAAGGAGTGCGGAAGAGATGAAGAAGAGATGGAGGGACAGCGGCCTTAAGGGATGGCTGTATCTTTTGCCGGCGATTCTTTTTCTGGGGGTGTTTATGGTATACCCCCTGGTCGATGTTTTCGTCTATTCCTTCGAGGAGGGGTATAATTCTGCATCCCAGACGCATTTCGGGATCGGCGCTTACAATTATTCCTATGTGCTGCATGATCCTTATTTCCTGCAGGCAGTCCGGAATACATTTCTGCTGGTGATCATCACGGTGCCGCTTTCTACCGTGATCGCGCTGTTGATCTCTGTAGGGCTTAATGCCATCAGACCGCTGCGGAATCTGTTCCAGACGATCTATTTCCTGCCTTATGTGACGAATACGCTGGCGGTGGGGCTGGTGTTTATGGTCCTGTTTAAAAAGACGGCCTACTCGGACGGGCTGATCAATCTGCTGCTTGCATGGTTCGGCGGCAGTTCCATTGATTTTATCGACGGGCCGTACTGGGCGAAGATGTTTGTTTTGTGCCTGTATACGATCTGGGTGGTGATGCCTTTTAAGATCCTGATTCTGACCAGTGCGCTGGCTTCAGTAAATCCGCAGCTTTATCAGGCGGCCAGAGTGGACGGTACTCCGGCGTTTCGGATCTTTATGCGGATCACACTGCCGATGATCTCCCCGATGATCTTTTACCTGATCATTACGGGCTTTATCGGGGCATTCAAAGCGTACAGCGACGTGGTGGCGCTGTTTGGGACGGATTTAAATGCCGCGGAGATGAATACGATCGTGGGATACGTCTACGATATGCTTTACGGGGACAGCGGCGGATATCCTTCCTACGCGTCCGCGGCGGCGATCCTGCTGTTTGCGATCGTGCTGACGATCACATGTATCAACCTGCTGGTCAGCAATAGGAATCGAAATCATCTGCAGGGCAGATAAACAGATTGAGAAAGCATGTGGATGCAGTAATTTTGCAATCAGCAATTTAAGATTTCCGAAACAGGTTATCGCAGTGAACTGTTCCGGCAGGGCGGATGAGAGTAAGACGGCATAAGAAGACGAGGAGAATCCCGATATGAATGGTGGCAGAAATCATAGCAATATGAGCAGTGGCAGAGACTATATTAGAATAGAGAAGGCAGCCAAAGCCCGCAGAACCACGGCGAACGCGGTCACGTATTTCCTGCTGGCAGTCTGGGCGGTGATCGTGCTGTTTCCTTTTTACTGGATGCTCTTAACTTCCGTCAAGAGCTACAGCGCCTATAACGCGGAGAGCATTCCGAAGTTTTTTACCCTGTCGCCTACGCTGCAGAATTACGCGGATGCGTTTACGGCGGTGCCGCTGGGCCGCTATCTGCTCAATACAACAATCTTTACCGTGGTGACGACGGCATTGATGCTGGCAGTGATCACGCTGGCGGCTTTCGCCTTCGCAAGACTCGACTTCCGGGGGAAAAATGTGCTGTTCGTGCTTTTCCTTTCCCTGATGATGATTCCCAGTGAGCTGGTGATCATCACCAATTTCGTTACGATCACCAATCTGGAGATGCGCAATACATTTCCGGGGCTGATTCTGCCCTCCGTCACCTCCGTCTTCTATATTTATCTGTTAAAGGAAAATTTCGAGCAGATACCGGACAGCCTTTACTATGCGGCCAAGGTGGACGGGACTTCCGACTTGAAATATCTGTTTAAGGTGATGATTCCGATCTCGAAGCCGACTTTGATCACGATCACCATTCTGAAAGTGATCGAGTGCTGGAATTCTTACGTCTGGCCGCGGCTGATCACCGATGACGAAAACTATTATCTGGTGTCCAACGGTATTCAGGAGATCCGGGAAAACGGATTCGGCCGGGAGAATATTCCGGCTATGATGGCGGCAGTAGTGGTCATTTCCGTGCCGCTGATCGTGCTGTTTTTGATCTTCCGGAAAAAGGTTATGGCCGGGGTGTCAAGGGGCGGAACGAAAGGATAGCCGGTGGGAGTATCAAGGGGCGGAATCAAAGGATAGCTGGCGGAAGACAGAGGTCAGGAGGCAGAAGTGTCTGCGCTGCGGATGATGCAGGAGCGGGTTTGAAAAGGAAATGAGTTTGCAAAGGGAATGGATATCGCTATGAAAAGAGGACTTATGAGAAGTCTGTTTGAGGAACGATACAGATATGGAATAAGCAGACTGTTGGGGGAACGATACAGATATGGAATAAGCGGTCTGTTGGGGGAACGATACAGATATGGAATAAGCGGTCTGCCGGGGGAAGCATACAGGCACGGAATAAGCAGAGTGTGTGCGGCGGCGCTTATGCTGTGTGGTTCGATTCTGCTCACCGGCTGTCACGGCAGCGAGGGAATGCGCAGTTTTGCCGTGCCGGAAGAGTTCGATCTTTCCAGAGAATATGAAGTCACTTTCTGGGCCAAAAATGACACCAATAAGAACCAGACGGCCATCTATGAGAAAGCGATCGCGGATTTTGAAGATCTTTATCCGAATATCACCGTGAATCTGCGTCTCTATACGGATTACGGCAAGATCTATAATGACGTGATCACCAACATCGCCACGAATACCACGCCTAATGTGTGCATCACCTATCCGGATCATATCGCCACCTATCTGACAGGCGGCAATCTTGTAGTGCCTTTGGATGAACTGTTTGCGGATGAGCGGTATGGCTCCGGCGGGAGCGAGGTACGGTTCGATGCTCCGCGGGCGGAGGAGATTATCCCGAAATTTCTGGAGGAGTGTTCCTTTGGCGGCCATTACTATGCCATGCCGTATATGCGGTCCACAGAAGCCTGTTATGTCAATAAGACTTATGTGGAGGCCATGGGCTATACGCTGCCGGAAACACTGACCTGGGATTTTGTGTGGGAGGTATCGGAGGCCGCCATGGCGATGGATGGGGAGGAGAATTATCTGGTAAACGGCCAGAGCGTCATGATCCCTTTTATCTACAAGTCCACCGACAATATGATGATCCAGATGCTGCGGCAGAAAGAGGCAGGTTACTCCACGGAGACCGGAGAGATCGAGATTTTCAACGACACCACGGAGGAACTGCTGTATACCATAGCGGAACATGCGAAAAACGGGGCCTTTTCCACGTTTAAGATTTCCAGTTATCCGGCCAACTTCTTCAATGCCGGACAGTGCATCTTCGCGGTGGATTCCACGGCGGGAGCAACCTGGATGGGGACGGACGCTCCCCTCTCCGATATCAGTGAGGACAAGATCGTGAAGTTTGAGACGGTGGTGATGCCGATTCCGCAGTTTGACCCCATGCATCCGAAGATGATCTCGCAGGGGCCTTCGGTCTGTATTTTCAATAAGGAGAATCCGCAGGAAGTGCTGGCCTCCTGGCTGTTTGCGCAGTATCTGCTCACCAACGAGGTACAGATCGCCTATGCGGGGACGGAAGGCTATGTGCCGGTCACTTCCAAAGCGCAGGAGTCGGAAGAATACAGGGCGTATCTGGCTGCCTGTGGCGAGGATGAGGCGCACTATGAGGTGAAGATCGAAGCGGCCGGTCTGCTGCTGGATCATATGGAAGACACCTTCGTGACGCCGGTGTTTAACGGTTCGGCGTCTCTGCGTGACGCTGCGGGACAGATGATCGAGAATACGGTGAAGTCGGTGCGGAGGAAGCAGACGGTAGATGATGCCTATATGGAAGAGCTTTATGCGGATGTGTCTTCGCTGTACCGTCTGGATCAGATCGAGCGGCAAAACGGCATGACCTCCGGCAGAAGTGATCTGGGGAAACTGCCGCGGACAGCGGTGATCCTGCTTGCCAGTCTGGGCGTGGCGTGGGGGATGATCCTGCTGTATGTGGGAGCCGGGATCGTGAGGAAGAAGAGAAAGGGGGTATAAGTGTTATAACTATTTGTTGCGACTGACTGTTTTCGCCACTCACCGCTTATATTTATACGAAAATAAATATCTCATTCCCATTAAAGTGCAAAATAAAGGGCAATAAAATAGAGCGCATAGATTGGTTTCCATACGCGCTGACGCTGTGTTGCTTATTCAGTTGTGATTGTGGTGATGGTTGCTTAAACAGACTGGAAACTGTATCAACTTTGCAGATATTCTATCAGCTTACTTGCATATTCGTCACTATGTTCGTGTAAATATTGCCCATGCCCCATGTGTTCAATCTCTACATCTATGACAGCAGGCAGATATTTTTTTAATAATGTAACACTTTTCCCTGGGTATTGCTCATTTGAACCACGCCAAAACAGGACAGTTCCCTTGTAACTTTTTATATTTTCAGGGATATTGTAGCAATACACAAATTCACATGCGTTTTTTATAGTAATTGATGTAATGTTCGGATAAAGCATTTCTATAATACTGTTGTTATCTTTGCCCATAACAGCGTCCATCATAAATTTAGGAATTGCTTTTCCGCTTTGAATCCGTTTTATCGCTTTGCAGAAGATATATTCATACGGTTTCGTCAATAATCCCATCTTTGTCAGAAATGCTGCATCTAAATGTGTTTTAGCAACATTAACATTGCCTCTGCCTATAATCTCGACAACCATTGTTGCTCCCATAGAAAAGCCTGATAAACAATACAAATTACCCGATAAATTATCCATAATATAATCTTCTATCTCATCACAGTCTTTCTCATGGCTGACAAGTTCACCTGTTCTCTCACTGTGACCATCTACTTCCGCTAATATCACATAATAGTCTGACAACCGTTTTAAAATTGGTTCATAGCAAAGCATTGCCGTGGATGCCATTCCATGTATAAATAGTATTGACTTCTTGCTTTTATCTCCAAAGCATAAGAAATTCATAATACCTTTCTCCTCATATACTGATTTGTACCTCTGTCAGAATACCACAATCACTCTCACATTTCTATTGCATTTTCATTAAATTTCTTCATCCCCTCAAAGTCCATCATCATCTGACAGGCCTTATAAATCCAGTATACTTTATAGATGGAAATGAATGTTTATACACGTATTTCATCAGCAACAATAGAACGAACCGGGGCTTCTTTACATCTCTATCCAGCGCTTCAAGATAAAACTGCATTTTTCCAGGGGATTCGGGTTTGAAATCGTCTATTTTCAATTCAATCGCAACAAGGCATTGTAGTTCTCTATGAAAAAAGAGCAGGTCAGTATAATAATCATGCTTTCCTGCTTGTAGGTGGTATTTTTCATTGTACACTAAAGCAAAAAGGAAATGATTGACATATCAGAAATAACGCGTATAATTTATGTCGGAATGAAATTCATATGGCAGAGTAATGTCATGTAACAGTGAAAATAGTGAAGAAACGGTTACTGTTTACTCTGCGGGGCACCTTAGATAAGGTGAAAAAGGAGGAGAATTATGAAGAAAATGACAGCGTTATTGATGGCATTCGCGCTTGCGTTCGCATGTGTGGGCTGCGGCTCGGACAATGCAGGTGCGGCAGAGGAAGCAGCACCGGAGCAGGCGGCGGCTGAGGATGCAGCAGCGGAAGAGACTGAGACAGAGGAAGCAGCTCCGGAAGAGACAGAAGCAGAGGATGCAGCGGAGGCTGAGACAGCAGAAACCGAGAGCGAAGAGCCGGCTGAGGCAGAGAGCGCCGGTACAGAGGAGAAATCCGAGGGTGTTATGACTTATGCAGAGTATGCGGCAGCAGAGCTTGACACGGAAGTGGTGGTTGAGACCTATGTGCAGGCGAAGCAGTCCTGGTGGGAGGACAAGGCGACTCTCTATACGCAGGATCAGGACGGCGCATATTTCATCTATGAGATGGCTTGTTCCGAAGAAGATTATGAGAAGCTGACACCCGGCACGAAGATCAAGGTGTCAGGTTATAAGGCAGAGTGGTCCGGTGAGGTGGAGATCATTGATGCGACATTTGAGATTGTAGAAGGCAATTACGTGGCAGAAGCCATGGATGTTACCCCTTATCTCGGGCAGGATGATCTGGTGGATTACCAGAACCGTTACGTGTCCTTCAAGGGTATGACCGTTGAGGCGGCAGGCCAGGATGACGCAGGCAATGACGTGGCGTTCCTTTATAAATGGGACGGTTCCGGTCAGGAGGGAGACGACCTTTACTTTAACGTATCCCTTGACGGAGCAACCTACACATTTACCGTTGAATCTTATCTGTGCGACAGCTCGACAGACGTCTACAAGGCGGTGAAGGAGCTGCAGATTGGTGATACGATCGATATGGAAGGCTTCCTCTACTGGTATGAAGGCGCTAACCCGCATATCACAGCGGTACAGGCAGCAAACTAAGTTTACTGGAAGCAGTGGAAACGTGCAGATATTTTGTACACGGATCTGAGATTCTGCAAAGCGGGCGTTTGTACGATACAGGAAATAAAGAAGATGTCATATGCAGTGATTTGGCTGTATATGGCATCTTTTTTGTCAGGGTATCAGACGGGGAATTTTATACATTTACCTTTCGTAAAAAGCAGGGACGAACTGCAAAAAATATTCGTTGTCATAAAAAAGGGGATAATATGATGATAACAATACCGATCACTAAGACAATGGCGCCTTCAGTTTTAATATATGATAAGTCCGATTCTGACGGTTCATCTGCATTACTAAATAAATGTAATTTCCAAACAAGATAGGGGTTTTTTAAATTTATGATACCAAGTAGGATCGTAATAATTCCAATAATAATGTTTCTGACCATTGCTGTGTTTCCTTTTCTTTATGCCCATTCATGTAATACTTCTAAATTTGGCTGTCTGATGGTGATTTTGAAAGTTACTATGAAAGTCTTCGACTTTCACAGCATGGATGGCCATGCGGCCCGCTCGACGGCAGGCTGAGCATGATGAAAGTTACTATGAAAGTCTTCGACTTTCACAGCATGGATGGCCATGCGGCCCGCCCGACGGCAGGTTGCGCATGATGAAAGTTTACTGTGTATAATCGGTCTATCATTTTGACTTACATATTAAATACAGGAATTATAATATTATTATAGTCTTTTTGGGGTATGGGCACAACTTTTTTTCGATGATGAATTCTTTATAGACGGCCAGTCAATTATATAAATTCAAGAAATCCTCATAAAAATAAATGCTGTAGGATGCTTACGCTTCCGTCTTTCATGCAAAAATCTGATGAAAAACGGGAAAACGTTTATAAATTTCGAAAAATCATATTGCCTTTGTGAAAATGATGTGTTATACTTCCGGTAACAAAACAAATCTTGATTCTTAAATGCGCACAGTATGCAACGTTATATCATTGTCCTTCTGCAGTGTTCTGTGCGTGGTCGGGCGGTTCTGCCGAAGATTCACATTTGTTTGGCAGGACGGTTATATATATTCTATTGTGGCTTTCCTGTGTCAAATTTGTAAACAGGGAGGTCTATAGTGGAAGTGAAGAATGTTTTGGAAATCTATGAGCAGAAGAGAGAACGGGTACAGGAATTCAAAAGGATCGTGGAGCGGGTAAACTTTTATAAGATTCAGCGAAAGGGAGTGGACATTATGTGCGAGATAACGGACAGAATCAGGAGAGAAGGCAAAATAGAAGGTAGATATAGAAGACATTATGCAATTACTGGAAGAGCTGGGGAAGATACCGACAAAGATTGCGCAGCGGATCACGCAGGAAACAGATCTCAATGTTTTGGCCGGATGGCTTAAATGTGCAGCAGCGGTATCCAGCATATCAGAGTTTGAGGCGAGGATGGCAGGAATTACATCAGAAACAGGAAGCGAGCCATACTGAGTCAGGTGCCGTGCAGGCACGGGCACCTGGTGAATGACTGTGGAGTATTCTGCCTGCAGTGGAAACCCGGAACTACCAGCGTTTCATATTTTTGACAAATTTTTCTGTATATGCCTGTTTTAATTCCTCAGCGGTTATTCCATAGCAAAGCAGCGCATCGTTGTAGTACATGAGAACATCGGCCAGTTCCTCGACCAGGTCTTTTCTTAAAGCGGCGTTTGTGGAGGCAATTGCGCCACCGTGCTTTTTCACGATATCAATGACTTCGCCGATCTCACCGACCATCCATAACAGCTTGTTCTGTCCTGTTTCCGGGCAGATGGGTTCCCATTTGTGTTTATATTTGTCCTGCAGAGTTCTTTGCATTTCCTTCATTTCGTTTATGCCAAAATCGTCCATCTTGTTTTCCTCCGTAAATACCATTTTTGATTGCCTGATTTCTGAATGGGAATCTCAGTTATTGCAGAAAACGGCATGATGAATTATTACTCATGATATATTAGTGTGAACCGGTATCCGGGGCAGTTGTATGCAGTTTATCTTCCAGGACATTGTTAAGTTCGTCTATACCACTCTGGTACGATGCATTTATCTCCTGATACAGTTTGTTATAAAATGCAACGGCAATATGCTGGCGCTCTTTGGCGATGGCCGTAGCTTTTTCCGTATAAAAGCTGGAATATAAATTTTCCAGTTTATACTTATATTCCTGGAAGAAAGATGGTGTGCTGTCATTTTTGCCTGTCGAAACGCTTCCATTTGGCAGTACAGAATATAATGGCTCGGAAACAATGCCTTTATAAAGCAGTGTCCTTGCAATTCCGATCGCTCCTGCGACATCTAATTTATCGGCGTCAAATAAAATTTTTGCCTCTAAACTTTGAGGAGGTTCCTCTTTTCTATAGCGGTGTGTCCTGATGCACTGTTTTACCTGTTCTGCAAAGAATGCTTCAAAACCATGGGTTACAAGAAATTGACAGGCTTTTTCGCTTCCCACGATTGCATGACATAAGGCGGGATTTTCAAATTGTTCTTTTCTTCCGATGTCATGTAATAGGCACGCCGCGATCAGGACGTCATAATTCACATCCTTTTCGGTCTTCGCAATCTCCAGTGCATTGTACAATACGCGATATATATGCTCTTTATCATGAGCGGCATCGTCCATTGAGCAAAGCATATATTCTTCCAGCAGACAATAGGTTTCTCTGTTCATGTATTACCTCCCTGCAAAGAGACTTTCTGTTATGGCCGTGGTTTTCTGAGGGGGCATTCGGACACGCTGATCTTGTCTTTCAGGACGCCCAGTCCGCAGTCCTCCAGATAGTCCTGCAGGATGGGCAGGGATTGGGAGGAGGTGGGACCGATGATGATCTCGCCCACCAGGTCGGACAGGCTAAGATCCAGTTCGCCGCACATCTTACACAGATCAAGCGGATAATACTTTTTGATTCGCTCCGAGGATACGTGGTACTTTGGCTCCATGGTAAAGCCGCATTTTGCACACGATCCGGCCGAATGGTTGACCATCTGGCCAAGAAAGGGCGATACCACGAGGCGGACTTCCTTTTCGCTTGCAAAAGAGGGATGTTTGAAGGCGGCGGACTGCAGCCAGGCATCGTTCATCAGATTCTGCAGGGAGGGAAAGCAGGCCGAGAAAGTATCCGCATCTTTGACCATTTCATAGAAATCGTCTACAAGTCGGTGTTCCCGCATGTCGGTCTGATAGAATACTTTCTGGAGGGATATGACGCCGCCCACCATCTTCTGCATCAGGTCTTCGTGGAAGGCGATACATACGCCCTGTCCGAGATAGCCGTACCGCTCCCACTGCGCGGCGTCATCCCGGTATTCGGAGAAACAGGCCGCATAGGCGGAATAGTGGAATTCTTCTTCCAGTTCTTTTTGAAAAAAGGCTTCGACTTCGCGGCATTTATCTTGTGCCCCGCTCTGCGCAAGCCTTTCGGTCACAGCTTTGCATATGCCGTTCATGAAAAGCCGCATCTCGGAAGCATCGTTCATATTCAGGATATTATTGAGTCGAAGTTCCGCACAGCGGATGATACCGTCAAAAGCGGCAAAGGTGGTGTAGTGGTAAAGCATGTGTCGCCTCCATAGAATGATGTATAAAAGACTGACTGGTTAAACGAGGAATGGCCCGAATACGATTAGTGCAATACCGAGCAATATAGCCATGATACCTTTGAGTTTGGTGAAGAATAAATATGATTCAGACGGTTCATCTATTATACAAAACTCTATTTTCCAGACCAGATCAGGTTTTTTAAAAGCGACCAGACCCCATAGGACCAAAAAGATTCCGGATAATATAGGCAATGCCATGGCAATAATTCCTTTCTTCCAGGATTATTAATAGTATTGTACTCTCTTTTTTGTGTGGACACAACTTTTAAAACATAATAGAATAAGAACAAAAGCAGACGCTGAGTTACTTTTCAAAGGCAGCAGTTCAAACAGATTGGTGTATTTATTGCACTGATGGTACGAAAGGGTAGAGGTAAATGACAATGAATGAAAATGTAAAAGTGTATGTAACCGAAAAAGTAAAAGATCTCATCAATGCACCGTCCTGTTGCGCGGAGGCGAAGGCGGTGGGGCAGAATTGGCTGGAGGCGTTGGGCACCGAGCAGGAGGTCGAGGCTTTGCAGAAGTTGATCGCCGAGCTGGAGGCGGACATTGTAACGATTGATGGTTTGATCGCTTTTGCCGGATCCGAGATGGGTGCGCAGGTATTCGGGGCTGAGAAGGCGAAGGAGGTTCTGGCGCACGCCAAGGAGATTAAAGAAGCAGGAGCGAAGTACTGCGACTGTCCCGCATGTGCGGCATGTCAGGCAATTCTGGAGAAAAAAGATGAGTTATAGAACGAAGGAAAAGCAGACGGTGTAAACAGCAGACGTTATACTGCCTTAAACAGAGACAGATACATAAAGATACCCTGTACAGTTTTTTAAATTGTATGGGGTATTTTCGGATCATACCTGTTTTTCTTCCATTCCGAAGTGTTTTATGCTGCGGATGCGGGCAGAAATATCCGGCAGAGGCATTGTGGTTGGAGCAGCCAGGGGGTAAAATGGAAGCAGGTACAAATTTGATATGTATAAGTTAGGAGGAATGATCATGGCGAACGGAAGATTTGAATTTAACTCGGATTGTTTGAGAAGGATGGTGAATTTCCATATTGTGCTTCCAAATGATCTGCCGAAAGAATGGACGGCGGACAATCCGCACTACAAACGTCCGATGAAGACGTTGTTCCTGTTGCACGGTTATACCGGGAACAGTATGGACTGGATGACGGGAAGCGCGGTCTGTGAACTGGCGGGGAATTATAATCTGGCGGTGGTGTGTCCTGCCGGGGAGAATTCTTTCTACCTGGATGGTCCGGAGACAGGGCGTAAGTATGCAACCTATGTGGGAGAAGAGCTGGTACAGTATGTGCGTAAGACGTTCGGACTGGCGGAGCGGATGGAGGATACGTATATCGGCGGACTGTCCATGGGCGGCTTTGGGGCGATCCATACCGCGCTGCAGTTTAACCACAATTTTACCAGGGCATTCGCACTGTCTTCGGCGTTGATCGTACACGAGGTTGCGCATATGCAGCCGGGCAGCGGGAATCCGGTAGCCAATTACGAGTATTACAGGCTGATGTTCGGAGAACCGGATAAACTGCTCACAAGCATCAACAATCCGGAGGAGCTGATTCGGAGACATCAGGCGGCGGGTGACAGGATACCGGCGATCTTCATGGCCTGCGGGACGGAGGACGGACTGCTGGAAAACAATCGGGAACTTCGCGATTTCCTGCAGGAGAAGGGCGTCGAGCATGTTTACCATGAGAGTCCGGGTATTCATAACTGGGCTTTCTGGAATCAGTATCTGGAGCCGGCGATCCAGTGGATGCTGGAAGAATAGAAATCAGGTATAGAAGCATAGGAGGTTAGATCGGCACGGCTGTGTGCGGACGCAGAGAACATAAGAAGGACAAGATAGTGTTGTATACGCTGCAGTTGTCCGAACAGAATGGAGAATTGATTCCTAAACCGCTCTGTTGTGGCCTGGCCTCCTTTTGTGTATACTATAGGAAACGTCATAAGGAAAAGTCTATGGTGGAAGAGTCTATAGAGGAAGAGGCATGTATTATTTGAATACGAATGCACAGATCATATTGTTCCAGGATACACTGAACAGTGAGATTTATGTGGATAAGAGTATGCTGATCGAGAAAATATCGCCTATGATCCGGACAAACAGTAAGTATATCTGTATCACCAGGCCGCGCCGGTTTGGTAAGACGGTGAATGCCAATATGCTGGGGCGTATTACACAAAAGGATATGATACGCATACTCTTTTTGCAAAATTAAAAATTGCCGGCTCAAAGGACTTTGAAAGCCATATCAATAAGTATAATGTGATACATATTGATTTCAGCAGCATGCCCGATTTTTGCGATCAATATCGTGTTTATATAAAAAGCATTGTCAGAAAACTGCAGGAAGATCTGCCTGAAACGTATCCTGTACTGGCAGGAAGAGAGTTTGCCGGAGTCAGTGAAATGCTGCAGGCCACAGGTGACTCGTTTATTTTTATTCTTGATGAGTGGGATTCCATTTTTTATGAAAACTATATCACCAGTGAAGATAAGATTCACTTTATGAAGTTTTTGAAAGCCTTGTTGAAAGACAAACCGTATGTAGATCTGGCATATATGACGGGTGTGCTCCCGATTGCCAAATATTCCAGCGGGTCGGAACTGAATGTGTTCTGGGAATACAATTTCATGAATGACCGCACCTTTGAGGAGCAGTTCGGACTGACGGGCATTGTCAGAATTATTGGACAGAGACAGGCCCCATGAATGAAGTTGCGGATTGTGTGGAGCATAACGTGGATGAAGTGCGGGAGGACATTGTCCGTATGGTTTCAGGTCTGCCGGTCGAGGCTGACCTGACAGGTTACAGCGTTATTGAACAGGAGATGAACAGCAGAGACGAGATTCTGTCGGCTATGGTGGTATATGGTTTTCTCCTCTATCATGACGGATTTTTGAGCATTCCGAATCATGAATTGATGGAAAAATATCAGGGGGTATTAGCGCGGGAAAGCATGGGAGCAGTCAAGCAGATCGTGGACAGCTCCAAAGAAATGCCGGCAAAAAGCATCAGTGCTTGATAGAAAGATTGTCAGAGGGAGATTGAATATGGCGAGAACAATTCGGATTGGCGGACAGGACTTTGAGAGAATCAGAGTAAACAATAATTTCTATATCGACAAGACCGATTTTATCAAAAAGTGGTGGGAGGCGGAGGACGATGTAACCTTGATCATGCGCCCGAGACGGTTTGGCAAGACGCTGAATATGAGTATGCTGGAGCAGTTTTTTTCGGTGAAGTATGCCGGACGCGGAGAGCTGTTTGAAGGGCTTTCCATATGGCAGGAAGAAAAGTACCGGCAGATGCAGGGAACCTGGCCGGTGCTTTCCATCAGCTTCGCGCGGGTCAAGGAGAATACCTTCAGAGAGGCAAGACGGAGTATCTGCAGGATCATTGAAGAGCAGTATAACAAGAATGAGTATCTGCTTAAGGGTGATCTGCTCAATGAGAAAGAGCGGGCGTTCTATCAGGAGGTTACCGCCGATATGTCGGACAGCACGGCGGCGGCATCTCTGCGGGCAATGGCGGATTTCCTCTGTAAATATCATGGGAAAAAGGCGATCATTCTTCTGGATGAGTATGACACGCCGATGCAGGAAGCGTATGTGAGCGGATATTGGGAAGAGATGGTGGCTTTCATAAGAAGTCTGTTCAATGCTGCGTTTAAAACAAATCCTTATCTGGAGCGGGCGCTGCTGACAGGGATTACGAGAGTCAGTAAGGAGTCTATTTTTTCCGATCTGAATAATCTTGAGGTAGTGACAACGGTCGCAGAGAAATATGAGGAATGCTTTGGATTTACGGAGAAGGAAGTTTTTGCGGCTTTGGAGGAGTATGGGCTGTCGAACCAGAAGCAGAAGGTCAAAGACTGGTACGATGGATTTACATTTGGAGAAAAGAGCGATATCTATAACCCATGGTCAATTATCAATTATCTTGACAAAAAGAAAGTTGGTGCTTACTGGGCCAACACCAGTTCCAACAGTCTGGTGGGAAAGCTGCTCAGAGAAGGAGATGCGAGTATCAAACAGGCATTTGAGGATTTACTGTACGGCGGAAAGATCAGTATGGAGATTGATGAGCAGATTGTCTATAACCAGTTAGCTGCGAAAAAGAATGCGGTTTGGAGCCTGCTGCTTGCCAGCGGCTATTTGAAGGTGGTGAGTACGACGCTGATGGAAGAAACAGGGCGTACCTACTATGATCTGGCCCTGACCAACAGGGAAGTCACCCTGATGTTTGAGATCATGATCCAGGACTGGTTTTCCGGGAGCGGGGATTATAATGACTTTATCAAAGCGCTCCTGCAGGATGACGTGGATGCCATGAATGAGTATATGAACAGGGTAGCTTTCGATTCTTTCAGTTATTTTGATACGGGAAAGAATCCGGGAAGGACAGAGCCGGAGAAGTTCTATCATGGATTTGTTCTGGGGCTGATGGTGGATTTATCGGACCGCTACCTGCTTAGATCCAACCGGGAGAGCGGCTTCGGCAGATATGATGTGATGCTGGAACCGAAGCGTGCCGGGGAGGATGCTTTTATTCTGGAATTCAAGGTTTTTCAGCCGAGGAAGGAGAAAGATCTGGAAGAGACGGTGGCTTCCGCACTGGAGCAGATAGAAGAGAAAGGGTACGCCGCGGAATTGCTGGAGGGGGGAATTCCGGCAGAGCGTATCCGCAGGTATGGATTTGCATTCTGCGGGAAGGAAGTGCTGATCGGCGGGGGAAAATAAGTTGACAGCAGGAGAAGCAAAGTAAATCAGGGACAGCAGGGTAAGTCAGGAACAGGATAGAGGGTAAGGAAAGGAAACCATCGGTGTAACGCGAACCGGTGGTTTTTCTATTGAACGCTGTCTGTCTTGATCATGGCCTGGCGTGTTGACCGAAAACAATACAGTTTGATGAAAAATGGATAAGGATGTTTGACTCAATAGAATGTAGTCAGTATAGCAGGATGACAGAATTCTGTCATGTACAGGACAGTTGCGTTATAGACGAAAGAATCGAAAAAAACTTATACTAACCGAGGAAAGCAAAACAACAAAACTGCAGGGATGCACTGGCGTGACAGCGAGGCAGAAAGCAGGATGGCATGGCGGCAAAGCATCTGCGGAAGTGAGAAGGGAGCATATAACATGAAGAAGAGAGTAATATCCTGGTTATTAACGGGAATCCTGGCGGTAAGCATGCTGACAGGATGCGGAGACAGCGCAAAGCAGGATAATGGCGGCAGCGCCGAAACTGAGGCCGCAGCAGAGACGCAGGCGGAAGGCGAAAGCGGCAACATGGTGAACGGTATTGATATCAGTGAACCTTACGAGGCCACAATGGTATTGATCGGCAGCCAGCAGGCCGATCAGCAGATAGTTCTGGATAAGATCAACGAGATCCTGATGCGGGATATCAATACGAAGATGGATATCGTTATGCTGTCCATGGGCGACTTTACGACGCAGCTTCCACTTATGCTGCAGGGCGGCGATAAGGTGGATCTGGTTCCGGTGATCAACAGTTTTGCGGGCACTTTTATCAACAATAAGATGGTGCTGGATCTGAGCGGCTATGTGGAGCAGTACGGCGTCAACATGAAAGAGGCGTTTGCGGATATGGGTGAGGAGCTGCTGTATACGGGCTGTATCAATGACTTTATGTTCGGTATTCCGGTAGTCAAGGGTGCTTCTGGTGTTTCTACGATCTGTATGCGTGCGGACTGGCTGGAGGAGGCCGGGTTTACCAGAGAAGATATCAAAGGCGTGGAGGATATGGATCAGGTATATGAGAAAGTATATGCCAATCATCCGGAAGCCATCATGATGTGGATGACGAAGGGCAATACAGCGGACAGCAGATATGAGGTTACGGATCCGCTGACAGATTATAACGGGGTGCTGCTCAACTATGGTGAGAAGCCGGAGGTCGTGAATTATTTTGCCAGTGATGAGTATAAGGAGCTGGTGACAAGGCATTATGAGTGGGCGCAGAAAGGGTGGATCTCCAAGGATGCGGCGACGACTACGGATACGGCGTCCAGTGCCATACAGGCGGGAAGAGCTTTTTCCTATTATACACCGGGCGGCCCCGATGCGGAGGCGGCCAACAGCGCGGGCAGCGGAACGAAAATGATCTGCGTGCCGGTAACGGAAGGACAGCTGACCACCACCGGTTACTGCTGGAACAGCTGGGGCATCGCGCAGGCCAGTGAGAATCCGGAAAGGGCGTTCCTGCTCCTTGACTATCTTTACAACAGCGGCGAAGTAACAGATCTGATCAATTTCGGTATTGAGGGGACCCACTACGTAGTAGGAGAAGACGGACTCTATCACTATCCGGATGGCGTTGACCTTACAAGCTCTTCCTATACATTTAACCAGGGATGGGAGCTTCCGAATCAGTTCCGGGGCGGTATCTGGGAAGGAAACGATCCTGACCTCTGGGCGAAAAATATCGAAGCGACGAAATCCGCCAGACATTCCTGTGCACTCGGATTCGCCTACGACAGCAGCGCGCTCAGCACGGAGATCGCAGCCCTTACCAATATTAAGAGCCAGTATATTGACTCACTTAACACCGGGGCAGTAGATCCGTCCATTGAGCTGCCGAAGTTCCTGGAAGAGCTGGACAATGCGGGTATGCAGAAAGTGATCGAAGAGAAGCAGGCACAGCTGGATGCCTGGTATGCATCGAAATAACGGAGAGGGAAGGTTGGGTCTTATGGAGAAAAAGAACAACAGACTGGCGAAATTTAAGTATTGGCTGCCGGTATTTATCATGATGCTGCCGGGGTTGCTTTATTTGTTTATTAACAACTATATACCTATGGGCGGTCTGATATCGGCTTTCAAGCAGGTCAATTTTGCGGACGGCATATACGGCAGCCCATGGGCGGACCCATGGTATAAGAATTTCATATATCTTTTCACGTCAAAGGATGCGTTGGAGATCACCAGAAATACGATTCTCTATAACTTTGCGTTCATTCTGGTCAACAACTCGCTGGGGATCGCGATTGCGATCTTCATATCCGACGTGCAGAGCAAGCGGGCGAAAAAGGTCTATCAGAGCGCGATCTTATTTCCGTTCCTGATGTCCATGGTTATCGTGTCTTACATAGTGTTTGCGCTTCTGAGCAACGAAAACGGCATGCTCAACAAGAGCATCCTGCCGCTTTTCGGCATGGAGCCGGTCTCCTGGTATGCGACGCCGCAGGCATGGCCGGTGATCCTGATCCTGGTGAATTTCTGGAAAGGCGTTGGGTACGGCTGTCTGATCTATATTGCGTCCATCGCAGGGATTGACAAAGCCATCTACGAGGCGGCTGAGATCGACGGTGCGGGACAGATGCGGATCTACTTTCAGGTGGCGCTGCCTTTGGGTAAACCGATCCTGGTCACGACGGGGCTGTTTGCGGCGCTGGGCTACTGGAATGACTGGACCAATGGTCTTTATTATGTGAATCAGGAGCAGTTCTGGGGTATCCAGAATCTGTTGAATAAGATGATCAGCGACGTGCAGGCGCTGACCAGCGGGCTTATGTCTAAAGAAATGGCGGGCATGATCGCTACCATGCCGTCGGTGTCGGTGCGGATGGCGATCGCTTTCGTGGCAATGCTGCCGATCCTGGCGGTGTACCCGTTCCAGCAGAAGTATTTTGCGGAAGGAATCGCCATGGGAGCGGTGAAAGGCTAAGAGATGGAGATTTTCTAAGGCGTCGAAGAACGCCGCCTAAGAAAATCTAACCATCTCTGTAAGAATCGCTCTGCGAGACGATTCTTACCGGGTAGAAGGCAACAGGGAGGCTAAGAGATGGAGAGATTCTGCGAGACGATTCCTACCGGGTAGAGGGCAACAGGGAGGCTGGGAGATGGAGGGAGAACAACGATGAGGAGAATAGAGGATCTGGTACGGCAGATGACGCTGGAGGAGAAGGCGGGCATGTGTTCGGGCAGTGATTTCTGGCATTTGAAGGGTGTGGAGAGGCTGGGGATTCCGTCTGTCATGGTGGCTGACGGGCCGCACGGACTGCGCAGGCAGGATGAGGCGGCAGACCATCTGGGGATCAACGATTCTATCTGTGCAGTCTGTTTTCCTTCGGCGGCCGGTCTTGCGGCTTCTTTTGACAGAGAGCTGCTGAGGAAGACGGGAGAGACACTGGGTGAGGAATGCCAGGCGGAGAATGTGGCGGTGCTTCTGGGACCGGCCATCAACATTAAGAGAAGTCCGCTTTGCGGGAGGAACTTTGAATATCTTTCGGAAGATCCCTACCTGTCGTCTCAGCTTGCGGCGTCTTATATAGGCGGCCTGCAGTCCAGAAACGTGGGAGCGAGCGTGAAGCATTTTGCGGTCAACAATCAGGAAAAACGCCGCTCTACGGTGACGGCACAGGTGAGTGAGCGGGCGCTTCGGGAGTTGTACCTGGCTTCCTTCGAGGGTGCAGTCAGGGAAGGGAAGCCGTGGACAGTGATGTGTTCCTACAACAGGGTAAACGGCGAGTACGTATCCCAGAGCCGCAGGCTGCTGACGGACATACTCAGGGAAGAGTGGGGATTCGACGGATTTCTGGTGACGGACTGGAGCGCCTGTGACGAGCGGGTCAAAGGGCTGGTGGCCGGACAGGATCTGGAAATGCCGGATTCCGGCGGGGTCAACGACCGTCTGATCGTGGAGGCAGTGCAAAAGGGCGAGATAGAGGAAGCGGTGCTGGATCAGGCGGTGGCCCGCATTCTTACGATTATTTTCCGTTATGTGGATCACCGGGACGAGTCCGCGCAGTTCGATCGTGAGAAGCATCACGAAGCCGCAAGAGAGGCGGCCTGCCAGTCCATGGTACTTTTGAAAAATGATGCGATGGCGGACGGCAGCAGGCTTTTACCCCTTAAAAAAGGCGGCAGGTATGCTTTTATCGGTTCCTTTGCGAAAGAGCCGCGCTATCAGGGAGGCGGTTCCAGCCATATCAATGCCTATCGGGTGACCAATGCACTAAAGGAGTGCGCCGGATATGGGGCGATCCGGTTTGCGGAAGGATTCGCGGCAGAACAGGATGCGACAGACGCGGCGAAACTGGCGGAAGCGGTACAGGCAGCGAAAGAGAGCGATGCGGCGGTAATCTTCGCAGGACTGCCGGAATCCATTGAGTCGGAGGCCTATGACCGGGACCATATGCGTCTGCCTGCGTGTCAGAACGAACTGATCCGGGCGGTGGTATCGGTTCAGCCCAATACGGTGGTGGTGCTGCATAACGGGTCTCCGGTGGAGATGCCCTGGGCAGAGCAGGTGCCGGCGATCCTGGAAAGCTATCTGGCCGGCGAGGCGGTGGGAGAAGCGCAGGCGGAGCTGCTGTTCGGAGAGAGGAATCCATGCGGAAAACTGGCCGAGACTTTTCCGCTGCGGGTTCAGGATAATCCGGCATGGCTGGATTTCGGCGGCAGTAAGGATGTGGTGCACTATGGGGAAGGCATTTTCGTAGGCTACCGCTATTATGATACGAAGGAGATGCCGGTATTGTTTCCCTTTGGTCATGGACTTGGCTACACGGAATTTGCTTATGATGATCTGCGGTTTGACAGGGAAAGCCTCTCTGGGGAAGAGACGCTGGAGATCAGATTCCGGATCAGAAATACAGGAGACCGGGAAGGCAGCGAGGCGCCGCAGGTGTATGTACACAAGAAGGATTCCGTGATCAGCCGTGCCCGTCAGGAGTTAAAAGGGTTTGAAAAGGTGGCTCTGGCAGCGGGAGAGGAGAGAGAGGTCGTGATACGTCTGGACCGCAGAAGTTTTGCCTGGTATGACGAGGAGGCGAAGGCATGGTGTGTGGAGCCGGGCGATTACGAAATCCTGGTGGGAGCTTCCAGCCGGGATATCCGCCTGCGCGGTGTGGTAACACGCACGGACAGCGTTCTGGAGCACTGGGTCTGCCACCGCAACACGACGCTGGGCGAAATCATGAGCCGCCCGCAGGCAGCAGAAGCCTACAGACAGTTTCTGCAGGAAGAGATCGGCAGACTGCCCTTCGAGGGATTTGGTTCTGTGGAAGGACTGGGAGAGGGCATGAGAAAGATGGCCGAGGCAATCTTTTCAGACAGTCCGCTGCGCTCGCTCAGAAGTTTCTTTAAGGGAACCGTGGACGATCATTTTATTAAGCGGCTGGTTGACAGAATTAACGGACACATGGATAATGAGAGATGATATGACGTAACAGGATGACCAGGGTGATGTCATACATTATGCGCTTTCCTGTATCATAGGAAAGTGCGTCCTATGATACAAAACCGGATGCGCAGCTACGCGCGCGGAACAAAAGCTGCACTTGTCATAGAAATTGGAAAGCGAGGGTGCACGAAGCGTACTTTTGTTCGTGAAACGGCGCCGGGCCGCATGGCAGGCGAAGAGAGCGGGGAGGGACATCTTGCGGAGAAGAAAACAGCACGAATACAGCTTTGCCGCCAGACAGAGGGCCATGCTTGCGGCGCTTCTTATCGTAGCGCTGCTTGACCTTGCGGTGAGCGGCATTTCCGTCAGAAAGATCGGGCAGGAGACGACGGAGCAGATGCGGATGCTGACCTCCCTGCACACGTCGCTTGTCTATGAGGAGTGTGACAGGGCCGGGTATGATATGCGACGCCTTTTGATGGAAAATACGGATGCCACGGCGGCAGCGCAGCACGGGAGTGAACGGGAAAAGATCTACGCGAAAGGAAATCTGATCGACAGGCTCACCTATTCCTTCGGAAACCGGGAGGTATATCATCCCTTTTTTTATTTTGAAAAGACGGGGGAGGTACTGGGGAGACCATGGGTCGATATGCAGGATGAGAAGGAGCGGGGCATTCTGGATCGGGTGATCGAGGAGGTTACCGGACGGGAAGAACTGAAGACGGATCTGCAGCAGTGGATCTCCTTTTCTCATGACGACGTCTATTATATGCTGCGGGCCTACTGTTACAACGACGCCTGGATTGCCTGCTATGTGCCGGCGGATCATCTGATCGACGCGCTGCGGCAGGTCTACCAGGATGAGGAGTATCAGGTGCTTCTGCTGCACGGCGACGGGGAGATTCTGTCCGGACAGGAGACGGCGAACGCCTGGAGGCTGGATGAAGAGATGCTGGCTGCGGGCGGCGCCTGGCACAGATGGCCCGCCGGGCGGATACAGATCGTGAAGGAAGATTCTGCGGTGCTTGATATTTCCATAGCGGTGGTGATGCGGGGGTATGGCGGTTTTCAGAGGATCCTGATTCTGCAGGCGGTCGTCCTTTTTATGGTGATGGTCACTTTGGGGGCATTCGTATTGATGACGGTATACACGAGAAGCCGGATCATAGCGCCGGTGCAGAAGTTTGTGAAAGGACTTCTGGATTATGCGGATCATGAGGCGGAAAACGGTGAACTGACGGTCAGCGATATCCATGAACTGGAGCAGATCAACGAGCAGTTCAGGCGGTTCGTTCATCAGATCGGCGCCTTGAAGATTGATATTTATGAGGAAAAACTGCAGCGCCAGAAACTGGAAATGGATAATATGAAGCTGCAGCTTAAGCCCCATTTTTTCCTGAACAATCTAAGCCAGATCCATCGTCTTCTGCAGGTGGGAAGAGTGGCGGAGGCGCAGGGCATGTGTATGGCATCGATCCGTTATCTGCGGTATCTGTTCAGTGCGGGTATGGATGCGGTCAGGGTATCGGAATCGATTGAGCATGTGAATGATTACTTCGAGATCATGAAGCTGCGGTATCCGGATGAAGTGGAGGCGGATATCTATGTGGATGAAAAGGCCAGGGACTGTGTGCTGCCGCCGCTGATGATACAGACGCTGGTGGAGAATTCCTATAAATACGGCAAACTGCCGGAACGGCTCCTGGAAATATCCGTGACTGTGGAAGTGCTGCCGGAGGGCGGTTTGCTGTGTATCAATGTCAGTGATAACGGCAGAGGATATCCGGAGGAATACATCCGGATCTGGGAACAGGGGAAGGATCTGGATCAGAGCGAGGGCAGCCATATCGGTATTGCAAATATCCGGGCGCGGCTGCAGTACACCTATGGGGAACAGGCCAAAGTGCGGTTTTATAACAGTCCCATGGGTGGCGCGGTGGCGGAGATCCGGGTGCCGATGCAGTTTCAGGAGACGGGACAGGAAAGCGGCCAAGGAGAGTGAAATGAATATCTTACTGACGGATGACGACAATCTGATATTACAGGAAGTAAAGGAAGTGCTGGAGCGGACGGTTCCGGAGATCGAGAAGATCTATATTGCCACCTGCATTGCAGAGGCGAAGAAGGTTCTTAAGACCGTCTCCGTGCAGATCATGCTCTGTGATATCGAGATGCCCGGCGGTTCGGGCCTTGACCTGCTGTCGTGGGTACGGGCGGAGGCGCTGAGCGTGCAGTGTATCTTTCTGACGAATTACGCGGATTTTTCCTATGCGAGACAGGCCATCCGTCTGGACAGCATGGAATATCTTCTAAAGCCGATCGAGGAAAAGCAGCTGTGCCGGACGGTACGGCTTGCCATGGAGCGGGCGGAAAAGGAGAAACAGGACGAGCAGGCGAGACGGTACTGGCTGGACACCAGCAGGGAGGCGAAAGACCTTTTCTGGCAGAGGAGGCTTCTGGGGAATGCGGTGCAGGGAGAAGAGACGCTGCGCAGGCTGGGGTACGGGGAGCAGGATCTGTTCACGCTGGCGTCTCTGAAAGCGGTGTCCCTGTCCGAGGTGGAAGAATTATGGGGAACGGATATGTTTGAATATGTGCTGAAAAACGTGTTGTTTGAACTGCTGGACACGACCTGCTTCCGGCTGGAAAGCGCTTTTGGCACGCCGGAGGGTGTATGGTTTATGGTCTGCCGTTTCAGCGGGATAGCGGCGCCCAATATGGGGGCGGTGGAAGAATGTATGGAGAAAGTGAAGGAAGTCTGCCGGGAGAAGATACATTTTGAGGCAATCTGTGCGATCGGCATGATCTGCCGGGAGGCGGAGCTGTCAGGGCAGTTTGTCAAGATGCGGGAGATGATGGAGAATGTACTGGAAGACGGCGGAGCGATATGGTATCTGGAAGAATACAGCCCTGCACCGTATATCTATGAGACACCGGACATCTCCATCTGGGAAAGTTTGTTGAAGGAAGGGCAGAAGGAGCAGCTGCGGACGGATATACACGGTTATGTGGAGTGCAGGGTCGCAGGCGGTGCTTCCTGGCAGGGAGCGCAGGCCTTCCGGCAGGATGTGACACAGATGTTTTATTCCTTTCTGCGCGGGGCGGGGATACAGGCACATAAGGCGTTTGCGGGCAGACAGGCGGAAATCCTCTACCAGAGAGCGTGTAACTCCATGCAGGATATGTGCCGGTACTGCGATTTTATGCTGGAACAGGTCTTCTGGCATAAAGAGAGACTGGAGCAGCCCTCCTCCCTGATGAGCATGGTCCTGCAGTATGTGGACGAGCATTACTGCGAGGATATCACGCGCAATGATCTGGTGGATCTTGTCTATGTCAGTCCGGACTATCTGTCCCGCACGTTTAAAAGGGAGACAGGGCGTTCTCTGGCGCAGTACATGCTGGAGAAACGCATGGAAAAGGCGAAAAGGCTGCTTAAGAGCGATATGTCGGTGAAGAATGTGGCGCTGCAGACTGGCTACAGTAATTTCTCCTATTTTTCCAAAGTATTTCGGGATATGGAAGGCATGTCTCCCATGGAATACCGGGAACGGCTCAGGAAGCAGAGTTGAATTCTAAAAACATTCAAAATCCGCCCTATTGGGCTGCTTTTTCATGTTTTTGTGGGTCCCAAAGTCATGTATAGTCATGCAAGCATGTCATACATGACCTTTTGACCCTGGCATCATGTTAAGAACGAGGAAAACTCCAGGGCACGGTATGGTTGTGGTTTGGAGTTTTTTTGTGTATACTAGGACTTGAATGTATTTGCAGAATGTGGAGGGATTTTCTGTGGAGGGGATCAAGGCGTTTACGATCATGATGAAGGATACCGCAGTCCTGCGGGTTGATTTTGATACGCTGTGTTATGAAGTGTTAAATGAAAAATATCTGCCCTATCCGATCAAGGGAAAACTGCAGAAGATACCGTCTCCGGACACCATTAATACCGCTTATGATATGTCGCAGTCCCTACTTGCCGTCCGTAAGAATGAGGAGGCGGTAGTCAGCTGGCTGACGGGGCGGGTGTTGCTGCTTAGTCGGGCCAATGCCAAGTGGATCTATAACCTGTTCCACTTTGAACAGACCGGGACGGTCGAGCAGCATATGAAGATTGCCATGGTATGTCGGGCGGTTTCCGTGCTGGATCCGTATTGGCTGAAGTTCGATGATGACGGGGAGATCAGCTGGAGCAGTGTGGACGTGAAGCGCAATCCGCTCAATGAGATCGTCGCGCAGGTGGCGCTGCATGGGAAGTCCCTGACCTTTCAGGGATCTCCGGTGACGCCGGAGCTGACGACAAACGGAGCCTATGCCAAGGCGTGGAGGCGGCATGAGGACGGCAACCTGTGGCTGTATAAGCTGGGGGCAAACGGCAGTACGGAGTCCAGGATCGAGGTGATGTGCTCCAACCTTCTGGATAAGATGAATGTGGAGCATGTGCATTACGGAGCCGGGCAGGATGAGGATCAGTATGTGTGTATGTGTCCCTGCATGACGACGGAGAGGGAGGCTGTCCTGACCGGGATGGAGTTCGTCTCTTACTGCAATGTCAACGGCATTGATGCGGATGCCCGGATGATGGAGATTGACGGGGAGAGCATTTACAAGATGTGGATCGTGGATTTCCTGATCAGCAACCGTGACAGGCACGGGCAGAACTGGGGATTTTATTATGACACGGAGACGATGGAGATTCTGGGCTGTCATCCGTTGTTTGACCATAACAACGCTTTCGATATCGACTTTATGCGGGATATGGACGCTCCCTACCAGTTTGGGGAGATGACGATCAGACAGGCGGCGAAGAAAGCGATGGAGAAGGTGGATTTTCATTTTACGGCTTCCATTACCAGAGCAGATTTTATCACGGACAGGCAGTATCAAAGTTTCTGTAAAAGGGCAAAGTGTCTGGGACTTAAGATGGAGTAGAACAATAGAACGCATTTATGAAATGATTTAAGAGCAGACTTATGGACCAGGAAAGGTTATTCAGAATAGTTTGAAGGGAAACACTATGGATATTAATGAAAAATTGCACAAAATCTATGATGAATGCAGAGCATTGGATCAGGAATATAATGGATTTATATCCGGTGAGCTGATAGAAGAAATTAAAACAGATGAAGAGAGAAGATTTGCAGTGCACATTTCAAATTTCTTTTTAGCAGAAAGGCAGCAGGAACTTGTTAAAAAAGGAGTATTCTAGCAGTGAAGAAATATACGATTTTTGCCGGTGTAAATGGTGCGGGTAAATCTACGCTGTATCGTTTAAATGAAAAGATTGCAACTGGAACTGTTCGCATAAATTATGATGAGATTTTGAGAGAAAAATATGGCGATTGGAGGAATTTATAAAAGCAATACAGATTTGTAATGAAGTGCAGATATATGATAATACAGTTTCATTTATTAGGATCGCCGCTTTTAAGGATGGAAGGGCTTTATTTCAATATCGAGAACTGGGCGATAGCTGGTTTAAGAAATTAATGCAGGAAAATCAATATGCAATGATGAAATAGAAGGGAGTTTATACAATGCAGCAACTGTCAAAGGAAGTCACAAATTTATTTTCGTATCTGAGCGCCGGTGTATCGGCCTATCATGTAGCCGCCCACAGCAGGCAGGTTCTTTTGGAGGCCGGATTCGAGGAACTGGCGCTGAAAGAGACGTGGAAGTTGGAAAAGGGCGGGCGTTACTTCTGTATGCCCTTTGGCACGACGCTCTATGCGTTTACGATCGGCAGCGCGTGTGAGCTGGCGAACGGGATCCACATCGGCGGCGCCCATACGGATTTCCCGGCGATCAAGATCAAGCCGAAGCCGGAGATTTTCACCCAGGGATATATGCAGTTAAATACGGAAGTGTACGGCGGACCGATCCTGAATACGTTCTTTGACAGGCCGCTCTCCCTGGCCGGCAGGGTGGTGACCCGCGGGGAACGTTACGACAGGCCGGTAAGCCATCTGGTGGATTTCAGGGAGCCGGTGCTGTATCTGCCGAATCTGGCAGTGCATATGAACCGGGAAGTGAATGAGAAGGGTGTACCTATCGACAACCAGAAGCATCTTCTGCCGCTGCTGGGCACTATAGGGGAGGAACTGAACAAGGAGACTACATTTACGGAACTGCTGGCGGAGAGATTCGATCTTAAGAAGGAGGACATTCTGGATTATGACCTGTGTGTCTACAATACTGAGCAGCCCTATCAGGCGGGCATCACGGGCGAATTTATCTGTGCGCCGCGGCTTGACGACATCACTTCCGTCTGTGCGCTGGTGCATGGCCTGATCGAGAGCGGGAATACAGACCGGGTGAATCTGGTATGCCTTTTTGACAATGAGGAGATCGGCAGTCTCAGCAAGCAGGGGGCGGATTCCCAGCTGCCGGCCGTTATCATCCAGAAAATATGGCAGGCTTTTGGCAAAAGCGCGGTAGACTGCATGGCGGATATCACAGATGGCATGATGCTTTCTGTAGATGTTGCCCATGCCTACCATCCGAACTATCCGGGAAGCCAGGATATTACCAATTATCCGGTACTAAATCAGGGATTTGTGTTAAAGACGGCCAGCAACCAGAGCTATTCCTGGGATCCGGAGATTCTTGGCGCAGTGATGGCGCTCTGCGAAGAGAAGGAGATTCCTTATCAGCGTTTTGTGAAGCATTCCAATACAAGGGGCGGCGGGACGATTGGCTCCATAATCTCATCACATTTACCCATGAAGACGGCGGATCTGGGTGTGGGCCTGCTGGCCATGCATTCATCCTGTGAGATGATGGGGGCGAAGGACCAGGAGGCGCTGGAGCGGTTTGCGCGGGCGTTTTTCAGTTAAGAAAACAGAAACGTTGCTGCAGGTTTAATGGATTTACAGAGGATAGAGTCCGGGAAGATGGTCTGTGAAGTTTTTTCTTAAATTTTCAATCCAGTAAATATCCAGCTCTATAGGAGCATTCCAGATAGCTGGGATTTTGATAATAAACATCTGTTTGGAAATCAGATATTTCGTCACTGATAAAAGAAGAAAAGAGTTTCATCAATTCATCCACTTCTTTACCGGACTCTGCACAATCCTCAATCATAATGCTGTATAGTTTCCCGATGTCCATAAAACCTGGAACGGTATATTTGCAGTCTGTGATCGTATCGAAATTGCCGTCGGCAATCTTATATTGCGCGATCAGTTCAGCGCTTACCTGCTCGAAGGAAAGACAGT
Organism: uncultured Lachnospiraceae bacterium; assembly: GCA_910578115.1. GTDB lineage: Bacteria > Bacillota > Clostridia > Lachnospirales > Lachnospiraceae > UBA3282. Next base: position 9,531 of record CAJTPO010000009.1, on the reverse strand, counting down.
GATTTACTTCGGCGTCATAAAGCTGTTTTTCAATCCCTGTTTTTCCTAATGCTTCTACGATAACACGACGTTTGTTTTTGGTCTGGCGTGCTGTGTATTCGATTAGAGAGCAGACATAAAAATAATCATTTTTTTCTTTTTCTGTCATAAATAATCTCACTCCTGTCAAAGGTCAGGCAATTCAATGCCGATAAGGTATGAAAGCTTATCTGATGGGTCGGATATCTGAATTCTGCCAGTACCCAAAACTGCCTGCGGTTTATTCTGCCTGCAAGAAAATCATTCACGTAATTCCATATGGTATCGTTGGCCATTGGGCCTTCCACAACATCATAGTGATGCGTTTCACCACTCCTGCATCCGGCAATGAAATCCAGCCACTCATCTGTCATGCGGTCAAATTTCAACACGGATAAACTATCGTCTGGCTCATAGGTATAGTAATTGATAACAGGGTCTCCCACGCCACGATTTGCCCAGCGCAATGCCTGCTCAAAATAACTGGTGCAATAAAATCCCCATGAAAAATCCTTAGTATAGGCTGTTTTGCGTATTTCTGGAAATTTGACGATTTCTTTACTGGCATGATAAAGGATCATAAATGAGCCACCTCTTTTTGAACATTACGGACTGGTATTTCCCTCATTCTAATCGAAAATTCCGCTGAAAGCAAGGAGGATGTTGATCAACGTATAAATATATTGACACATATATTCGGCAAGTGTAGAATATAAAACAGATATTCGGCAAATGCAGAATAAGAAAAAAAGGAGGCGGAAATGAAAAGACTACCGGATTCAGAACTGGAAATTATGATGATCATATGGGATTTGGATAAACCGGTGACAAGGTTTGAGATCGAAGCGCAGATGGATCAGGACAGGAGGCTTTCGCCCACGACAGTGCTTTCTTTTCTGTCAAGATTACAGGAGAAAGGATTTCTTGCTGTGCAGAAATCGGGAAAGAACAATGTCTACATAGCTTTGATCGACCGGGAAAGTTACATGCAGGCGGAGAGCAGAAGTATTTTGAAGCGTATCTACAGGAATTCCGCCAGAAATTTTATCGCGGCGCTTTATGACGGCGACAGTCTTTCTGACGAAGAACTGAAAGAACTGGAGGACTATATCAGCGAGAAAAGAAAGGAACGCGGGAAATAGAAATGAATTGCAGGAGCAAAAAGAGCATTAAAAGTACATTGGGAATCGCGGCAGTGGTCATGCTGCTGGCAGGATGCGGCGGGAACGATATACAGAGTCGGTCTGAGGACACAGAGAAGGATGACGCTTTGCAGTTACAACAGAATATAGAAGAGCAGGACAGAGCGGAAGCGGGATCAGAGGAACAGCCGGAGCAATCAGGTCAGTTTGGCCAGCAGGGACAGGCGGAAGAGCAGGGACAGTCCGGGCAGCAGGATCAGTCAGGACAGCCTGCGCAGTCCGGGCAGCAGGGTCTGTCAGAGCAGGCGGAGCGATCAGACAGGCAGGGGGGG
>CAJTPO010000009.1:0-8029 GCA_910578115.1 uncultured Lachnospiraceae bacterium | reverse complement strand
CCGCCACAGCAGTTACCGGGCGGAGAATCCGGTGGTCGGCTGCCGGGCAGGCTGGATGTGGGCAGAATCCTCGAGGAGCAGTCTTTTCAAGTGAAGCTGAATGACTGGGGAGAAGTGCGGTTTGTATCCTATGAACCTGATCATACCGGTGAAAACCCGTTGGAAGATGTGACGTTTTATTTATTGAGAGGTGAAGAGATCCTGTATCAGTTTCCGTATATCGGTACGGAGGATACCAGTGATTATGGTATGTATTATGATGTGAAGTTTGTGATGTTTACGGATACGAATGCTGACGGAAAAGAGGATGTCGTCATAGGAGCGGAATATATGACAGGGGCAGGGCCTCAGGGCGCGGTTCCGCATGTGGTGGTGCGGATCTATGAAGACTATGGAGATCACTTTACCTACAACGAAGGGTTCAGCGATAAAATAAACGACTATCTTCCGTGGGAGAGCAATGTGCTGGCAAAAGATGTAAAGAGGCTGATCCAGCTGACCGGTGGAAATGGGCCGCTCACGGATTACGAGAGCTACTCGGGCAAATGGAGAGTGAGTGTCGGCTATGTGGCGGCATATGAAGAAACTGCTCCTGTCAGCAGGAATGAGCTCATCTGTCAGATCACCAACGGCAATGAATTTTCCGGAAGTCTGTTTACGGAGCAGGGAATGACGCAGCGGATCGCCTCGGTGGATGAGATTACCGGCACAATTCAAAATGGTGAACTGTTTTACGATTTTACGGATGACGGCTGGGGAGGAACGGGGACGCTGCACATTATGTTTCTGCCCAACCAGATTAATGTAGACGTCCTGAATCATCAGATGGCAGAAGAAAATGCGAGCGGATACGGGATATCGGGAATGTATGAGATGAAAATAAGAGAGTGAGCGGACAGGACGGTAAGCGAACAGACTAAGATACAAAACAATCGGGGAGGAAGGCATCACTGACGATTGCATCAATCGTATAAGGGGTAAGGTAAAACAGTATGGGAAATATTCAACATATAATGGGCGGAATGATATTTGATATACTGGAAATGAATATCGTGGTTTCTGTCGGAATTGTCCTTTTGTGCCTGTTTGCGGGGAAACTGCGCAGAAGGTACGGTGCAGGATGGATGAAACTGGCCTGGCTGCTGCTGGCAGTACGGCTTTTGATTCCTTATAATTTTTCCACATCGTTTGCGGGAGTTCAGCTGTTAAATTATGTCGGATTCGAGCAGGAGCGAGAGGTAGCAGAAAGCAGCTGGCCAGGGCAGGGAGACAGCGCCGCGCCGGAAGGCATCCAGACAGGGCAGGGAGACAGCGCCGCGCCGGAAGGCATCCAGACAGGGCAGGGAGACAGCTTCGCGCCGGAAGGCATCCAGACAGGGCAGGGAGACAGCACCGCACCGGAAGGTATCCAGACAGGGCAGGGAGACAGCGCCGCACCGGAAGGTATCCAGACAGGGCAGGGAGACAGCGCTGCGTCGGGAGGTATCCAGACAGGGCAGGGAGATGGCACGACGGCGGATGGCAGTGTACAGCAGGAAGGAAGCATGTTGACGGATACCGGAGACGGCGTGGAAAATGCAGCAGGCATTCAAACAGATCATGCCGGAGCCGTGTCGGGAGAGGGTCAGACAGGGCAAACGGGGAATGTGGCCACAGGACAGCCCGGCCTTTTCTATACCGCGCTTTTGATCAAAATATGGCTGGCAGGAGTGGCAGCAAGCGTGCTCTGCCTGCTGATCGGTTATCTAATCTTCTATGGCAGATGCAAAAGGAGTCTGTGCCCGATCACAGATTCCCGGCTGCTCAAAGAAATATGCAGGCAGCAGCGCAGCCATATCGGCCAGGTCAGGATCATGGCCTGTAAGAGCACGGCAGTTTCCAGCCCCATGATCACCGGGCTGATTCGTCCGAGGCTGATTCTGCCCGCCGATGCAGAACAGTGGCATACACGGCAGCTGGAGCTTGTCATGGCCCACGAGCTGTGCCACTACCGTAAAAAGGATCTCTGGCTGAAAATGCTGCCGGCAGCGGCCTGCTGCGTCAACTGGTTCAATCCGATGGTCCATATAATGAAAAGGCAGTCGGCCTACGATATGGAGCTTGCCTGCGACGGCATTGTCCTTGCGGGCAGAAATGAGGAAGAACGGGAAATCTACGCCAGAGTGATGCTGCGCTTTGCGGGCGGCAGCCGGAGCGCTTCGGTCTTTTCCACCGGATTCAGTGGGAATCAGAAAAAGATGAAAGCGAGGATCGACTATATGCTGGATACCGGGACAAAGAAAAAAGGGATTGTAAGTATCGTGCTGGCAGCAGCTTTTATTCTGGCTATGGGAGTCGCGGTCTCCTGCGGTTATAAAGCGGGAGAAGGTGGCACAGCCGTGGAAAATAACAATACAGAAGATGGCAGCGGAACGCAAAACGGAGAGGACGACCTGTATGATGAGGACAGGCAGAGCGGCAGTGAAAGCGGATCACAAGGCGATGGACCTGGCGGCGAAATGGCGGAAAGTGGGGCAGACCGGAACGGATTCGACTACAATCATGCCTATAATGATGTGATCAGGTACTGGCAGGGTAACCTGTATCTGACGAAAGAAGACGGCATCTACTGTCTGCAGGGCGGTCAGGGAGAAGAACAGCTTCTTTACGAAAGCGCCTATGACGATTACAGGAGCAGAGGGATGGAGATAACCGGTAACTATCTTTATTTCTGCGGACAGGCGCCGGCGGAAAAGGGGGATACGGTGACGGTCTACCGGATGGATCTGGAGACGCATGAGGTAGTGGATGCGCTGGCGGGATTTGATCTGGAATATGAGGATGTCCTGATCACCAATATATCGGTCTATGAAGGAAAACTGTATGTGGCGCTGGGGGCAGCTTCGGAACGATTGGGTTTTTCTTTAAATGAAAACGGGCAGGCGGTCAGTCAGCTGGATCAGCAGGCGGAGGACTTTCTTTACCGGGAATATAATGAGTATATGCGAACAGAGATCGAAAGGCTGAATGCCGAATTTGCTTCGGAGGAATACTGGGAACTGTGCGAGGTGCAGAACCAGCGGTATCAGGCAGTAATCGATGTGGCGTCCTGCAGGAAGCTGTTAGGCGGCAGACAGGTGGTAAGCCAGTACAAGGATGAATCCCTGTGCAGCATCTATCTGGAAAATGAGGACGGAACTTATGATTATCTATGTGATGCCATGAGTTCTCCGCCGCTTGTGACAGAGTCGGGGGTATATTATGACGATATCTCGGGTGATATCTGGTATGCGGATTTTGCGACAAAACAGACGGCCGTATTTTATGCGAGGAAGGACAGAGAGCCGGTGGAACTTTCTCTGATGACGTATGATGCGGATTACGTTTATCTGCTGCAGAATAGAAACATCGGTGACGACAGGGAAAACAATAAGGTGACGGAGACCTATATCGTGCGTGCTCCCAGAGATGGCGGCGAGGCGCAGAAAGTATATCGTTTCGAGGGGCAGGTGGATACATACGGAGCCGACGGCTGGTACAGGCACTGCGGCGTGTATGATGGACGGATGTATTTCGACAACCGGGAATCTTTCAGTCTGGATCCGGAAGCCAATGCCATGCAGGCAGTGAACAGTGGAGAACCCTGTGAAGATGCCGTGGCGATCGCAGACACGATTCGGACTTTTGCGGATGCTTATTTCGGGAATGATGCCGATACGCTCCGTGGACTTTTGACAGAGGACTTTGAAGGACGCGTGGAAATGTATGCCTATCCGGAGCAGGCGGATCAAATCTGGGAGAGTTATATCGGCGGGCGCGGCATGCCGGATGAAAATGTAGCGGTCGGCGTCACCTGCTATGTGTTCTATGAGTTTGGCGGCCACGCGGAGACCGGCGAGGCGCTGGCATATCTTTCGCTGCAGATGACGAAGACAGAAGAGGGCTTTCGGGTCAGATGGTACGGGATCGGACTGTAGTGCAGAGGTTTTATCTGCCGGTTACACAACAGTGCAGGATGCGGCGGCCTGCACTCAGGTGTCGCTATTTAATCTGGCATAGACAAAGGTATCTTTCCAGATAGCTTTTCCGTGCTCGTCTTTCCAGAAGTATACGTTTTCTCTGAAACAGGCTTCCTTCCGGAAGCCTAATGTTTCCAGTAATTTCCAGGAACGCATGTTGCAGGGGTCACATTCCGCATAGATCCTGTGAACACCATTGGCAAACGCCTGCCGGATCAAGGCGCCGCAGCTTTCGGCAGCATACCCATGGCCCCAATAATGCCGGTTAAATACGAAGCCGATTTCCAGCGCTTCAAATTCCCGCTTACCCAGATATACATTCCCGATCATTTTATGGGAGTGTTTCAATGCAACGGCGATCATTTCATCTGTGCCGATCCGCCACTGGAGATTTTCTTTTGTTTCGTCAAAAGTCAGAGGCTTATAAGGTTCATATTCCACCACTTCCTGATCAGATAAGTATTCGTATAAATCCTGCAGATCTTCCTGTCTGTATCTTCTTAGAATCAATCTTTCTGTTTCGGCTAAGATCATTTTGCACTCCCTTCTGTCTGCTGTCTGCTTCTGCTGCCTTCGGGCTCATGGGTATCATTATAATTTATTTCCGGCAGATATAGGTTGAAAAATCACACTGATGTGCTGATTTTTCAACTGCGAGTTTGTGCCGGAGCCACAAACTCGAGATCGCAGAGCCAAATTTTAAATTTGGCTCGCGGCCTTCGCAAAAGAACTGCTTCGGCATGGAGGGAAAAATGAAAAAGGAGAAACACGGACAAATCGATAGCATCAAATTCAGTACGTCGATAGAAGTGTTCATTCAATCCGAATCTTCATCACCGAAACCTTACACCGCTTCTTATAACAGGCAATACCATACTTCCAGATTGTCCGCATCCCCTCATCCCGAAGCTTCTGTACATAGCCTGAAGTCTCTATCTGCTCTAAAGCCTTCTTACATTCTGCCTCAAGCCCGGCATCATGCGCGTATTTGACCTCAATGACAATTCCGGTTTCCTCATCCTCGATTTCCACCTGAATGTCATTATATCCGTCACCGGATTCCTTATTTGAGCTTATGTTCCAGGACGATTTGAAACCGAGAATGCCCAGTAAAATACCATGATAGAAATTAGTTTTATGTTGATAAGGAAGTATGTGCAATAACTTATCATTAACGCCGACAAACAGAGTGCAAACAAAGTAGAGAATACATCACACTATCAGAGATTAATCCTCTGCTTTGTTGTTAAAATGGAAACATTTATTTTGAGAAACCTAGGCTTACACATACTCTTATCCTTAGAACATTGCTTAAGCTAAGTATTTCTCATTATTAGCATAGTCATAAAGCAATCTTGTTACTGCTGACAAAATTTCAGAAACTTTAATTTCCCAATTAGAAAATTCCTCTGCTGTCACCCCTGAACGAAAATTCCCATGGGCTATAGAGTTTCTCCGATTTACCAATGCATCAATATCGCTTTGACAGTCATCAAATAAATCTATGGGTAATCCTACTTTATACAAATTTTTCTGCAACACTATGTACCATAAATTAGATTCCGTGTCTATTATTTGATCATCAATATTTAATTCCTGTTCTTTAAAATCCTCAACCTTCTCCATAAAATCAACGCGACGATATAAACGATGTAAGCGGGCATCATCTGGTAACTCCTTACGAAAAATTTCGCATTTTCTATCCAAATTTTCGTAAGCGATAAATTCTTTATGCATACTTGCTACCATCAAGCCCGTATTTACATCCTTGCGATTTAATCCTTGCGAGTTTATATACTGTACATACGTCTGCAAACAAATTTTAATATATCCTTCCAGATGTGAATACAGTATTAATACTAAACTTTTTCTATACTTATTTTTGTTTTCTTCTGCAATCTCGCTTAATTGATTCTTGAAAAAGGCAAGTTCCTCTTGTCTCCAAGCTAACTCTACTTCAAGAGCCGCCCTCAATTCATCTGCCGTCAAGAATCCTACTCACTCCTTCCGTAAACAACTTTATTCTTGTTTTTACTCCATTGACACTTCCCGTCTTATATGATTGAAGTTCTGCTCCATATTTAATTTGATTAATAGCTTGAATAATTGTACTAGCACAATCATACGATATTATTTGTTCTATCAAAGACGCAATCGAAATTGCAATTCCGTCAAAATAATATAGTACAAATTCATTTTTTATAGTTCCATTAGCTGTTCTTCCCGAAAAAACTTCCTCACCCCAATTTTCATTTATAAACTTGAAGGTTTGTTCAAAAATATTTTTCTCTTTTTGGTATTCAAAGTGAATTTCCTCAGTTGTGATTTTTTCTAAATATCTTGTTAAGTATTCTGTTACAGGATATCTATAATTTTCTATATCATTTTTAATGGCGAAAAATCTTAAAACGAGTTCTTGGTCATATTTCGTTTTTCTTTTATCTGATGCAACCCTATTAATTACAGACTTAAAGTCTTCATTCTTGCTACACTCTTCTAGGAAATCAATTCCCTTCGAGCCCAATAATCTAATTGTACAATTCCGTATTTCTTGTGCAGATAAAATTTCGCCGCCTGTATTCAATCGTTTAAACATATGGTATTTTAGAGAAATTTCGCTCTCTTTCTTAATAACTTCCATACGAACAAAACTTCTTTTTATTTTTATCTGTAAAGCTTTTGGCAAATTATCAAATGTTAGTCCATTTAAATCCTTTACTATATCACATCCTTGCAATTCTAAAAAATCATCATCGGTTTCACCTAGCCGTTCCCCCCTAAAATGCAAATAACTAGATATTCTTTGCAATCCATCAATTAGCTCATAAACTCCATCATCTGTCTCTATAACAAAAATCGGTGGAACAGGCATTTCTAAGATTAATGATTCTACAAAACGTGATTGCTTTTCTTCTTCCCATCTAAAGAGTCTTTGATAATCTGGTGAAATTGTCAATTCCCTATTTTTATACATATCGTATAATTCATTGAATGAAACATCTAAACTTTTGGTTCTAATTTTTATAATTTGACTATCCACATTTTCAATTAAATTTTCTATTGCCATACTTTCCCTCTCTGTCTACAATTTTTCACATCGGGTAACCATATCTTTATTATAGCAAGATTGACGAAATTAACAACTCTTTTTTGTATTGTTACGTAATAGAACGCCATTTTGAGGATAGACGTATAAAACCCTTGCCCCATCACTTCAACGCCCGCAAAGCCACATAAATCAAGGACAAAATACCCTCTACTGCGTAACAATCCCCATAATAAATTGAGGGCGAAAGCAGTTTCCTGTCTTTGCTACCTATCTGTCGAAGCGGAATTTCAATATGGCTTCAACCAGTTTCGCCTTTAGCCTGTCCTGTGTATCGTCATTGATATGCTCCTTGTACATAGACAGGTATTTAATGTGTGCGGTGTAATGCCGCAATACTGTGTCTACCGCTTCCGGCTCTCCGGTAATGGTTTTTTCGATTATCTCAAAAGGTATCAGCTTTTTATTCCTCATGTTTCAATCTCTCCCATTCTTTCTGTAACTGTTTCAGCGCAACACTTCTCCTGCGGTTTATCGTACTTCTGCAACGTCCGTACAATCTGCCGATTGCTTCATCACGATAGCCAATGAAGTAATAAAGTAACAAAACTTCTTGTCTTAACTCCGGCAATCTTGATAATGCCGTTGCTAACCGTTCATCATCAACGATAACTTCCTTTCCCAACACAAGAAATACGGTCGGCTTGTCCTGCTTTTCAAAGTAGCTGTCCATAGCAGACGGTTCAAAATATCGTTCTGACATCAGATAGTCGAGGGATATTTCCCGTTCTTCTTTCCGCTTCAAATCCCGCCATGCGTTCATGGCTTCATGGCGCAGGACAATCTTACAGAACGCATGGAAAGCATATTCGATATGCTCCATGAACTGTTCAGAATATCTCATTTTCTCTCACCCCCTTTCTTCCCAGTAGGGGGCTATTACAACAAAAACCATGCAGAATATATCCGCATAGGTTCTTGGGTA
>CAJTPO010000008.1:36254-123498 GCA_910578115.1 uncultured Lachnospiraceae bacterium | reverse complement strand
ACATCAATCATACCATTATCCGGCTTGCCCGGTTCTTGTTTTTCTATTCCTCTATCCGATTGATTGATAGGATTGGTATAACTCAGATCAGTATAATTAGTATTGTTATAATTAGGGTTCGATTTTTGAACTTCTTGAGGTTCGGTTTCTGAACTTCCAGAAGTCTGTTTTTTGAAACTCTGGAAGTCTGCTTTTTGAACTTCCAGAAGTTCAATTTCTGAACTTCTGGAATCCTGATTATTATACTTCTTGAAGTTCAAATTCTGAACTTCTGCGGAAACACTGGTATCTGCGGGAGTTCCTGCCACATTTTCCCTGTCCGCAGGCACTTTTGCTGTAACAAAATTCTTAACATAAATGATGTCCGGTTTCCCCAACCCCTGCCTTTTCTTCTCAATCAGACCAATCCCTTTTTTGCTATCAAGTTCCGCAAGGACTTTTGTGCAGGTGGCTCTCGCACAGCCTAAATCTTCCATGATATTCTCCAGCGTATAATGGATATATGCCCTGTTTTCATCATCAAACCAGCCATTTTTCATGGAAAGCGCCATACGGTCAAGCATCAGACCATAAAGGAGTTTCGCATCACTGGATAACCCTTTGAACCGCTTATCCTTAATCAGCAATCTTGGCACTCTGTAGAAAGAAAACTGCTCTGCTTCCGCACCATAATAATAATCGAACTTCAAACTGCCATCCATGCCGATGCACCTCCCCTCTATTGTTTTTTCTTCCATTCATCCAGTAGCTGAATGATGATGCCCTCTATTTCCTCACTTGTGCAGTCCTCCGCAAAATATTCGCTGATCTTGTCCGCTTTTAATGTTACCTTTCGTTCTTTTGGCTTTTCCTCTGCCAGTATCAGGCGCACCATTGCAAGGGTAAGTTCCCCGGTCTTGCCATATTCCTTGATTTTTGCCGACTGTACCATGCTGATATTGCAGCCTTTTTCCTCTATGACAGCCTGTACCCATTGCTGCGCTTCCCCTGTCAGAAAAGAAATATCCACCCCCTGTGAAAAGCCGAGTTTTTTACTGTCTACCATAGCAAGAAGTTCTTCCGACAGCCGGGAAAGCCAGATATACCGCTGAACCTTTTTTGCATTTTCCCCGGCAGCTTCCCCGACTTCATCAAGGGTATTCTTCCCTGACTTTTTCCCCTGATGTTTCATCGCTTCATACTTCATCTTATAGGCTCTTGCCTTCTCGCTCGGTAAGATGTCCTCCCTCTGAATGTTGGAATCCACCATGATAATCGTCGCTTCATCATCGGTGTAATTACGGACAATCACAGGCATTTCCGTCTTTCCGGCAAGCTCTGAACCCCTTTTCCGGCGATGTCCGGCTATGATTTCATAGCCGCCGCCCTCCCTCGGTCTTGCAATGCCCGGAACAAGCACCCCGTACTGGCGGATACTCTCCGTTGTTTCCTCCATCTTCTCATCGTCCTCCACCCGGAAAGGGTGGTCTTTGAACGTATGCAGGTCTGTAAGAGGTGCATTGATAATCTGCTCTGCGGAGCTTTCCTGAACCGCAGAACCGCCAAATAAATCTTCAAATTTATCTATCCTGACTTTTGATGCGCTTCCGGCTCTCTTATTACTGCCCATCTGCAAGCACCTCCTTTGTCAGAGAATCATAAGCTGCCGCTACTTTCCCTTTTGGATCATGCTTATAAATACTGACACCTTCCGCTGAAATCTCCGCCGCCCTTACCGAAATAGGGATAATGTTCGTAAATATCCTTACGCTGCTTCCATAGGCGTCCTTCAGCATGGAGCTGATGTCCTTTGCATAGTTTGTCCGGCTGTCCACCATTGTCAGCAGTATGCCCTCAATCTCCAGTTTCGGGTTCATCTTCCGCTTTACCTTGCCAACCGTCTTAATAAGCTGCTGCAAGCCTTTAACGGGCAGATATGCCGCCTGTACAGGTATCAAAATGCTGTCGGCGCAGGCAAGGGCATTTATGGTAATCATACCGAGCGAAGGCATACAGTCTATCAGGATATAATCGTAATTCTTCCTGACTATTTCTATGTATGACCTCAATATCATTTCCCGGCTCATAACATTCACAAGGGAAACTTCCAGACCGGATAATTCAATGTTCCCCGGCATAAGGTCTATCCCTTCCTCATGGTGCAGGATACCTTCTGTCGGCTCTACTTCTTCATCATTGATTAAATCCCCCATAATGGTTGCAAGCGTGACTTCCAGAGTATCCGGTTCTGTATATCCTAAGCTCGCTGTCAGACTGCCCTGTGCGTCCGCATCAATCAGCAGCACTTTCTTTCCCTGTTTTGCCAGTCCTATCCCTAAGTTGCTTGTGGTGGTGGTCTTGCCGACACCGCCTTTTTGGTTTGCGATTGCGATTATTTTACACATGATTCCATTCTCCTTTGCTATCTACTGTTCTTCTTTTACATTGCTTTTCTTAACTTCCACATAAGCCCGGTAATATTTCTTTGTTCCCTTATTTGAGAATAAATCGGAAAACTCCGTTACTTCGATTTTAGGATTCCTCTGTAAAATCCTCCCGAACCATTTAATATCATTCTTTGTTCCCATTAGCCTGACTTTTAACATCAATCCTGTCCTCCAAACATGGCGTACAGACTGTGGTTATAGGTTGCGTATTCCGGATACCTGATCTGTATCGCCTGCCAAAAATAGGGTGCATAGGCACAGCAGAATAATTCCTCCACTGTATAAAGTTTGCACTCATCTACCTGTTTCTCCGCATCATCGTAATCAAGGGCGCTCGGCGTACCATTGCAATAAAGGTTGAACGCCATCCTGACTACTTTTACACTCCCGCTGGTCTGCCAGCCTTCGTGCAGGCATTCCGTTTTTACACAGCCTGTCTTAAAATCATAAATGCTTTTAATGTTCCTTCTTGTGTCATTGCTGATACCAAGACAATATACAAGTGCTTTGTGGTACACGTCCTGATACCTGACCTCTTTCAATTTCTCATAGTAGAATTTCTCATGTGCATCACTGATAAAAATAATCTTTTTCGCTTTCTCTGCTCCTAACGCTGTACTACTCATTCTTTTTTCCTCCTGTTTTGAAATTGAAAAGGCACTCCATTATTGGAATGCCCTAATATAAAAAATAGGGACACTCTCATTCAAGTATCCCTATAATCTATCAATATATCTGATAGTCCACTATTCACTTTCATTGTCAGGATTTTTTGTGTTCCCCGTATCGAGGTCTAATGCCACAACTACGGTTACTTTCTTCACAAGTATCTTTTCCTTATGATTTTCACCGATTTTATTGAAACTGAAAAATGTCACAAAGTGCGTAAATTCAAGGATTTCTAGGTATCTTTTCTTTGTATCAACACCACAGTCTCCACATGCACCGTATGCCCAAACTGATCCACCACCCGCACTCTCTTCAACTCATACCCACCGTCACACAGCACCTTTAAGTCCCGTGCCAGGGTAGCCGAATCACAGCTCACATACACGATCCGCTGCGGCTGCATGGCCAGCATTGTTGCAAGGCATTTCTCGTCACAGCCTTTCCGGGGCGGATCAACTACGATCACGTCTGGATGCCGTTTCTCCTCCTCGGGTTCTCTTTCTGTTTCCTGCACCGCATCCCCGTATGCCGCCGCTTCTCTCACATCGTCATCCCGCTTCCTCTTTCGACCGTAAAACGCCGGCAGCACTTCCTCCGCCTTCCCCACATAAAACTCCACGTTCCCGATCCCGTTCCTCTGTGCATTCTCCCGCGCATCCTCCACAGCCTGCGGGATCACTTCGACTCCATACACTTTCTTCGCCTGCTTCGCCATAAAAAGCGTAATCGTCCCAATCCCGCAGTACAGATCCCAAACCGTCTCCCTGCCGGTAAGCTGCGCATATTCCACCGCCAGACTGTACAGCTGCTCGGTCTGTCGTGGATTCACCTGATAAAAGGACAACGGAGAGATAGAAAATGTTATCCGCTCCGTTCCGTTTTCAGCTCTCCCCTGTTCCATAATTCCGATACTGTCCGTAATTCTCCCACTTCCCCACAGCACCCGGATCTCCTGTCCCATAATAACATTCGTCCGCTCCCTGTTAACACTGACCAGAATACTGGCTATATACCTATCGGAACCTGGCTCCTCCACCGGCCCTTTCTCCTTCTCCATTTCTGCAAACTCGATCTTTCTAAGCTTCTCCACCAGCTTCTCTTCCGCCGGCAGCTTCTTCCCGTTGATCACCAGGCAGACCATGATCTGACCTGTGGCAAAGCCGGTGCGGATCAGCACATGACGCACCAGTCCGGTTCCGTCGCTTTCCCGGTAAGCACTCACATGGTTTTCCCGCATATAGGAAAGCACCGTCTCCAGTATCATCTTATTCTCCGGCGCTCCCAGCGCGCAGTCCGTATTGGCAATAATATCATGCGTCCGGCCCGCATAGAATCCGGCCACAAGATTCCCTGCTCTGTCATACCCCACCGGGAACTGTGCCTTATTGCGGTAATGCCATGGCTCTTCCATGCCCACCACCGGCTCCATGATCTCACCCAGAAGTTCCCCGGAGAATCCCCCGATCCGGATCAGATTATTCCGCACTTTATCCGCCTTGTAGACAAGCTGCCTCTCATAGCGCATGGCCTGGATCTGGCACCCACCGCACTGCCGGTGGAAGCCGCATTTCGGCTCCACACGAAAAGAAGAAGGTGTCACCACCTTCTCTACTCTCGCATAACCGTAATTCTTCCTGCACTTCGTGATCCGCGCCTCCACCGTATCACCAATGACCGCATCCTTAACGAAAAGAGTATAGCCGCCGCTCTTGCCGATCCCCTCTCCGTCGCTGCCCATATCCTCTATCGTCACTGTGACAATGTCATTTTTTCTGTATTGCCCGTGCTCCATACATACCTCTCCGCCGTCCTGCTCCTGCAGTCCGCCCTGCTGTCAATCCTATATCTATCCTGCATTATCCTGTCTTCCTACTCCAGTCTGGTTCCCCGCACATTCGACTCAAACAGCCTGTTAAATCCAAGCCAGCCTGTCTCCTTCGTATTATCCAGCAATTCCGTGAAGGTCTCCATCTTGGCATCCGTATTATCCGCAAAAGTCAGTGCCACCGCCTCCACGATCGCCGGCTTCTTCGGCGAACCAAATTCATATTCCCCGTGATGGGACAGAATGCAGTGCTTCAATTCACTGGCCAGAAGTACCGGGAAGCCTTCGATCTGCTTCACTTTCTCCCCGATCATCTCACTGCCGATCACGATATGCCCCAGAAACTGACCGTCATCCGTGTAATCATTCTGCGGAAAAAGGGATAACTCTTTCGTCTTACCGATATCGTGACAGATTGCCGCCGCCAGCAGCAGATCCCTTTTTAAAACAGGATACTGTGTACAGAAATAATCGCACAGCCTGGCAACCGCCAGCGTATGCTGCAACAGGCCGCCAACAAAACCGTGATGCACGGTCTTGGCCGCCGAAGACTGCCGGAAAGCCTTCACGAACTCCGTATCCTCCACGAAAAAGGCACGCAGCAGTTTTTTCAGATATGGATTCTCAATGCTGCTGATCAGTTCCAACAGTTCTTTCATCATGCCATCAATTGGGAACCTGCTCACCGGAAGATAATCCGCCGGATCATATTCTTCCCCCCGGCATTTACGAACCCGCTTCACATTTACCTGGAAAGCTCCCTGAAAGCTCGTCACATCTCCATACACCTCTATGTAATCCAGGGAATCAAAATCTTCGATCCCTGCATTATTCGGATCCCAGATTTTGGCATCCACAGTGCCCGTCTTATCCTGCAAAATCACATTTTCATAGGGCTTGCCGTTCTTGGTAACCGCTGCCTGCTTATGCTTGCACAGATAAATGTCAAATACCCGATCGCCCTCTTTAAAATCTTTAATATATTTCATAGATTCCTCCATTCTCATATGTTCTGCCGCTCTTACGGATCCTTTCCCGAATCCGATTGCAGCGCTTTATTCTTACTGTAAGCCCCGTCTACCTTCTGCCCAGTGTCACCTGCACGCCCACCTCCTGTCCCTGGCGCACCAGCGTCACATCCATGGTATCCTCCGGTTTTCCAATATTCAACACATTCAGCAGATCCTTATAGTTTTCAATAGGCGTCCCGTTGGCTGCTATGATCACATCACCGCTCTGGATGCCTGCATTCATCGCCGGAGAATCCATCTCGATCTCCTTGACATAGGTTCCGGTGGGCATTCCTGATTCCCTGATCGCTTCCTCCGGCACATCTGCGCCGTGTATCCCCAGATAAGCCCTCTCCTGATTGTTGGACATTTTCTCAATTGTCCGTTTCAGCTCCGTCACACCATAGGCTGTCAGCAGATTGCCCATATCATTGCTGGTATTCACATTATCGATAATCCCCAGCACCATTCCGTTCAGATCAACCAGAATACCCGTCGCGTTTCGGCTGCCGTATATATCCGTAATAATAGATTTATAGGCCGAATCCGGCTGGTCGATCACCGTTCCCACAGATGTAACAATGCCGTAACATACCGTTCCACTCGTTCCCATCGGACTGCCCAGTGCCATCACCGGTTTCCCCAGCAGATTTGCATTGTTGGAACTGCCCAGCTTCGCAATATCGATCACATCCATGGTCTCCTCCCCGATGGACACAAGAGGAACCGAAAGTACCGCCAGCCCGGTCGTGGTATCCTTCTGCACCAGTTCCGCATTCACCTTACTCTGATCACAGAAAGTCACGATAATGCTGTCTGCATCACTCAACGCACCGGCGCTTACCAGAATCAAAACAGCCTTGCCATTGTTGGCCACAATAATCCCCGATGCGGAAGCCTCATTTTCATAAATATCATTAAACCAGTCTACATCCGACACGACACTTGTCACGGTAACCACGGAACGTCCCGTCTTCTGCGCCAGTTGTGCCAGCTCTTCATAGAGCTGCCTGTAGTCTTCCAGCCCGAACTGCACCTGGGAAAGTACCTGAGAAAGCAGTTCTTCGATCTGCTCGTCCTCCAGTTCCACCGGCGGCGCCTCCTCCGGTGGTTCCTCTTCTTCCTCCACCAGCATATCCTCCGGCTTCATCTCCTCCGCCACCGTTTCCTCCGGAAACCGCACTTCCTCGGCCTCTTCCTCCGGATACAGGCGGTTGCTGATCACCGGCTCCAATACCAGAAAGGTAAAACAGGCCACCAGGCCGAAAACCACAGCCATCACTACCGTAATCACAGTTCTTCTGAGAAGCTTTTTCTTATTGACCGGCTTCTGCTTGATGGTCTCCCGCAGAAAATCCGACTGCATTGGCGGCGAATACTCTGCCTGTTCTTTATCGTTCCGCCCTGTGTTGTTCTGTTCCCTGTTCCATTCCGCCATAAGGTCTGCAACCTTCCCACCCTGCTGCCGCAGAGAAAATATTACCTGTCATTTCCTGCCTAATAGTATATCTTTTTTTACCTGCCTTGTAAAGAACGGTGTCTTTTAACAAAAAGAAAAGCCGCATAACGTAATAATCACGTACTTTTGCGGCTTTTCAGATCTTGTTGTCTTTCCGTTTTATTTTAAGGCTCCATATGCCATATTCCGCACACGAATATGTGTATACTCTTCCATATTTGGATCCAGATTATGCATATAGACTACCGATGCCTTTTCCGAAGGATCAATGGAGACATAAGTGCCCATCGCCCCGGTCCAGCCAAACTCTCCCACCGATGTACTGCTGCCTGCGCCGGGATGCATCATGGTACGCACACCGTACCCATATCCGTAGCCATCCAGATAGGAGTTGGTAAAATCTTTCATCTGCTGTTCATTCATCAGGTTGGAACGCATAAGGTCAATGGTCTTACGTCCAACGATCTGTTGTCCCTTAAAGCTTCCGCCGCAGGCCAGCATCTGTGAGAAGGTAAGATAGTCCCTGACCGTGGAAAATAATCCTGCTCCACCCGCTTCATACTTCGCATCCGGTTCATGCCGTTCATCGAACATGGCCGTCGTCGGCACCCGGCTTCCGTCCTCCGTCATGCGGTAAGGCGTCACCATCCGCTCTCTCGTATCACCAAAATAACGGTACCCGGTACTGTGCATCTCCAGCGGATCAAAAATCTCCTCCTGCAGAAATTCACTGACCTTCCTGCCCGATACCACCTCGATCAGCCCGGCCACCAGCTCATGTCCGAAACCATACAGGAAATGTGTCCCCGGATCAAACCTGACAGGCACCTGTGCCATGGCGTGAATATCCTGGCGCAGTGTATAATCTCCCACCGCTTCCGCCAGATTGGAGCGCACCTGTTTCATCACCCTGTGCGTATAGTCTTCCCCGTCATATCCGATTCCCATCGCCATGGAGAAGCAGTCCTTGATCCTGATGGGACTTTTAACCGGCCTGATCACAACCGCTCCGTCCTCACTCTCCTCCGCCACCATCGTGTGTCTCCATTCCGGAAAATACTCGTAAATCGGATCGTTCATCAGGAACCGTCCCCGCTCAAACAGCATCATCGCCGCTGTGCACACCACTACCTTCGTCATGGAAAACTGTCTGTACACGCTGTCTGGCGTGATCGGTCTTCCCTTTTCCAGATCTGCATAGCCGTAATAGCCTTCATACATCAGTTCACCGTTCTGCGCCACGGCACAGCCGCATCCTGCAGGTCCTCTTTTCACATGTTCTTTCAGGAAATCATCCAGATAGGTAAAACTTCCCATATTCTCTACCCCCTTCTTCTCAACCCGTACATACCTTCGTTACCTGATAGATTTATTATATCTTACGGACAGCGAAAAGCAATCATATTATTCCCGTCCGGACCGCGTCATCCTGGATGAAATCTTCCTTTCCCATTCTTACCCCTCCTCTTCTCATAACAAAAGAAAACCGCCAACACTGCACCCATCAGCACGGCCACCGCATGGAACATCACCTCATAGCCCCAGAGCCCCGAGATCCAGCCGCCGATAACCGGCCCCAGTGCATTTCCGATATCCGCGCCGATATAGTAGGTGCTGGACGCCACACCCACTCTCGACTCGTCCACCGCCTTGATACAGGCTGACTGTAACGATATCTGTCCGCCGCCCTGACCGACCGCTTTCAGAAGCGCTGCAAGCAGCACCGTTTTCAATACAAACGCTCTGGCCAACAGCACCATCGACACCAGGCTCACCATCAGGGAAATTCCCACAATTCCCAGAACAGAAGTGCGATCCGCTATCCGCCCCATTAAAATACGGATAAAGAAAAGACAGACCGCATTCATCGTGAAAAAGAGCGCGATGTTCGAAATTCCCCGCTGTTCCCCCAACAGTACCAGAAAGGAACTGGTAACCCCGTTTGCCATGGAGAACATACCGGCAGTCAACGCGTAGAGCAGGCATTCTACCGCAATCAGCTTCCCAAACGTCAGCCCGGCCGGCAGTCTCCTGACCGTATCTGCCGTCTCCGTCCGTGCCCCGTTCCTCTCCGGCACATCATAATGAAACAAGATCAGCAATAATATGGCTCCTGCCGAAATTCCAGTAACGAAATAGAACAGTTTCTCAAAACCCAGCTGTTCCTTCATGGCCACCCCGGCAATCGGTCCGATCACCTGAGAAACTACCTGCCCCAGCCCGAAATAGCCCAGTCCCTCGCCCAGCCGTTCTTTCGGGACGACTTCCGCCACCAGGGCCATATTTGCGGTACCACTGATACCGAAGGCAAAGCCCTGCAGCATTCTGAAGAAAAGCAGCACGCCCATGCTGCCGGAAAGAGCATACCCCGGAAAGCTTAAGGTGAACATGACCGTAGCCGCCATACAGATCCTTTTCTTATTCATCATATCACAGACCGCTCCTCCAACCGGCCTGCTGAACAATGCTGCTACCGAAAAAATACCGGCTATCGTTCCCGCCATAGCCAGAGTCCCGCCCAGCTCTACGGCATAATTGGTGATCAATGTTGAAATCATACTGTAACTCATCGCAGTCATCAGACTGATCAGCATCAGAAAAATGTACGATCCTGTAAACAGTCTTGCCCCGCATTCTCTGGTCCTCTTCATCATCCTTACCTCTTTCTTTTGAAACTCAAGTGTTTACTCTTTTTGCTAATTCGATTTAGTTAATTATATAGCTCTTTTTGTTTGTTTGTCAATTTTATTTTTCAGTCAACATTTTCTTTGGCTAATTCGTTTTAGTTTTTTATTGACAGGCAGGTATGGCGCACCTATAATTAAAACTGAACCCTGACTATATATGACCAGTCTCTATAAATCTGATAAGGAGGATTATTTATGGCAACCACACAGGATCTTGATGCTCTGATGTCCGCTTTTCTTACGCGCGGACTGCCCTGCTGCAGCCTGAAAGTCACACAGCACGGCAGGACTCTTTACGAAAGTCACGTGGGCTGTTCAGACCCGGAAACACAAAAGCCCCTCACGGACAAATCCGTGTTCCGTATGGCATCCATGTCGAAGATTCCGCTGTATACGGCTTTGATGATGCTGTATGAACGGGGCTTCTTTCTGATGACCGACCCCATCTGGCCTTTGCTCCCGGAATGGCGCGATCTGAAAAAATACCAGATCGATCCCAACGGCCATGTACATACGCTACCCGTTATGAAACCCATCACTTTCCGTGATGTCTTTTCCATGAAATGCGGACTGCCCTACTGCAACTCTCCTGCTCCCACCGACAATCTTACACTGCGTTCCATGCAGGAATGCATGAAACCTCTGTGGGAAAAGGGACATTTCACCCTTCGCGAGCACGTCCGCGCCATGTCGAATGCCGTCCTGGCGGCAGAACCCGGCGATCAATGGATTTATGGATTTTCCAGCGAACTGGCAGCCGCACTGCTGGAAGTGCTCTGCGACAAGCCCATCGATGATATCTTTCAGGAAATGTTGTTTGATCCGCTTGAGATGCCCAATACCGGCTCCCGCTATTTCGGGGACATTCAGGAGCGGATGGTTCGTCTGTACCGCCTGGATGACGAAGGCAGACGGACTCCCTATGACTGTCCTCTGGATGCAAAGCACCTTCCCGGACCGGAACACGAACAGGGCTGGGGCCGTCTGTTTTCCACCGTGGAAGACTTCAGCCATCTGATGCAGATGCTGGCAGAAGGCGGCCAGTACAGAGGCCGGCGTTTTCTTGGCTGCGGCACGATAGATATGATGCGGGCCAATGGACTGACACCCACACAGATTGCTGCCTATAGCGCCAATCCCTATGAAGCCGGTTACGGTTACGGCTATGGCGTCCGCACTCTCTTGTACCGCGGCACAGGCAATCACAATGGTTCCCCGGGTGCCTTCGGCTGGACAGGCGGCTTCGGCACCTTCTGCGAGGCGGATCCCGACGACGGCGTCAGTATTGTTTACATGCACAACATGATACCCAACGACGAACTCTACTGTCATCACCGTATCCGCACTGCTGCGTACGCCCTGATGGATTGACGGTTTCCAGACAATACAAGCCGTCCGAGAACGGCAGAAAGAGAGGCACTATGGCTGATTTCAAAGACCTTGACAGGCTGCTTCAAAACTTTGTGGACAGGGGACTTCCCGGCTGCGCATGCCTGATCGCCAGAAAAGGCGAGATCCTGTATGACAATTATTTCGGATATGCCAATATGGAAAAAGGAGAACATCTGACTGCGAACCATGTTTTCCGTCAGGCTTCCCTGACCAAGATTGCACTCTACACTACATTAATGATGCTTTACGAGCGCGGACGCTTTCTGATGACGGATCCTCTGTACGAATATTTTCCGGAATACCGTCATGCACTCAAGGCGGTACGTCGGCCCGATGGGGAGGTGGACATCGTTCCCACCACGCATCCCATCACCATCAAACATATCATGAACATGACCTGTGGGCTGCCCTACGATATGCTGCTGGGCGACGTTCCCACCTGGCATCCCACCTCCGTGGCCATGGCACAGGCCATGAAACCACTGCGTGAAAAGGGATTCTATACGCTTCGAGAGCAAATCCGCGCCGTCTCCGAGGTGCCTCTTGCCTTCGAACCCGGCACCCGTTTTCTTTATGGTTTCGCCAGTGAACTGGCCGCCGGTATGTTGGAAGTACTGGAAGACAAACCGGCTGGACTGGTGATCCGTGATCTTCTTTTTGAGCCGCTGGGCATGAACAGCTCCGCCAATTTCCTGTTTGGCGATCTGGGAGAACGGCTGGTCGGAAATTACTATCTGCGGGAAGGCAGGAAGCTGGGCGATGAAGATGCCCTGTACATTCCCGAGGAGAAGGTGGAAGTGAAGTCGGTGGGGCCACTGGGCAGCGTCTCCGGGTTCCCCCGGGTCATCACCAACTGCCGGGATTACAACAAGCTGATGCAGATGCTGGCAAATGGCGGCGTACACCAGGGACAGCGCATTATCGGCCGCGGCACCATCGATCTGATCCGCACCAATACTCTTACTCCAGAAATGATCGGGAAAGACTTCACCAACACTTACCTGGCCGGCTACGGCTATGGTTATGGAATGCGGATGTTGACAGATCATTATACCGGACAGCACAACGGTTCTCCGGGAGCCTTCGGCTGGACAGGCGGATCCGGCACCTGGGCGGAATCGGATCCCTCCACGGGAACCTCTATCGTCTACATGCATAATTTACAGCCCAATCTGGAAGAATATCATCATCTTCGAATGCGTGCAGTGGCATATGGCTGTCTGGATTGACCTGTGTTACCGGATAACAACTTTTCCCCTTGAAATTTGACAAATGAGGAGACGGATCGGAGTAAATTTCATCTCCGATCCGTCTCCTCTATTTTATATCTTTCAAGCAGTTTCCGATTCCCGCAGTCTCAAATAAGCTCCAGACTGCCATCCTGTTTCCTGCGGAAATGCTTCACATACTCCCAGCCCAGACAGGGATCCAGCTCCGCCACCTCATGTCCCTTGTCATGCATCATCACATAATTGTACAGATTCATCGGCTCCGGATCGTCACTGTAAAAACGGTGGATCGAATACCAGTGTTCCGCACAGTCCGCCGGCGAATGCAGAATCTCCGTCTTATCTCCACACACCCCGACACCGGAAGGCTCCTCATGCCCGTCCTCGGGTGTCTCCTTTACCGGAATATGATTATACCGCTTCCAGAAATCATACTGATGCTGCTGCGTACATCCCCGGTAGACCGGATAAGACGGCTCTCTTGTCCCGTAAGTATACCAGACCGGCATACGGTAATCCTTCTTCTCCTGAATCCTCCTTGCCAGCGCCATTGGTTTGATCTGCTCATAGTCCACTTCCGAAGGACCGATCCGCTCTCCCGGCCAGTTGCCGTCAATCGGGCAGATTGCCGCCACCAGCTCCGGGTGCACCATGGCAGTCACCATCGCCTGAGAAGATCCATTGGAAAATCCCGAAAGATAGACTCTGGACGGATCCACCGGATAGTGTGCGGTCATATAGCGGATCAACGCCTCCGAAAAGGCCACGTCATCCATCTCGTCCTCATTCATAAAAATGTTCCAGCTGCAACGGTTGGAACCCCAGGGATAAACCGTGATAAATCCTTCTCTGTCTCCGATCTCATGAAATCTGGCCATCTCCGCCGCCTCCGTCGGGTTGTCGGAGCCTCCGTGGTAAAAGATCAAAAGCGGCGCCTTCTCTCCCTCCGGCAGATTCCGGACACACTCCGGCACAAACGTAAGCCACGTATGCGGCATATTGTCCTGATCTCCCAATCGTGTATCTTCTATAAAATATTCTCCGCCATATTTCCCGATATCCGTCCGGTGCGCCACATTCCCACAGCGCCCCGTATTTGTCCGGCGGACCTTTTGAAACAGCTCTTCCCAAACTCTGTTCAGGAATACAGGGGTAAGCTCAGCCTCCGGATGCAGCTCCACGCTCTGCAGAGGTCTGCCCGGGCATGCCCACCTGGTCTCACTCTCCTTCCTGGCTCCATTGGCACTGATAAAGTAAGAGACCGTCTGCGCATCCGCACCGCACAGCCAAACCGGAACCGGTGAATAGACCGCCTTATCTTCGCCCACTTCCGGCAGCGAACCGCCTATCGTCATAACTGCCGCCACATTCATCGGCCTGCAGGCGGCCATCGCCAGTGCCATGGCTGCCCCTTTCTCTCCGATACCGATCAGATAGCGGGTATCGTTCATCAGATGCCAGGAAGCCAGCATGGATTCCAGTGTGGGGATCCCGAAATAAGTCTGCACCGGTTCCAGTTCCCGCTCCGTCGTCATAGCTCCCTGCAGCTGCTCTATCACTTCCATATCACGGCCCGGATCCCATCCCTCCGGCCCCGGATCCGGAAAAGCCAGAATCAACTGCCGCTCCCGCGCCATCTCTCCCAGACCGTTCTCTTCTATCATACGTTCCACCGCCGCCTTATCCACCTGATCTGACAGTATCGTCACACTGCACCGCTTGTAGGGCGAATGTTTAGGGATCGGCGGAAAGTAAAGATACATCGATCTTTGACATGATTCCAGTGTTTTATATATTAATCCCATATCTCCTCTCATTCTGCCGGCGCCGGGCTGCTCTCCCGGTATATGAATTCAGGCTCGCACAGCACTTCTCTCCATGCTTCTTCCACCTCTGCCACCGGCACTTCTGTAGACTCTATCACATGTATCAACAATTTCAATGTCGCTTCCGTATGCCGGAAAACAGGCACGTGAATCACAGATACGGACGGTCTCGTGTATTTCAGTCCGCTCACATCCCCGTACGCCACGATCTCCATATCCTGCGGCACCCGGATCTTCAATTCCTCACAGGCCCTTAAAACACCCGCCGCACCGGTACCATACATACAGAACACGCCGTCCGGCCTGTCTGCTCTGTCAAGCGCTTTCATGGCGCTGGTGTAACCACCCTCCGTACCTTTCAGTTCGCCTCCCACAATCCATTCCTTCCGAACCGTCATGCCGTATTCTTCCACCGCACTCATAAAGCCTTCCATTCTCCTGGAAGCCGCACGATTACCGGAATCAGACAGAACAATACCTACCTTCGTAATTCCCTTATCATAAAAATGCTTTGCCACTCTCGTTCCGCTCTGGAAATCGTCATTCATCATACAGGCATAATGCTCCATATGCCTGTTATTCACCACGATCGGGATCTTGAACTTCTGTTCTTCCAGAAATGCAATATCCTCCTCCTGCAGTCCCATAAAGATGATCCCGCTGTAACGATCCGCGGAAATTCTCTCCTTAAACTCCGACAGCCGGCCGCCAGTATAGGGCTGAATGATCAGTTCAAGATCAATGTCGTTTGTCTCTTCGAATCCATGAACGCTGCGGATGAGGGAACCGATCACCTCATCCACATATAAATTAACGTTCCAGAAACACGCGATCACATAGTCCGGTAATCCACCCGCTCTCGTGCGCAGCCGCCTGGCATAGATATTCGGTCTGTAATTACGCTTCTGCGCCTCCTGACGGACTCTTTCCTGTGTTTTCTTTGCAATACGCATCTTATCCCCGTGACCGTTTAATACAAAAGAAACGGTAGTCGGTGAAAGATTCAATGCATCGGCGATTTCTTTGATCTGTGGCAATTCATTTTTCTTCACATTCTTCTCCATTTCTGCGCTGTAACATGAATTTGCCTTATTTTACCACTGAAACAGCTTTTGTGCCATATCATACGCACATTTTCTCCATACATTCCACTCATGATAACCTTCATAGAGATGATGCTCAATCTCGATCCCGGCCTGCTGCAATTCTTCCAGCCTCTCCCTGCAGCCTTCGATCATATCAGTTTCCAATGACCCCATTCCCACGAACAACAGCTTCAAATGCTCCTTAAAAGTTTCCGATGAGCGAAAGATCTCCGAATAGTCATAGACGCCCAGATTGCCTTCTCCTCTTGCTCCGGTTGTCTTATAATCAAATCCGCCGCTGAAGATACCCAGGGAAGAGAATACATCCGTATTTCCAAGCACTGTCATCCTGGCGTGCACGGAACCAAACGATAATCCGGCCATGGCCCTGTACTCTTTCTGCGGTATCGTGCGATACCGTTTATCGATCATCGGCACGCAGTCCCTACAGATCACTTCCGGAATATCCTCCAGTATAAAAGTGCCGTTTCCTCTGCTCTGGAAATTATAGCCGCAATTCATGACAAGGATCATTTCCCTGCACTTCTTCTGTGCGATCAGATTGTCCAGAATATAATTGATTTTTCCCTGCCAGATCCAACCCGTCTCGTTCTCCCCACCGCCATGCTGCAGATAAAAAACAGGATATCTTTTTCCCGGATCTTCCGTATATCCCGGCGGCGTATAAACCCAGCAGTTCCGCTCTCTTCCCGTCACCCCGGAATGATACAGTTCCATATGCAGGCTCCCATGAGGAACATCCTTGAGCAGATAATCTGTAAATTCCGGATCCGGCAGCTCGAAATAGTTCATTACATAAGAGCAGCCATATCCAAAAGGTATCGTTGGATGAAAGGTCTTCACACCATCCACCAGGTACCAGTGATAATGAAAGCCGCTCATCAGCCCTGTCAACACCGTCCGCCAGTAACCCGTCATCGTTTCCACCGGCTCAAGATCATAGATTCCCTCAAAAGAACCGCCAAGTCCCTGAATCTGTACGGTCTTTGCCCCCGGTGCATAGAAGGTCACTTCCACGCCGCCATCCTCCAGGATTCTGATACCGGGTACATTGTCAAACTCTCTGAAATGCAGCCTGAAATCCCCTCCCGGAACCTGTTGCTGATTGATGGGATCAAAGCACAGCGCATGGGAAAGCAGCGCCTGATTATCCGCCAGTTCTTTCGTAATTTCCATCGTTCTTTCTCCCTTCTCCTCTTATCCTTTCAACCCACTGGTTGCAGTTCCCTCTACAAAATAGCGCTGTCCAAACAGGTACAGCAACAGCATGGGCAGCATGGAAACCACCCCCGCCGCAAATGCCGGACCGTAATCCGTAGTATCCTGCCCGACAAACAGCGCCACACCGTTTGACAGCATACGCATCCTCACATTGGACGTCATGAGCAGCGGATAGAGCAGATCGTTCCACGCCCCATTCAATCCCAGAACGATCTGTGTCACAAGCGCCGGTTTTGCCAGCGGCAGCATGATCCCCGCGAAGATTCCATAATCTGTCAACCCGTCTATTCTGCCCGCCTCCTCAAGTTCCAGCGGCAGGCCCACGAAAAAAGCTCTCATCATGAAAATGCCCATCACACTGGCCATCCTCGGCAGAATCAGTCCTGCCCAGGTATCGTAGATCCCCATTTTATTGATCATGGTAAAAAGCGGGATCATCGTCACCTGAAAAGGAATCATCATCGTCATCAGACACATGGTAAACAACACATTCTTACCCCGGAAGTGCAGCCGCGCGAAGGCATACCCTGCAAAAGAATTGACCATACAGGACAAGCATGTAGTACTGACTGCAAATATGGCCGAATTCTTGATATAGGTCATCATCGGTGCACGTTTGAATACCTTCCTGTAATTATCAAACACCCACTCCTGAGGCAGGAACTTCGGCGGCCAGGATATGATCTCCTTCGCGGCACGGAATGAAGAAAAAAACATCCAAAGAACGGGCAGCAGAATGATCACCGCAACAAATGATAAGATCAGTATCTTAATAAAACCTCCCAGTTTTCTCTTCTGTTTCATTGTTTTCAATCTCCCCTCCTTCTCTCCATTCTCTATGCCTGCTCATCTTTCAGCATACGATTGTAAAACATAATGGAAATGATCAGAATAATGGCGAACAGGCACTCCGACATCGCCGTCGCGTATCCAAGCCTTGTGTCGGAACTGAACGCCCGGGAATAAATATAATTAACCATTGTTTCCGTCCGAAAGTTCGGTCCTCCTCCGGTCGTTACGAAGATCAAATCAAACACCTGCATGGAACCGATCAGCCTGGTGATAAGGACAAAATAGATCGTGGGGATGATCCCCGGAAGCGTAATGGAGAAAAATTCCCGAAGTTTGCCGGCACCATCTAAATCCGCTGATTCATATAACTCCGCCGGCACCTCCTGCATCCCTGCCACGAATATGATCGTCGAGATACCAAAGCTTCTCCAGACTGACATGAAGATAACGGTATACATGGCGATCTCCGGATCTTTCAGAAAAGATATCCTGGGTAATCCGATACTGCGAAGCAGCCAGGAAACATAGCCGATATTGGAATTCAAAATCAACTGCCACATAATGCCTACTGCCGTAGCAGAACAGATGATCGGCAGAAAATAAATAGAGCGAAACAGCTTATTTACCCACTTATTCCGTGTCAGGACCGCAGCAAGCGCCAGTCCGATCACCATCTGGCAGGGTACTTCCAGGAATGTAAAAACAAACGTATTTTTTAACGAATTCCAAAACCGCGGTGTTCCAAAAGCTTCCAGATAATTCTGAAATCCCACAAACTTCGGATTGTTGAACAGCACATTGACATCCAACATGCTGATTCCGAAAGATGCGAACAGCGGAATGATATTAAAGATCAACAAAACCATAACAGCAGGAGCTACCATCACGTACCCCGTCCGTGAACCGCTGCTCCAATAACTCCTGACTCTCCTGCACCAATCCATCATACTTGTACCTCCATGTCTTCTCTGACACAAATTCCCATGAAGAGAGGCATTTCTTACCCTATGCTTTCCCAGCCGATGCCAGGGCGGCGGCCTGTCATAAGGCAGGCCGCCGGCCAAATTTACTTATTCTTCATTTTTGTGTTCGTTTTGTCACAAGCGGTCGATCAGTTGATCGGAATTGCTTCTGCTGCCGCCTGTGCATCTTTCAGCGCCTGCGTGATATCGCCGCCATTACATACATTTTCCATCAGCGGCGCCACTACGTCGGCTCCGAAGGCAACCGTCTGCGGATAATCAACCGGTGTAAACTGCACCGCAGAGTCACCGTAACCGGACATCACAACGATATCATTGTTGGACTTATACTCCTCTTCTTCCTTAATCGGTGCATAGAAAGCAGGATATCCAATCTCCGTGGACCAGCGGAGCGCTGCCGTCTTTTCCGTCTTGTCATTGCCCATGAACCACCATTCGATGAACTTGCACGCTGCTGTCTTCTCTTCCTCACCCGCCTTCTCCAGAATGGTAAAACCGGCGCCCATCAAAGGATTGTAGGCTCCTGCATCGCCGCCCGGCATCAGAGCGATTCCGTAGTTGATGCCGCTCTCCTTAACGCCTGTCAGAAGCCAGGGACCGCTTACCAGCATACCTGCCTGCCCCGCCCTGAACAGGTCGTCGCCGCCGCCTTCCATGGTGCCCTGTCCGTTACCGATCAAACCGGCCATGATGCCAAGATACTTCGCATACCCTTCATTGTCGACCAGATTATAGGTAAATGTGCCGTCGCCGTTCGATGTGATCATCTCGCCGCCGTAATTTCTCAGGCCGCACATCTGGATATATGAACTGTTATACTGCGTACCGCTGCCATAAATGTTCCTGTCCGGATCTGTCAGCTTAACAGCGATCTCCTCGTACTCGTCCCAGGTTGCGGGCGGTGTCTCCGGGTCAAGACCTGCCTCCTCAAATAAGTCCTTGTTCCAGAAGAAATAATAGGTACTTGCCTGCATCGGAATAAAGTAGTCCGTACCGTCAAATTCACCCAGCTTCAATACTTCCGCGTCGAAATCTTCCTTCTTCAGGTTCGTTCTCTCAAAGATTCCGTCGATATTCATCAGCTCGCCCTCTTTACCATAGGAGAACTTAATCGCCGTGTTGTACAGAAGCAGCGGCGCCGCCGTCCCCGCTCCCACGGAAGTAGCCAGCTTCTGACTCATGTCATTGGACGGCATGATGTCCATCTCGATCGTAATACCGCTGTCATTGGTCTCATTAAACTCATCCACCAGCTCCGTCAGCAATTCCCCGTCTGCACCCGTCCAGCTGTTCCAGAACTGAATAGTGATCGGTTCTGCCGCAGTGTCACCTGCCTTCGCCCCGTCCGCCGTTCCCGAATCCTCTGCCGCCTGATCAGATGCTTCCGCAGTGCTCTCCTCCTGACCCGTACCCGAATCAGATGCCGCTTCAGAACCACAGCCGGACAGCATCGATGCCGTCATAACAAATGCCAGTCCCAGTGAAAGCAACCCTCTCATTTTCCTCCTCATTAGTAATACCTCCCTTTCCGTTTAGCTTTTGCTAAATCCTTTTAGTTCATGATAAATGATTATCCCTGAAATGTCAATACCATTAATTGTTCATTTTTACCTCCATTCCGAAACGTCACAAATTCCAACTGAACCTGTTCAGTTTGTTGAACCAGATTGCTCATCAGAGAATTTATGCAGCCTTACCCTCAGTGAACAAAGAAATACACGCCTTTGTTCACTGAGGGAAACAAACGCAGATTATAACGCATCCAGCAGAATACGCATGGGACCCGAAGCCGGAAAGATTTCAGGTTTCGGTCCGTTCTGTGTCAT
The DNA here is from genome assembly GCA_910578115.1 of uncultured Lachnospiraceae bacterium. Lineage (GTDB taxonomy): Bacteria > Bacillota > Clostridia > Lachnospirales > Lachnospiraceae > UBA3282. The sequence goes on along the minus strand of CAJTPO010000008.1, from coordinate 103,047 downwards.
ACGCATACATGCCGGCCTTTCCTTCGTATAACACTCCCACTCCGGCATCGGCATTCCGTCCGCATCCAAACCATTCGGATTTCCCGTCCTGATAAAATCAGCCCAGTAATTGCACATCATTCTGGACAGATCATAATGCTGCCCATGAAAAGGCCGCCAGCACTTGGCAAGCGTCTCGAACCAGAACCACAGATCACTGGAATGGAACGTCCCGGGATGATCCGGTCCGGGAATATCCGGATCAAATACATAATAATAATGCTTCTGCTCATTTCCACTTTTCAGACCACCTTCAAACATAAGCCGCACACTGTACTCGATCACCGACATGTCCGAAGCCGCAGCCAGGGAACGCACCTGTGTGACGCTTTCCTTCATCTTTTCCCGGCAGCACTCTATATAATCCTGCGCAAAACTGCCTGCTGCCTTCCGGATATATGCTTCCGTATCCTCCTCCGGAAAGGCAAACCGGAATTCCGTGGTCGTATTACCGGAAAGGATCGGTACCTGCATACACTGATTCCGGCTAACCTGCATCACCGGATCACCCACACCGAATTTACCGTCTATAACCGATGTAAAAAGGCCATGAAAGGCATTGTACTTTTCCAGCAGGACGCCCGCCTCCATTCTTCTTCCTTCTTCCAGAGAGGAGATGCCTGCAAATTCAAAAAACTGCCTGCCCTGGTTTTCGGCCGTCTCCATCGTGCGTACCATCCGTACCCCGAGCCCAGGACAGGGATAGTGCAGTGCGCCGCTGTCTACGATCGCCCCCTGGAACAGCCCTTCACTCTGGGGAGATGTCAGATGCATCATCACGCTGCCGCCTCCTGCAGACTGTCCACCGATGGTAATCTGTTCAGGATTACCGCCAAAAGCACGGATATTCCTCTTCACCCATTTGATACCCGCCTGCTGGTCCAGATGTCCGAAATTGGTCGGCGTCTCCGGCTGTTCTGCAGTAAGCAGAGGATGTGCCAGAAAGCCGAATACGTTCAGACGGTAATTCACCGTCACCACAACAATACCCCTGCGGGCCAGTCTCTCCCCATCAAATTCCATCTCTGCCGTGTTTCCGCACTGGAAACCGCCGCCGAAGAACCACACATAGACCGGCAGTGCATCCTTCTCAGAATCTGCCGGTGTCCACACATTCAGGTACAGACAATCCTCAGACATGGCGATCCCGGGATTTACATTCCATTCTCTGCTGTACAGATCTCCTGGGTCGGCACCGGGCGGATTCTGTACCGAGACCGGCGCAAACCGATATGCCTTCAACACGCCTTCCCAGTTTTCGGCCGGCTGCGGAGCCCGCCAGCGCCGCTCTCCCACCGGCGGAGCGGCAAAGGGAATACCCTTGAAAGAAATGATCCTCGGATCAGCCGCTTCCAATCCTGCCACTACTCCATTTTCTGTTCTCACCTGCATTAACATACTTTCACCCCCGTTTTCTTCTGTAGATTTCCCGTAAAATCTATGGCTATTACGTTTTAGCTTTCAATTATCATAATCTTTTTTCCACCATGTGTCAATGTATCTGCACAAAAAAAAGAAAAGCCGCCCGACGTAATAAAATACGTATTTTTGCAGCTTCTCTTTTTCTTTTTCAGGCAATAATTTTTATAGTTTTATTCCCCTGTGATCCAGGACATCTCCTCTTCCAGATACCTGTAGAAATCCCCGATATGTCGTCCATCCACCAGCGCATGATGGCACAGCACCGACACCGGCAGCAGCGTCTGTTCCCCCTGCCGGAAATATTTTCCCCAGGTGATGCGCGGGTTGCTGTCCGCCGGAATCGGCACGGGCTGGATCAGCGAAGTATAGGAAACCCACGGCAGTGTGGAGATAAAAAATTTGTCATAAATATCTTCTTCCGCCTCCGCGATCGATCCCTGCCTCTTCGCCTCCTCCTGTGCACTGGCCGCATAGACGATATACTCCGTAAAGGGCATAGTATCCTCCAAAGTACAGTAACAATACGTACCGTCCTCCAATGCCACCGTATGGGAGATCTTACACCTTGCAAACTCTGCGATCTTTCCGTCCAGAATCCTCTGCCGGAATTCCGGCACCCTGTTGGCCGCCCTGGACACGCAATAACAGACCGTGAGAAAGAACGGGAGCCGATCGGCCTTGATCCTGTCCTGCAGCTTCGTGATATCCACATTGACGGTAAGTCCCACATACGGGTAGGCCAGTCCGCTGAAATATTCAAAATGTGCCTTCCGCCTGTACGTCTTACTGTCCAGAAACCGAAATGCCTGTGTTGATGTTTTTTCCATATATACCTCCTTCTCGGGCTTATCTTTCTAACCATGTCAACCGTCCGTTTTCATTCTTTTCTTCATGCCATCCGACAAAAACTGGATTGCCGGTCCCGCCGACAGTGCCGTCAGGATCGTGATCACCCCCAGTTTTCCGCCCAACACGGCCCCCAGAATGATGCAGCAGATATCAAAACCGATCTTCACTGTCCGGTACTGCCCTTTGACCTTATCCCGTATCACCATGACCACGCCCGTAAAAGGGTCCAGCCCGATATCCGCCGCTATAAACAGGGCAACGCCCGTATAGAGCAGCAGACAGCCAAGCGCCGCACCTGCGATCTGGAATGCGGTCGTCTGTGCCGGAAACAAAGCGGCATACAGCCTTCCGCCCAAATCCACTGCCACACCGTAGGGGACCACATAGATAAAGGTTCCGATATTCACATAATGTCTGTCCAGACAAAATACCAGGATCATCAGCACAATATTCACGATATTGGAGGCCATTCCCAGCTGTCCTGCTGACAGCTTCGCCGTATTTCTGATCCCGTCATACACAATTCCCACCGGATCATTTCCCAGCGCGGCGGCGGCATTGAACGCCACCCCCATACCTACCATCATGATCCCGACTACCGCCAGGACAATCTTCATGCTTTTTCTATTCATCAATCGACGTCCCTTTCTGTCCGGCCTTTCTTCTTATCTTTACTCTGGCATACCGCATCTTATGCACATGAATGCCCACGGGATCCGCCGCCTGCGGATATTCCCCGCACGCACAGAGTCTGAGTCCGAATCTGGTCTTATACAATACTATATAAGATACGGTCAAAAACAGCAATGCAATCATCATAAACCAGTGAAATTCACGCCCTCTTTGTATGCCGGTATTATGACATATGTCCCTATGGAAACATAGGACTGGAGTCCGATTTTGCGAAAAGCAAATGTGTTTTGTTGTATTTTTATAATTTCAGGTGCTGGTTTGGCTGATTTGCCTGATGTCTTTAGTTGTTTTAAATCTTTACACAAAAAAAGTACACGCGTAACGTGTACTCCTTCCTCACCGCTTTCGGCTGCGCACAGTCATTCTATAGTTAACGATATTGGAAATTTCGTTTTCAGCTTTGCAGAAGCTACCGTATATGGCTCCTGCAGGAGACGGAAACAGAAATTTGTTATGTCGTTTACTATATTTGTATGCAGGGTCAACCTGAGATAACCCTGCAGCGTTTCTGATAACACGCAATGCCGTACCGGTAGATTGTCTTCATTCCGTCTCTGACAAGCGCTTCCTCATACTTCTTTTCCCGGATCTGCCTGAGAGCTTCCCGGCAGCCGGTATCAAAGGCGGCGTTCTCGGCATATTTCAGTTCAATCACGATACCGATCTCCTGCGCCTCAATCTCGATCATGATATCGCTGTAGCCATCCCCCGACTCTGCATTGGATCTCACACACCAGCCGTCAAGATTGCTTAACTATCCTTTTTCGTTTCTTCCTGAAACCATCTGCGGATCTGCTGCACAAAGATCCAGCGTATCTCCCTGTTCGGAATGACAAGTTCCGTCATGTCGCCCTGCTGCTGTCCCCGCTGCGTCAGATAACCTGTTGTAAAAAGGATGCTCCACAGGTTGTCAACATCAGAATCCAGATCGCGATAAGTCAGCTCCTGCCGGATTATTTTCCGGATGCTGCCGCCGTCGATCAGCAGTTCCATCTCATTTCTGGCCGTCGATCCCGCCCTGCCGATAAACTTTCTGACAATATCGTTGCTGCTTGTATTTACCCAATAGTTCTGCGGTTCTGCCACATTCCCGTCACGCAGATCGCCGCAGTAATTGATCACGTCCTACGGACAGTAAATGCCGGTATTACCGAATTGATAGCCGTCATACCACTGCTTTACGGCATCATACTGTTCCATAAATCCATAATAGGAAAGCATGTCTCTTATCTCTTCATCCGTAAAACCAAAGTATTCCCGATAACGCGCATCTTTGATCGTGTATACATTAAAATTATTAAGCCCTGTAAAAATACTCTCTCTGGATATCCGCAGACACCCGGTAAGTACCGCAAAATAAAGGCTCCTGTTCGTTTTCAGCACCTGCCCGAAAAGTCCGCTGATCAGCTCCACCATATCATCGTAATAGCCTGACCGGTATGCCTTATCAAGCGGCACATCGTACTCATCGATCAGGACGACCGTCTTTTGACCATAATATTTTTCTAAAAACTGCGAGAGCTTAAACAGGCTGTCCTTCAAAAGCTCATCCGCCATGGAGAAAACACCTTTTTCATTCAATTCGATGAGCTTTCTGTACTGCTGCCGTTCCGGCTCCGACAGACAATCGCTCTCAAGCAGAAACTGAAACCGCAGCGCCTCATTGCCGAGAATACTGCGCAGCATTCCTTTAGCCTCATCGAAGGTTCTGCCGCTCACACCCTTTAAACTGATAGAGATGACCGGAAACCTGCCCATGTACTGCCTGCAAAGCTCTTTCTCCTTCGAGATTTCAAGCCCGTCGAAGAGTCCGCCGTCACTCCCGACCTCAAAAAAGCATCTCAACATGCTTATGTTCAAAGTTTTGCCGAAACGTCTCGGGCGTGTGAGCAGGTTCACCTTGCCCAGGTGATCCAGAAGATCCCGGATCAGACCCGTCTTATCCACATAATAGTAACCCTGTGTACGCATTTCCTCAAAATCTTCAATCCCCATGGGGAGCCTTGCGTTACCTGTCATGCCGGATTCCTTTCTGTAAAACTTCTGCATTAACCTCAAACCTGATGCATACGTGGTTCCGATGAAAACGTCCTCAATCTTACCGCGACTCGAACTTATACCCGATCCCCCATATGGTAGCGATCCGCCACCGCTCATGATCGTTGATCTTTTCCCGCAGACGTTTGATATGCACGTCTACGGTACGGGTGTCGCCGATATATTCATAGCCCCAGATCTGATCCAGCAGCTGCTCTCTCGTAAAAACATGGTTCGGCGAAGACGCCAGAAAATAGAGCAGCTCCAGTTCCTTGGGCGGCATCTCGATCGTCTTTCCCATGTAGATAACAGAATAATTGGTCTGGTTGACGATCAGATCCGGATACTCCACGCTCTTGACATCGGAAGCCCTGGGTTCCGCGGCCACCGGCTTATAACGGCGCAGCACCGCTTTCACCCTGGCCACCAGCTCCTTGGAATCAAAAGGCTTCTCCATGTAATCATCGGCGCCCAGCTCAAGCCCCAGCACCTTGTCAAACACCTCTCCCTTGGCCGAGAGCATGATGATCGGCAGCGTAGACTTGGCACGCACCTCGCGGCACACCTGATAGCCGTCGATCCCCGGCAGCATCAGATCCAGCAGCATCAGGTTCGGCCCGAAGCTGTCCACCGCCGAAAGCGCCGACTCTCCGTCGTTGACGATCATCGTCTCGAAACACTCCTTCGTCAGATAGAGCGCGATCAGCTCTGCAATATTATTGTCATCATCTACGATCAAGATTTTCTGTCTGTTTACCATTTTTACCTCCATGCCGAAGCAATTTTTTTGCGAAGGCTGCGAGCCAAATTTCAAATTTGGCTCTGCGATCTCGAGTTTGTGGCTCCGCTGCAAACTCGCAGTTGAAAAATCAGCACATCAGTGTGATTTTTCAACTTTACCTCCATGCCGAAGCACTTATCGAACCCTCTTATTCCTTAAACTCCACGATCGTAACGCCCGCGTCGCCTTCCCCGTATTCTCCCAGGCGGTAGCTCTTCACCACCCGGTTCTTACGCAGGTAATTGTGCACAGCATTGCGCAGGGCTCCGGTCCCTTTGCCGTGTACCACACGCACGCTCGGCAGATGGGCCAGGTAGGCGTCATCCAGATATTTGTCCAGCTCGGAAAGCGCCTCATCCACCGTCCGGCCAAGCAGATTGATCTCCGTGGAAATGGAATAGGACTTGGACATCTTCAATTTGCCGGAAGAAGACCGCTGCATCTTACCGGTATTGATCGTCTCCTCCTCGATCAGTACCAGATCATTCAAAGATACCTTGGACCGGATGATGCCGCACTGTACAAACAGCTTGCCGTTCTTATCCGGCAGTGAGCTGACCGTTCCTTTCAGCCCCATGGACACCACCTTGACGCTGTCCCCGGGCCTGATCTGAGTCGGTTTCAGCACTTTATGCGTTGGCTTATCGTTCTTAAGCGTTAATTTTTCATTTTTCTCTGAAATCTTGTCGCGCACCTTCTGGCGGGACTTCTCCAGATCCTTGATGGAAATACCGGCCTCCGCCTTCTGGAAAACGCGGATCGTCTCGTCCGCCAGCTCCTTGGCATTCTGCAGGATCTCGCGGGCCTCCTCGTTGGCCTGCCGCAGGATCTTCTCCTTCGCCTGATCGATCTTCTCCTGTTTGGCTTCCAGCTTCTGTTTCAGCGCCTTGACCTCTTCTTTATAGCCTGCGATCTCCAACCGCTCCTTCTCAATGGTCACGCGGCTGTTCTCCAGATTCGCCAGCAGATCCTCGAAACTCTCCTTATCCTCCGTAATATGCCGTTTCGCATCCTCAATGATATGATCCGGCAGTCCCAGCTTGGACGAGATCGCGAAAGCGTTACTCTTCCCGGGAATCCCGATCAGCAGGCGGTAAGTGGGCCGCAGCGTTTCCACGCTGAACTCACAGCTGGCATTCTCCACAAAAGGCGTGGAAAGGGCATAAACCTTCAACTCGCTGTAGTGAGTGGTGGCCATCGTGCGGATGCCGCGGCCATGCAGATGATCCAGCACCGAGATCGCCAGCGCCGCACCCTCGGTGGGATCCGTGCCCGCCCCCAGCTCATCGAACAGACAGAGTGAATTGCCTTCCGCCTGCTGCAGGATCGACACGATATTCGTCATATGGGAAGAAAAGGTGCTCAGACTCTGCTCAATACTCTGTTCATCCCCAATATCCGCGTAAACTTCCTCAAAGATTGACAGTTCCGAACGGTCCAGCGCCGGAATATGCAGTCCTGCCTGCCCCATCAATGTCAAAAGCCCTACTGTTTTCAGAGAAACCGTCTTACCGCCGGTATTGGGACCGGTGATGACCAGTAAGTCAAAATCAATGCCCAGCTGAATATCAATGGGCACCACCTTCTTCTTGTCCAGAAGGGGATGCCGCCCCTGCCGGATGCGGATCTGATGCTCCGTATTGAAAACAGGCATGGTGGCATTCTGCTCCAGCGCCAGAGCGGCCTTGGCAAAGATAAAGTCGAGGGCCGTCATAGCTTTCTGATTCCCGGTCAAAAGCTCCGTATATGCTCCCGCCTGCGCGCTCAAATCGGCCAGAATGACCGCGATCTCTTCCTGCTCTTTGATCTCCAGCTCCCGCAGCTCGTTGTTCAGATTAACGACAGCCGCCGGCTCGATAAAAAAGGTGGAACCGGTAGATGACTGGTCGTGCACCATCCCCTGCACCTGCCCCTTGTACTCGGACTTGACCGGAATACAGTAGCGGTTGTTGCGCATGGTCACCACCGCATCCTGCAGATATGTCCGGCAGGAACCGCTGATCATGGACGCCAACTGGGAATGAATGCGGTCGTTCGCGATCGCCATGCTGCGGCGGATCTTTTTCAGAGCCGGGCTGGCATCGTCGGCAATCTCTTCCTCCGACAGAATGCACCGGCGGATCTCATTGGACAGCGGCGTCAAAGGCTCCAGACTCTCGAAATACTCATCCAGAGAATCGGCCGGCGTATCCTCCCGCTCCTTGCGCCCGTAACTCTTAATGCGGTTGACGTTTTCCAGAAAAGCCGCGATCCGCAGCAGTTCCGCGATGGAAAGCGTGCTGCCGATCTCCAGCGACCGGATGCACATCCCCAGATCCTTGTTGCCGCCAAAGGACGTTGAGCCCTTGCGGAACAGATATCCCAGCGCATCCGCCGTCTCCGTCTGCGCTTTCTCGATCGCCTCCAGGTCTGTCATCGGCTCTAAAGCCGCCGTCAGCTTCCGCCCCTGCTCCGAGGTGGCCTTGTCAGTCAGACGCTCGATTATTTTGTTGTACTCTAAGACACGTAATACTTTACTATTCATGATAATTCTCAATCCTTATCAAATTATGAACGATTTGTTATTTTATTGTTACAAAGGAATACTTCTCTTCCTGCAATAAATTGTAGCATACCCCGGTAAAATACGAAAGTTATATTTATCTTCCATAAAAATACGAAATTTGTTATGTCGTTTACGATATGTCAGGATTTTTATGGTATGCTTATTTTAATATGCCCATGCAGAATCAGAACAGCATCTTTCGACACCTTATCCTTCCAGTTAATCGAGAAAAAGGAGCCCCAAAAACCACAGCCCGAAAAGGAGGCAATGTATCGTCATGTCAGACAGCCGTTTATTCAGGATCCTGTATCATCTTTTAGACAAAGGCCGCGCCACTGCTCCTGAACTGGCGGCCAAATTCGAGGTTTCCCAAAGAACTATCTACCGCGATATTGACGCATTGAGCAGCGCAGGCATCCCGGTCTATACCGAACCGGGAAGAAACGGCGGTATCTGTTTGCTTGACGATTTTATTTTAGACAGAGCTGTCCTGACCGAAAAAGAAAAGCAGGAAATCCTGACCTCTCTCCAGGGCATCCTGGCCACAGGGTATGCCGCCGGCGAAGAAATGCTGACAAAGCTGGCTGCTCTTTTTCATGTGGATACGGAAAACTGGCTGGAAGTGGATTTCTCACGCTGGGGCGGCTTCGCCCTCGACAACACAAAGTTTGAAACGCTGAAAACGGCCGTCATCCAGCACCGGGAAATCAAATTTATCTACGCCGGTACGAACGGCACAAGCAGCCAGCGCACCGTCTGCCCGCTTAAATTGCTCTATAAATCAAAAGGCTGGTATCTGAAAGCATTCTGCCTCACAAAGCAGGATTTCCGCATCTTCAAGCTAAACCGCATTTCAGATCTGGAACTGCTGACACAAACCTTTGTGCCAAAGCCATATCCGGAGCCGGAAGAGACTTCGCCGCCTGCCTGCCAGCGAATCGTCCTTTCCTTTACCAGAGAAGTCGCCTACCGCGTCTACGATGAATTTGACACAGCACAGATCACCTGTCAGGATAACGGCAGTCTGACCGCCAGCGCCGAAATGCCCGTGGATGCATGGCTGATTGGTTATCTGCTCTCCTTCGGAACGCAGGTCGAGATTCTTGAACCCCAGTACCTGAGAGAGATCGTGGCCGAACAGGCCCTGCAGATTTACAAAAAATCAATAAATCCTGAAGAAATGGGTAAATCCTAAGGAAATGACTAAATTCCGAATAAATAAGCAAAGCCTGAATAAGCGGGTGAATTCTGAATAAACAAAGAAATTTCCAACAAGATAATTAACCCTGACATTAGATGTCAGTATATGTGTGCTATTCTTTAAAAAGCAGCCAATATAACAATTTTTTGTTTCGCTTCCTACGTCGGAACAAAACACCTGAGAACCGGGAAAGACAGAGGTACGAAATCTATGAGCAGACCAACTTCAAAATCAGACTTAATGACCGCAGCAGCCGACAACTACCGCAAACTGAACACTCTTATTGACGGGTTGACAGAAAAAGAACTGACAACCGAATTTGATTTCGCAGCGGATGAGAAAAAGAAAGAAGCACACTGGAAACGGGACAAAAATCTCCGGGACGTCCTGATCCATCTCTATGAGTGGCACCAGCTCCTCTTAAGCTGGGTACAGGCTAATCAAAACGGAGAAGAAAAACCCTTCCTGCCGCGGCCCTATAACTGGAAAACCTATGGCGAGATGAACGTCTTTTTCTGGAAAAAGCATCAGAATACATCCCTGGAAGAAGCAAAAGAAATGCTTGACCAAAGCCACCGGGAAATCATGCAGCTGGCGGAAACTTTCTCCAACGAAGAACTGTTTTCAAAAGGCGTATACAAATGGGTGGGCGGCAGCGCCTTAGGATCCTACTTTGTCAGCAATACATCCAGCCATTACGACTGGGCCATGAAAAAGCTGAAAGCACACATCAAAAAATGCAAAGGACAGTAACCCCTGCCATACTTTGCCAGATTAATTCATGAAAAAAGACACAATCTTTTGCATCATGATCGTGCCTTTTTTCATGGATTTTAAAGTCCCTTCCTTTATTTCAATACAATCCATCTGCCATTTTTGGCAGGCCCTTCGTGAATAATCATCTGCTTTTTTTTCAGTTCTTTGATCGCCCGTTCGATAGATGCCCTGGAAATATTTAACTCTTTGATCATTTTGGCCACCGAAGTGGACGGATTTCTCTTTATGGCCTCCAAAACTGTCTGTTCTTTATCCGTCAATGTTGCATTTACTCCCTCATTTACTCCCTCATTTACTCCCTCATTTACTCCCTCATTCTGTCGGAGAAATTCCGGATGAATCAATAAAGTAGTGCAAAATGAAAGGCGTTCAGGATCCGTTTCAAAAATTGGCTTCGGTGAACCGTTGCGCTCCAAAGCATTTAAAATTTTCCGAAATCCTGTATTGCGTCCCTCAGTCAGATGCATTTCTTTCAGGAATTCACCAATCCGGCGGTTACGGTATCGTCTGTTAAATACATGATATGTCCGCAAACCTTCTTCTGTAATAGAACGGTCTGCTCCGGGATGACTGACAATCTCTATCCTGTCCGGCAGAACACGCACCTCAATCGGCTCACGGACATCATAACCTTTATGATAGACAGCATTACAGAGGCTTTCTTCAATAGCCGCATAAGGATAATTAAAAAACCGATCTGCCTCAGCCTTATTCGGGATCTTTATGATCTGTTCCTGAATAATACTGTTCTGAATATACTGCAGTGCTTCGCGAAGCTGCTGATGCAGCGGTCCTTTGAAAATTTTTTCGATAATCCTGTCTCCGCCCAGATCATCAGGAAACTGAACCACATCAATCTGTGCATAGGGAAAAAACCTCTGCGGCTCCATGCTGAAAAACATCAGCCCAACATTTTTAGGTTTCGTATATTCCGGCAGAGTATTTACAATGTTCATATTCCGACATAAATCCACAAATTGCATATGCCCGGACTCTTCATAAAGCGAGCTGCCGATTTCTTTCAAATAAGACTGGATCAGCGTGAGATTAAGGTCTGTCAAATCCGCTTCATGATTGATCCTGTCATCAAAAGGAACATTGTTGGCAAGATTATAAAGGTCTCTCTTCTCCTCCTCAGAAGGCACTATCGTACTGGCCATTTCCCGAATATAATAAACGCGCTCCTTCTCGTTTTTTGCCATGGTTCTGGGAGAAGAATACGGACGCAGATAACCGCCCGGCGCCCAGATCACAATAAACTTTTTCTCTTCATAATCGGCCACTTCGACAATGGGCAGATATTCCGGCTGGATACGTTTGCATTTATTCAGCATATCTTTCAGATAATGGTCGATTTTTTCCGGCGAAACACCCGGCAGCGCATCGGGACGTCCATCTTTTTCCTTCACCCCTATCACAATATATCCGCCACCCCAGTTATCTATATCATTTGCAAAAGCGCAGATCGTCTTTAGGGAGGCTTCTGCGTCCCAGGTTTCTTTAAATTCAATTCTGGCCCATTCCACAACATTTCCGGAAAGCAGCGTTTTTATATTTGTTGGTACAGCCATTTTTTATTTACTCCGTTCTCTGATCTCATATAATGATTGTTCCGCGTCATCCCCCGGCAAATTTACAGACATTTTCCGAGGTCAACAGCTTTTCTCCACATATCCATATCATATTCACAATTCAAAATAATAGCAAGCGACACGTCCGCATTCCCTTTTGCATATGGGCAGACTCTTCCGTTTATGATATAATCTCGACAGTAAGACCACCCCTCTTTCAGGCACGACAGGGCTGCGGCGGTCAGCATCCGAATACATTATACAATACGAGGTTACCCATGAGAAAGACCCTTTATCTCAAATTAATACTGGCATATATTATTTTCGGCCTGTTTGGCTTTGTGGTGGTGGCTACTTTTGTGGCCAACATGACGCTGGATCATCTGAAAAAGGAGCATTCGGAATCCCTCTACCGCGAGGCCACTTTCATCGCCAATACCTACGCTACCGACCTGTACAAAAATGAGATATCTCTGGAAGCCGTCAAAGTACAGCTGGACGCGCTGGACGCCTACACGAATGCCGTTCTCTGGATCATCAATCCGTCCGGGCGCCTTGTGCTGGATTCTTCCGCCCCGCTGGATCTGGAAAATGAGATCGTCATAGAGAATTTTGATTCCACGGTCACGGCTGGCTCCAACTACGTTGTGGGAAATTTTTTCAATACATTTGAAGAAGATATGCTGAGTGTGTTCGCCCCCATCACGGCCGATTATAAAGTCAAAGGCTATGTGGTCATCCACATGCCCATGGGCAGCATTCAGACGGAGGCCAACAGCATGCTAACCATTTCTTATCTGATGCTGGTAATCCTGTTCTTGCTGTCTCTGATCATCCTGATCTTCTTTACAGAGATCGTCTATATTCCGCTGCGCAAGATCACAGAAGCAACGGAGCAGTACGCCAGCGGCAACATGCATTATGAATTCACCGTGGAAAGTGAAGACGAGATGGGGTATCTGGCGGCTACCCTGTCCTACATGGCAAGTGAGATCGCCCGCTCCGAGGATGACCAGAAGAAATTCGTAGCCAATGTTTCCCACGACTTCCGTTCCCCTCTGACTTCCATCAAGGGATATCTGGAAGCCATGATCGACGGCACGATCCCGCCTGAAATGCACGAGAAATATCTGTCCATCCTGTTAAATGAAACGGAGCGCCTGACAAAGCTGACCAACAGCCTGCTGACGCTCAACAATCTGAATACCAAGGGAATTATGCTGAACAAGTCAGATTTTGATATCAACGGCGTAATCCGCAATGTGGCTGCCTCCTTTGAGGGCACCTGCCGCGAACGGACCATCGCCATAGAACTGGTACTGACCGGCGACCAGATGTATGTATTTGCCGATGTAGACAAGATCCAGCAGGTTCTCTACAACCTGCTGGACAATGCGATCAAATTCAGCCATCACGATTCCATCATCAAGATGGAGACTACCGAAAAGCATAATAAAATTTTTGTCAGCGTAAAGGACTCCGGCATCGGTATCCCGAAAGACGACCTGAAACTGATCTGGGACCGTTTCTACAAATCCGACCTGTCCCGCGGCAAGGACAAGAAAGGCACCGGACTCGGCCTGTCCATCACCAAGGAGATCATCCGCTCCCACGGCGAGAACATCAATGTGATCAGCACGGAAGGCGTAGGCACGGAATTTATCTTTTCACTGCCAAAATCGGATGTGGAGGATGACGATTAGGCAATTTGGAATTCCTTATAGAATATATCTATGTCAATTTGAAATAAACTTTGAAATCCATTGACTGAGTCTTAAAATATGGTAATATAATATTAAAGGTGAGTCCTACCGTTAAGTGGAAGTTGTAAAAGCGATAGAATCGCCTGTCAGGTGATTCTACAGTGTGGCTATGCTTTCGGCATAGCCACATTTATTATACCAGGGACCCCGAAGGAATTTTAGCTCCACTGCAGCCGGTGCAGCTCTCCCTGCGTCTGCATCTCCCGAAAGCGGTTCTGCCGCAGCGCCTCATACAGCACAATAGCCACAGAATTGGAGAGGTTCAACGACCTGATCTGCTCCAGCATGGGAATCCGGATGCACATCTCCTCGTTCTCCACCAGAATTTCTTCCGGAATGCCGGCGCTCTCCTTGCCGAACATGATATAGTCATCCGGCGCAAAAGCGACGTCCGAATAGACCTGTCTGGCTTTCGTTGTCGCCATCCAGATTCTGGCCTGTGGATGCATCTGCTTAAATTCTTCGTAATTCATATAGCGGGTGACATCCAGATGTTCCCAGTAATCCATGCCGGCCCGCCTGATCGACTTCTCATCCAACCGAAATCCCAGCGGTTCAATGAGGTGAAGGCTCGTACCTGTTGCTACACAGGTACGGCCGATATTCCCCGTATTTGCCGGAATCTCCGGCTGATGTAATATGATATGCATAATTATTTCTCTGCCCGCAGCCTTTCCACAAAAGCCGCCAGCTTCCCGATCGCAACTTTCAGATTGTCCAGAGAATAAGCGTAGGAAATTCTCAGATACCCTTCCCCGCAGTTGCCAAAAGCCGTTCCCGGTACCACAGCCACCTTTTCTTCCGCCAGGAATCTGCTGGCAAATTCGTCGCTGGTCATGCCAAACTCTTTAATGCACGGGAACACGTAGAAAGCCCCGAAGGGTTCAAAGCATTCCAGTCCCATCTCCTGAAAGGCATTCAGCAGATAGCGCCTTCTCTGGTTATAGGCCATCCGCATCTCCTTCACATCATCGTCCCCGTTGCGCAGCGCTTCCACTGCCGCATACTGGCTTGTTGTGGGAGCACACATGATGGCAAACTGATGGATCTTCGTCATCTGCTCCACGATCTCCCGCGGTCCGCAGGCATAACCCAGCCTCCATCCGGTCATGGCAAACGCCTTCGAAAAACCGTTGATCAGGATTGTCCGCTCCTGCATACCTTCAATTTCCACGATCGAAACATGCTTCTCTTTGTAGGTAAGTTCTGCGTAGATCTCGTCGGACATGACAAAGATATCATGCCTGCGGATCACTTCCGCGATCGCCTCCAGATCCTTCCGCTCCATGATCGCCCCCGTGGGGTTATTCGGGAAAGGCAGGATCAGCACTTTCGTCTTGTCGGTGATGGCGTCTTCCAGCTCCTGCGCCGTCAGACGGAACTCGTTCTCCCCTTTTAACTCGATGATCACCGGCACACCGCCAGCCAGCACCGCACAGGGCTCATAGGAAACATAACTGGGTTGCGGGATCAGCACTTCATCCCCCGGATTGAGCATCGCGCGCAGGCCGATGTCGATGGCCTCCGAACCGCCCACCGTGACCAGCACTTCATGGTTCGGATCGTATGTAACACCCTGTTTTCTCTTCGTATAATGACAGATTTCTTCTTTCAGTTCCTTCAAGCCGGAATTTGACGTGTAGAAAGTCCGCCCCTTTTCCAGCGAATAAATACCTTCGTCCCGGATATGCCACGGCGTATCGAAGTCCGGTTCCCCGACACCCAGGGAAATGGCATCCTTCATCTCCGTCACGATATCGAAGAATTTGCGGATCCCGGACGGTTTGATCTCTACTACTTTATCAGCTAACGGATTTCTCACGGTGTCACCTTCTCTCTCGTATCCTCGTATTTTTTCGTCAGGACCGTACCGTGATCCTTATACTTTTTCAGAATAAAATGCGTTGCCGTACTGAGCACTGATTCGAGCGTGGACAGCTTATCCGACACAAAACCGGAGATCTGTTTCAGGGATTTCCCCTCCAGAGTCACCAGCAGGTCATAGCCGCCCGAAATCAGATACACGGAATTCACTTCCGGATACTTGTAGATCCGCTCCGCGATCTTGTCAAAACCCTGCCCTCGCTGCGGCGTCACGCGCACCTCAATCAGCGCCGACACCTTCTCTATGGAAGTCTTTTCCCAGTCGATCATCGTATGATAGCCGCAGATGATCCCCTCAGCTTCCAAAGCCGCCAGTTCATTTACCACATCGATCTCTTCCACACCCAGAATGACAGCCAGTTCTTTTAAGTCAATACGGCTGTTCCTTTCCACGATCGCCAATAATTCTTCTCTCATACTCTTTCTTTTCCTCCATCCTGTTCTTACTATTCTTACTATTCTTGCTGTCTTTGCTATTCTTACTGTTCTTACTATTCTTGCTGTCTTTACTATTCTTCCTGTTTCCATCCAATATCATAAAATAGATGAAACTTCCTGTCTATCTCTATCCCTTAGGGCCAGCGCATAGATCTGGTCTGCCTTTGGCTTATCCAGATACCGTTTCTCGTCTTCGTTATAGATCACCCGGTCTTTTCCGGCCGTCGTCCTGCCGATGACTGCCGCCGGAATTCCTTCCCGTGTCAGCGCATCCGTGAGCGCCTGCCCGTTATCCGTCACCATCAGCAGACAGCCGCCCGACAACAACTCATATGGATTCAGCTCCAGAAATTCACAGATCTCCACCGTCTCCTGCTTCAAGGGTATTTTCTTCAGGTCGATCTCCAGTCCAACGCCTGCCCGCTGTGCCAGTTCCCACAAGGCTCCGAAGATCCCTCCTCTGGAAACATCATGCATTCCGCAAACGCCGGACTTCACGGCGGTGGCGGCCTCCGGTATCACGGACAGATATCTGTCGTAACCTGCCGCCTCGTCGATCATGCGGACCGGATATCTGGTGCACAGCTGCTGCCTGTACCGCGACGCCAGCCGCGCCGTACCTTCCAGCCCGATCCATTTACTGACCACAATATCCTGTTCTTCCCTGATTCCCCGCAGGGAACCGGCTCGTGCAGTCTCCCGTTTTCCCACGCCGGTCACGGTCATCAACGGCCTGTCAACGGCAGGCGTTACTTCCGTATGTCCGCCCAGAATCTGCGTGCCGCACCCACGGCACACCTCTTCCGCCTGCTCCATCATCAGCTGCAGCCCGCTCTCTTCCGTCTCCTCCGGCAAAAGAACCGCCAGCATCACTCCCACCGGCTCCGCCCCTGCCGCGGCCACATTGTTGAGCGCCATAGGAATGGCAAAGGTACTGATCCGCTCCGCCGCAGCCGTGACCGGCGTCGTGGAAAGCACAGTCTCATATCCTTCGCCAAACGATAAAACGGCGCAGTCTTCCCCCAGAGCTGCGCCACTTACCACTTCTTCCCTATGCGTCTTTATATACTTCAGGACAGAACGTTTCAATACGTTCTCCGAAACTTTTCCACATCTCATCTCTTTACGCCCGGCCGTTTCCTGCCTGCCTCCGATTCATCATAACCTGCATTATCTGACTGCAAATCTTTTCTGCCGAAGTAGATTTATTTCCGTATCTGATCTCATTTCGGGGACAATCCTCTGAACAACTCTCTCCGACCGGCCGCCGTCTACTGTGCAGGGGCCCCCTCCTGCGGCTGAGGTGGCTGTCCCTGTCCTTCTGCCGCTGCCTGCGCTGCAGCAGCTTCCGCCGCCGCGGCATCGGCCGCCGCCTTATAGGCTCCCGCCACTGCCTTTACCTGATCAATGCTGTTAGTGGCCACCGCTGCCATAATGGCATTATACGCCCCTTCATCCTCGGTGGCGATCCCCACCGTCGCACTTCTCGGCGCCTTCATATAAGAACTGCTGTTGATCTGTTCCCTGCTCACTTCCACACCGTTCTCACGCACTACTTTCCACAGCTGCGCCTTATAGCCGATATGCGCCGACTGTACGGAGCAGTATCCTACCGGACGGGATGCATCCGTGTAGATCACCTCCGTATCCGGGGGAGTCCTTTCCAGAACAACGCTCTCATACACCACTTCCCGGCCACTGTCTCTCGTCTCCACGCCATAGATCGTAAAAGTGATCTGCTTCTCCGGCGTCGTAATTCCCTCTATATAAACAGGATGATCCGTATTATTCTTAAATTTAAAATCCTTACCTGAAGACTCTGCGATCGCCGCATCGGCAGAAGGATCCACGTAGGTAACGATCATCGAATGATTGTACCGCTCCGTCACCTCCAGCTCAGACAACAGAACCGCATTATATAAGGTAGTGGACACCTGACAGATGCCGCCGCCCAGACTGTCTACCACCTGGCCGCTCAGATACGATGCCGCCATATAGTACCCGTTCGCCTCCGAAAAGGGAGCCACCGCCTCATAGCACGAAAATTCTTCTCCCGGATATAAAGTGGTCCCGTTGATCAGGGTACAGCCATTTGTCACATTCGCACTCCTGGCTCCACCGGAAGACGAATAACTGGTGGTGAAGGTGCCCAGCACATCTTTTACCTTCGACAGTTCTTCGGCTGTACCTGCCGGTTCATCCACCGCGACTACCAGATCGATATCACATCCGTCCCCGTTCCAGTCGTTGACCAGATAGTCATACACGGCATCCACAGATGCCGCCGCATCAATCACGATCCCCGCCTGTCCTTCCATAACCTGGAATCCGGCCTCTGTCTTGACAAGGGACGCATTTACCGCCTCCTGGTTATACTGTGCAGCATTCTCCTCGATCAACGTCCGAAGCTTGTTTTTATCAAAATCGAATCTGATTTCGTATACCTGGTTCTTATATTCTAAATCTTTCAATTCCTTATAGCACTGCAAAATATCGCCATCCCGTCCGAAGCCTGCCGCCTCCTCCAGGATCTCTTCATTTCCCCATTTCAGTCCCAGTTCTCCTGCCGTCGTAACAATCGTCCCTTCATCAACGGCATGCAGCGTAATCTGTGCATTTCCAAAAGATTCCACATAGGCTTCTATCTCCCGTCTGGCCTCTTCCACCGTCATGCCGGACAGATTCATCTCGTTCACGTAAATACCTGATTCAATTTTATTCCCCTTAGCATGTACCGGCATGACAGCAGTAACTAATGCCGCCGTCATCAACGCAAATGCGACAGACCATTTTTTCATAAATACCTGCCTTTCTTTCTCCAAAACCTGAAATTGCCCTCAAATCAAATATATGTTATTATAAAAGCAATTGGCAATCAGAACCGCGCACCTGCTGCGCCGTTCGTGAACACGCCACGCTTCCATTACACTTCTCCGCCTGCCATAACCCGGCCGCTTCAGACAGATGCAAATTCACCGGCTCACAGTGTCGTGGCAAAAAGCGGAACGACCATTGATAACACAAGAATGACTATAATTATGGAAGAAATGATCTTCTTTGTTTTTCTGTTAAACATAAAATGCCTCCGCATATTATAAGTTTACTGAAAGGATATTATATATGAATTTAGTGTTTTTTGCAAGTGTTGCCACACTCTCCGTCGCCATCGCAGTCAATATACGTAAGAATAAAAAGACGCAGGAAGCCATCGATCAGGATTTCTGGGCGAGAGAACGGGAAGCCAACAGCACCCGCCGTAAATCCCTGGACGACCTGGATTACATCCATATTCCCGTGGAGGAATTTCCCATGTCGCTGTTGCCTGATGTGCCGAAAATTGAAGATTACAGACAGATCATCATGACTTTAAAAGACCTGCCTGTGGTCAATTTTACCGGCATCAGCAACACGGAACTGAAGCTTCGTTATGGTGCTCCCAATATCGATCTCCTGACACAATATGACCAGAATTATACGCTTCTGGTGCGCACCCTGCAGCAATGGGCGCAGGCTCTTTATGATGCCGGACATGTTGATGAGGCTTGTCACATGTTGGAATTCGCCGTATCCACGGGAACTGACATCAGCAGTACCTATCGCCTGTTATGCCGGATCTACAGGGAACAGCATACGCCTGAAAAGATCGGTCATCTTTATCCGATCGCGGAAGTCCTGAATTCCGCCATGCAGAAATCTATCGTCCGTATTCTGCAAGAAGCAGATCAATCCGGCGACTAGCCTCACTGCGGGACAGCTTCTCAATATCATAGTCTGTTATCAGTTTATGCCTGTCTTTCAATTTATATAACTGTTCTTTCTGGGATACGGTGGCCGGCGTATCCCTTTTTACATGAAAGGTCAAAACTTTAGGCAGGAAAAGACTGTGCCTGCCTTCCTTCTCCTCCTTCTCGTGAAACTCTTCCGTCAATCTTTGATACAGATTTACGGTAGCTTCCGCATCGCCCAACGCCCTGTGGGCATTATGGGCTATCCCGTAATGATTACAGAGACTGCCCAGACTGCGGCTCTCCAAATCCACCAGATACTTTCGTGCAATCTTCAGCGTATCAATCCCGCTTCTCTCAAAAGACAATTTCCGATCAACAGCTGCCTTCTTGATAAAAGAATAATCAAACAGCACCCTGTGTCCCAGCAGCACTTGATCCTCTGTCATTGCCAGCAGCTTTGGAAGTACTTCTTCTATTGCCGGAGCCCCGGACAACTGTTCATCCCTGATTCCGGTAAGCGCAACGGTATGTTCCTCAAGTCTTCTGTTCGGGTTGATGAAAGTCTCCCACTTTTCCACGATCCTGTTCCCTTCTACCACCACGACTCCAATCTCAATTATTTTATCCAACCTGGGATTCAGCCCTGTAGTCTCCAGATCAATGCACACATATGATTCCGTCATTTTTCCTCCATGCCGAAGCAGTTCTTTTGCGAAGGCCGCGAGCCAAATTTCAAATTTGGCTCTGCGATCTCGAGTTTGTGTCTCCGGCACAAACTCGCAGTTGAAAAATCAGCACATCAGTGTGATTTTTCAACCTTCCCTCCATTCCGAAGCGGCATAAATTATACAATATATTGTGCTCCTATTCATAATTCTACTACCTTTCGTGATTTCTACCTTGAAAATATTCCCTACATAATACTCTTATTGCATATTGGAATATTTCTTACGGCAAATTAACCTACAATAATAGAAGGGTAAAGAGAATGAAAACACGGATAAAAAACTTACGATTAGAAAAAAAATTATCACAACAGGCTTTGGCTAAGGATTTAAACCTGAACCAGTCAACTCTGAGTAAGATCGAATGTGAGATATCCATTCCGGATGCCTCCCTCGTATGTGACCTTTCACGCTTCTTTCATGTCTCTACAGACTATGTCCTGTATCTTGCCGAAGAACGTCTTAATGCAGATTTATTGCTGGCAAACGACAAGTTCCACCTGAAAAAATACCGAAATCATATGTCTATGTACCAACAGCTGAATCCCTGGCAGCAAAGGGCCTGTGACACCTTTGTACAAAATATGCTGGGAATGGATATACAGCTTTAATCTTATTTTATATATTTGCAAAATACTTATACTGTATATAAAACTGCATTTCTATCAGATTGGCAGATCAATCCCCATAAACCAGAAAGAACCACCTTCTTTTCTGCCAAGACTGATCTACACGCCGGTATTTATACCACGTGTCTAAAAGGCGAGATCGAAAGATCCCGCCTCATTTCTACTTATTCCAATATTTTCCATTGACAGTATCGCTGATATGCAGCTGTCAGCGATTCAAATACTCGACAAATCTGTCGAACGCCGCCTGGCCTTCCGCATTTCTCTTATAGACGCCGGAATCCTCCAGCACCTGCATGAACACGTTGCCGATCTCCTTATGAATAATATCCATCACCGTATCCCTGTTGACCTGTGAATATCCCGGCAGGAATTCCTCCACCCAGTCGACGTGTTTCTCCAACAATTCATCCTTTCGCAGATCTGCACCGGTAAGGATTGCTTCAGCCAGCTTCTCCATCTCATCCTTCAATCTTGCAGGCAGTACCGCCAGACCCATCACTTCGATCAGGCCGATATTTTCCTTCTTAATGTGATGCAGATTCGCATGGGGATGATAGACGCCCAGCGGATGCTCCGCAGTCGTAATGTTGTTGCGCAGCACCAGATCCAACTCGAACTTATTGCCTCTTTTCCTGGCAATGGGCGTAATCGTATTGTGAGGTTCCCCGTCAGTCTCGGCAAAGATAAATGCCGCCTCGTCGCTGTAGCCTCTCCACGCATTCAGGATCACGTCCGCCAGCTCCACCAGCCTGTCGGAGTCCTCAGCCGAGATACGAATCACGGACATAGGCCAGTTCACGATTCCGGTTTCCACATCCTCAAAGCCCCTGATCGTAAAGGTCCTCTCTACCTGCGCCCTCGCCATGGCAAACTCATAATGACCGCCCTGGAAATGATCGTGACTCAAGATGGAACCGCCCACGATCGGCAGATCCGCGTTGGAACCCACGAAATAATGCGGGAACTGCTTCACGAAATCAAACAGCTTGCAGAACGTATCATGCTCGATTTTCATCGGAATATGCTGAGAGTTGAACACGATACAGTGCTCATTATAATATACATACGGGGAATACTGGAATCCCCAGCGGCTGCCGTTGATCATCACCGGAATCACTCTGTGATTCTGCCTTGCCGGATGGTTCACGCGGCCCGCATAACCTTCATTTTCCATGCAGAGCAGGCATTTCGGATAGCCGCTCTGCTTCGCGGTCCTGGCCGCCGCGATAGCCTTGGGATCCTTCTCCGGTTTGGACAGATTGATGGTGATATCCAGATCGCCATACTTTGTGGGTGCAATCCATTTCTGATCCTTCATGATCCGGTATCTTCTGATATAATCGGTATCCTGGCTCAGCTTGTAGAAATACTCCGTCGCCTCCACCGGGCTTTTCGCATATCTTGCCTCGAATCCGGCAATCACCTCACTGGGCCTTGGCACCAGCATACTCATGATCTTCGTGTCGAACAGATCCCGATATACGATACTGTTCTCCGTCATGATGCCCTGCTCATATGCGTAGTCCATCATCTGTGCCAGTACCTCTTCCAGTTCCTCCACGCTCATACTGACTTCATCGCTGCACTCTTCCAGCTCATCCAGCTGAAACAGCTCCAAAAGCCTGTTGGTCGTATAAATCTTATCCTCTTCTGTGATCAGGCCTGTCTGCAGCCCATACTGTACCAGTTTTCTAATATTTTTCTGAATCATAGCTCTCCTCGTCTCTCCACTTTATAATTTGCGCGGCCCGTCTCCAATCTCTACCACATAGAAGTCAGCCGTCCTGCCCACACGTTCTTTGTACGCCGCTCCGACCTTCTCCTGAAAAGCATCCACCGCCTCATCACGAACAATGCTCACGGTGCAGCCGCCGAAGCCGCCGCCTGTAATGCGGGATCCGATCACGCCGTCCACCTTCCACGCTTCTTCCACCAGCACATCAATCTCCTCACAGGATACCGCATAGTCATCGCGCAGAGACACGTGGGAAGCATTCATCAGCTCACCAAACAGCTTTAAATCATTGTTTTTCAATGCCGCCACCGCACGGATCGTCCTCTGGTTCTCATAGACCGCATGCTTCGCTCTCTTCACGCGTACCTCACTCTTAATTGCCTCCCTGTGCATCTCGAACTGTTCCTCGGTCAGATCACCCAGCCCCTTAATATCCACCACCGTCTGCAGTTCTTCCAACGCCTTCTCACACTCGCTTCTTCTCTCATTGTAAGCCGAATTCACCAGTGAATGCTTGACATTACTGTTGGTCACCACAATCTTTGCTCCGTCCAGCACAAGCGGAGCATACTCGTAAGACAAATCCGCCGTATCCAGAAAAATAGCGTTATCCTTCTTACCCATGGCAGATGCAAACTGATCCATGATGCCACAGTTCATACCGTTGAAATTATTCTCCGAATACTGCCCGATCTTCGCCAGATCCACATTCGTCACATCGAATCCGTACAGATCCCTCAATACATAACCGGTCACTACTTCCAAAGATGCGGAAGACGATAAGCCGGAACCATTGGGAATGTTACCGTACAGCACGATATCCAGTCCACAGTCCATCTCCATGCCTCTTCCCGCAAAGGCCCACATAACTCCCTTCGGATAATTCGTCCATTCCGCTTCCTTAGCCGGTGTCAGATCATCCAGACTGCCTTCAACAACCCCCAGCCTGTCAAAATTCATGGAATAAAATGTCAACTTTCTATCTGCTCTCTTCCGGGCTGCAACATAAGTGCCAATGGTCAGTGCACAGGGAAAAACGTGTCCCCCATTGTAATCCGTATGTTCTCCGATGAGATTCACACGGCCCGGCGCAAAATAAACATTGACGCCCTGCGTATCCCCATAAAGTTCCCCAAACTTCTTCAATACTGCTTCTTTCATTCAGATGTCCTCCTTCTCTTATTCACCTTCACTGTCCCACAGTCATCCCGTCTTCGGCTTCCACTGTTCTCAACTACTGCAAATATGTTATTAACTTATAGTTAGCGACATTGGAAATTTCGTTTTCGGCCTTGCAGGTGCTTCAGTATATGGCTCCTGCAGGAGCAGGAAACAGAAATTTGTCATGTCGTTTACTATACCTTCAATGAACAGGGAAATACTGAAATTATCCCGCTTTAGAGTATGTATCTCTTTGTTCACTAAGGGTATTGTTATCATATAAAAAAGCCGGCATAACTTAAATATCTCATTGTTACACAAACCTGTCAAAATGTTGCAAAGGTTACGCCGCACAAATGCGATCTGCCATTTTCCTGAAACCTACCTTAGACTGTTGATCTGACTGATAAAATCCTCCACCTCTTTCAGATACGCCTTATTGCGTCTCGTCTCCCCCTTCTGCATCTCCCTGCGATAGGCCGTGGGCGTCATCTTCTTCATCTGCCGGAAGGCCTTGGTGAAAACCAGCGGATCATGATAACCGCATGACAGTGCGATACTCTCGATCGGAAGTGACGTCAGCTGCAGCAGTTCCGTAGCCTTGGTGATTCGAAACGCCGTCAAAAACTGCTGCGGTGACATCCCCATGGAATTCTGGAACAGCGTATATAGATAGCTTCTGTTGATACAGACATACCGGGCCACATCCGTCACCTTGATGGAATTGCAGTAATTACTCTGGATAAAAGAGATTGCCTTGCGGACGTAAGTGTTGGCCCGGTCTGTTTCATTCTTTTCCTCCACCCTTGTCCCCTCCGCTATAACGGACAAAAAGATGCCCAGCTGCCCGTTACGGCGCAGATCATTGGAAAGTCCGAAAGTATTGTGCTCCATCATATCCTTTACGATCTGATACAGCTGCTGTGAGTCCTCCGACCGAAAAACGGGCTGTCTCACAGACAACCCGATATTATTCACATACTCCGCCGCCTGCGTGCCGCTGAAACCCACCCACACATAAGTCCACGGATCATCTTCGTCTGCCTGATAGAATGCCAGTTCATCGGGTGTGATCAGAAATCCGTATCCCGCTTCCAATGGATATTCCTTACCTCCGATGGAAAATCTTCCCCTGCCGCTCAATATATAATGAACCAGATAATGAGGTTTTAGTGCCGGTCCAAAGCTGTGCAGCCCTTCCGTCCGGGAAAGCCCGCAGCAGTTCACATACAGGCTGCCCGTCCGCTCCCCGGCAAATTCCAGTTTATATGCCTTCTCCATAAATTCTATGCCTTCTTATTCATAACACGTTGGCTGCACGCCATTGCATCACAATGGTTCTGCACGCCTCATAATCAAACTTTCCCATTGCCGAAGCCAGATTCTTCCGGTACAGGGCAAACTCCTCTTCCAGATCATACCGCGCAAGTTCCGCAATGATCTCCTCCGCCCGGACGGAATCCCAGACTTCCAGGCTGTCCGCAAGCTGCGACAGAAGCTCTTCCACCGCTTCGCGATCCAGAGGCCGCTTCTCCTGCTCCCCGTTCCGCTCATCCGCACAATATGATAAGATCACGGAATGTAATCCTCTGTAGGATGCCAGCAGTTGCGGCATTCCGGCCCGGATCTTCGCCCACTCACATCTTTTTCCATATTCCTCCAGCTCTCTCGCCTGTTCGGACACTCCCTGCGCCCCAATGGTTCTGGATGTGCTTTTCAAAGAATGGGCTTCCAGCGTAAAACGCTCGATGTCTTCTGCCGCCACAGCACATTCTATTGCCTGCGCCTGTTCCTCGATGCAGTCCGCATATTCTGTCAGGATCTCCCGGTATAACGCTTCATCATCCCCCGCGTATTCCAGGCCCACAGATATGTCAATCCCCTTCATCCCAACACTTCCTCCATCTTGGCAAGCAGAGCCGCTTTCGCCACCGGCTTCACAAGATAGCCTGCCGGATGCAGCGCAAGACACTCACTGATCGTATCCGCATCCGTCTGTCCCGTCAGGAAGAAAACCGGAATATTCTTCGTCTCCACCTTACTCTGAATCTCTTTCAAAACAGCTGCTCCATTGTGAACAGGCATCAAATAATCCAGAAGAATCAGATCCGGCGTATATTTCGCAAGGAAATCCACCGCCGACTTCCCGGAGCTGATCAGCGTCACCTTATAGTTTTCCTGTAAATAATACCGAAGCGTCTTAAGTGCAACCGGATCATCATCCACGATCAGAATGTGCTTTCTATCCGCTGTGGTCTGCTGTCTTCCAACATCCATATTCCCTGCACCGTCCTTTCCCCGTTATGTGTATCTGGCCTGTCTGATATCTATATTGTATCATTGTAATGTCTGTCTTTCTATGTTTTTTTCAAATTTTGCGCCATATTTGATTAAATTTGGTTACTTTTCATGAATTGACTTTTTAGAATTCCTGTGGTAATATGTTAACTGTTCGTAAGAAATATATGATCACGCGGGTGTAGTTCAATGGTAGAACACCAGCCTTCCAAGCTGGATACGTGGGTTCGATTCCCATCACCCGCTTTTTATTATGCCCGTAAACTGTACGACCCATTTCTATGAAGAGATCGCATTCATGTCATAACTGTAAACTTACATTATGCTCAGCCTGCCGCCTGGCGGGCCGCATGGCCATCCATACTGTGAAAGTTGAAGACTTTCATAGTAAACTTACATCATGCTCAACCTGCCGCCGGGCAGGCCGCATGGCCATCCATATTATGAAAGTTGAAGACTTTCATAGTAAAGGCCGTGGAGATCATATGCCTCCGCGGCCTTTGCTTTATTCCATCACATTTCATGCCGATTCCTGCTTCGCCTGTGCCAGATATGCCTCTACATCCTGCCGCAGTTTATCCCACGCCCCCTCATTCTCCGCATAATACAGAGGACAAAGCTTTCCTCCACAGTCATAATGTCTTAAAATATCTTCCACCGTCAGATCGTATTTGTCCAACAGCCATGCCAGTGTATGGATCAATGTATCATACGTCTCCTGCGTGAAGGAACCGTCGTCAGACAAATAACAGCACTCGATCGATATGGAATCTTCGTTCCTCGTCATCACTGCATATGCCTGCTCGTCAAAGGGAATACATTGTATCAGTTCCCCGTCATAACCGATGATCAGGTGCGCGCTGGCCGATCGTTCGTGTGTCTCAGCCAGGTTCGCAAAATAACTTCTGTTCTGCGCAGCTGAAGTCCCGGGGTTAGCCGTATAGTGGACGAATATATTATTGATCCTGCTCAGCTTGTCTCCCGGCCTGGAATATTCATTCACTTCCAGTAAATCCTGTACAATTTCAGGTGGTGCGATTCCGGTATCACTGCTGCTGTCGCTGAAAGTCTGCTCCGCCGTCACCGGAATCGGCTTCTCTTCCTTATTCCTGTGCGTCATCCGATAGATCTCGCCCGTTATAAAATAAATCATGGCAAGACACGTCACCATAAACAAAGCGATCACTAACTTACTCAGGATCTCTCTTCTGCGCCGTGCCCGTCGCCGCCTGATGGATTGTACCGGACGGGCATTGCCCCTGTATGCCATGCGAGAATTTCTCCTGCGTGCTTCGGCCGTAGGGGAGGCCCCAATATAACTTATCCCGGAGACATCTCTGGCCCGACCCGTACGCCGTGCTCTGGCGGTATTTCCAGACTGCCGTACAGTACCGGATGCGTGTCGATCCACAGTTAGGGGGGCGCGGTTTCCCGGCTTCGATCTGTCCCGCCCCATCTCATACAGCCTTATGCTGACACCTTCCCCAGCCTGCGTCCGCCTGACACTCTGGCCACCCCTGCCTGCTTCTCTTCTACGGTCTGTTCTTCTGCCGTTTCTGTCGGCCGCTGTCCTTCGTCCACCTCCGTATTCACTGCTGCGGCCGGCTCTGTGATTGTCTCTGCCGGCATTTCGCCCGCGGCCGCCTCTCCTGGCCCCGCTGCCTTCCTCTTCGTACAGTTCCCAAAGTTCAATATCCTGCTGCCGTCTTCTCTGCACCTGTCCCACTTGTTTCCCCTCTTTTGTACCTCATCTTACATCATTCACCGTAAACATCAATATCCCATATCATCCTGCCATCATAAACAGAAATCAATGTCTGTTTTGTCTATCGTATCAGAGAAATCTTTAAAATTTCTCTAAATGAGGTCCCCCTCACACTTATTTATATATTAGATGTCGCAGATTAAGAAAAAGTTTCAGGATTCTTAATATTTCTTTATTATTTTACGGATCAAGGTTCCCGGTTCAGGTTTTTAATCAAGAACCCAATACAGGCTTATGATCACACGCTGATGCAGATCCTTAAGCCACGCCTGCAGATCCTCCCCGTCCAGATCCTGCCACAGGCTGTCCACACCGATCCACTTTGTCAGCTCCGCTCTGTCATATACTATCTCTTCCAGCAAAGAACCGTCCTCGCCTGTCACTGCGAAAACACACTCTTCCAGATTCTCGATCACAGCAAAAAGCATTACCCCGTCAAAGCGCAGCACATCACGATTCACATACCGCATATCCAGATCCGTTTCCGTCGGTTCGCACATAATACGCAGGGACTTCATCTCAGAGCCATCGGTGATAAGCTCCGTTCCCTTGTAGGAGATTCCCTCCGGAAATGGCAGGGCATTCACCAACGCCACCACTGCCGAGGCATCGCCAAGATACTCCGTCCTGTGCTCTGCCAGCGACTGGAAAGTTTTCTCCGTGATATCCCGGTTGATGCTGGTCACGATCACTGCCGGGGCAGCAGCTTTAAGCTCATTGTCAATAAAGCGCATTTCTTCCAGATCCCTGTCCTTTACCCTGGAATGATCGGCCGTCAAATAAATATAGCAGTCCGTAAGGCCCGCATTATACGGATAATACGTCGTTGTGATCGTCTCGTCCGGCAGATAGACCGCTGCCCCGTCCGTTTCGGTACCCGACTCATCCGGCAGGTAAATTACGGAATCATCCGTCTCGGAGACTGATGCCTCCGGCAGATACGCTGCCGAATCTTCCTGCGCCATGTTCGGATCAGCCATTTCATCCGATATGATATAAGTTGTCGATTCCTCGATATTACTGTCCGTTCCCGGAACACTGCTTTGCACAGCTTCCGCTTCCTGTTCAACCTGCTGTGGTTCCTCTATACCCCATTCATTTTTCCCGTCGAAGGCAAAGGGCTTTTTCGCACTCTCGTAGGATTCGTCTTCTTCCCATTCCGTCTTGCCGTCAAAAGCGAAAGGATCCTTCTCACTGCGTTTTATACTGCTTTCACGTCTTTCTTCCGTTTGCGGCGCTCCCTCCTCTGTATCTACTGCATCTTCTTCCAACGGGAAATACTCATGTTGCGTCACCTGTTGGGACGCAAGACCCATATACTCCCGAAGCTGCCCATTCTTTCCGTAGGTTCCAAGCGGCACCACCGATCGTCCCGCATCTACCAGCGCTGCCGCTTCTTCATAGGAAACCGTGCAGAACCTGCCCACCTCCTGGTCAGAAGCAACCTGATAAACGATCAGATTCTTTTGATTACCGTCCTCCTCCGTATATCCGCTGATTCCGGCTATGGACTCAGGCAGCATGATCCGCTTATCTTCCGTCATTACATAAATCGTCCCACTGTCCCATATACCGCCGGTAAACTGCGGACTCTTCGTAAAGACAAGCAGCGACGCTGCCGTGATCAGGATAAGCACTGCCGCCACCGCCGCACCAAGTACTCTGGGTTTCTCGGCAATACAGCGGATCCGTTCCTTCACGCTTCTGCCCGATCCGGTCATGGTAGTGGCCGTACAGGCAAAATCAGAAAGCTTTCCCCTGTCGGCAATGATAGAAAGCAGGGTCTTCCCATAACTGATCCGCTCCTGCTCTCCCAACAACAGCAGCGCTCCTTCGTCACAGGCAAGTTCACAGTCTCTCCTGGACAACACCGCCGCCACCCACACCAACGGGTGGAACCAATAACACACCAAAAGCGTATTGCGCAGCAGCGACCAGAATCCATCGCCGTGCCGCTTATGGCAGATCTCATGGGTGAGCACATGACACAGCCTGTCTTCTTCCTGTGTAACGGACTCCGGCAGGTAGACAGCTTCCAGCCCCGGTATTCCGTACAGGCACGGAGACACCAGTTCTTCCAGCATATAAACCCTGCCTCTGCGCAGACTTGTCAAGACCTTCGGGTGCAGCCTGCCTGTCACTTCTTCCGGCAGCAGAAATTCCCGCCGCTCTCTGCGCAGCTTACGCCAAAACCGCAGATTAACGGCCACCATCCACACTGCCATCAGGCCCATACCGCCAAACCAGATCCACCGCAGAAGATCCAGCCACGTAAATCCGACAGACCCGGCAAGGAAAATGCTTGTCGGCCCATCCGCTTCGCCCACATACGACATATCTTCTCCCAGCATTTTCTCTGCAATCCATGCACCGCCCAGAGAATTCAGATTCATCGTGAAACTGAACGGCTGCTCCAGCCGCTGCGTGATATCACCGTAATCGTCCTCCAGCCTGTTCACCAGATCCATGATGCGAAACGCATCTATTTCTCCCAGCGAAAGATATAGCTGCGCAGATATCGGAACAATCAACCGTACCGCCACCAGCAGCCACAGTGCATACTGCAGCCTGTTACCGATCCTGCCCTTGAAAAAATGCCTGATCAGCATAATACATATAATTAAAACCGAAACTGTAATCACAATCTCTTTCATAACATATCCCTCTTTATTCTGCCTCTTCCCGCCTTTGATACAAATGCTGTATGTCCTTACTCTCTCTTCCTCGCCTGCTCAAGAATATCGTACAGCTCCTGAATCTCCTGATCCGATAAAGCCTGATCCGCCACCATGGCATTCACCATCATACCCAGGCTGCCCCGGTACACCTTCTGTAGAAAGCCACGTGTCTCCTGCATGGAAACTTCCTCTCTGGTCACCAGCGGATAAAAGACCTTCGCTCTGCCGCCCTGCCTGTGCGCAACGGCCTCCTTCTTCTCCATTCGTCCCAACATGGTAATGATAATATGCTTATCCCACCCTGTCTCCTTCTCTAATTCGGTCGTCAGCCCGGTAATCGTACTGCCGCCGCTCTCCCACAGCCTGCTCATGATCTTCCATTCTCCGTCCGATAAACTGACCATCTTCATGCCTGTTCCCATACCTCCTCCGCTCTTTTTTCTTCCTGTGTTACCATTTTATGGTATACACGTGTTTACCTCTTTAACCGCATATTACACCGAAAGGTATACGCCTGTCAACCTTTTTACAAATTTTCATCTGAACCACTCCTTAAGGAGCGCAAAAAGACTGCCGCAACTTTCTGCAGCAGTCCTCTGTTCTGTCTTTATTTCTCTTCATTCGATCTTTGCCGGTTTCTTATCTGCCGACCGGCATCCTGCAGGCCGGAAAAGACTACGGCATGGCACCTCCATACTTCCGGTACAGTTCCTGCAGCTTCTGTATATCCTCCTCGGAAACACTCTCCTGCAGATACTCCTTAACTTCCGCAATGGATTCACGATTAACACCGTCTCCGACGATTTCGAGACAATCGGCTATGGTCTCGCTGTCGGCATATTTCTCAATGATCGCCTCGGCCTCTTTCTTATCCGCTTCCTCCATACTGCCCACGATTTCCTTCGCCTTCTCGGCAGCCTGAGAATCCCCGGTACTTTCCAGTGCCTTCTGAACTGCCTGCTCCATAACCGTTTCCGTCACCTTTTTGGTTACCGCAGATTTAATCCTGCCGGTTAATTTATCCGTCGGGAAAACGCCGCTTACCAGACCAGCCAGTACCACCAGACATACCACTATTAATATGCTGAGAAAAATGATTTTCCCTGTGCCCCTTTTTCCTGTTCGCCGTCTTCCCATATAAATTCCCCTTTTCTGCTCAACCTGCGGATTAAGATAGAAGACGCACAGTCTCCCTTGCGATTGCAAGCTCTTCATTGGTGGGGATTACCATCACGGTAACCTTTGCCCCATCGTCCGACAGAATCACCTCTTCACCGCGCAGCTTATTTTTCTCAGGATCAATATTCGTTCCCAGATAACCGATGTACTTTCCGACTTCCGCTCTCGCCATAGCGTTATTTTCTCCCACACCGGCTGTAAACACGATCGCGTCCACACCATTCATGGCTGCAGCGTAAGCCCCGATATATTTACCCACACGATAACCGTAGGTCTCCAATGCAGTCTTAGCTGCTTCATTGCCGGCTTCCGCGGCTTCACCCAGATCGCGGAAATCACTGGAAACACCACCGGAAAGGCCCAGCACGCCGGATTTCTTATTACAGATATTGATCACTTCCTCCGCACTGATACCCTCCTTATCCGCAATAAAAGTAACGATCGCCGGATCCAGATCGCCGGATCTGGTGCCCATGATCAGCCCCTCAAGCGGCGTCAGACCCATGGATGTATCTACGGACTTACCATACTGCACTGCGGACACGGACGCACCGTTGCCCAAGTGGCATACAATGATCTTCAAATCTTTAATATCCTTACCGAGTATTTCCGCGGCCCGTTTGGAAACAAAATCATGGCTGGTGCCATGGAATCCATAACGACGCACTTTATGTTTCTCATAATATGATAATGGCAGGCCGTACAGATATGCCTTCTTCGGCATTGTCTGGTGGAAAGCCGTGTCAAACACGCCCACCATTGGCACATTCGACATGATTTCCCTGCAGGAATTAATGCCGATCAGATTGGCCGGATTATGGAGCGGTGCCAGATCGTTACACTGTTCGATCGCCGCAAGAACTTCATCATCCAGCACCACCGAACCAGCAAATTTCTCGCCGCCATGTACGATACGGTGTCCCACCGCATCAATCTCATCCAGAGAGGAAATCACACCCACCTGCGGATCCGTCAGCTTTTCGATCACCAGCTGCACTGCCTTCGTGTGGTTCGGCATGTCTATCTCACTCTTGATCTTCTCCCCGCCTGCAGGCTGATGTACGATCGCGCTGCCGTCAATCCCAATCCTCTCGCATAACCCTTTCGCAAGCACCTCTTCCGAATCGCTGTTGATCAGCTGATACTTCAACGATGAGGAACCACAGTTAATCACCAAAACATTCATTTAACCTTCAACCCCTTTACTATATATTTTACAAATAGATTTATATTATTTATTTTAATCCAATAAATATAAAAATACAAACAATGCAAACCTTTTAGTACGCTCTCCCCCAGTAAACCATCTTCTTCGCAGGCTTACCGCAGCATACGCACACGTCTCCGATCTGCTCCTGTTCAAAAGGCATACACCGGCTGGTAACGGCAAGTTCTTCCTTAATCTTATCCTCACATGCCTGATCCCCGCACCACATCGCCTTCACGAACCCGGCTTTCTCCGTAAACATTCTGCGGAATGTTTCCATATCTTCTGCCGTATACGTATGAGAATCTCTGTGCGCACGGGCACGCTCCAGCATCTCCGCCTGCATCTTCTCCAGAATCTCTCCCGCTTTCGTCTCCAGCTCATCCAGAGATACTTCGATCTTTTCCCTCGTATCACGGCGGCAGATCACACACTTGTTCGCCTCGATATCTTTAGGCCCGATCTCCACACGGATCGGGATCCCGCGCATCTCCTGCTCGGAGAACTTCCAACCGGGACTCTTATCCGCATCGTCCACTTTCACGCGGAAACTGTTCAGCCTGTCTCTCAGCTCATACGCCTTATCCAGCACGCCTTCCTTCTTCTGTTGAATCGGAATGATCATAATCTGTACGGGCGCAATTCTGGGAGGCAGTACCAGACCGGAATTATCGCCGTGCACCATGATGACCGCACCGATCAGGCGGGTAGACGCTCCCCAGGAAGTCTGATGCACATATTTTAACGTATTGTCCTTATCCGTAAACTGAATACCGAATGCCTTCGCAAAACCGTCGCCGAAGTTATGGCTGGTACCGGACTGCAGCGCCTTACCGTCATGCATCAATGCCTCAATGGTATAGGTAGCCGTAGCACCCGCAAATTTCTCCTTCTCCGTCTTCTGTCCCTTGATCACGGGGATCGCCAGCACCTGCTCACAGAAATCGGCGTAGATATT
This sequence comes from uncultured Lachnospiraceae bacterium, assembly GCA_910578115.1. Classification (GTDB taxonomy): domain Bacteria; phylum Bacillota; class Clostridia; order Lachnospirales; family Lachnospiraceae; genus UBA3282. The sequence goes on along the minus strand of CAJTPO010000008.1, from coordinate 68,981 downwards.
CAGCATCTGCACCGTCCTTTCCTCCGCTTCCTCGGCCGTAGCATGTGCGGTATGGCCCTCCTGCCATAAGAACTCACGGCTGCGCAGGAAAGGTCTCGTCTCCTTCTCCCAACGCACAACGGAACACCACTGGTTGCATATCTGAGGCAGATCACGGTAAGACTGCACCACATTTTTATAATAATCACAGAAAAGCGTCTCCGACGTAGGTCTCACACACAGCCGCTCCTGCAGGGGCTGCATACCGCCGTGCGTCACCCAGGCCACTTCCGGCGCAAATCCTTCCACATGATCCTTCTCTTTATTCAGGAGGCTTTCCGAGATAAACATGGGCAGATACACATTCTGTACCCCCGTCGCCTTAAACATGTCATCCATCTGCCTCTGGATCAACTCCCAGATCGCATAGCCCGCCGGCTTAAATACCATGCATCCTTTAATGCTCGTATAGTCCAGAAGTTCCGCCTTCTTGACCACATCCGTGTACCACTGCGCGAAATCATCTTCCATGGAAGTGATCGCTTCTACCAGTTTCTTGTCAGCCATTTTTCTCCATCCTTTCTTCCTTTTTCTCTTTCCATCCGGTTTTGTATCATAGGACGCACTTTCCCATGATACAAAAAACGCCGGGATTTCCATCCCAAAAGGGACCGAAATCTCGGCGGTACCACCCTAATTAACGCCTGCGCGCTCATCTTCTCCTACCGTTATCGCCGGTGCTACGCTGTGCTTCTCACACAGGGCTCCGAGGCCGGTTCCGAACATCTCCCGTAAGGATCTTCCACCACCAATCCTCTCTCTGTCACGTTTCCTGTCCGTACTATTCTCTTCTTCGCCACGTCCTTATATGCCTGCCCTCTGTCATCCTTAATGCAAAATCCACCAGAAAGGGAACCGGTATATCTGTTACTTTTTTTCATTCTAGCCGTAGAACCAGGTTTTGTCAACCGCTAAATACGCAGTTTCGTCTGCGGCAGGAAACAAATCCCCGTGACAGTCAAATATCCATGCAGGCATGGCTGCTTGGCTCGTTGCTTCGCGGGAATAAATGCAAAATCCTGCACTGAACCGTTACCCGGCTGTCACCTGCATCTGCTCCCACTTCCGCTCCATGTCGGCAACAAGCGCCAGCTGCGTACGGCAGCGGTCCAGATTCTGCCCTTCACGGGAAGTCTGATAATAGGTATCCCCCTGCAGATAATCCGTGAGGAATCTGATCCCCTGCTCTAATGTGATCGTCTTCGCACCCACGGGCAATGTCTCAATTTCCTTGGGGGTCAGGCGCTCACCGCAGCCTTCCATAAAACCTTTCACGTAAGCCCGGTACAACGACAGCGACAGGGAAACCCTGCTCGTATCCGGTTCGTCTTCCACCGCCGTATTGGCGCCGAAACGAATCGCGTCTCCGAAGTCATACGCCGTCAGCCCCGGCATGATCGTGTCAAAATCCACGATGCAGACCGCCTCGTAGGTTTTCGGATCCAGCAGAACATTGTTCAATTTTGTGTCATTGTGGGTAAGCCGAAGCGGCAGTTCTCCCTTCTTAAGCAGATCGGTAAGTATCTCTGTCTCGGCTTTGCGCATCCTGATAAATGCAATCTCCTCTGCGGCCGACGCAGCCCGGTGACAGCAGTCTTCCTCCACCGCCTTCTCAAAAGCCTGATAGCGTTTCGGCGTATTATGGAAATCCGGGATCGTTTCATGCAGTGTCTGTGCCGGATAATCCGCCAGCTGCGCCTGAAATCTGCCAAATGCCAGTCCACTGGCATACAGCGCTTCCTCATTCTCCGCCTGATCTAAAGAGATCACATTATCGATCAGCATATAGATACGCCAACAGCCACCCTCAGCATCCTTATAGTAGTACTTCCCGTCAACAGTCGGAATCGCCCGCATCGTTCCCCTCTCGGGGTCGCCACCCGCCTGTGCGATCTGCCTGCGCAGATAAGCCGTCACATTCACGACATTCTCCATCAATCCCTCCACGTCCTTAAAGATATCCGTGTTGATCTTCTGCAGAACGTATTTCTTCTCTCCCGCCGTCTCCACGGCAAAAGTGTGATTGATATGCCCGCTGCCGTGAGGCCCCACCGACACGATCTCCTCTCCCGGAAAGAAATTCTGTAAAACCTCCCTGATCATTGCATCCATTACTCCGTTACCTCCTCTATCTACTCTTCTTTATGCTTTCTCTGCCGCCTGTCCGCTCCACAGCCGTTATGCCGTGCTGCTCCTGTTCTGTTCTCTTAAAATATACTCTCCTGTTCCCATTAAAATAAAAACAAAGGGTGTGCACAGCACCTGCTGATAACAGAAAAAATTATAACACATATAAGCCACAACTGCTGCCGCAATCCCGGTCAACAGAAAAGTTTTCGTTCTTCCACGCAGAAATCTGTAAACTGCCGACACAAAAATACCCAGATAGGCCATCGCCCCGAGAATCCCACCATTGATCAAAATATTCAGCCATTCATTATGCACATTGGTGAGCTGCTTATCTCCCCACAAAAGCTCCGTTTCCTCGCCGTGATACGCCGTCACATAACTGTTAAAACAGTCCGGTCCCACCCCGAAAACCCTGTGAGGCAGACTTTCTTCCGAGATCACTTTACAGGCGAACTCCCAGATCCTGCCTCTGCCGTTACCCCATTCGTCATTCCAGTTCAAATAGGAGATCTCTGCCACCTTATCTGCGACAGATCCCGGCAGCATTTCCCGGTTCTGCAGACAGATCACAGCCACTGCTGCAAACACCAGCCCCACCATAATGCCTGTGACGCCCCAGCGGATCCGGCACATTATTGATACCGGATACTGCCTGAATTTGTACAGTGCCAGAGTGACCAACAGGCAAATCACCAGCAGTCCCCATGTCAGACCGGAATTCCACATCAACTCCGTGACAGGATCCGGTTCCAGCTCCGGGTTGGACTTTATTCTCATAAGCAGCCCCATAACTTTCCCCGCCGCAAAAAATATCGTCACTGCTGCCATAAAACGGCACATTGTTTCTCTCTTCTCACAGGACACCACAAAAAAGACAATAAACATACCCGCCAGAGCAAAATAGGCGCTGTCACTGTTCTGCGTCACCAGTGTACAGAATCCGATCAGCATATAGACACCGGAGATGCTTCTCCGGATACCGGATTCCGTGTAGAGAAATACCCCCATCCCTGCCGGCAGCAGCAGGATCAGAAAGGACGCATACCACGTCGCCTGCCCCAAAGTCGACAGAAACTGCGCCTTCTGCACATCCGTCAGCCCATTGTAAAATCCGATGGGATCAATCATCAGCCTGTGCAGAATACCGATACAAAATACCACCGCAGCCGCCATACCGAGCGCCGCAAGTATGACACGCCAGTGTTTTCCAAACCGGGAGAGAAACAGGTAGAGCATGACAAAGCTCAGCTGTGATGCAAAGCCCATATTCCATCCGAAAGATCCCCACAGCGCATCCTCATAAAACCCACCGGAAATCACGGAAATTCCCGTCAACACCAGATAAGCCAGCACGAAGATATCCGTGACCGACAACGGCCGGTGCACAGGCATATTTTCACTTTTCCTCACATATTCTGTTCCGGACAAAGACCACCGGTTCTTTGTCAACTGCAGATCACTGCCGTGACCTCGTTTATATGTAAGAAAGCGACAGACAAAAAGCACTGCCGTCAAAACAGAAAGTACACTGAAACTGACAATCATAATGCTGCGATATGCTTCAAACTTGGCATTGCCGATCTGATGATAGCCATCCCTGGCATACAGCGGCACCACCACGCATACCCCCACCATCGCCACCGTCAGAAGATACTCTATGGCTTTCCGGATCACCTCCGTATGTATACTGTTCGCTTCCGTTCGCTCCCGCCTTTTCCTGACCTTACTGTTTAATTTATTGCTCACTTATAATTCCCCGTTACTCTCCTGTATTATTATCCTGGCATATCTGCCCTTCTGCCTGCTGTCCGTCCAGGATTGCCAAATCACCATCCGGTTGTGCTCTTTTGCATTCATCTTCCCTGACCAGCCCCTCTCCAATCCCAAGCACCATGAAAATATAAGGCGTGCTCAAAATCTGTTGAAAACTGACCATATTATGCACTGTATAAGCTAACAGTGCGATCGCACACACATGGAAAAGCGGCTTCTTTCCCGCTCTTTTCATAAATCGAATAAAGGCCGTCACATAGATGCCCGCATAACATAAAAGTCCCAATCCCCCTGTATTGACAAGAACGGTCAGCCATTCGTTGTGGGCATTGGTAAGCCGCATATTTGCAAACTCACCCATCGTTCTTGACGCCAGCTGCGGCACATCATAAATATAATCTGCAAAGCAGTCCGGCCCCACTCCCACAAATTTATGAAAAGAATCCATATACCTGTACGCATTCACACCACAGTTCCATGTAGCTCCCCGCCCGTTCCCCCAGTTTTCATCCGGGATCACTTTCAGATAACCGTCACTTTCCACTGTAAATGCCGTCTTTCGAAACTGCACGGCATCATCACGCATCACTGTAAAGAAGACGCCCATTAGACCCACAACTGCCACTCCCACGGTCAGAATACCCCGCCGCCGGAATTTCTCAAGTCGGAAATATCCGCCTCGGTCCAGTACACGAAGCACCAGATAGAAGCCCACAAGCAGAAGAAAAATTCCCGTTACGACATTACTGTCGAGCAGTATTCCCGTGATTCCCGTACTTTTCCCCTGCTGTTCCACCCCATAATTATAGACAAAACCCGGCAGCTTCTGCATAAATCTTCCAATCTGGCAGGCTGTCGTAAAAATCATGCACAGTTCCAGAAATCGATACATTTTTACATTGCCGGACAGTGACAGTACAAACAGAACGATCAGAATCGTCAGATAGACAAGATACGCACTGCTGCTCCCCTGTGTGACCCCGGACAACATCGCAATAAGACTGTATATCCCCCAAAAAACCCGGCCCGCACCCTTTGCGCTGCACCAGTAGAGCATGATGCCGATCGTTGCCGTCACCGACCAGTATCCGCAGAACCAATTGATATTTCCCAAAGTAGAGATAAAGGTTTCAGTCTGTCCCTCCATCACCACCGGGTAGATGGAATAACGATTACATATCCCCAGAAGAAAGACTATCGCTGAAATAAAAAGCCAAAGTCCCAGCCATCTTCCACAGCAAAAAAAACGAGAAAAGAAAAAATAGAGAAGCACGAACATAAGCTGGCTCATAACACCCATATACCAGCCTTCTGCTCCCCATAAAGCGTCCTTTTTATAATCCGAACACAGATACGATACCATCACCACCAGACAGTATCCGTATGCAAACCAGTCTGTGACCGACATCCGGCGATACTGTCTCACGATCCACTCCTGGTCCCTGCGCACCAGCGCCGCCAACACAATGACACTGCCCACCACCGCCAGCATGACCAGTGTCACATTCCGGAAGAAAAAATATTTGACCTCACCGATCCGCACATACCCTCCCGGAGCATACAGAGGATAAATCACCACCATGATAAAAAAGTATACGGCGATAATCCCCCGGCAAAGCCTTGTATGGAGTCCCGTATTCTCCTCTATACCCTTTTGATCACCTTTTATCCCGTTCAACTTGTCTGTTCCATTCTCTCTGCCATGATTATAGTATGGTTGTGGTTTTTCCGCGTCAAGTGGCGAAAATCCTTTTCTATAGTAAGCTTACATTATCCTCAGCCTGCCGTCGGGCGGGCCGCATGGCCATCCATGCTGTGAAAGTCAGAGACTTTCACAGTAAACGACATTGGAAATTTCGTTTACTATATCTTATCATAATCGAACGTCTTCGTTTCGTCAAATCCGGATGTCTTTCCTGCCACGTATAACGGTTCGATATCGTTACCTCGGCTTGATCGGACGGATGCCCCGTAACGGAGTACAGGCCACCGTAAAGCAATGTCCGGCACTTAAGCCGGCAGTTCCGTTTTCCATATCTCATAAATTACGATCAGCGCCAGCGGGCCCTTGACAATCCCGCCCACACCAAACAGCTTCACCCCGGCATAGACGGCAAGCAGCATAAAGACCGGCGCGATACCGATCCTCTTACCGATCAGCTTCGGCTCCAGCAGTTCTCTGGTCACAATGCACACGCCGTACAAAATCAGACATACCACCATCCGCACATATTCCCCGTTCAGCAGCTGCCAGATAGACAGCGGCACCAGCACGATTCCCGTACCGATAAAGGGCAGCATATCCAGAAATCCCGCCAGCAGCCCAAACAGAATGCCGCCGGGAATCCCGGCAATGCCCAGCACGGTGCCGCACAGAATGCTGATAATAAGCAGGATCACTCCCTGCGCCTTGATAAAGGTGATGATATAAGACAGGACTCCTTCCACCACGGACCAGACGAGGCTCAGTTCCGGGGATCTCTTGAGCTGTTCCACCAGCCCCGCATATTCCTTTTCCATCAAAAATACTGCGATGCACGTGATCGCCAGAAACCCCACCGCCGCAAAGATTCCCTTGAAGCAGCTGTAAGAGGAGGATAAAATCTGCGGCACCACCTGTATCTGCACGTTTTCCATGACCACCGTCATCTGCTCGATCAGATACGTCTCGATCTGCTGCCCGTCCCAGCCGAACTTCCCGTCCAGCCCGCCGCAGCATCTGTGAAAGAAGAACTCCAGCTGCTGTCCCACCTGCGTACAGAAAGCCGGCAGCCCTTCCAGCTGCCTGCCGCCGAACAGCACCACGATCCACAATACCGCCACTACCAGCAGAAAAAGCGGAAGGATAATGCCAAGCGCAAGAAATTTCTTTTTGACGGGGATCCGTTTCTGGATACGTTCCAGCAGCGGATAGCACAGCGTGATCAGCAGAAAGGCCAGGATAAAGGGAGCCACCAGCGTAAAAAGAAAGCGGAAGAAAAACCACACGCCGACACAGATCACACTCATCCGGATCAGCTTATTGTCCCATAATAGATTGCTCTTCTTGATCATCCCGCCATGTACCTTTCTCAACAAACATTTTCAGTATTGAATGCATTGAAAAAGAAGCAGAAATTTACTGTCTCTGCTTCTCCTGATCTTATAATTTTCTTTCTTTTATTATGTTTCATTTTGCGGGCATTATACTGCATATGATGCAATATTATATTATAAATCTAAAGCGATGGTTTTCTTTTTTATGCCTTTTACCGTTCGCCTGCCTGTTGCAGTACCATCTCTTCCAACATGGGATCAATATAAAAACCGTTTTGTTTCATTTCTGCCAAAAATGGATACAGACTATCTATAATTCCCTGTCGCTTGGCTTTTATTAGAACACCAAGTGTTCCGGTAACAGTAAGGCCAGGATATTTTGCTGTTTTCTTCGCAGCATTATCATCAATGATCACCAAATCCGCCTTCTGATCCTGTGCAAGTATCATCACTTCAACCTCGCCATCGTGCAGCTTCGCCTTATACATCTTCTTATCCGTATACTCTCGAATGGATTCCACATGCACCCATTCCAAAGCATTCTTAATTTGTATACAGGCTGAATCTTCCACTACTGTAACTTCACGGTATACAGCAGTCGGGATGAAAATTTCATGATACAATTTTTGTAAAATATCCAGGCGCCCAATTTTACAAAGTATAATAAGTGGCGTTGAATTAACAACCACCTTACGCATTATTTAACTCCTCCAAAAATTCCTCTCTATTGTCAAAGTGAAAAATGGAAACCTGATTTTTCCCAAGATATTGTATAAATTCTTCTTCCGTCAGTCCCGCTATCTGCGCGTAGTACCCTATCGACACACCGCTTTGTGTATAATATCCAAGTGCTACGGCGCATCTTGCAAATCGATTTGCTTCTTCTCTGTTCATTTTTGTATCATATAAAACTTCATTTGGTATGTCGATCGCTATTTGACACATATAAATCCCTCAATTTTCATCATTATCATAATACGGCTCAAATTCTTCCTCCTGAAAGCTCTTCCCTTCCGGCCTGATCCGAAAATCCATCCTTCTTCCGCTCTCCGGATGAAAAAAGGAAAGCCGGTAGGCGCACAGCGCCACTTCTTTTACCTGCAGCTGCTTTGAAATCCGGATCGTCTCTGCATCGGCATATTTATAGTCCCCTAACAGGCTCATACCCGCATGGCGCATCTGCACGCGGATCTGGTGATGTCTGCCAGTATACAGGCGGATTCTGGCAAGCGCCAGTTTCCTGCCCCCGGTTCCGCTTTCCTCAGAACCTGCAATGCCGTCTCCGCTTCTCTGCCCTTCATGGTCATGGTATCCTTCGCCGTCTTCCGCGGCCCCTGCGGCTGCTGGAGCGTCCTGCTCCGCCAAAATCTCATAATGCAGCCGTGCCAGCCGCGCATCCTTTACTTCCGGCGACACCACAGCCGAAGTATTGGTTCTGCCATCTTTCAAAAGGTAATCTTCCAGATCGCCCTGCTTCTCATATCCCTGGCCACAGACTATGGCGTAATAATATTTCTCCGTCTCATCCTCCGCGATCTGTCTGCTCAGCATGGCGGCAGCTTTCTTATGCTTCGCCAGAACCAGCACCCCTTCCACAGGCTGGTCAAGGCGATGGATAACCCCGACGTAGGGCTGCGTCCCCCTGCTGCCATGTACATTTCGCGCAGCATTCTTCCCTGCCCGCGACAGATAATTGGCGATCTCACTCACCATGTCCGCCTGTCCGACCCTGGCAGTCTGCGTGGCGATCCCGGCCGCCTTGTGACACACTATGATATCCTGATCCTCGTACAGAATCCTCTTCTGATTCATATGATCTCTGCTTTCCTGCTTCCCTGCATTCTAACGGCTTCCTGCTCATGATCCCGCAGTTTTGCCGCCATAAATCAAACCTTAAACCGATAGCCGACGCCCCAGATGGTCTCGATATACTGAGGCTTGGCGGTCTCGTATTCAATCTTTTCCCGTATCTTCTTAATGTGCACCGTCACCGTGGCGATATCACCGATGGAATCCATATCCCAGATCTCCCGGAACAGTTCTTCCTTGGAATACACATGATTGGGATTCTCCGCAAGGAATGTCAGCAGATCAAATTCCTTCGTGGTAAAGATCCGCTCCTCGCCGTCCACGTAAACCCGTCTGGCTGTCTTATCAATCTTAAGACCCCTGATCTCGATGATGTCGTTGACCTTCTGGCTGCTGCCCACCAGCCTGTCATAACGCGCCATATGGGCCTTGACCCTGGCCACCAGCTCCGAAGGGCTGAAAGGTTTCGTCATGTAATCGTCGGCGCCGAGTCCCAGCCCTCTGATCTTGTCGATATCGTCCTTTTTGGCAGACACCATGATGATCGGAATATTCTTCTCCTCGCGTATTTTCCTGCATACCTCGAATCCGTCCATACCGGGCAGCATCAGATCCAGGATCACCAGATCAAACTCTCCAGCCATCGCCGTCTCCAGCCCTTTATCACCGGTATTTTCGATCGTGACTTCGAAATCACTCAACTCAAGATAATCTTTCTCCAGATCGGCGATTGCTTCCTCGTCCTCCACGATTAAAATTTTACTCATGACTTTCACCCTTTCTCCGTTTATTCTTTCTGTTTTCATCTTGTTTTCATCCTGCATATTTCCCGTCATATTTCTGCATGATGCGTACTTTTTCATCTCTATGCTCTACAGACCTCTTACTGCCGGCGCCCTGTGTTTACTGTTCCGGCGGAGCCTGGTACTTTCGGATCACGAAATGCATACAGGTGCCCTCCTTCTCCCTGCTGGTGGCCCAGATATACCCGCCGTGATCCTCTATGATCTTCTTCACAATGGATAAGCCTATGCCGCTTCCGCCCTTGGAAGAATTACGCGAGGCATCTGTCCGGTAAAACCGTTCAAACACGCTGGGCAGATCCTTGGCCGCGATCCCCATGCCGTTGTCCTCGATCTCCACCCGGATGGAGTCAACCTCGTCAAGAATGCGGATGTCGATAACACCCTGTTCCTTATCCATATACTTTACACTGTTGCCGATGATATTATTGATGACCCGCTTAAGCTGCTCCGGGTCCGCAATGATCTGGGTGGAAGGTTCCACCAGATCGTCATAATTGAGCTGAATGTTCTTGGATTCCAGATCCAGTCCCACTTCCTCCACACAGTCCCCGAAATAATCCGCCACATTGATCCTTCGAAACGTATACGGAATTCTGTTATTGTCAATGCCGGAGTACGTGGTCAGCTCATTGATCAGCCGGTCCATGTCATTGGCTTTATCATAGATCGTCCTGATGTATTTGTTCATCTTCTCCGGCGTATCCGCCACGCCGTCCATGATACCCTCCACGTAGCCCTTGATCGCCGTGATCGGCGTCTTCAAGTCATGGGAGATATTGCTGACAAGCTCCTTGTTCTTCTGCTCGTGCTCAAATTTCTCGTCCGTTGATTCCTTGAGGCGCAGCCGCATGTCCTCATAGTTGCGGTAAAGCTCACCGATCTCGCCCTTCTCCTCCGTCGTCAGCATATATTCCAGATTGCCTTCGGCGATATTCTGCATCGCGATATCCAGCTGGTTGATCGGCGTAAAGATCCCTTTCTGGATCCACTGCGTCAGCACCAGACTGGTAAAAACAAGCACCAGAATAAAGGCAATGATCATATTCCGCAGTACCTTCCTGGAGATCAGGGAACTCACACCCGACACGATAAAGAAGCTGCCCCGGCCGCCGTCCGCAAAAGTAAAGTCGGCCTGTTTGACAAGTTTCTTCATATCGTTATAATAATAGCCTGTCTCCATATCCGGCATCTCAATTCCATATTCGGGAAGCGTATCGAAAATCTTCTTTGCGGCATTGAGATTACTCGTATAGTAGATGCCGTCCTCTTTTCTCACAATAATATAGGAAAATTTGCTGTTCAGATGTGCGCTGATCCCATCGAGATAGTTTTGATCTTCGAGCCTGACCGGATCGCTGGCGATCTGTTTCTTCACCTCATGCAGCAGATCCTCCGAAATCCGGCTGTAATTCTCGATCGTATAGGTAAAAGGGACCTTATTCATATCCAAAAGCCCCAGCTCCCCTTCTGCATCCTCGATATGGCTGCCCACCAGAAGAAAGGCGGCACACGTCAGCAAAAGCGGCAGCAGCACGATAACCACCGATGTGACCATAAGTCTTGTTTTAAACTTCAACGCAATGTCCCTCTTTTCTATTCACCATTGTCGTCCTGCTCATTTCCGGCGCATCAGGGCGCAGAACCGCCCGACAGACGTTCGTTCATACTTAATAAATAATATACCATATTTTCTGCGGATAGGAATAAAACATATCCTATAATCTTATAAAAAATTTATAAAATATGAGCCGGATCTGTGGTTTGCATTGTGAAAAAATCCGTTGAAAAGATTCTTGAAAAGAATGTGAAAGGTAAAATTGAGAGTTGACAGATTCTTCCATATTTGATATATTTATCCCATAATAGTAATGATTCCTAATTTTAAGGAGTTAAAATGGCACTCAAATACAGCAGACAAAGACAAGTGATCAAGGACTTCCTGATGACTCGCAAAGATCATCCGACTGCCGATACGGTGTATATGAATGTCCGAAATGAATATCCTAATATCAGCCTCGGCACTGTATACCGCAACCTTTCTTTACTTGCGGATATCGGCGAGATACAGCGTCTGCGTTTTGATGACGGTGTTGATCATTTTGATGCGGATACTTCCGCGCATTACCATTTTGTCTGCACGCAGTGCGGACGGATCATCGACTTGAAAATGGACAGCCTCGATCATATCATGGATCTGGCAGGCCGGAGTTTTGACGGAGAGATCCGGGGGCATGTCACTTATTTCCACGGGATCTGCGGTGACTGCAGGGAAAGTTAATTTGCAGGGCAAATTGACTTATGGCTAACCTCCTGCCAGGTCCTATTATAAATTATAAGATTGCGAACTAAGACAGGCATATTTTCTATGTAATGTCTTACAATATATTTCAAAAAGAAAAGGAGAACATGATTATGAAATTTGTATGTCAGGTATGTGGCTATGTACACGAGGGAGACGCTGCTCCGGAGAAATGTCCGGTATGTAATGCACCTGCTGAGAAGTTCACAGCACAGGGCGGCGAGATGGAATGGGCTGCTGAGCACGTTGTAGGCGTTGCCAAGGGTGTCAGCGAAGACATCATGGCTGACCTTCGCGCTAACTTTAACGGCGAGTGCACAGAGGTAGGTATGTATCTTGCAATGGCAAGAGTTGCACACAGAGAAGGCTATCCTGAGATCGGTCTGTACTGGGAGAAGGCGGCATGGGAAGAGGCTGAGCACGCTGCCAAGTTTGCAGAGCTGCTCGGTGAAGTTGTGACAGATTCCACCAAGAAGAATCTGGAGATGAGAGTAGAAGCAGAGAACGGCGCTACTGCAGGTAAGTTCGATCTGGCTAAGCGCGCTAAAGCTGCTAACCTTGATGCGATCCATGATACAGTTCACGAGATGGCACGCGACGAGGCTCGCCATGGTAAGGCTTTTGCAGGTCTCTTAAAGAGATACTTCGGCTAATCATCAGGCAGGAACAGCAGGCAGTTATTGTTCCGGTAAGTCTCAATGACTGTCTGCTCACTTCTATAATAACTGCCATGTTAACTGCCATTTACGTTTGACCGAATGATCAGATGCACAGTTACATTGACAAAATTACAGACAGATACACACAGACTACAACATAAAATGGAGGATACTACTCATGAAAAAATATTTCTGCAATCCCTGCGGCTATACATATGATCCTGAAAAAGGTGATCCGGAGCACGGCATTAAGCCCGGCACAGCATTCGAAGATCTGCCGGCTGACTGGTGCTGCCCTCTTTGCGGCGTAACCAAGGATATGTTCCAGCCCTGCATCGACAACTTCAACTAAAAGAATGCGCCACCAGGTGTATTACGATCAGAGGACAGGCTCTTAAGCCTGTCCTCATTTATATCAGACTTTCAGCCAAAATAAGAATTTTGGTTCCTGCCGGCTTGTCCTGGGAGAATATCATGCTGTATAATATTGTTTCAGAAGGATTCAACGATTTCGGGTCACTGATATCAAATCTAACGCCAAAATATTTGACATATACCCGTCATACAGGTACAATGGAAATATGATAAAAGCATTTATAGACAGAGAAACAGAAAAGATATATCATCAGACATTCTCAAAAAAATTGCCACAATCAATACAGAAGATTGCTTTACGTAAGTTAATTATGATTGATAATGCGCAGAGTTTGGATGATTTGAGGGTGCCGCCGGCTAATCATTTAGAAAAATTAGAAGGTAACCGAAGCGGACAATATAGTATTAGAATCAACGATCAATACAGAATATGTTTTAGAGTGGATGGACATAACTTTTATGATGTTGAAATAGTGGATTACCATTGAACAGGAGGTTATTATGAAGAATTATATTGAAACTCCCCGAGTGAGTGAAATTTTATTTGAAGAATTTATGGCACCATATGGTTTGTCGGCCTACAGACTGGCACAGGAAATTCATGTTCCAGTATCAAGGATTCAGGATATCCTGCACAACAGACGGAAAATAACAGCAGATACATCAATAAGGCTTGCAAAATTTTTTGGCGTATCTGACAGATATTTTCTTGATCTTCAGGATGATATTGATATTAGAAATACGAAAATGCAGATCATGGATGAACTTAATAATATTTCAACTTATCAGTACGCCCAAATGTGATAAATGGATATAATATTTCTCAAATCTCCAGCGGCATATACAGAAACACCTCAAAGCGCTCCCCTTCCGCCCTGATCTCCATCGCTCCGTGATTCCGCTCCACGACCTCCTTCATGCTCCTCAGACCAAAACCATGATTTTCCTTATCCGCCTTGGAGGTTTGCAGCCGCAGATTCTTCTGCGCGCCTGCCACCGGATTGGTGACTTCCAGACAGAACAGCCCCTTCTGAGCCCGGCTTTTCACACAGACTTCTCTTGCCGCTTCCGGCAGCCGTCTGCATGCCTCCCCCGCATTGTCCAGCGCATTGGAAAAAAGCGCGCAGATATCCGTCTTCTCAAAGGGTAGCTCTTTTGGAATATCAATCCTGGCCTCCAGCCGGATCCCATAGCGGCTCATCTGCTCTTCCTTGACCGTGAGCACCGCATTGACGACCGGATCCGCACAGTACTGCAGGGAACGGCCAAATGCGCTGTCCTCCATCAGGCTTTTGATATAGTCTTCCCGCTGCGCTTCCGGCAGCGTGACCGCCACCGCCAGATGATTGGCCAGATCATGTTTCAGCCGCCGTATGGCAAAATGCTGCTGTTCCATGGCCGCATAATAACTCTGGTTCACCTCTGCCAGCATATTCTGTTCTTCCAGCTGCTGCTGCCGCGCCAGCACGATGACCGCCTGGAACAGACCGATGAAAGACAGCAGTGACAGCAGGAGCAGTCCAAGAATATTATACCCTTTAAAACCGTACGGCATCGCCCTCCAGACCCTTTCCTCCGTCGTCGTAAGCAGAACCACACTGAGGACAATCCCAAAAGGCGTAGCATTCAGCAGCAAAAGCAGTTTCCACAGACTGTCGGAAAGATGATACGCTCTGTCCGGCGCATGTCTTCTGATCGGCAGATACAGACACAGGGCAGCAAACAGCGACAAAAACCCCGCGATGATCATGCATACTACCGGATGATCATGCCTGACGTAAACCGTTAAGACAAAATTATCCCGCAGCACATTAAAAGACAGAATGGTACTGGAATACATCAGCCCGATGGCCGCTTTCTTCCAGATACTTCCCTCACAGACAGCCCTGATCACAAGCAGGAAGAAAAGAACTGTCGGCAGAATATTTGCCCAGTCCCCCATATAAATAATCATCGCCAATAGCAGCCAGCAGCTTCCCCACAGGACAGCCTGCTTCCACCGCTTTTCCGATACGACAATCAATTTCTTCATTCCCTGCAGCAGCAGATAAGCCGCCGCTCCATTTATTATGATACAAAAACAATTTATAATCATTTCCCGTTCCTTCTGTTCATTCCTCTCTATGTGCTGTCCTAACAGCCACCCAGCATGGATCTGGCAATCTTCTTCATGGCCTCTTCCCTGTGGTTTCTGCTGCACGGCAGCTGCCGCCCGCCCACCATGACCGCATCGCTGCCCAGATGATCCACCCGGGCCGGATTCACCAGATAACGTTGATGGATCCGCACAAACCGGCCGCCCAGCCGCGCTTCGATCTCGTCCAGCTTCGCATAGAAATAATATTCCCCCTGCTCTGTTACCAGCGTGACTATACGTTTATCGGAACAGAAACAGAGGATATCCTGCAGCAAAAACCGCCACGTTCCGTCCGCATTTTTGAAGGAAAAAGCCTTATCTTCCTCCTGCTCCAATCGCGTCCGCACCCGGCAAAGCACTTCCATCAGCTTCTGCGCCGTGACCGGTTTGAGCATGTAATCCAGCGCACCCACACTGTAGCCCTCAAATACAAACTCGCTGTAGCCCGTCAGAAAAACAATCATGATCTGCTCATCAAATGTCCTGATCTGCTTTGCCGTCTCCATGCCGTTTAAACCCTTCATCTCAATATCCAGAAAAAGTAAATCCACCTCTCCCGGATGCTTTCCAAGCCACGATACGGCATTACTTCCGGCGGAAAACTCATATACGATCTCTTCCGACTTCTCCATAAGTGCCTTTTCCAGCTGAAAACGCAGCGCGTCTCTCGCATCCGCCTCATCGTCACATATCGCGATCCGTAACATGCAATTCTCCTCCCTCTTCCATGAAGATCCGGTCAGTCATATCGTTCTGTAACAATCCGGGATTTGCCACGTCCAGGCAAGTCCCTGTTCCCGTCACGTCATATAGCATCACCAGGGGAACCATTTCCCGTGTCTACATCTTACCATAACCCAATCCCCAAAGTACACGTCCACTCTTTTCCTCTGCTCCAAACTTTACAGAGAATACCGCCAAACTTTACAAAACCTGCTTCCGCTCTCCAAAAATGACAATCAGGCCCACCGTTTTTGACACCCTGCAGACCGGACCGGTATGCCGCGTGCTATTCTTTTAGCAGAGTAAAAGAAAGCGAGGTATCTATATGTTATATGTCAAAAATCTCTACAAATCCTATCAGACCGGAAAAAACAAATATCAAGTGTTAAACGGTGTTGATTTCTGTGTAGAAAAGGGAGAATTTGTGGCCGTGATGGGGCCTTCTGGTTCTGGAAAAACTACTCTTCTCAACTGTATTTCCTGCTATATCCCCTTCGATAAGGGAGAGATCACCATTGGCGGCACTAATCTGGCGGGCCTTGACGATGCCGGACTGGCGCACTTTCGGAATACGCAGCTCGGTTTTGTCTTTCAGGATTTCATGCTCTTAGACGGTCTGACCATCCGTGAAAATATTCTGGTGCCGCGGATCGTACAGGGCGAAGTGTCCGGGGACGCGGAGGAGCTTACCGACAGGCTGACGGCTCTTTTCGGCATCCAGCATATCGCAGCCAAATACCCGGCCGAGATCTCCGGCGGCGAGAAACAACGAGCGGCCGTGGCGCGCAGCCTGATCAACAATCCCCTGATCATCCTTGCGGACGAACCTACCGGCAATCTGGATTCCAAGTCCAGCCGCGCCGTGATCGAAAGCTTCGGGGAGGTAAAGAAACGCATGGACGCTACGATCTTTATGGTAACCCACGACAGCTTTGCCGCTTCCTTCTGCGACCGCGTGATCCTTTTAAAAGACGGTTCCATCTACCGCCAGCTGGAGCGGCAGGGTGAGCGCGGACAGTTTCAGGACCAGCTGCTTATTGCGATCAAAGAGATGACTGAATAATTCGGAGGTATTGATATGTCACAGACTTTAACGATGAAAAAAATGGAGCAGAGGCTGCAGCGGGCGGACCGGAAGCACGCGCATCTGTATCTGTTCTGTAATTTTACCGCATTGATGATCATTTCCGCCTACTCGGGCATGATGCTGTCGCCGACGGTACAGACCACTTTTCCGCCGGGCGGGGACAGCCGCAAGCAGATGAACGCTATCTTTATACTGACATTGATCGGCTGTGTTGTGTTTACCATCTATGCCGCCGGCCTCTTTTTCCGGCATAAATCAAGACAGCTGGGCATCCTGATGGCGCTGGGCGCTTCCAGGAAGAGGCTGATGCCCGGTTTATTCCGGGAAGTCCTGTTCTTAAGCGGCTTCTCCTGTACGGCGGGCATCCTGGCCGGATTTCCTTTTATCTGGATCATCTGGTCACTCTTCCGGCTGCTCCTCATTGACAGCTCGGATATGAGACTTTCCTTTGATCCCGTATGCCTGCTGATCTCCTTTGCATTTCTGCTGGCGGTGGCCGCTTTTTCCTGTATCCTCGCCTGGCACTATCTGCGCAGAACCAATATCATGGAGGTCATCCGGGAGGAGCACATCAACGAACCCGTAAAGGAGCCTGGAAAATGGTGCGCGCCGGCGGGTTGTATCCTTCTTGCCGCCGGGGTTCTTCTTGGATACTGCACGCCCATTTTCTATCTTTACAAGGTTCAAGCTCTGCCGCCTGTATGGATGAACCTCCTCTATGCGCCGGCATTTGCAGGGCTTTATATGATCATGCTCCATGCCGTGGTCCACGGGTTTGGACGCCGTAAACATGCCCCCTACAAGAATATTATTGCCCGAAGCATGATGAAATTTCAGGGAAAACAGACCGTAAACAATATGATTGTCGTTACGCTGCTGATTGCCAGCGCCTGTTTCGGCATCTTCTATGTCCCCATCCTGTCCATCGGCACGATCATGGAATATCATGCCCAGCCCTACGATTATTTCTATCACTACCGGGCCGACCAGACCCTGCCGGACAGGGCAGCCATAAAAACGCTCGCCGAGGAATACGGCCTGTCCTTAAAAGACTGGGGCGAATTCGACTATATCACGCTGGCATTCGGAGCCTTCTCCAGCATAATGGAGGAAGACGGCAAACACTGGCATGATGAATACATCCCCATATGCATAGAAAAAAGAGTCATCTCCGAAGACACGTGGAACACGCTCACCGGCGAGAATATAGATGTCCTCCCCGGCACTTACCTGTGTATCACCAATCAGGAGGAAACAGCCCTCTCCATAATCAGCAGCGCGAAACACATCACCAATATGGTCACACGCACACAGATCTCCACCCAATATGCGGGCCTTCTCCATTACGACCTGATGACGGACATGCGCGGCTATTGTGTATTGGACAATACGGATTACGCACTGCTCTCGGAAGGCCTGACCGACGACTGGAAAGGCAGGATCGTATCCTTTAATGTGGACGGCAAAGACAGCTATCCCTTCGCCGACGCCCTTTTTCACCGCATGGTTTCGTGCTTTGATGAAAATTGCTTTACTGCCGTGTACCACGATCGGATCACCACCATCAGGGCCGAAGAACAGGGTATCGCAGACTGGCAGGCGTCCGATCCCATGATGCGTATTGACCCGGCAGAAGCAGATTCCCTCACCTTTCGCCAGAACTGGGAATATATCCCCCGGTTCCGTATTTTAAGCATGAACGATTTCCTGCTGTCCACGTCCGTATTTTTGATGATGTTCCTGTTTATTTTCATCGTATGCATCCTGACGGTTCTGATCATCTGTTATACCCGCTGTCAGACCATCGCCTTAAACAACCGCTACATCTTCGACGATCTAAAGAAACTGGGAGCATCTCCCGGCTTCCTGGACAGGGAAGTGAGAAGCCAGTGCGGCAGTGTCTTTAAAGTGCCGGCTGTGGTGGCGCTGATCGCTGTCTACCTGTTTTTTATCCTGCTGCTGTATGGTAATGACGGGCAGCTCGTTTACAGCGAGATCGTGTCGCTGGGGGCGTGCCTGGGAATCGAGGCGGCGCTTAGCATACTGATCTACGGAGTTTACCGGGTTACCGTTGCCGGGATCAGACAGAAGCTGGGCATATTCCTCCAGGTGACAGAAATAGAACGAGTTTTACCAAATAAAGCGCTGAAAAAATAGTCTTCCTAAATGAATCACGCATATGGAATTTGCTGTCAAATTTCTCTTGCTGAAAAAATATATACCTGATAACAGCTATATGTTATCAGGTATACTCTAAAAATGTCACAAAAAACCCTTCAAGTGCACCGTACCATTCTAAAAGGCTTTTTCCTATACTTAGTTTTCTTATTCAATATACATTCATATACATGCCTCCTGGTTATTAATTATTAAGTATGATTTATAGGAAAAAATCAATGCAAATTGCAGAAAATGGACATATTAGAGCAGAAAAAGGCAAAACAATGTTTAGGATCATCTCATCCAGCATTACTTTCATGCCGGAATAATAATGGAAAAGTAAAATTCTTTTTTCTTATGTTCAATGACATACGAACCACCATATTTCTCAATAATCTTTAACACATTCTTAATTCCGACACCATGTTCATCTATGCCCATTGTTTTCGTTGATTTTATCTCGCCATTTTTATAAACAACATTATTATTAAATGTATTTTTTACAGCTATGATCATCCTGTCATCTTCTTTAACAAACTTGAACTTAATTACTTTCTTATCGGTACATGACTCACACGCTTCAATAGCATTATTTAGAAGGTTTGAAAGGACAGTAACCACATCCTCATCTTTTATTTTCAACCCTGAAAGATCATTTACCCTGAACACAAAAACAATCCCCTTTGACTCTGCCTCCTGATACTTTGTGTTAAGGATGGCATTTACTATTACATTGTTAGTATTAATGACATCCGGTTCATGACTCAAAGAACCGCTGATCTTTTTTACATATTCCTCTAATTTGGCATATTGCTTTTTATCCAACAGGGATTCTATACATGAAATCTGATTTTTATATTCGTGTGTTTTTCTTTTTTGGTTATCAAAACTTTCAGAGATAGACTGATACATTTCCAACTGATTTTTCGCCTGAATTTGAAAAATCTTGTTTTCATGCATCTGTGCTTCTCTTTCCACAACATCGTTAATGAGATAAAAAACTACAAAATTTATTCCCACCATTCCAAATGCAATAAAAAACAATAAATTCGCCTGTTCTACTGTTTGTACATATCCAAAAACAGACAATATTGCAGAAATAGTTACTACAGTAAATAAAGGAAAGAACAGAAACCTTAACCACTCTGTATCTGACATCATTTCGATTGTTTTTTTCCCCAACCATTTTCTTATGATGAGAATAAGAAGATATAAAATGATTTTTGCAAGTAGCGCAAGCAAAACCCGTTCAACTTGATACTGCTTTCCCAGTAACCCACTACTCAAAGAAAACCATCTGTTAACTGAATAAATCAAATAATCCATGGCCAATAACAAAGCATCATATAGCATAGTTAACACAAAGGTTTTTTTCAGGCTAATCTTAATGTGCCAAAACATAAAGAATGAAAATATAAAAATACCAACAATCTGCCTTATTACAAAATGTTCTGACAGTCCATATGCAACCAGACACATACTGCCAAGCAACAATGTATATTGCATTACATTAATCCAGCCTTTATATCTCACTTTCCCAAAAGTTTCAAAAAAAATCTTACAGCACATTATTTCAATAAATATCAATAATACACTCTGCATTAACTCAAACATCTACACTTCTCCCTGACACGCCACAAACTTTTTTTTGACTTCTGTATATCTTGCTTTCGGTATGGATAGCTCAACCCCATTCGTAAGTATCGCCTTGCAACGCACTACATTCTTAATATGTTTTGCATTTACAAGATAACTCTGATGTATCCTTATAAAATCATTCTCTGCCAGCCTGGTTTCAAATACATTTAATGTTTCATACATGGTATAAATCTTCATATCATCCTCCATAATATGAAACTCAAGTATGTGCATATTACTCTCAATATACAATAATCTTTCCAATGAAATTTCTTTTCTGCCTTCCTTAAAGTCAAACTTCTTTTTTATCACGGAATAATTCATTTTATCAAGAATGGCATCCATACATTCATTAACTTTGCTCTGAAAGTTGGCATTGCCCTTTAATAGGTACCTTACAACATCTAATTGGTATCCTTCCAGCGAATAATCTACATATGCAGTTACGAATACTATAAATACTTCCCGACTTGCCTTTCTGATCATCTCAGCCGTCTTGATCCCATCCATTTTCTCCATATTGATATCTAAAAACACGGCAGTATACTGTACTATCTCAATCCCCAGGTCTACCAATGCCTCTCCAGAGCTGTATGTATCTATTTCAAAAACAAGGCCTTTTTCTATCATATAACCGGAGAGCAGTTCTTTCAATTCTTCTGTAAAAAGATTTTCATCGTCACATACTGCAATTTTCAACATCCGCTTTGTCTCCTCCTTACTTTCATCTGGTATTTTCTACTTTTTTATTTTATATTTCGACATAGCTTATTATATCCTTTAATCTTTTTTCTACATTTATAGTAAACTTACATCATGCTCAGCCTGCCGTCGGGCCGGCCGCATGGCCATCCATGCTGTGAAAGTCGAAGACTTTCATAGTAAGTAAGAATCCATAGTTTTTGAACATTTATCAAGCAGATACCGAAATTTTTCATAAAAGGAGCACTGCCTGTAACATACTACAGTCAGTGCTCCTTATGCAGTTAGACCATTGCTTTCCGGCGTTCCCCCATCCCGTCCTTTTTTCCAGGGTTCCGGATCTGTTCATAGGAAGGAACCCGGAAGTACAGGCTGTCTATTATAAACGAATATCGACAGATGTATATTTTATCGGTTGCAATTCTTCTTTTGACTGTGTATTTTCATCTGCCGTATCAGCCGCAGCCCCCTTCTTTGCCTCTTCCTCTATTGTTTTGCCTGCATCCGCCAAAGAAGAAAACTGTGCCGAGGTTGCTGCCTGCACTCTCTGTTCTACATCTGAAAGTTCTTCCTGCTTTTTCTGTGTATTGCCTCTTCTGGCCTGATCCAGTTTAATTTCAGATTTCAGGACCTCAGCCTTATTCCCCGCTTTTACAGCAACGGTGCCTTGTGCTTTCGCCTGCTTCATGGAGGTACCCGCAGTAATCATTGCTGTCATACTCGCCTGCGAAAGGCCAGCGCCCTCACTTCCGGCATTCGCACTTCCGACATTGCCTGCACCGCCAGGCATATCATCAGAAGAAGATTGTTTCTGCTGCTTCTCTCTACGCTGTTCCATCCGGTGTTGTCTTAACTGCACATTCAAGTCGCTGATCTGCTGTTGTATTTCCTGCCGCCTTTTCATTTTTTCCTCTAATGTCATATCCTCATTAGAAGAAAGCTCCTGCAACTGCTTCTGTGCATTGGTGATCTGATCTTGAATATTCCGGCTGTAAGAATCTGTTTCCTGATTCATCCCCATTTGTCCTATTTGTGTGCCTGCTCCGTTGATACTATTAATTTTCATTCTCTCACCCTCCATTTTTATTGTAATGATTTTAAGAATGTTTTAATGCAATTTATCCAAATTTCTCATTATAATTGACGCAATACCATTAATTGTTGCAAATTGCTGATTTTTTAAATATTCTTCAGCTATTTTAATGCCATAATCCTGTTGAATATCCAAAAACAGATATACCAAATTTCTTGGTTCTATATAATAAGGCTTGCCAAGCATATTAATGTCATATTCCATAATATCTTTACTTGTTATCTTTAATATTTTAAAACGTACATCCTGTTTTACTTTTTTATATCTGCCATAACCACTCTCCACTTATATTACTGAAATGCCAGCATACTCCTGCAAAGTATTAATCAGCTTATTTATAGAATTCTTCTGTTACAATCATATATATTGTAAATATCCAACCCATTGACTCTTGCCAGTAAATCTGATGTCTTACATGTCAAATATGTAAATACCTGTCCTGACTTAGATGCTGGATAATTAAGTGCATAATTACTGATAAACATTTGATCTGTTTCATACCCATATCTATTATTAAGGTTCTTCTTCACTGTTTCTCAAAATTCTGGCAGCGTATCTACATAAAGAGAATTATAGATAACATAATCCGGAACAATCGCATTGGAAACATAAAAATTTGTTATCCCAAAATTATTATCAAAATACTCATCGAAAGAAAAAGCCCCTCCTGGCACTCCGATCACTAATGCGTCCGGCCTTTCCAACATATACAACATCCTGACATATTTATTAAAGCCAATAATTTTTTCTCTTTCTGTATACTCACTATGATCCAGCATAAAACCAGGAAAAGAGTGAAATCCAAAAAATTCGCAATAATTCTTGCTTCCAATCTGTGTTAAAACATAACCATTTTCTAATAACGCTTCTCTTAATGCCAACTGCACATCAAATTTACAGCATCTCTCACCTGATCCCAATACCAATATGATAGCTGCCGGAATTTCTTCTATACTTGTGTCTGCCATTTCTATGTCAGTATATGGTTTTAACCGATTGCCTGTATACACTTCCAGATTACGATCCACACATGATTTTTCTACCAATTGCCGCTCCAAATCAACATCCATTTTTCTAAGCACAACAACTCTTTTCCCGCCAGCTAAAACATTCTCTATTTTCTCAGCTATATCTAAACCAGGTAATGGAAATATAGACTCCACAATTATTAAAACGTCCATTTCGTTGACCAGACTGTCAAAATCGCTTTTTACCAAAACCCCGTCTCAATACCTACCTTATATCCTGCATCTTCATTTTCATATCCCCACCCTTTAGGCGAAACACACTCAATGACATCATCGTCTGAAATATCAATCATAGCTTTATGTAACAGTAAATGCAGATTGGAAACATCATAAGGATATATTGTAATTTTTCTCAAATTTCATTCCTCCCATAAAATTTTAAAGAAAATAAATACTATTATCATCTGCCTCCACTTCTTTAATCAAGCAATAATCTCTAAACATATCTTCTGTCACTTTTCTTACTGTTTTACAATGGGATATTCTCCGCTCGGCGGATAACGAGTTTTCTTCCTCTGAAAACATAATGCATTGATAACAGTATCTGCTGCACCAGCAGTTTTTACATTCTTCCTGCGTTGTTTTTCCAACATTTAATATAGCTTCAATCCGCTCAAAATCAAATCCGCTTTCAATGTTTCCAATAACAATATCCTTTATATTCTCATTTAATTTCTCGCAGGGATAAAAGTCACCATTAATATTTACAAATAACTTATGCACTCCCGGTATACAAGGCCCGCCTGGATGTCCACTACTACTGTATATATATCCTACGCTTCTCCCTTTTAAAGCCTTTCTAATAAAATCGTAGTACGACTTAACCTTTCTAATATTAAATAAATATACATGGTTTTTGTATATTTATTGCATTAAATGGTGCATTTCTACCCAAATCCATGCTTACCATATTCATAAAATACCAAATAAATTTTTCTGTCGCAATACCCATTGCAGAATCTGACTCGTTTTTGCAGAAAACGGCCAATAGAATAAAAATATCCTCTTGAATCAAACCTAAGTTCAATTCAAGAGGACTTGTTATCAGGAAAACAGCTTATGAGTCTTTGCCATAAAATCATCATTTTTGTTTATAATATCTGAAATGATATACCTTCCATCTCCCTTTTGGTAGTCTTTGCTGTCCAATAATACCAAAAAGTTCTCGCGGGCCAAATTCATCATCGCAACAGCTGTATCAATGTAATCTTCATCCATATAATTATAATCGTCTTTTTTTATTGCTTTACGTTTACTTTGCGCACTTTGTAAACTTAATATGCCGGTTTTACGCATAAACCAATAATCATAGTCCGGATGCGCGAATGCTTTATTTGTCTGCTGGCATGCAATATACCCCTTTAGGTTTTGCATCCGCATTTCAAATGCTTTGTCCAGTCCCGCTAAATCCTCTTCAAGAGTTAATGATCTATCTCCCGAAACATCATAGGAAACCTGACGATCTCCATATTTATGTTCCTCAACGATCTGATTATAAAGAGTTTCATAAGTTTCCATGATTGAATTCATTACATCAACAACATTATAGTTTCCTTTTTCTTCCAAAATCAAACCACTCATTTGCATCATTGTCATGTAATGTTCAAATTCAACCTCGTTTGTTTCTACCGGTTTCACTTTATCAAAATCAATATAATCAAGCTCAGGTTCAAATTCTTTTACCTTTTCTCGTAATGCTTTGAATCCTTCTTCGGATATTTCTACATCAATCGCATCCGTCATGAGCAAATGTTTTTGCACATCCTTCATACTCTTTAGAACTGTATGTCTTTCTGCCGCATTCAACAAATCAATACTTTGATAACAAGAAGTTTGTTGGATTTTCATTTTAATCACCTCCTACCATATATACGGTTCGGTTTTATTATAATATGGATAATAGTATTTTGAATGGCCGGCAAAAGATCTTCCAAATGACATGTCGTCCGAACCGGTTGCATATTCATAAAAATAATTGATATGCTCTATATCTGTTAGCTTTCCTGTATTTGGATCTATGAAAACTGAAACAAAATTTAAGTTTTTATTATAATTGTTTGCTGCATATGCCCCAGTACATGCGCAATTAATTATATAGAAATTAGTTTCAGAATAAAGAGACAGTTCCAACACAGTTCCCGTTGGCCCTACTCTTTTAGTCCCACTATGAAAATTTACTGCATCCGGCATTTGCATTCCATAATATACTGCCATTTCGTATCTTTTCTCAGGATCTTCTATTTCTGCAAATGTAAATTCATTCTCATAAATCTTTGCGCGCAAATCTGAGGGATTACTCATTGTAATATTATAGTTTTGCAGTCCATAGGAATTAGACGCATTTTTCTTATAACTATAACTTATATCAATCGTATTTCCATTTACATACATATTCTTTCCATTCGGATCCGTTTGGAAAACAATGTTTGCCCTTTTCATTAACCATGTAATAGCAAGAGCTTGTATCACCCGCTACATTTGCAATTTTGTTAAATCCAACTTCATAAGTCCTGTTTGCATCATATGATCCGGCAGCACTATAAACTGCAAAATAATAGGTTCCCGCATCGTACTGATATAAATCTTCCACTTTAGAAATTTTATAAATCTTTGAGCCCTCGGCACTCATTACACCATAGTCATAATCTCCCACATTTGCTGTCACATGCATTATTGCAGGTGATGATAATGTAAACTTATATTAATCCTTTTCCTGAGACGCTTCCGCTGCATAAGCCGCTGCATCATTGGGTAAATTTGTTATTTCTTCTATATTCACCCTTAAATGATCTATCCATAATGTTAGAAGAATAATCCTCACTGATATCTTCCATTTGTTCCATCTCAGGATATGCATCGCTTATATCAATCGCCGTTGCATTCACATCAGCAGCTTCTATCGGAATACGATCGTTCTCCGGAACATCAGTCTCCCTGTCCTGTATAGCCTCCGGCTCCACTTCCCGTGCATATGCCGATATCGACAGACAAAGCATGCATACTGATTATTATGAATTATTTTAATAATACCATATTTTCAAAATATGGCAATTATTCTTGCAGAAAACAGCTGTTTTTTGCAGAAAACGACCATCAAAACAAAAAATGCATCTCGTTCACGTTGCCTGTCAGCACTTTGTATATCAGTTAAAATCTCCATTTAAAAAATCAGGGACAGACTTTTTGTCTGTCCCTACCACTTACAGTTATTTTAAAATTTCTTCTGACTTCATAATCCTTTTTCTCTACGAACTTTATTTTCCATACCTGGAGAAATACTCCTGTGCCATCTGCAGAGATATATTCAATTTAATCTGAAGCTTATCCAGAATCTCTTTGTCTGAAAGGCCAACGTCAACACCTGTTTCAACGATACCGGCCGCTTTGCCCTCTACTATACCTTCCTTTATGCCTTCTTTTATGCCTTCTTTTATACCTTCATTTTTTATCCGCTTTGCCTCATAATCAAGAACTCTTCCACCCATGACCTGTTTCACTCCTTCCATGACATTTTCATATTTCCTGGCGATATGCACCAGTACTTTATTCGACATATCCATAATAGTACATTTTGTATACTCGCTGATCTTCCCGGCATTTAGCAACTGCTCGGTCCTGTCTGTTATATCCTTATATTCTCTCTGTAACTCTCTTAACTTATCCTTATCTACATCATATTCTTTAAAACGGCTCTCATGAGAAAAGATATAAAATGGAATCAGGAACAGCAGCCCTTTCTCAAAGATCTCACCTATGCCGTACTGCTGCGATTTCATAACAGGGATAGGATAACTGACCGTGCCGCCGGGTGTGATGATCTCTATCTTCATCCGGTCTGGTGTCACATCATCACATCGCAGGAACAATACCGCAGAATTCGGTAATGTCACAGTAAGAACATCTTTCTTTATCTCCCCTTCATCCAATGCGATCTGGGTATCATACTCAAAAAACCTGACCAGCATACTGCTGTCTGCACTGCTTTGGCATTCCCAATGGTACTTCTTTGTCTCTGTCCCTGCTATTATCTTAAAACTCGTATCTGATACCCGTTCTCCTTCTTCCCCATCCTGACGGTTCATAAAGTGTTCATTTGGTGAAAAGACAATCTTTTCCTTCCCCGTATACCGTTCACCGAAAACTTCATTGATCAGGGGTATGATCAGACTGCTGCAGTCATTGATCAATGTACGGAATACGTCATCATAAGGTGTATTGACAAATCTCATAGTATCCTCCTTTGTAAACTACTGTTGTATTTCAGTATAATGATTATCATGAAATTGTCAATACATGCTCTCTTTTTAGATTGTCATTTTTTCTGTCTTTATACATAATATACCAGACAATCTTTTATGAAACAATATCTTTTCTGTGATAATAAATATTGAGATTTACTTTTAATTGACCGTCTCAAATTGCCGGATTAAAATATAGATAAAGCAAAACCCTGTCCTGTCATTGAGAAACTTTTTTATCATATATTATTTGTGAAAGTGAGGAGTGGAAAGCAATGATCTATACAATCACTACCGGACAATTAGAAAAGGGTACAGGAAAACAGCAGACCGCCTTTATTCAGATATTCGGAGCCGAAAATGCAAACTCCCGTGCCGGAGTATATGTCCTTTACGGATTTCTATGAACAGATCTGGGGGACGGAGCAGATGATGGAGATGCCGGTCTACGGTTACCTCCAGCTTAAAAGCGTGCAGAATGCCTTAAGGGGCAATGCAGGATTAGCACCCACCCTAAGAGAAATGGAAATCCCTGACGTCCCTGCGGACATCGCCTGCATCCGTCACGGCGATATTGTCGATATTCTACCTGAGAAATACGCTGTCTGTTCTCAAACGGCAGCAAAAGCACTTCATGATCTCGGTATTGAACAGCCGTCAAACTGGTGGACGATCCCGCCATCCATCGTGTGGAAATCTCTTAGACGAAGCGTATCTTATGTATTATTGAAGGCACGCCGGATCCTGTTGCGCTATCAGCACTCTCTTGCCGCAGAAAGCAAAGCCATACTTCCGGATCCGTTCTTCCGGAATCCCTCTGGCGATCAGGGATGCCTGATAGTCCCGCTCCTCGATCTGTTTTAAGGCGCTGCGTACTGTTGCAGTCAGTTCTGTCTCTTCCATGTCCTGTACCTTAAACTCTATGATAATGGCATCCAACGGAATATCCTTGTGCGGCGCAGCATCTTTTCCCTGCAATGCCGCCGCTGCCGCCAGGCTTCTGGGTTCTAACATCACATCATATCTGCCGAAACCGCTTTCCCTGTTGGACGTGATCACATACCTGTCCTCCAGTTCCACCATCAGTCCCAACACAAACCCATGGTAGAAGCGTTCCGGCTCTCCCTGCGGGCTTTTGCCCGTATCAAAGAAGCTGAACATTTCCGTTGTCACACGGTTCATATACAGGTTCATCGCTTTCACATCTCCAAGCAGCAATGCTTTGATGAAATCATTGTAATCATCATTCCACGCAAACCAGTCCTGAACCATATTGGCAAACATGATATGCACTTCTTTATTGGTCAACGTCAGGTCATAATACATGCGCCCTGTTCTTTCCTCAAATACAGTGCCGGCTACTTTCAGATAACCACTGGCAAGAAAAAGGCTCCAGACCGCATTCTTCTTCGCCGATAACTGGTCATAGACGATCTGTTCATCTATTTCCATATGAAGCGTTCCGCCGTCCAGCAGATCTTCAAAAGCCTGCTTGACTTTCGGTTTACTCTCTCTGATCAGTTTTTCCACCAGACGATTGGCGCTGGTATTGGCCCAGTACGCACCGACTCTCTTCTTATCAACAAAATTAATGATAGACCACGGATTGTAGATATCCTTTCTTTTTCCAAAAGAAAATCCGTCATACCAGTCCTTTACCTTCTGCTTTTGATCAGACAGACCGTATTCCTCTAATACTGCAAAGACCTCATCCTCTGTAAACCCGAAACAATCGGAATACTTCTCTGAGGTTGTAGTCACTACCTCAAGATTATTCAGATCAGAAAAGATCGACTCTTTGCTGACCCTCGTGATCCCTGTCATAATAGCGCGTTCCAGATACGGATTCGTCTTAAATGTCGCGTTAAACAGGCTTCTGGTAAAAGCGACCATCTCCCTCCAATACCCATTGACGTACGCCTCCTGCATGGGTGTATCATATTCATCCAGAAGGATGATCGTTTTCTTTCCATAATATCTGCTGAGAAAATCAGAAAGCGCCCTCAGCGATGCCGCCGCCATGCTGTCTGACATATTCGCAGAAATGCTCCGGCAGAACGCTTTTTCTCTCTCATTGAGCAGATCTCCGTTAAGCAGACGGTCATATTTATTGTACTGCTCCTCGATAGTTCTGCACATGCTTTCCCTTGCATCCGCATAAGTGCTCTCTTTGACACCGGCAAAACTGAGAAAGATCACCGGATAAGTGCCCTGCAAATCTATGTATTTCTTACTTTCCCAGATCTTAAGACCACAAAACAGATCCCCTCTGTCCTTATAATCCACAGAAAAGAATTTCTCCAGCATACTCATATTCAAGGTCTTTCCAAACCTTCTCGGTCTGGTGATCAGCGTCACGCCGTCCCCGCTTTCCCACCACTGGCGTATCAGATCGGTCTTGTCAATATAAAAATAGCCTTCCCGTCTGATCGTCTCAAAATCCTGGTTACCGATACCTATCGTCCTTGCCATACTGTCGCGTCACCTCCAGTTGCGCTATTTTCTACGCCTTCCATCACATTCACGATTGCCTGTAAATATGACGCCATCCTTTCAATCGGATACATCCCCATCACCTCTGATCGGTCAATATCTTTGATCATCACAACTGCCAAAGGATCCGTGATCCACTCATCCGCATATTGATTATTGAAGCTTCAACAAGCCAATTTCTCTGCTCTGTCAGGCGGAATCATGCCGGATCAAAAAAGGATCCAATGCAGCAGGTGATTCGATATTTATCTCAATAATATCAATCTTAATAAATAAATCTACTAATAATATAAACTTGATATCGCAATATAGTTACATAAGATCCTTGTCAACGCGCCCCTGACTGACAGAAGGCAGGTTACTTAAATTATTCCCTTCGTCTCCGTCGGGAAGGGACTTCAAATATTCACTGTCATTGCGGTGGGCGATGCCGACGCCCTTGATCTCGCCGTTTTTAGCCATCGCCACGCCATCCTCTTTCGAGACGGTGTTACCGTCTGAAAGCTGATACCCGGTAATGCGGCCGCTGCTTTTCACCAGCCCCACAATATCCCTGGCGTCGCTTTTTGCTTCGGGGATCTCGTCAAGTGCGCTCATGGCCAGTTCCGGCCCAATCGATCGGTCTTCTTTCATCGTTCTCTCTCCTTTTCTATTTTTTATAGAATAAGGATTTCCGATCCGTTCCGATTTATGCAGGCAGGAATTGACAGTTACTGTCTACTGTCTGATCCCGTGCCGCTGCCGAAACTCTCCGATCGTCCTGATCCCTTCCTGAGATACCGGCTTCACCCATTCACCGGAATACATATGGCACTGCATGATGATATACCGCACAGGTTCATCCACATAGCAGAGCGCAAAAATAAGCAAAAACGGCGCATGGAACACATAGTTGGCCAGATACACACACGGCAGCACCATCAGATACATAAAGGTAATCTCCATGATCGAGCCAAAAGACGCGTCTCCCGCCGACCGGTAAGTATCGTTCTGCGTCCAGTTCCCCATACGAATGAGGGCTGCCACACTGTAGATCAGCAGCATACCCGTACCGATCCCGTAAGATTCGCCGCTAAGTCCCATGGCATGGAGCAGCGGATTGTGAACCACAATAATACCCAGACAGGCCGTTCCGATCAGTGCGCTGCACAGATATACCAGCCGTTTGGCCCGCTGGAAAGCCACCTCGTGGTTTCCTGCCCCCACTTCTTTGCCCACCAGCACCGTAGCCGCATTGGAAAAGCCGCTGAAAAAGGCAATGACAAGCCCTTCCAGTGTCCGGAACACCGCCACGGCCGCGATCGCTTTCTCACTCTGATGCCCGAGTACGATATTGATCATCATATTACCCACGCCGATGAGGATCTCGTTGCACAGAATCGGAAAACATTTCTGCAGATACTGGCCCACAAACGCCCGGTCCCACCGAAAATGTCTGGAAAACTCCAGCACATAGGGAATCTTATTCTTCAAGATAAAAAACAGCAGGATGCCCAGATTCACCACGCCTGCAAGCACCGTACCCAGTGCCGCCCCGCGCACGCCCATCTTCGGCAGTCCGAATTTACCGAAAATCAGCAGATAGTTAAAGAAACAGTTGGCAAACACCGACGCAATCCCGCCGTAAAGAGGAATCTTAACCTGTTCGATGGAACGCAGAAGGGCGCTCACCGCCATGGCCAGAATCTGCAGTATATAGGCAAAACCGACAATTCTCAGATAGGAAATACCGATCTGCTGGATCTCCGGCTTATCCGTATAGATATTCATGATAAATTCCGGCACACCCAACGCCAGAAAACTGAAGATGACTGCTACCGCCATCATAAAGGAAAGGGTCAGGCCAAAAGAACGGTTAATCCCGTCGTCATTTTTCGCACCCCAATACTGCGCAAAAAACAGCATACCGCCGCCCACAAATCCCCAATAACCCGCAAACATCAGGCTGGAAAACTGGGCGCACAGCCCTACCGCGCCCACCGTCTGCTCTCCCAGGGACGCCAGCATCATCGTATCCACCATACTGCCTGTGGTGGTCAGCAGGTTCTGCAGAGCCACAGGCACCGCTATAATCGCAATATGCCTTAAAAAATAGTGCCAGTCAAATTTCCCGTACATGTTCTGATCGTTCATCTCTCAGCTCGTCCTTTTCTTTCGCT
The DNA here is from genome assembly GCA_910578115.1 of uncultured Lachnospiraceae bacterium. GTDB lineage: Bacteria > Bacillota > Clostridia > Lachnospirales > Lachnospiraceae > UBA3282. The sequence continues at coordinate 36,597 of CAJTPO010000008.1, read as the reverse complement.
GTCGGCAATGTATCCCTGCCGCCGGTCATTCCGGTCTGTATTTCATACAATACATTACGGCTATTCTATCACAAAGAAAGAAAAGTACAAGCATAAATCATCACATTTACCGCCATGCCGAAGCGTCACAAATTCCTGGTTGAATAAATTGCCCATCAGAGAATTTATGCAGCCTTTACACGGTCAGCAGCAGACCATTCCCCGCACGCCGTATCCGCCGCCGCAGCAGCACAGATTGCACATCATTTCCAGACAGCAGAGCTTCATACACAGATCCCCGCCGCCAAAAGTCGGATACCCGTAGGAAGCCTGCCTTTGTCTGTACCAGCTGCCGCCGCTCTTC
>CAJTPO010000008.1:0-36178 GCA_910578115.1 uncultured Lachnospiraceae bacterium | reverse complement strand
CGCCGCCACGTTGCTGCCAAGCCCGGAGTGAGCCACCGCGCTGTAATAGTACCATCTGGCGTTTCTCTCCCGCTCCGCCATATTGTCCAGCGTCGTGCGCGCCTCCCTGTAATAGCCGTTCCGGATATAGTTGCCTGCCGCCCGCAGATGGGCCTCCTCTTCATAGCCCGTTTCCTGGCTCTGCCCGAAGCCGCCATAGCCAAAGGACCAGAACGGCCCATAACCAAAGCCGCCGTAGCTGCCCTGAGAATCCGTCCCGCCGCTGTAGCCGTGCCCGCCGTAACCGGAAGTCTTCTCCTTCATGATCTGCTGATAGGCTGCCTGAATCTCTTTAAACCGCTCCTCCGCCTGATCCCGGTTGGGATTGTTGATATTGGCATCCGGATGATATTTCCGGCTCAATGTTTTGTATGCTTTCTTGATTTCTTCCTCGGAAGCGCCTCTCGCCACTCCCAATATACTGTATGGATCTGTCATCCGTCCTGCTCCTTATCGGCATTCTCTGGCCGCCATGTCTGCCCCTCACACTGTCCTGTTCATCACGGGCTACTGTCCACCCTGCTCCTTATCGGCATTCTCTGGCCCCATGCCTGCCCCTCATACTGTCCTGTTCATCGTGGACTGCTGCCCGTCCTGCTCCTTCTTCCGCCTTTTCTCATGGATGGCTTCGTATCTGCACCAGACACCGGAATACAGCACATTGCGCAGTATCTCCACATTATCCAGTATGGGCAGTATCTCAAAAGCGCTGCAGCACTCCGACATCATCATCGTGAGCATGGTCCTGCACGCTTCCTCGAAGTCCGGTGAACCGTATCTTCCTTTCAGAGGATTGGGCGTTCCGTTCCTGATATCCGTCTCTACATCCTCATAGGCATCCATAAGATAGATAAACTTTCCTAGGAAAAAGCCGAAACGTCTCAGATGATCCGCCCATTCATCCTCCCGCACCGTCACGATCTCCGCCATCACTTTGCCGAACAGGCCGGCCAGCGTATCCAGCCGGGAATAGCCGGAGTCCTGTGCTCCCACACCGGTCTGCGGCTCCTGCTGCTCCGTCTCCTCAAAATCCTGCATCAGACATTCAATCCGCCGCAGTTTCTCACCGTAAGTTTCCTGCAGGCGCCTGCTTCTACCCTCCAGAATCCTGCCATAGAGTAACTGGTGCAGTTTCTTCTCATCCTTCCAGTCGTCCCGGCATTTATAACAGGCAAACAGCGCATTCATATCCGCCGCATATTCGGTATAAATATTATTCCGCGTCTCATGCTTTTCCAAAGGGTGCACCATACACCTGCAGGTTCCCGTCCTCGTCTCCGGTTCATACAGTCCCGTCAAAAGCATGGCCACAAAGGTCATATCATAGCTTAAGGAAAACTGCCCCGCCGCGCCGTATTTGCGTTTCAGGTCACGGCAGATTCCGCAGTAATAGGACTGATAGACATCAAATTCCCTGAACTTCATCTCCGCCTTATTGATCCTGATATACCCGAACATAGTCTGTCAATCCTTTCCTGCACTCAGCTTTTCCTGATAAACTCATGATTGCATTTCCTGCACCGGATCGCAATACGCCCTTTTCCTCTGGGCACGCGAAGCCTCTGACCGCAATCCGGGCATTTAAAGATCTTATACTCCTTACGCCCGGCGAAATCCCTTTTCCGGTTTTGAAACCATCTTCTGACTTTCATCTCTCTGGCGAGATACCACTGATTCTCTGCCGACCGCTTCGCGATATTGCGGGAAAACATGCGGAAATACACATATCCCATCAACGCCAGCGCCGGCAGATAGAAGCTGCTTCCTATCGGAAAAGAAAGAACCATTAACACAAGGGCACACACCATCAATACCTGACTGAGACGATCGCTCCCGTAACGTCCCCACATAAAACGCTGTATTTTTTCTCTCATCTTATAGTCACACCTTTCTCCGTACTGCATTCCTCATATCTTGTTACGTCGTTTACTATGAAAGTCTTCAACTTTCATAGCATGGATGGCCATGCGGCCTGCCAGGCGGCAGGTTGAGCATAATGTAAGTTACTATAAAAGTCTTCGACTTTCACAGCATGGATGGCCATGCGGCCCGCCCGACGGCAGGCTGAGCATGATGTAAGTTTACTATACGTATCTTATTCCATTTCCGCCTATAGTACAATTAAATTACTATAAATAAATATGAAAAAACAGGCAAAGACACTTCCTATTAAGATGAAAAAGCAATAAAGCTGTTGCTGTCCGCGGCCTCCTGTCGGAAAATTGCCGGGTTCAACAACAGCCTCATTGAAAGAATCTACACTGAAAAAGGTGCCTCACACACTATGCAAGAAATGTGACCATACCAGCGCCTTCTTCTGCCGCTTCTTCGAAATATTTCTTCAAAGCGGCAAAGGTCTCCCAGACATAAGTAAAAAAGCCCCCTTCGTCCTCACCATCCATTACCGGATATACCTCATTGGCAACCAGATCTTCCATGTTAAATCCGTCCCGGAAAGCGGCTTCGTCCCATGTCTTAAGAGCCTCTGCGATCTGTGCTGTGGTTTCTTTGGAGAGCAGCCTCGCCGGTCCATACCCAAAGTCTTCATCGCTGACCGGCTCCCCGCCAAGCACCATCTGGCCCAGAACATTGTCCTCCGGCATATCCCATACGCGCCCTGTCAGCACAAAGTGGATCGCATGCCACGCCTTATCGACGCACATAAGATCCTTCTCCACATCTTCCTCAAACAGAATCTCCTCAGCGCTTCCCTTCTGCAGCCTTTTTACAAAAAAATCATTCGCCTTGTAGTAATATCCGATCATACTCATAATTCCGTCATCTCCTGTCGCGTTGTCGTTCTTTATTTTGTCTGGCTTTGTTTTGTCCGACTTTGTTTCATCTGACTTTGTTCTGCCCGATTTGCTTTTGCTTACTTTGAATTATTTTCTTTACTTCGCTTTCCCTTATTCTATTTATTTTGCTTTCTTTCGTTTTCCTTCTGTTCGCTTATTCTGCTCTGTTACTGTTCTTGCCGGTCTTAATTTCTCTCATCAGTGAAGATTCACGCACAGCCGGCTTTTTCTCTTCTTGCCAGCTCCAGACAACCCATGATTCCCTGATCGTCGTGCAGGCTTGCAGGCACGATATAGTGCTCCATATCCGCCAGCTCTTCCGTCTGGATATAGCCGCCCAGCATCTGGGTCACTTTTTCCCGGATCAATGGGAAAAGCTGTTCCTGGTGCATCACGCCGCCTCCTAAAATGATCATCTCCGGTGAGAGCGTCAGGATATAGCCCACCAGCGCCTGCGCGATGTAGTCCGCCTCCAGATTCCACACCTCCGGCCGGTCTTTCAGCTCCACCGCCTTCTGTCCCCAGCGTGCTTCAATGGCCGGACCCGCCGCAAGACCTTCCAGACAGGTCTTATGATAAGGACACTTGCCTTCGTATGCGTCATCGCTCTTCTTCCGGATCAGCACATGCCCTGCCTCCGGATGCAGCATACCGTGCAGCAGCTTTCCGTCTATGTATATGCCGCCGCCAACGCCGGTGCCGATGGTCAGGTAGATCACGCATTTCTTTCCTTTGGCCTGCCCGAAGGTCACTTCCCCCAGCACAGACCCGTTCACGTCCGTGTCAAAACCCACCGGACAGCCAAGCGCCTCCCGAAAAGCGCCGACAATATCATAATTCCGCCATGCCAGCTTCGGCGTAGTGGTAATATGCCCGTACTCCGGCGACTGCCGGTCCAGTTCCACCGGCCCGAAACACCCGATCCCCAAAGCGTCTACCTGCTTATCTTTAAAATAAGCGATCAGCTTCGGCATGGTAATCTCCGGCGTTTCTGTGGGAATGGAAATCTGCTCGAAGATTTCCCCTGTTTCGTTTCCTACGGCGCATACCATTTTGGTACCGCCCGCTTCCAATGCTCCCAGTCTCATGAATCCCTCTTTTCTGCGCTGCCCTGCGCGCGTTTTATTTTCCCCGCAACTCTCTTTTAACATAATGATTTCCTCCATGCGAGGCTCTTCGTTTCTTCCTCTATGCTACCACATTCTCAGTCTGCTTCCCATATAATTTTTACAGATCCTGTTTTATTTTTTATTAAGAAATGCTTTAGATTTTCATAATTGATTTTATGTTATATATGTTGTATAACAATTATAAACAGCAAACAAGTTATCAGACATGCATCGGAACCTGAAATCCGGTCATACTGATAACAGATAACTGTTAACAGACCAGATATTCTGGCTGTTACAACATCATTTACAAACAAATAAACCGGCAGCATGCGGCACACCGCCAGAGCGCAGGCCGCATAGTATAAGAAAAGAGGAGTGACTTTTATGTTAAGACCAGCATTATTCAACAATCGTACCTATAAGCCCATGTTTTTTGATGATTCCTTCGATCAGATGTTTGACAACGCCTTCAAGAACTTCTGGGGCAACAACGAACTGGCTACCTTCGACGCCTTCAAGACGGACGTGATCGACCAGGGCGACAGCTACCTGCTGCAGGCGGAACTGCCCGGCTTCGACAAATCCGATATCAACATTGACTTGAAGGACAGCCTGCTCACCATCTCCGCTTCCCACAAGGAAGAGAAGAACGAAGAGGACAAGAGCAAGTATATCCGCCGGGAGCGTTATTACAGCTCGTATTCCAGAAGTTTCCGTGTGAACGACGTGGAGCCCGGCGATATCGACGCTTCCTATAACAACGGTATTCTGGAAGTGAGGTTCCCGAAGAAGGAGATTGCCGCGAAGGAAGAAGTGAAGAAAATTGAAGTGAAGTAGTCTTTGTCCCTCGTTGGTCGATTTTTGTCGATTATTTTATAAAATCCCTGCTCTTTGCCGGAGCAGGGATTTTTATGTTCAGTCAATTATAAATTTGAGTTTGATCGGGATTATGGCACTCTATACTGCTTCCTGCACTTCTTTTCCATCATTTTATCCAATCTGATCCAATCATCTGACCGTACTATAAAGAGTATTCGCCAGTTCCATAAACTCTTTCCTATACGCATCCGTCAGCTCCAGAGACCGCAGCGTCTTATCGACATGATCCAGCGACGCATTCTCCGGATATCTGCTGTGGGATGCCAGCAGACCGAATTCCGCTACCGCCGCCGCGAAGATAAAATCTTCATCCGGTGCGGACGTATAGCTCTCATATCCCACCGGATATTCCAGAATCGAACTGCATTTCTCCGCCGGACGCTTGTAGCGGATGCTGAGTGTCAGCCATTCTTTCATCGAAGCAGACGGATACTGCCCGGCGGCAGTCCTGTCAGCCGCCAACGCTTCTTTGTATTCCCTGCCATACTTCAGATCTTCTATCCCTTTCTCCAATTTGGCGTGATTGCCGGCGCCCTTCCGGATGATCTCATAGAGTGCCGTCACGCTGTGCCCTGCTCCAATTTCTCCCGCGTCTTTTGTGTCGTCGTGGAAGTCCTCCGATGCCAGAGCGCGGTTCTCATATCCCAGCAAACGATAGCTTTCTACCACGGCCGGATTAAACTCCACCTGAAATTTCACATCCTTGCATACAGTAAGCAGTGTTGCGGCCATCTCTTCTACCAGCACCTTCCGCGCCTCCTGCAGATTATCTATGTAGGCATAATTCCCGTTACCTTTATCGGCCAGGATCTCCATTTTATTGTCCTTGATATTTCCCGTACCGAATCCGAGCACAGACAGGAAAATACCGGATTCCTTTTTGGTCGTGATCAGATCTTCCAGCTCCTTCTCGCTGGTCATCCCGATATTCAGGTCGCCGTCCGTAGCCAGGATAATACGATTATTGCCGCCCTGTATAAAATGCTGCTCCGCCAGCGCATACGCCGTCTCTATCCCTTTGCTCCCGTAAGTGCCGCCGTTCGCCGACAGAGCGTTCAGCGTCGTCACAATCTTCTCCTTCTCACTGCCCCGCACCCCGTCCAGCACTGTCCGGGTATCCTCGGCATAAGTCACGACAGAGATCCTGTCCCTGCCTGTCAGATGCTCCGCCAGAAGTCCGAAAGCCTCCTGCAAAAGCGGCAGCTTATCATAAGAGTCCATGGACCCCGACACATCCAGCAAAAATACCAGATTAGAAGGCGGCGCCTGTGCATAATCAATCTCCTGTGTCTTTACCCCGATCATCAGAAGCTCCGCATTCTCATTCCAGGGGCATCTGCCAATCTGCGTCGTCACGCCAAACGGCTCCTCCTTAGACGGACCCTTATAATCGTAGTCAAAATAATTAAGCAGCTCTTCTATGCGCACCGCGCCCTCCGGAATGCCTTCCAGCGTATAACCTTCCCGGATCAGCCGCCGCAGATTACTGTAGGAGGCCGTGTCTACATCCGCCGCAAACGTAGACAACGGTTCTGCCATGACGGAGACAAAACCCGTCTCCTCCCATTGACTGTATTCCTCCGCAGAATACCGCCCCGGCTCCCACTCATAAGAATAACAGGATTCCAGATAGCCGCCCGTCATCGCTCTTTTCTCTTCCATGTCGGCAGAAAACCCGCCTCCGTCGGCCGCGGAGAACTCTGATTTCTCCGCAATATCCTCCTGCTCCGCTGACCGGGCATTTTCCGTTGCAGACGGTTTGTCCTGCAGTGACCCGGACAGACCGTCGCTTACTCCGTCATCTTTCTGCCCCGCCTCATACTTTGCCGCGTTCTCTCCCGCGGCATCCGGATTACCTGACTCCCCTGCTGCCTCTCCGGTATTGCTGGAATCGTCTGGCGTATCCGTTGCTTCTCCGTTAACGTCTAAATCACCCGGTCTATCCGTTGCTTCTCCGCTAATGCCTGAATCACTCGGCCTGTCCGTTGCTTCTCCATTAATGTCCAAATCACCCGGCGTGTATGCTGTCTCACCGCCGCTGCCGCAGCCGGCCAGCAGGATCACGCCTGTCAGACAGACCACCGCCACTCCTGCCCCATAGTTTTTCTTCCGCACATCCTTTTTTCTCATAAATTTTCCTCCTCCGAAAAGTCCCGATACTCCAACAAAATTATTGTTCCTGTCTGTAATACCTTTCAGGGAAGGAAAAGGTTGCAGTCCGGCAAAAAACAGCCTGCCAGTCAAAATGAATGCTTTTTGTGGTGCTCCATCCAAATAATGCTGGATGCCATAAATAACAGACCTGACCCGATCACTATGATAAGCCTTGCCGGGGAGCGATGGCGGACAGGACATTTTCCCGGCACAGCTTGTCGCTCATGTTCCGTATGCCGTAATATTACTTCTCATTTCTCAAAAGCTACAAGACTACATTCGTAAGGATGGGAGCAATACACACTTTCCCGCTTATCAGATAATATAGTTCTCAGTATAATCTGAAAATCTCCGCCACCTGAAAAAATCATGCATTCCGCCGCAAAAAACAGCAGTAACTGATTTGTCATCACCGCAGCCACTGCACCCCCACCTCCTAAAACCAATGTGGGCATAGCGGTTCCTAACAGATATTGCCACTTTTTTAACGGTTCAAAGCAGGCACAGTATGGAGTTAAAGTACTCCAGACGATTCCGAAATCAATCGCATGAAAATGATTTTTTACAAAAATCGCCCAGGTAATTCCATGTATTAGCTCATGCACGATAATCAGGCATAGACTAAGCAGCGGCAACGCCACGGCATCTCCCCAGGAAATCCCATCTAAATTAAAACCATTCACATGCCTGTAGAGCCAAAATGTTAAAGCCATAAACGGAAACATGACTAAAAAAGCTAAATACTTTGCTTTTTGCGTATTGATAACCACATTCTTCATTTTGTATCCTTTTTGCCGCATTTCAGAGCTTAATTTTTCAAAGTCATTTTTACGTTTCAATTCTTTTTCTGTTAATTCGTTTTTGTCCTTATTCACACTTAATTCCTCCAAATTGCTGTTTGTCTATTTCTTGAAATGCATCTATCGCCTGCCCGCTTTCCGCTGCCATTCCTCATCCGGCTGACTGAATCCGCGTACTGTTATACTGCATTCGCCGAGACGGATTACCTCACAGGGGTGATGGTGAGCTTGCCTTCGGCATCCGGCAGTACGATCCCCGCAGACAGAAGCATACCACAATGGAATCCGGCAGCAGGCAAATCTTCCCGGACCGCAAAAATCGTTCCTGAACGTCAAAAACGGAGAGGGAACTTTAAAAGCTCCCTCTCCATTTCTTTTGCAATTCTGCTTTTCCAGCCCGTGCAAGCTGCCCACGAAATTCAGACGGCTGAATCATGCTTTTTCCTCCACCGTCAGTTCCTGGACAAACACGCCTCCAGCCCAGGCGGTGGACGTGGCCGCATTGGGATAGCCCGTCAAAATCCGCTGGTAGCCGGACAGTCCCAACCCCCGGCCCTCTCCCTTGGTGGAAAAGTTCTCGGTCCAGATTTTATCCGGGTCGATAGTCCTGATGTAAGGGTTAGACACCCGCAGGGACAGCCTGCCCTTTTGAGACAGCAGGACAATCTCTACCCAGGGGGTATCCGTTTCCAAAGCGGCTTCAGCGGCGTTGTCCAGCAGGATGCCCAGGCAGCGGGTAAAGTCCCACGGGTCCATTCCGACCCTCTCCACAGGGTAGAGCGCCTCCATGCGGCAGTCGATTTTCTGTTCTCCCATAGCTGCCAGCTTGGACAACAGGAGGCTGCGCACCTGGGGAACACACACATTGCCGATTTGAGTAGACGCCCGAATTTTCTCTCCTATGCGCCGGTCAAAACCTGTGTCCAGTTCCGACAGGGCGGTGCGCAGTTGATCCAGCTCACCCTTGTCCGCCTGCTCCGACAGCCCCGCCAACAGATTTTTGTAGTCGTGGCGGAAACTCCGCACCTCCTGACGGATAGCCTCCAGGTCCCGCTCGTAGAGTTGCTGCTGAGCGATAATATCCTGTTGAGCTTCCATTTTTCGGGTGTCATCAAGCCGCCGGGCCAGATAACTGACCAGTCCCGCCTCCAGCGCCGCCATGGCCAGCACAAGCACATAGTAGGGGACCAGATATTCCGGCCGGACCCCCACCTGCAAAATCAGAAAGGCCTCCATAGCCACCTCCATGGCGAAAAAGAACAGAGCCGTCCAGCGCTGGCTAAAGCCCTCCTCCAGCAGAAGACGGAACCAGTAACCGAAACGTAGACGGTACAGCAGAAAGACGGGGGCCGGGACCATAACCAAACCGACGGCCATCACTGCCGCGAGCGGGAGGTCACTATACAAGATCAGGATTTGGGACAGACAGGATGTGGCCATTTGGAACACGCCGCCCATGCACGCAGCGGAAAAGGCCCGCCAGAATTCAGTCCGCCATGCCCACTGGACCCAAAGGGTGCTCATCAGCAGGATGGCGAGCGTAGTCATGCAGACGCGGATCACTCCGTGGTTGGGGAGAAGTGTATACAGGCCCGCCGCCAGCAGGACGGCCAGCAGCGGGGAGATCAGGAAGGCGGGCAGTTTTTTCAGCACCCGCCACCCTCGCGTACCCATGATCACAAACAGGTAGACCGCCAGGACGGCGTGGGGAATCAGGGTACCTATAAATGAGACCAGGTAAGCCTCCAGTGTAAACATAGCGGGCAACTCCTTTCTGCGGGGTATCGTACCACATGGAGAGGATTTTGTCCACGGATAAGTCAACTCAGCAATATATCAGTTGTAACAGTTCAGCCTTCGGCTTCCCTGTAAAAGATGAATCAGGAGAAAATCGGCGGGTTCCCTGTCTCCGACAATTTTCACTGCCGCAGCAATTCACTTTCTGCTGCTTCCTCTACCGGTGTTCCGTCCTTATACCCGATCAATACATAGTCCTGATCCTCATATAAGGCCTTCCACCTGGCCCGGTAGGTTTTCTCATTCACGGCAACACCGTCGATTTCATACAGACTGGTGTCGATGCCGTTTCTACGATACGGCGTAGAATGCATGTTGCAGATCAGAACAGCCTGCCCTTCTTTTATTTCAAAAAAATCATTGTCAGACTCGCCATGTCCCATATAGTGACTGAAAATCAAACCGGCTCTTTCTACATACTGCATCAAACCAAAAGAACCAAATGCTCCCAGTTCTACTACCTGATCCTGATAATAAGTAAAAACTTTTACCCCTTCGGCATGACAGTCGTCCTCCATGAGCAGCAGCTCCGGAATGTCATTATTGTCAACAAAAGCCAGCGAAAACCGTGCTCCCTGCCCTTTGCCGTCTTTGCTGTTCTGCGCATATTCCGTCAAAAACTCTAGATAGGCCTGAGCATAAGGGGCTTGCTGCATATCTTCTGATTTGTTTTGTTTCCTTGCTCCCGCCATATCTGCTGCCGAAGCCGTCTTCTCATCCTCTCTTTCCAGATCTTCGAGCAGCTCTCCTTCCCTCAAACTTTCGCCATCTGTGCTCCCCGGCCTCCCCGACGCCGAACCCTTCTCTCCCGAACTTTTCGCCATAGCTCCCGTCGAGCCGGCTTTATCAGCGCTTCCCGACATACCTCCCACAGAACCATCTTCATCTGCGCTTTCCGCCATGTCTTCCGCCGAACCATCTTCATCTGCGCTTCCTGACATGCCTTCCGCTGAACCATCTTTACCCGCACTTCCTGACATGCCTCCCGCCAGACTCCCGTCACCCGCACTTCCTGACATGCCTCCCGCCGGACTCCCGTCACCTGCGCTTCCTGACATGCCTTCCGCCGGACTCCCGTCACCTGCACCTTCCGACATGCCTCCCGCCAGACCCTCTTCACCCGCACTCCCTGACATGCCTTCCATCGAACCCGCCTCCCCTGCGCTTTCCGACATATCTTCCGCCGAAGCTGCATAATCCGCTCCTCCCCGCCTGTCTGCAAAGAGATAGGAAAATTGCAACACAGACACACGCATAACAAGCACAAACACTGCTGCCGCCGTCACCGGGAGAACCCACCTGGGCACTCTTCTATAGTACTTCTCCCACCTGGATTCCATCTTTTTCCCGTCAGACTCTGCTCCAACCATGCCGGTTCCATTTAAATCTGCCGGAGAAATCTGCTGGTTCTGCCGCAGATCCTGCCGCAGTTCTTTCCGACTATTCTGCTGCCGATCCGGCTGCGGTTCTTTCCGACTATCCTGCTGCCGATCCGACTGCAGTTCTTTCCCCTGATTCCGTTCCGATTCCTGCCGCTGTCCGACCTGTCCCATCTCCTTGTGCAGTCTTTCTTCCTCTTCTGCGACTGCCTGCTTTGTCCTCAGGATCAGATCCACCGGTGCATGAATCTGGGATGTCTCTTCTCTATATACATTTTTATTTTCTTTCTTTTCCTGATCCGTCATCAATATGGCTTCACTTTCTCTATGATTTTCCCGTTTCCTCCCGACAGGGCAAACGTTCTGTGACACAGCTGCTTTTCACTTTTTCACCTGCTGCTTCTCACTTTTTCATCCGCCGCTTTTTCACCTGCGGCTTTTTCACTTTTTTATCCGCTGTTTTCCCATTCTTCCCCCAGCAGGTTTCGCAGCATCTGTCTTGCCCGGTGCAGCTGGGATTTCACGGTGCTCTCTTTCTGTTCCGTCAACTGCGCAATCTCTGCCACCGACAGCTCTTCAAAATAAAATAAATGGATCACCAGACCGTATTTCTGCGGCAGCTTCTTCACTGCCGCCCGCACGGGATGTTCTTCCGGCAGCTCAAAAATCTCACTCTCATCCGCTATACGCTCCGGCTCTTCCATATAATCCACATTCCGGTTCCAGTACTGTTCGTAGTATTTCTTCGCGCAGTTGATCGTCACCCGGATCAGCCACGCTTTCACATGCTCCCACGATTCCAGATCCTGTACATGACGCACAAGCCTGATAAACACTTCCTGAAACAGATCGTCCGCATCTGTTGTATTCTTCATCTGCGACAAAGCCAGCCGATAGACCATATCCGCATATCGGTCGATCGCTGCCTGCGTCGTTATCCGCTCCTCTTTTGGCATAAAAATCCCCCGTCAAAGTCAATTACCCCGCATCCTGCCCGCGGGAATAATACTGGCCGACTCTTATTATACACGATAACACATTCACCGGCCAGCACAGACTCTGTCTTATATACCCGCAAGGGGCCTCCATGGTTGCACCTTTACCCCGCAAAATCTACAAAAGTGATCACCTGCTCTTCCTCGATCTGATTTCCCCGCGGTTCATAGGCCCATACCATCTTGATCTGTCCGCGGATTTCCTCAAAAGTCCATCTCTTCTGGCTTCTCGCCACACAATTAGAGTCGTTTACCATGAAACCATTCTGATCATACCCATAGATCACGATAAAATGTCCTGCTGCCGTAAAGTCTCCTGCTCCCATGGCACAGATCAGCACGCGTCCCTTGGACAGTGCATTCCGAAATCCATACTCGGACATATCCGGTTCAATCACCCGCACCCCGTACAGACCCGGCATATCCTGCATCAAAGCCCAGGCTGTTCCCGTTCCTTCCACATAGTAGCCGTTTTCCATGGCATAATCGGCGATCCGGTCCGGTGTCAGCGTCTCGTCCCCTGTCAGATAATACAGCACCATCGACATACAGGTTGGCCCGCACCCCGACAGGCCGATATTGCTGTCAACGCCATAGGAAGCATAGCCCCACCGCGGATCCCACTGGAGAAAAAGCGGGAAGTCCTGTCTCTTTTCCTCCTCCGTCAAGCCGCCTGTCGCCACCTTGTCCTTCTCCAGATATCCCGCCGCAAAATCTGCCATTTCAGGATTATTGGCCAACGCCGTCAGCATATTTTCCGGATAGAGGGAACTGTTTTGGCCAATCTGCGCGATCACCGGATTCGACTGGCCCAGCTCCTTCAAGCGCTGCACCGCCTCCTCCCGTGTCCGTTTGATGGGCCTGTCCAAATGCACTGCCTGGATGCTGCTGATAAAATCCGCCGTCAGCTGTCCGCCGGCCTGCTGCTCTCCAAATGTGTCCACTGCATCCGAACTGCTCTCTGCCGCTTTCTGCTGCAGGGCTTCTATCTGTTTCAAAGTCGTCTGTACCTTCGTCAGAGATACCCCCAGCTGCCGGATCCGCATTCCATACAAAACCAAGGTCATACCCAAAACAGCGTAAAATATATTTCTCTGTAACTTTTTCAGCTGTTTCCTTCTCCTGTATTCCATCTGCCGCTCCATTTCTCTGTCACTCTCCATGTAATTTCTCATTCCTCTTTCCCCCAATGCTATCCTGACTTTTCCGGCTCCATCGCTGCCACGCCTCCTTGCGGAATCCGCGGCAATTTTCTATCCCATAAAAATACTCTGTTAGGATCAATGCTTTCATCCTAACAGAGTGTTGCGTCATACTTTCGATAAAAATGTGTCATACTTGTAAAAATAATCAAAACCCGTTTCGAAATTCCTTCCCGCCTGATCTTAATCTTTTTCTTCTGCCTTCAGATGATAGTCTATCACCCGCTGTTCATGCAGCTCAATTTTTTTATTCTTCTCATATTCAAAAAATCCGTCGATCTCCACACTGTAATATCCCTGCTGTGCATACAGCTGAGTCCCTTTTACCGCTATACTCACCAATGACCCGCTTTTATTTGTCTGTGCAAACTTCTCCACTTCCCCCTGCACGCCTGCCAGGCGGACAAAAAGCTCCAGCTTATCAAATGACTGCCTGTATATCATATTTCTGTACAATGATATCTCCGCATCCCACACTTTACCCGTGACTGCATTGACAGATAATGTCGCATACAGATACTTATTCGAAAAGCGTACTGTCCAGAAACTGTACCAGGACTCCATCGGCACTTCCAGCGCACTTAAATCCGCTTTTACCCCCAAAGATGCCCTTCGGGACAGGATCTCCGGATTCTGCCTGTCAGATGCGGTCACAATTTCTGTTCCGCCTTCGCTTCCCGCCGCTTCTTTGGACTTTTTCTCCGTCTTTGTCAGAAATCCCATCTCCACAAGCCAGTTTTCACCGGAAGCAATGGCCTCCTCCATCGTGATCTGCCCCACTGCCGGTTCATGCAGAATCTCTCCCTCACAGTGACTCCTGTATCTTAGTACCTGCTCCATCTGCTCCACCGTCAAAATGCGCTCGGCATCTTCCTTCGTCTCCCCCGTCTCTTCCCCCTCTCCCGCGGCAGTATCCTCTGCAGTCGGGTCCTGCCATGCCAGAACGGGAGATTCCACCGCCACAGTACCGCTCTCCTCCAACCGCTGCCGCTCCCGCATCTGCAGAATCACATTCATCCCTGCCGTACTTCCCAGGGCAAAAACCGCCGCAAGCAGCAGGCAAACCAATGTATACTTAGACACCCTCTTCACTATGCCCTCCTTCCGACAGACCGAACGTGATTCGAACCGTAGTACCGGTTCTGCCGTCACTCTGCACCCGCATCCCTGCCCTGTGAAGCTGCGCGATCTTAGCCACCAGCGCCATACCAAGCCCCGCTCCATGCTGTTTCCTCGACCGTGACTTGTCCACCATGTAAAAGGCTTCCGTAATCCGCCCCAGCTCTGCCGGCGGAATCCCTTTTCCGTTATCCGTAATACAAATCTGATAGCAGGTCTTCTCCCTCCTGCCGGTAATCCAGATATCGCTGCACTCCGCCTTGACAGCGTTATCGATAATGTTGAGTATCATTGTCTTGAAAAGATCGAACTCCACTGCAATTTCGTCTTCTTCTATGTCCATATGCAGCCTCACACCATGTTTGCCGCACACAGGCAGTATGCCTGGCCGCAGGTTTTCAAACAGCCCCCCCGTCTCCAGTTTTTCCAGTAAAAAGTCCTGCCTGTCCATAACAAACAGATCCATCAGCTTCAAAGAAAGCGCTTCCAGGCGCATACCCTCATGCAGAATATAGCCCGCCGCCTCCCTGACCTGCTTCCTTGACAGCTCCCGCTGATACAGCATATCCGCATAACCGATCACCGACGTCAGCGGCGTCTTCAACTCATGCGCAAAATTAGCCGTAAAATCCTCCTTCGCTTTGGCTGCCTTGGATAACTCCCTTACCTTCTCCTCTATCTTCTCCGCCATCTGATTGAAATCCGCCGCCAGCTGGCCAATCTCATCCTTCGTACCCACATGGATCCTCTCGGAATATTTCCCTCTGGCAATCCTTCTGGCCGCCTTGCCCACCTTTTTGATGGATCCGGTGAGCAGATTGGTCAGCAGGAAAATCAGTGGGAATCCAATACACAAAATAATCAGATAAATCCTCTGAAAATAAGCCGTCATGTTTCTCTGAATATCCACCACCGAACTGATATCCGTCTGCGTCACAAGATAAGCCTCACTCTCTCCCTGCCGCACATGATCATATACGTAAATATAACTGTCCCCTTCCTTTTGACAGATTCGAAAAGCAAGCCGTCCTTCCCCACTGCCGGTAAAATCCAGCATATTCGGCTCCATTATCATATTGGAATAAATGCGGTTTTTGTCAGAATCGTACAGCGCCACTGGAGCTGTGAAAGAAGCCCGGATTTCCGGATTACCTTCCTGCACCCACAGAAAGTCCGGCTCCGAGTACAAAATAGACTGTAGAATATACTTGTTATATTGAAACTGCTGCAATGCATACTTCTTTTCCTGTTCGATGGCATTTTCGTAGGCATAGTCGATCAGCAGCACACCCGCCGCCTGAAAAGCGATCCCAAAGAGGACCACAAAGCAGAGGAATACCTTATGAAAAAGTTTCATACCGTTGCCTTTCTTTCACCCTGCAAATCTGTCCATATCAGGGGACATGCCGCAGCTGACAGAACAGCGTTTTCATATATCATCTTCCAGGCGGTATCCGATCCGAAACACCGTCCTGATATAGTTCTCCCAGCCCAGCTTTTTCCTCAGACGCTGGATATGAGAATCCAATGTACGGGTATCACCCATAAAAGACCCGCCCCAAACTTTCTCGTAGATGCGCTCCCGGTACAGCGCTACGTTCTTGTTCTGCATCAGTTCTACCAGCAAATCAAACTCCTTGATCGTCAACTCCACCGGGACGCCCGCCTGTGTTACAGTCCGGGAGATCACGTCAATCTCCACATCCGCAAAAGACAGCTTCTGGCCTGCCTTCCCATATCGCCGCAGCACAGCCTCCACCCGCGCAGTCAGTTCTCCCACCTGAAACGGCTTGACAATATAATCATCCGCTCCCAGTTTTAATCCCTTAATACGGTCATCGACATTGCCCTTCGCCGTCAGGAAGATCACCGGTGTTCCCATCGGCTTGATATATTCAAGCAGTTCATAACCGTCAATCTCCGGCAGCATAATGTCTAACAGGATCAGGTCAAATTGCTCCTCCTCGATCAGATCTGCCCCGGCTTTGCCGTCAAAAGCGCAGGTACATCTGTAGCCCTCCGTCTCCAGATTGATCTTGATCAGATTAGCGATGGCCGCGTCGTCTTCGACGATCAGGATTTTCTGCATTGCTGAACACTCCTCATCTATATAACAAACCCGCACCATACAGCCGGATCGGTATGCCGTATGACTGCCCGTGTTACCAAATTTTCTTGCAACAGTATATACTATAGATGTGTCAAAGTTGTGTCATTATCCGACACATTATCTCATATTCTGTTTATTTTTCCTGTTCTTCTCATTATCACTATGCTTACTCCTCATCATGATGATTCCCTTTCTCCAAAAAATGCCTGCGTAATGCAGGCGCTTTTACTCATCTACTTTTGGTTGGAAGTAAATGACTCAAAATCAATATAATCAACGTAAATACTTTCAACATCCAATTTCAGTTCCTCAGATGCAAGAGATTTTATTCCTCTCTGCATTTCAGAATCGGGTTTCTCTTCTTTGCCGATAACAGTAATATAAGCATCAGTAATCTCATCATCTGAATCACTTAAAAACACATAGGCTTCGGTAATTTTGTTTTTATAACAGTCCCGTAAAGATTTTTTCAGTTCAATCTCTTTAATGCGCTTTTGATCAGAAGGCAAAGGATAATTATCCACATAGCTACTGTTTATTTGCGCGTTTCCTGCACTACGCAATGTACTGACTCCCATAATACCGCAGACAATAATCATCAGAATAACGCCTGCTGTAATAACTGTTCTTTTTGAATACTTTTTATGTTTCATAATAGCAGCTAACCTTTCTTTCAAAATTTTTTTGTCTTCAAACATAGTAACCGAAAAAGGTGTCCTTCTTATCGAATCAGCCGCAACTGCAATTAAAGTGTTTCCGTACTGCTGCATTTCACTGATATCAAATCGTTTTATAACAGATTCATCGCACGCTAATTCACAAGCCTGATTCACCTCTCGACGTACAAAATAAATCATTGGATTAAACCAGTGAACTGCTCCGACAAAAATCAACAGCCACTTCACGAAAATGTCGTGCCTTTTCCTATGTGTAATTTCATGCATCAGAATATTTCGAAGCTGCACGTCTTCATATTCCTGATCAGGCAAAATAACTGCAGGACGGAAGAAACCGATCAGAATTGGCGTTTCCAAAATTAGGTTTTTATATAACTGTAAAGTACCTTTTCCTTTTAACAGGTTATTCAGCAACTCTGTTTCCTGCCGTTCTGCACTTATATTATGTCTGCGCAGCCTCCGTACATAAAACACATAACATAATATATGAAAGCCAAGAACCAAAATCATTCCTGTCTGCCAACAAACAAATAAATTAACTGCAGTGTCTGACGAATAAGTAATCTGCGGGATTATTTGTTCGTTCTTTATTGGCATTACCGAACTACCCGACACAGGAATAACAATGATCCTGGATACAGGCAGCATCAAAGCTATCACGACTGAAATCCACATATAATATTGAAATGATTTAGGAAGTTTATCCTTTATGAGCGGTTTTAAAATAAATAGAAAAAATGAAATTATACTACCGGTAAATGTCATCGAAAAAATTATCTTAATTATCTCTCCACAGAATTCTCCAATAACACTCATTTATACCTCCATTCCGAAGCGCTTTGCTCTTAGGACTCTTCCTCTCCTCAACCGTGTTACATTTGTAACACGGTTAAATTATACATTTCACTTATCATTCTGTCAAGTATGTACTATAATAATGTCCGTATATTCCATAAGAAAGACCGGCAGGATAACTCATGTATCCCTCCGGTCTTTCCTCCAATTATCTGTATTCCATAAAACTGCTGATCTCTTCATCCTCATACCGCAGGATAATGGCGGACGTGGGCGGAAGGGTTATGGAGACTTTACCGGCTCTGACCGGATACTCTTTCTCTTCCGTAGTAAATCCGTCCACTGTAGTCAGCAGCAGCTGTTTGATCATACACTCCTTGGGCACACCCAGATGCCATACGAACAGCTCTTTCGTGATCTCATAATCGTTATTATTAATCAGGATCACGGACTGTCCCTCCCTTGTGAATCTGCCGTACCCGATCACATTGTAATCACTCTCCATCTGCTTAATGGAGCCTGTCAGAAACTCTCTGTGGCTCTTGTGGATCCTGATTATTTCCCTGTGAAATGCGATCAGCTCCTGATCTTCATGCCCCCAGGGATACGTACGCCTGTTATCCGGATCGGTGAAACCGCATACGCCCGCCTCATCACCGTAATAAATGGTGGGCGCTCCGGGCCAGGTCATCTGGATGACCACCGCTTCACGCATGACCGCCTTATTCACACCCGTATTGGCCGCCTCCGGTCCTAGTGTGTTGGTCCTCCCCACTTTCCTGTTGGTTCTGGTCAGAAATCGGGAATGATCATGATTGGACAGCTCATTCATCGCCACCTGCAGGGAAGGTGTAGTAAAGCTGGCGCTGTGGTGCAGCATGGCTCCCCAGAAGCTGTCTGCATTCCCCCGCAGATCTTCCCGGTAATCGTCGCTGTGCTTCTGCATACCGGTTAAAAACCATGTCACCGGCTCCATAAAAGCATCATAGTTCATCACGGTATCCCACTCATCGCCCTGCAGCCATTCTTTCGGACTCCCGTAATGCTCTGCCAGCACGATGGCTTCCGGATTTCCCATCTTCACCGCTCTGCGGAATTCTTTCCAAAAATAATGGTTATATTCCGGCGTATGCCCCAAATCCGCCGCCACATCCAACCGCCAGCCGTCTATGTGATAAGGATCCGCAATCCATTTCCGCGCAATATACAGAATATAGTCCTCCAACTGCTGGGAATTCTCGTAATTCAGCTTAGGCAGCGTGTCATGCCCCCACCACCCGTCATAGGAACCATTATAGGGCCATTTATTGTTGTCGTGAAAATGAAAATACGTGTGGTATGGACTGTCCTGTGCCACATAGGCGCCTTTCTCATAACCGGAAGCATGTTCATAAATGCGTTCTCTGTCCATCCATTTGTTAAAGGATCCGCAGTGATTGAATACCCCGTCCAGGATCACCTTCATTCCTCTTCTGTGGGCTTCCTGCACCACATTGGCAAAAAGCTCATTACTGGCTTCCAGATTCTGCTTATTAGATACCCGGTCGATATATCTGGTGGCGAACCGGTTCTCATGCTGGTCATGCGGCAGCAGCTCCCCCTCATCGTGGACGATCCTGCCCACATGAGGATCTATATAATCATAATCCTGAATATCATACTTATGATTGGAAGGCGATACAAACAATGGATTAAAGTAAATCACATCCACACCCAGATCCTGCAGATAATCCATCTTATCAAGAACGCCCTGCAGATCGCCGCCATAGAATTCGCGTACCCCCATAGCTGCCGGATATTTATTCCAATCCTCCACCCTGACCGTCTTATCCCCGATATACTGATATTCATTCGTCAGCACATCGTTAGAAGGATCTCCGTTGTAGAACCGATCCACGTAGATCTGATAGAACACGGCTCCCTTCGCCCAGTCCGGCGTCTTAAATCCCGGAATGATCTGAAAATGATAATATTCATTGATATCTTTGCAGATGCCGCGTGTGTCATAGAAGCAGTCGATCCTGCCTACGCGTATTTCAAAATAATAGACCAGCTTCTCATTATCAAGCTGTACAGAATAGGAATAGTAATCAAAATAGTTATCCGTCTCCGTCTTCAACATGATGTGCTTCTCATCCTTGCATACAAAAAACACTCTGTCAATATTATTTCTGGCTGACCGGAAGCGGATGGTGACCTCCCCGTAAGCGCTTGGCTCCGGAGGATAAACGTAGTCCTCTGTGGTATCTGAAAACAGGGCTTCTTTATTAATAACCGGACGCATCCCTGCTATATACTGCTGATTCTTCTCTGCTCTCTGAAATTGGCTTATATCCATGCTTTCTGCCTTTCTTTAATCAGTCGATAGACATATAATCTATTCTATACTATATAGGGTAGATGTTCAAGCAGAAAACGAGCTGCGCTCGTTTAGGGCAAGTAAAAAAGGCAGCTTTTCGGTCGCTGCCTTTTTTAGAGAAGGTATTTCTTTCTTATGGGGTATAGCAAAAACTATATAATGTATTGGGGGGTTACAAGTAGTATAATAGCATAGCATGTACCTGTCTACAATACTAAGGATTCACAAATATTACAAATTTGACTATCTGTTTTTGTGAAAATTGCACAATCCCCAAATAAACTGTCCTGCATGCAGCGTAACCTCCCTCGCTACAGCTTGATTTCCGGCGTTTCCGGCTGCGGATAAGCAGTGTCAAAAAGCGCCTCAAACTCGGAACGATTGATCTTCTCCTTCTTAAGCAGCAATTCGGCACACTTGTGCAGTACATCCTCCTGCTCTAAAATCATTGCTTTCGCCTTCTCGTAGCAGTCGTCAATAATTGCCTTCACTTCCCGGTCAATCTCCCCGGAAACCACCTCGCTGTGGCCCTTGGCGTGCGCCAGATCTCTGCCGATAAACACCTCGTCATCATCATCGTCATAGTTGATCACACCGATATTGTCCGACATGCCGTAACGTGTCACCATTCTGCGGGCAACCTTCGTGGCTTTCTTGATATCGCTGGACGCACCTGTCGTGATGTCATCAAAAATAATCTCCTCCGCGATACGCCCGCCCAGCGAGACCATAATATCCTGAAGCATCCTGCCTTTGGTCAGGAACATCTCGTCCTTTTCCGGAAGAGGCATGGTATAGCCCGCCGCACCAATACCTGTAGGAATGATGGACACCGTATACACCGGCCCCACATCGGGTAGTACATGAAACAGGATCGCATGCCCGGCTTCATGATAAGCCGTAATCCTCTTCTCCTTGTCAGAGATAATACGGCTCTTCTTCTCCGCGCCGATACCTACCTTGACAAAGGCCCGTTTGATATCGTCCTGCTTTACGAATACACGCTTCTCCATGGCGGCATTGATGGCCGCCTCGTTCAGAAGGTTCTCCAGATCCGCTCCCGTAAAGCCCGCCGTAGTCTGTGCAATCTGTGAAAGATCCACATCGTCCCCCAGCGGTTTATTCTGGGCATGGACTTTCAGAATATCTTCCCGGCCCCGCACATCTGGCGCCGCCACCGTGATCTTACGATCGAAACGGCCCGGTCTTAAGATCGCCGGGTCTAATATATCCACACGGTTGGTGGCTGCCATCACGATAATGCCCTCGTTGACGCCGAAACCATCCATCTCCACAAGCAGCTGATTCAGCGTCTGCTCACGCTCATCGTGGCCGCCGCCCATACCGGTACCGCGGCGTCTTGCCACCGCATCGATCTCATCAATAAAAATAATACACGGAGCATGCCGTTTCGCCTCCGCAAACATATCGCGCACGCGGGAAGCGCCCACGCCGACAAACATCTCCACGAAGTCCGAGCCGGAAATGCTGAAGAAGGGAACGTTGGCCTCCCCCGCGATCGCCTTGGCAAGCAGCGTCTTACCGGTACCCGGCGCACCTTCCAGAAGAACACCCTTGGGAATACGTGCCCCCACTTTCGTAAACTTGCCCGGCTCCCGCAGAAATTCCACAATCTCCTGCAGCTCTTCTTTCTCTTCCTTCAGGCCTGCCACACCGTCCAGCTTGATCTTATTCTCTCCGCCCAGCGTCAGCCTGGCCCGGCTCCTGCCGAAATTCATCATCTTGCCGTTACCACCGCCGCCGGCCGAATTCTGCGCATTCATCATCACGAAAAAGAAAACACAGACCACCACCACGATCAGGATCGGAAACACGCTGTTTAAAAACCAGCTCTCCTCCGGCACACTCTCCACCACCGGATCCAGATTGTAACTGCGCACCAGTGCCTCCGCCTCAGAAATATCCGTCACGTTCAACAGTCTTTCTTCGCCGCTTTTCAGTGTCACCTCCAACGAACCGGCAGCGGTATTCTTGTTGGGACAGATCTTGACGATGGCTACCTCATTGTTCTCCATCTGGCTGACAAACTCGCCTTTCGTATAGCTGCTGTCCTGGATTCTGATCGTCCCGATCCATACGGTAAACAACAGCAATCCCATGATGATCACAAAATACATGTAGAAACTCTTATTATTCCTGTTCAAAGCAAACCTCTTTCATAAAGCATATTCTTTTCCGTCATGATCAGTCAAATTTCACAACGCCGATATAGGGCAGATTCCTGTATTTCTGGTCGTAATCAAGTCCATATCCCACCACAAACTCATCGGGAATCTCAAATCCCGTATAATCCACCTTCACTTCAACCACTCTTCTCTCCGGTTTGTCCAAAAGTGTACACAGCTTCACATCCGCCGGACCTCTGTCTTTCAGCATTTCCAGCAGATAGCTGAGCGTCCTTCCGGAGTCCACAATGTCTTCCACTACCAGTACATGCTTCTCTGACAGCGATTCGTCCAGATCCTTCACAATCTTCACCACACCGCTGGACTTCGTGTCCCCGCCATAACTGGACACCGACATGAAATCCAAAGATACCGGTACTGTAATCCGCTTGGCAAGCTCACACATAAAAAAGCTGCCGCCCTTAAGCACACAGACTAAATGTACCTGTTTCCCAGCATAATCTCTGGAAATCTGATCCCCGATCTCCTGAATCCTCTTATCCACTTCCTCTTCACTCAACAACACTTCGATTCGTTCCGCCATCGCTTCCTCCTTCGAGCCGCACTTCCAAAATACGCTCTGTACTTTCTTCCACTTTGTACTTCTGGCTGATCCGGTAACCCGGAATCCACAGGATGTGGGATCCGTCAGCCAATAAATGCATACTGTCTCGCTGCATTTTCGGGATTTTCTCATTGATCATGTATTGTTTGACCGACTTCGTATGCATCGCGCCATCAATCGTCAGATAATCCCCCTGCCGCCGCGTACGAAGTATCAAAGACGTAGTTATTTTATCATAATCAAACCATTTCGTATATCTATTTCGTGGAATATTTTGCTCTTTTTCTATGAATCCAGCCCCCTTTTCCAGTAAACGGAAGACAAAAATCCCTTCCCCCGTCAGCCGGATCTTCATGGGAGGCTCTATTTCGTATACGTGACTGCTGTCCGAAACCGCCATGCAGCCTGCCGCACTTGCTGCATCTTCCGGCTCTTTTACTCCTACAGACCTTATTGCTCCTTTATCCTTCCTGTTTAAATACAGCCTGTCGTACTCCTTATACGCCCTGATTCCATAAGGAAGGCTGATCTCCTTACTGCCCCCCTTCGTCATCAGACACACCAGATCGGCAACATGCTGCCCGGTAATATCCTTCCTGTGCGGTGTCAGACGTTCCAGGCAGGCAAGCAGCACCCGTTTATACAACACCGGATCTTCCATAAGCAATAATTTACTCTGGATACACAGGCTTTGCACGACAGTTTTCACAGGCCGTATTCCTTCACCGATTATCTGTACAGTGCCCGCACACTCTCCCTGCACACATTCCTCCTGCATGTACTCTTCCTGTACACACATCTCGTACAGCTTCCTCGTCTGCCCTTCCAGATACCGTTCCGTCTCCGAGAGAATTTCCGCCAGCTCTCCCATATGTGCTGCCGCACCGGCACAGATTTCCTTTTCCGCATACGGCAGAATATGATGCCTTATTCTGTTGCGCGTATAGGTATCCTCATCGTTGGTACTGTCCTTGCAGTAATGCAGCCCCTCCTGCGCAAGATATTCCTCGATCTCCTTCCGCTGCAGACAAAGCAGCGGCCGGATTACCGCTCCCCTCACCGGCTGGATGGAGGCAAGCCCTCTGAGTCCGCTGCCGCGAAACATATGGAACAGCATCGTCTCTGCCCTGTCATTACAGTTATGAGCCACCGCGCTCTTACAACGCTCACCTTCCCGCTTCTGTTCCCACAGCGCTTTGGCAAAAGCCTCGTACCGCAGTATCCGCCCCGCCTCTTCCGCAGACAGCCTGTGCTCAGCGGCATAACCATTCATATCCACTTTCTGCAGATAGAAGGGAACCGCAAGCCTTCTGCAAAGAGCTTCCACGTAAGAAGCATCTGCTGCCGAGTCAGACCGCACCCCATGATCCACATGCACCGCCAGCAGTCGAAATCTTATCTCTTCCCGCAGCAGACACAGAATATGCAGCAGGCACACCGAATCTGCACCTCCCGATACTCCCGCAGCCACCAGGTCACCCGCTTCTATCATGCGGTATTTATCCAGAAATCTTTTTACCTTATTGTAGGTAGTACTCATCACTTTCTTCCGTATCTTTCTTCCACATCCCGATTACCAGTACCGTCATATCGTCCCGTACCTGACCGTTACTCTGCTTCAGACAGCAGGCCAGGATCTGATTCGCAATCTCGTTCGGATTGGTATATTCCGTTCTGCCGATGATCTCCGGCAGAATCTCCTCGCCGATCCCCTGAGAGAGCGCATCCAGAATACCGTCCGACAACATGATCACGTAATCACCGCTCTGTAGCACTCTGTGCATGGTTTCCGGCTCAATCTGCCCGAAAACTCCTAACGGAAAATTGAGCGCCGACAGCCTGTCCACCAGACGCCCCCGTTTAATATAACTGCATGCAGCTCCCGCTTTCATAAATTCACATTCTCCGGTATACAGATTAATATCACACAGATCCAGCGTAGACATATTTTCTTCCTGGCCGGCTGCCACCAGAGCTCCGTTGATCATCTGCACCGCCGGCTCTTTACGGAATCCCGCTTCCAGCAGCCGCTCCATCTTCTCGATCACGCGCTCCGAATCGCTGCACGCCTTTTCCCCGGATCCCATACCGTCCGATAAGGATGCCACCATCCTGCCGTTCTCCACCTCATAGAACGAGTAATTATCCCCTGACACCGTTTCCGATTCCTTGATCGCCTTTGCAACCCCGGTCAACAGGTAATAATCCGGCTCCTGCATAAAATAATAAGTATTCCAATCCGGCGTCAGATACTGCAGTGAATTTCTGGCAGCACGCAGTCTCATATTCATCGCCACTGAAATGAAATCCGCCACGTCTTCCACGCATACATGCTCACCCAGTTTCGTATACTTCTCAGAGATCGTCTTCATGGTCAGACTGATCTCAATATGCCCGTCCTCTCTCTCCAGCTCAAAGAAGTTACGCAGCAGGATCCCCGACTCCCTGAGCATTTTCGAAATCTGCTTATACTTTCTTTCCCCCATGGGCCGGTACAGGCATGTCTCACTGGCTACCTCTGCCATGATATGCGCCATTTCCTTCAAATGCTCTGCCAGAAGTTCCTGATTCTCCTGCAGCTTACGATGCCAGAGATAGTCTTTGCGATCCTCCGGGTCATGATCGCTCATCGCCCCGGGTTCTGCTTCCCCGCTTTCAAACAGATCCGCCAGATCCCTGAAGGATTCCGCATAAGTCAAAAGTTTCTGTCTTCCATATTCCGGTATGATCGTAATCTTATTATCGTCCCTGCACTCTGCCTGTCTCTTCATGACACACCTCCCCAGTTTAATCAGTCTCTATCAATATATGTGGGGGTTGTCCGGATTATTCGTCGTATCGTCTACATTATCGGAAATTTATTCACTCCAACAGAAAAAAGCAAATCCCGGAGATGACTCCAAAACCTGCTTAATTCTCATCCTTAAATATGATCTCTCCCTCGTACACCAGACCAAGCTTATTCTTCGCAATCTCTTCTACATATTTCTTAGTCTGTGTATACTTCTCATACTCCTCTATCTCTTCCGCTCTCGCCTGCTCCGCTTCAATCTCCAGCAAAAGAGCCTCTTCTCTTTCCGTATAAGCTGCCCGCTTACTGCGCAGCTCCATGCTCTTGACCGAAACCACTATCAGCATCATGATAACAACTGTGGTAACCAAAAGCATAGCCATCTTGTTCTGGCGCTTCTTACGATATGCTGCTTTTCCTGCCATGTTGTTACCTGAACTCCTTTTCCATCTCTCTACTGTTTGCTTAGGACTATTCTAATTGTTTTCATGCAGGCCGTCAACCGTTTTTTTATAAATTCTTTCACATTTTTCAGTTTCCTCCCCGTGAATCGAACACACCTTCGAGCCGCTGAAAAAAGGCATTTCAGAGGTTTTAGCACAACTTGTATGACACGAAAAATGAACCACATTATCTTGTGTATGCATGTTGACATAATATTTATAAATCGATTCTTAATTGTCAATTTATAAGAAAGCATTCCAAGAGCAGCCCCCAGCACGGCAAACCATCTCAGAACGCCATTATTCTCCCTGTAAAGCACATAGAAAACACTGATCCCGCACATGAACCAATAAATAAAATCTTCTACAGACATTAAAAATCTGCCGTGTGCAAAGAGCTCCCTGAGAATCAGTATCCAGTCATAGGCAAAGGTGATCACCAGGCCCATGAGAATAGAATGTAGAAAAAAAATAACTTCCTGCACAATATCCTGACTCATATCCGGCAAATCCCCCACTTTATTTGAACAATCTGGCAAGCAGTGATTCCCCTTTGGCTCCATAGCCCGCGTTTTCCGAATAGGTAAAACTGTCGATCCGTCCGTCTACATCTACCTCTCCCTTATCCAGAGATAATCGGCTGACATGCAGTTCGCTGCCTTTGATCATCAGCATCCCCTGCTCCGTCTCGAGCAGGATCTCATTGACATCAAACGATAACACATCGTTGACACCGCTTATGTTACATGTCCTTCGATTGGTAAGCAACAACTTGTGCGGTTTTCTGTTCACACTGTTCAAATCTTCCATACATACCTCCCATAAGGCAAAGACTTATTAATTAAATGTATGTCAGACTCTGAACGAATATACCTGTTTTACAATCTATCTTCCGTCCTGCATGCCAAAAACCGTCCGCATGCCGTATGTCATTCAGGGCAGATAACGAAATAACTCTTTGGCTTCCTCTTTGCGGACGGTTTCCTGTACATCCAGAACCTCTACCTTTACCTCTTTGTTGCCGAACTGAATAGCAATAACGTCTCCCACTTTCACATTGACGGAAGCCTTCGCCGGCTTGTCATTCACCAGCACTCTGCCCGCATCACATGCCTCATTCGCCACTGTACGGCGTTTGATCAGGCGGGAAACCTTTAAATATTTGTCCAGTCTCATTTTAAACCATGCCTCCTTCTCGATTACTGTCCGTAACGGTTCGGATTCCTGCACTGCTGCACGTATCCGGACCACCTGAACGCTTTACAATAGTCCGGATATCTCAACCGTTCCCTCACAATCAAAAAGCCTATATGCGTCTGCATACAGGCCTTTACTTTCGCTCATATGACTTATGCGTTAAGCATGTCCTTTAATGCCTTGCCGGCTTTGAATTTAGGAGCCTTGGAAGCTGCAATCTTCATAACCTCACCGCTCTGAGGATTTCTGCCTTCTCTGGCTGCTCTCTCGGAAACCTCAAAAGTACCAAAACCTACCAACTGTACTTTGCCGCCTTTCTTCAACTCGTCAGCAACAACATCTGTAAAAGCCTTTAATGCCTTCTCTGCGTCTTTTTTGGATAATCCTGCCTGATCAGCCATAGCTGCAACTAATTCTGTTTTGTTCATCTTGAACTCCTCCTTAAATGAGTCTTCATTTTATTATTAGATGTTCCTCTTTTGAAACGCCTACACCTATTTATATACGCTTTTTCCCCTGTTGTCAAGCAGAAAGATGGCTTTTTTTTCGCCATTTTAAGGCATTTTGTTACAGTTTGGCGCCTTAAATATGCAGGCCCGACCGCACTGTTCCAACTCACTTTTCCTTAATATGAAAATCTGCCATCCGGGTCCGTGCCGTCATATTTCTCGATCAGATCCTCCACTCTGTCCGTAAGCACCTGCTCCTGCGAGATTTTAGCAATTCTGGCAATGTCTGATACCCGCATGAGAATATCTCCCATGATCTTCTCGAGTTCCCTGCTGTACGGTTCATGGCTGCATGTTCTCAGCGCTTCCACCGCCTCCTGCAGCGACTCCACATTCTGCTCATAGGAATTCCCCTTCTCATA
Organism: uncultured Lachnospiraceae bacterium; assembly: GCA_910578115.1. Classification (GTDB taxonomy): domain Bacteria; phylum Bacillota; class Clostridia; order Lachnospirales; family Lachnospiraceae; genus UBA3282. The sequence continues at coordinate 7,913 of CAJTPO010000008.1, read as the reverse complement.
ATTCTTATCAATTCTTTTCAGCACTTTAGCCGCCCTGGTCAGTGCCGGCAGCTCCCGGGGAATTTCCCGCAGTGGAGAGTCAATCCACTCTTTATGCTTTTTCTCTTCTTTCTTGATCTCCTCCCAGTTAACAAGCGCTTCCTCGGAAGTATCTGCACTGCATGTCCCAAACACATGCGGATGCCTGCGAATCATCTTACGGCTGACTTCATCCACCACATCCTCCATCGTGAACAGGCCCTCTTCCGCTGCGATCTCCGCATGCATTACAACCTGCAGGAGTACATCCCCAAGCTCCTCTTGCATATTCTCCGGATTACCCGTTTGGTCATAGATACGGATGGACGCAAGCAGCTCTGCCGCCTCTTCCATCATACAGGGTTTCAGGCTCTCATGAGTCTGAACCCTGTCCCAGGGGCAGCCGCTTTCTCCCCTGAGCGTCTTGATGATCCTGAGGAAATCTTCGTATGTATATTTCTGATCCATATTTTCCACCATTTCTACACTGCCTCTATCTCAACGCAACCGGACCTGCACTTATTTAATACGGAAATCTCGGTGCATCATTTTCATCTCCACTGGGAGGGGTATCCGTACTGCTGCCTGATGAGGGATTCTCCGTGCTGCCGTCCGATGGTGGTATTTCCGTGCTGCCATCTGACGGTGGAGTCTCTGTGCTGCCGTCCGATGGCGGCGTTTCCGTGCTGCCGTCTGACGGTGGATTCTCCGTGCTGCCGTCCGATGAGGGATTCTCCGTGCTGCTGCCTGATGACGGATTCTCCGTGCTGCTGCCCGATGATGGATTCTCCGTGCTGCTGCCCGATGATGGATTCTCCGTACTGCTGCCTGATGACGGATTCTCCGTGCTGCTGCCTGACGACGGATTCTTCGTACTGTCACTCGACGGATTTTTACTGCTGTCCGATGAGGGCTTTTTGTCAGTCGAGTTTCCACTGACAGTTTCCTTTTCCTTCTCCAGCTCTGCAAAGGAATACGTGATGTCCTCTCCGTCATTGTATAAATAGATCGTATAACTCTTGGTTTTATATCCGCTCTTTCGCAGCGTCACGGTATGACTTCCTATATTCTTCTTAAAGCTGACAGGCGCGATACCAATATAATTATTGTCCACATATACTTCTACACCCTTTGGTGAATCAATGTAGACTTTATTGCTCGTGGTCGGTGTTATGGTATCCTCCTCCTGGTCGGTATCATCAGGCTTACTGCTCTCCGGTTCTTTCAATTCCAGAGTGTTGTCACTGATCGTGGAAGTATCTTCCTTCTTTTTCTCCAGTGCAAAGGAAAGCTTTGCGTATTCCGAACCTACCTGAATATATTTCGTAAGAGAATCATACCCTTCCGCTTCCAAATGAACCTGATGAATACCGTAGGGCAGTTCAACCGCACTGCCGATATCTACGGACTCGCCGTCTATACTGACTTCCGTGTCTGCCGGCTTAACCGAAAACAGAATCCTGCCGACCTTATCCTCAACGATCTCAATATCTCCTACATCCAGTACCGTTTCTTTATCTCTCTCGATCACAATATCCTTAGTGCTGCTGATGCCGTCATTGGATAAAGCAACCTGATAACTGCCTTCCGGTACCACCAGAAGCATATCGTCCGTAATCTCTCTGATCACAGTATTCCCCACTTCAATCCAACCACCGATCAGAGGCTGTTCGTTCCGCAGCCGCAGATAACCATGTCCCCTTTCCACATTGATACTGTAGATCCTGTGGTCAATACCACGGATAGTTACCCGGTCCTGCGCCACCACATCCATCACTTCAACACGCTTTCCCTCTGAAAGGACAACCGCCTGATCCGGAAGAGAGTAGGTACTGGAACCAATGCTTGCTGTTTTGTTGATGCCGCCCAGATCATAATTATCTATATTTTCATAAACCCATGCACTGGGAGACACCTTGATATTTGCGATCTGTCTCTTTCCCTTTAAGAAATTAACATCAACCACATCTCCCGCCCTGATCTGGGAAATCGTCATCGGCCCGTCATATTTATCCGTCACATAAGTAGTACCGTCATAATATAAGGTATATTGCCTGCCCGTATCCATATTCATGAAAATAACACAGCTGTTCTCCTGATCCACATCCATGACAACTGCCGTATCCGCTGAATCGTAGCTCCCGACTGTACTCACACTGAACCCGGTGTCCACCACATTATGCTCCTTGTCTTTGGCCATACCGATATTAAAAGCCTGCGATGTACATCCGGTGATCAATAATACCATGATCATGATAACCGTTACTGCCTGTGAAATTCTTCCGTGCATCCTGAATCCTTATCCTTTCCATTCCTCTTTATTTTTCCTTTTCGGAAAAATGTTCCTTACCGGCTTAAGCATTTTGCCCCTCAACAGGCCCATAATTCCGAAAAAGGAATTATTTTTTAAAAGTATACTCCAGAAAAAGCTGCTTCTCCCGCTCCTGGGCGAACAATTTCTCGATCTTCTCCATATTTCTGCCAGGAATCCATGCTTTACCCGTGTTATAATAAAAATTAACGATCTTCCAGAATTTCTCGGGATATGCCAGCCGGTAATATAACTGCCTGTAATCCCTGTCTGTCAGATTCCTGACTCCATTATAACTCTCCAGAAGCAAATTCCCAAGTGTCTGCGACCAGTTATTTTTTTCCAACAGTTTCCGTAGATACAGATAGAGATCCCGTACCGGATAATCCCGTATACACTTCTCGAAATTAATCAGTACATTACCTGTATCAGTCCGCAGAATGTTATGATACTGATAGTCTCCATGACATACCACCGAGAATTCATAATCATCTTCCTCATAGGCATAATACCGCAATTCATCGGTAATTTGCAAGGCATTATTCATGAAATAATCATAATGCTTCATTAAATAAATCTCAAATTCTGTTTTCTGGCTCTTCTCATGCAGGAATTTTTTTACTTTCTTTAATTCCCGGTTATGCTTCTGATATTCATTTTCAATTCGATAGACAGGCTGACTGCACAGTTCCTCATACCCGGAAAGATCGGCCGCAGTATGCAGTCTCGCCAGAGTACACACCGCCTGCCTGCACTCATCGATATCTCTGTAATTGCACTCTTTCCCCTCATAGTAAGATTTTAAAATATAGGGGGTTCCATCCAGGTCTGAGACGATCAGTTCTTCCTCCTTCGTCCGCAGGATAGACTCCACCTGCACCATACCGCTTCCGTTGATATGCCTTAACAGAAAATCCTGAAACTTTACCTTATCAACCGGTCCGCTGTACTCTTTTAAAATCAACAGTCCCTTATCCGATTCACAAAGGATCGCCCCACGACCCTTCCAGGTACGGATTACCTCTATATCATAATGGTCCAATAAACTGACAGCTCTATCATTCACACGAATACCCCCCGCTTTCTCGTCTATCTTATCTTATGAAAGCTGAGTGAAAAGTATGAAAAGAATATCTAAGGCAACAGCTCTGCGCATTTTCTGCGCTCAGCGTACACGCGGATCAGTTCCTCCCTTGTGTTGCGTTCCGGCTCTTCCAGCACGATCTCCAAAAGTTCATGTAAAATGACCCCAATCTCCCGGCCGGGCGGCACTCCAAGCGCGATCAGATCACTTCCCGTCACTGCCAGGTCTTTCAGGCTTACACATTCCTGCTTTCTGCAGATTTCATCGTAGAGATCATATATGTATGCCAGCCTGGCAAGTTTTTCTTCCCGAAGATAATCGCTCTGCGCCAGAATATCCGCACGCTTTACGTCAAAAAGCATCCGGAAAATATCTTCTCCGATCCTGTTCACCGACCGCCGGACCCCGGCTGGAGAAGCTCCCACTTCCTGGTCATGGCAGAGCACAATCTTAGTCACTTTCCGAATTGTATCGTTGTCAAACTTCAAGCGGCGCAGGATCTGCATTGTCATCTGTTCCCCAACGACCGCATGTTTTTTATTATGCGTGATACCTTTCTCGTCTATTGTCAGCGTCTGTGGCTTCCCGATATCATGAAAAAGCATACCCAGCCGCAGCACCTTATCCGGCCTCACTTCCAGCATGGCATGCAGGATATGCTCTCCTACGCTGTAGCAATGATGCGGATTATTCTGAGGAGTCTCCATGCAGAGATCAAATTCCGGAAGAACCTGTCTCGTGATTCCCGTCTCATATGCGATGCGCAAATAGTCCGGATGATCAGAGACAAGCAGTTTAACCAGTTCCGTCTGAATACGCTCCGCACTGATTTTCTTAAGATTCGGCGCCAGCTTTCTGACAGCACTCTTTGTATCCTCCGCAATCTCGTATCCCAGCTGTGCGGAAAAACGAACTGCTCTCAGTATCCGCAGCGCATCCTCCGTAAAGCGCTCCTCTGCATTGCCCACACAGCGGATCACTCCCGCCTCCATATCGCGTATCCCATCGAAAATATCCACCAGTCCTGTCTGCTCATTATAAGCCATCGCATTCATGGTAAAATCCCGTCGCCTCAGGTCTTCTTCCAGACTCGCCGTAAAAGTTACCTCTTTCGGATGCCGCCCATCCTCATACACTCCATCAATACGGTATGTGGTCACCTCAAAAGCCTCATGATCCATCATCACCGTCACCGTACCATGCTTAATCCCGGTATCGATAGTCCTTGCAAAAATCCTTTTCACGTCCTCCGGTTTCGCAGATGTGGTAATGTCCCAATCACTGGGCTCTCTGCCCAATACCGAATCGCGAATACAGCCGCCGACGGCATACGCCTCATATCCCGCCGCAATCAGCGTTTCAATGATTCCATGCACTTTATCCGGCAGCTGTATTTTCATCATATCCCGTATCCTTATCCTTTCATAATGCAGGTTCAGCCAATGCCCGGCCCTTTGAAAATATCATTGACATCCTCAAGATGAAGATCCGGCTCCTCCTCTTTTGCCAGAGAATTCACCAGTTTCTCTATCTCTTTCCCGGACATTACGCCGCGGCTTCTCTCAATAAACTCTTCCTTCTCGTCATCCGTCATATCCACAAACCGATCCATCGCCGCACGGTTTGTAGTGATCGCTACGCCCAGATCCAGCGGTAAATTATTATAATCCATTTCTTTTTCATCCTCCTGTCACATGTTTCCCGCATAGCATGTGCAGGATGAAAAAAAATATACCGGACTATTACAGTATAGCCGGAATCAGATATAGATACAATCAAATATTTTTGTCATGCTTGCTTGCAATACCGCAGCCCACAGCCAAAACAAAAGGCAGTGATATGCATATATACGCATATCTCCGCCTTTTGTCAAACTCATGCATCATTTTTCCGGTATCCACACCCGCATCTGGTTCAGACCACGGTTGCCCCATGCGTAGTAGGGGATCAGCGTGATCTGACATGCCTCCGCCGCCGGCGTTTCGTAGCTGTAGAGCGTCTCAGCTCCTGTATCACGATATCCTTCCGCATACAGCTCCTGTATCCCGAACAGCTTATCCGGCAGATATTCGCCGACCGTGACGCTGCCGCCTTTTTTCAGTGAAAGGGAGAGCACATCACCGGCATTGTCCACGCCTTCCGCGCAGTAAATCAACGGCCCTCTCTGAACCGCTGCTTTTCCGGTATTGGCCGACACCTTATTGCAGGTATATACCTTTCTCACCGGCATCTCAAGTTCTACCGTCAGCTCATCACCGGCCTTGAAATCTCTGTACAGGAATGCATAGCCGCTCTCTTCCATCTCATATTTGACAGGTTTTCCGTTCAGACAGATCACCGTGCCTGTGCTCCACGCCGGGATGCGGATCGCCAGCGGTACGGACATCGTCTCCTCCTCCGGCTCAAACCGATAGGTGATCTTATTGCCATAAGGATATGCCGTCTCCAGCCTGATCCTGCCGCCGAAGGTATCCCGCAGATCCAGTGTCCCGTCTATAAAAAGATTGGAAAACAGCCTGTCCGGAAGCACATGCCATGCATATTCCGACAGGGATGCCAGAAGCCTTGCCACATTGGGAGGGCAGCACGCGCAGGCAAACCATTTCGGCCGCACAGGCAATGCATGTTTATGGGTCTGCGCTTCCCCGGAAATACCCGGCAGCGCTTCCAGCGGATTCACATAGAAAAATTTCGTGCCGTCCAGCTGCATACCCGCCAGAACACAGTTGTACAGAGCGCGCTCCATCTCATCCGCATATTTGCGGTCTCTCTCCAGATACAGCATCTTATTGGCAAAAAAGATCAGGCCAATGGCCGCACACGTCTCCGCATAAGCCGTATCGTTGGGCAGGTGATAGTCCTTCGTGAACGCTTCTCCCTCATAGGCGGAGCCGATTGCGCCCGTCACGTACATCCTGCTCTGCGTGATATTATTCCACAGGGTTCTGCACGCCTCCGTCAATGTGGCATCCCCCGTCTCCATGGCCGCATCCGCCATACCGGTATAAAGATAGACCGCCCTCACCGCATGGCCTACCGCCTTCTTCTGCATCCTCACCGGTTCGGAGCACTGGTTATATTCTGTGTCCACCGCATTGCTGCCCCATACCGTCCAGCCGCTTGTGCTCTTTTCCTTCTTATAATAATCGCTGTCAACGCCTCTTACATTGATAAAGTGAAGCGCCAGCTCCTTGTACTTCTCTTCCTTCGTGCAGCGGAACAGACGCATGAGCGCCAGCTCGATCTCCGGATGTCCGGGATACCCCGCCGCTCCCTCTTCGATGAAATGTTTGTAGATATGATCCGCCATGCCGCACATGATCTCCAGAAGCCTTGCCTTGCCGGTACACTCCGCGTAGGCAACTGCCGCCTCGATCATATGTCCCGCACAGTACAGTTCATGCGCCTCGTGAAGATTCGTCCACCGCTTATCCGGCTCCTTGACGGTAAAATAGGTATTCAGATACCCGTCCTCATGCTGTGCGCTGCCGATCAATTCTATGATTTCATCGCAGCGCTTCTCCAGTTCCGGATCCGGATTCTGCGCCAGAGAGTAGGCAGCCCCTTCCAGCCATTTCGCCACATCGCTGTCCTGAAATACCATACCGTAGAATTCACCGTCGCAGCTGCCCGTGCGCAGCTTCTCCGCCGCCATGCGGAAATTCTCGATACAGTGGCTTTTCTCTGCGCCCTCGATGCGGTCGTTCAACGCGTTCTCCTGATAAGGAAGCACCACATCCTTCACCAGCTTCCGGTATCTGCCGAAGAAACCGTCCGTTACATCAAACCTTTTTACCAACTTTAAATCGCCCATTCAATAACCCTCCGTTTTGACTTCCGTTACATCCCCGCCGTCTCGTCCTGCCGACCCGGCGTGACCACTCCTTCATTTCCCTGATTATATGTATTATAGTCTTACTTTTTGGGATATAAAATGGATATTTTTCTGTACTATTTGTATTATATTCCGATTCAGACCTGCTTCTATCTGTCCTGACACCGCTCCAGCAGACAGCGAATCGTCTCGACGTCCTCCTCTAATTCTTCCGCGATTGTTTCAACGCTCCTGCCTTTAGCACGCTTTTTTCGGATCTGTTCAAGCAGTTTATCCTCGCGGCCCTCTTCTTTACCTTCTTCAAACGTATGCCGTAAGTGTTTTTTCTCATCATATTCCGTCAGAAAAATCATATGAAGCACCTCACTTTTCTCTGATTTCAAGATATCTGTAAGAATACCCTGCTCTATACAGTGATCTATCGCTGACTGGATTTCGGCTTAAACCGCTGATTTAATTTTCTTTTTCTCATTCATTTTCCTCCCTATTAAGTCAAGTCTTTTTTCCTTATTTTTCAAGGAATTTTTAGTTACATATCTCAGATGAATGAGCCAAGAGGATGGACATTTCTCTGTATCTGGTACGAAAATAGAGGGATTGGGGTACAAGAAGTAGAACGTCTTGGTTTTTCGTTCTACATGGCCTTATGTATACCCTTCCTTCTA
>CAJTPO010000007.1:84648-125813 GCA_910578115.1 uncultured Lachnospiraceae bacterium | reverse complement strand
CCCGCAGCCGCTCGAACGGTGTATACTGATTCAAGAGGCTCAAATACACAGCGTCGCCGTAGGTCTCAAACACATACCGAATCACATCCCTGGCATTCTTCTTATGCCCGGGCAAAAGAAGATGCCTGACAATCACGCCCCTTTGCATCATACCATTCTCATCAAAGACCGGCTCTCCACTGTGTCTGCCATCTCGCCAAGCGCCCCCTTTGCCACCTCCGGATAGTCAGGAGCCGCCGAATATCCAGCCGCCAACGCCGGATCCATATACTTGAAGTCCGTCAGATAGATGTCCACGATGCCTGCCAGCGCCCTGATCATTTCCCGCTTCTCGTAGCCGCTGCCATTGTAGACCACCGGCAGCGCAAGCCCGCTGTCTCTGGCCAGCAGCACGGCCTCCGCCACGCCGGTCACATAATGATCCGGCGTGACCAGATTGATATTGGCCGCCCCTTTTGCCTGCAGGTTTAAAAAAATGTCCGCCAGCTGCTTTGCTGTCACCGCTTTTCCTTTTCCGCCGGCCGCGATCTCATAATTCTGGCAGTAGACACAGCGCAGATTACAGCCCGCAAAGAATACCGTCCCGGAACCCTTTGGTCCGGAAATGCACGGTTCCTCCCACGGATGCAGCGCCGCCCGCGCCACCCTGATCCCATCGTCCGCCTGACAAAATCCCCGCTGTCCCTCTGCCCTGTGTGCCAGACACTCTCTCGGACACAGATTACAGGGGCTGATGCTCAACCCTTTCCACTGCATAGATATCCCGCCTTCCCCTGTCTCGTTCGTCCATCTTTTCAAAACCTACAGAGTCTTCATGAATTGTAATTGAGATGTCATCATTACTGTACTCTTCTGCAATTTCTTTCAGCTTACTTATCACATCATCTTTTGTCATGCTTAACATTTCTTCAAGATCTGTTTCGTTCCAAAAATCCTGTACCCCGTTCATCATACTGCCGATACAATAGTCACGTTCCCCGACAGTAAGCGTCTCCTTGTCCGCGATATGATAGGAAAACTGATAGAATAAATCGCACCAGGCGTTGTATCCGTTTTCTTCCGCTGTTTTTGACGGAAGATATTGATTACAGCCAGGGTCTTCCTCTTTCCGTCCTGTGTTAATACTTTGCACATATTTTCCATTTTCCACTCCGGAAAGCCATGTGGTCAATGCCACAAAAGAAAGTTCGTCACTGTCCAGATTCACGGAAAAATCCTGCTGGGCAATATCAATATTGATCCGTTCCATTCGTTCATAACTTTCATTTGCCCATTCCAGTAAATCCATGTTAAAGTCTGCAACTGACCTGGCTTGGTAATCGGCTGTTTTCAATTCCAATAAGGAACGGTAATCTTCCTCTGTGCCATTAGGATATTCCCGGCTCTCCTGTTCTTTCTCTATCCTTTCCTGTCCGCCCCTTCCGGTGTCAGGTTCCGAAAGCAGCTTGTCAAATTCTTCATCAGAAAAATCTGTGCCCTGAACAGTATTACTTTCCCTGCCACTGCCGGCTGCGGAAGTCGCAAAAGTAGTCGTCACGCCCACAATCAACATTGCGGCAATACAAATTGCAAATAATGAGGTTTTTTTCATTTTCATAATCGCTGTAATCCTTTCTTCGACAGCATTTTTACTAAAGTTGTTACAAAATGGCAACAGTCCGCTTTTTGCCGCTTCCATGTTGACCAGCATCAGCGAATAGGCAGATTTTGACTTTTCTCCGAATTGCCGTATAACGCTCTCATCACAGGCCAGCTCGATATCACGGTTAAAGAGCCTGTACATCACCCACACAAAAGGGTTAAACCAATGGACACAAAGGGCACACGCCGCAAGCAGCTTTGTGACTGTGTCATAACGATAAATATGCACATACTCATGGGTGAGGATATACTGCAGTTGTTTCTCATTCTTCCAGTCCGTTTTTTTCGGCATTAAAATAACCGGACGGAAAATGCCATAAGTCAACGGAGTGGAGATCCGATCAGACTGCCTTACCAGGACCGGACGTTTTAACGTCTGCTGCTCCAGCCATTTTTCCACATAATGGCTGCGGACAGGTAACGCTGTCCGGAATTCCATCAGACAACGCAGGTAAGATATGACGAAAAACAATGCGGCAGGTATCATGCCTGCACACCATACAATAAACCACAGGGAAATAGATGACAAAATATCCGCCGGCGGCTGTTCCATCCCCCCTGTTGCAGCAAATACCCCCTCTACAACCGGCATGTTGTAATCTGTTGTTACTTCCGGCAATGCTGCGGAAGACAGTCCGTGAGTTACCAGTGTATAAACACTGAACACTGACGGAATCGAAAACGGGATCAGCAGTCTCATCATCACCAGTTCCCATAGAACAAGGAACGTCTTCTTCGGCAGTTTATTGATTGCCGCCGCACGGATCATCACGACCGCAGTAATGAAAACAGCCCCTGAAAAACTCATTTGCAGTAAACTCATCTACACCACCTCATTCCAAATCTTCCACAATCTGTCTGAGCTTCTGAATCTGCTCGGCGGAAAGTTTTTTCCTGCCTAACAGGGCTGCAAACAGCTTGTCAACCGAACCGTCATAAATCTTGTCAATCAATTCTTTCGTTTCCGCTTCCTGTACCTCTTCTTTCGGAATAAGGGCATGGCACATGAAATTCGGTTCGGAACGCTCAATCGCTCCTTTTTTGATACACCTTTTTATCAGTGTGTAGGTGGTATTCATGTTCCAGCCGATTTCTTCTTTCAGAACATCGGAAATGTGCTTTGCCGTGGAATCGCCCTCGCTCCAAAGCACACCCATTACTTTTAATTCCGAATCAAAAAGTTTAATATCCATTTTCTCCTCCATGCCGAAGCAGTTTTTGCGAAGGCTGCGAGCCAAATTTCAAATTTGACTCTGCAATTTTGAGTTTGTGGCTCCGGCACAAACCCGCAGTTGAAAAATCAGCACATCAGTGTGATTTTTCAACTTTACCTCCTGGTATCATCTGTATACTACTGCAGTAGTGTTGCTTGACTATACATTACACCTTTCTCAATCGTTTGTCAATACTACTCTGGTAGTGTATGAAAAAATATATATATCTCAGAGATTTATTCTATTTTATCAGAGATTTTTCTTACCACAGATCCGCCAAAAATACTACAATAGCATTAATCTACAAGAACATTAATCTATAAGAACATTCATCTACAGGACGAAATCGAAAATCAGGCCGCCGCAGGTACATTGGTGCAGCGGCGCCTGACTGCAGGAGGAATCATCATGAAGACAACAATCTTAAACGACCAGTGGACCTTAACCGTTCTCGGCGAAAATGTGTACAACATCCCCGGGACACCCATCCGCACCGAGGTTCCCTCCACCGTGTACAGCACGCTGCTTGGGCAGGATCTGATCCCGGACCCTTTTTACCGTGACAACGAGCTGACCGCGTTGAAGCTGATGGAAAATGACTTTGCCTACGAGACGACCTTCACGCTGCAGGCCGCAGACCGGGAGGCCGACCGTATTTTCCTTCGGTTTGAAGGGATTGATACTCTGGCGGATCTCTATCTGAACGGAAAACATCTGGGAGCAGCCGACAACATGAACCGCGTCTGGGAGTTCGATATCACCGCCGAAGTCATGGAGGATGCGCCGGACACCGTCTATCAGCTGAAAGTGGTGCTCCACTCTCCCACCCGTTTTATCCGTGAGGAGAATGAAAAGTGCCCCGTAGGCGGCAGCTCCGACGCCATGCCCGGTTTTCCGCATATCCGCAAGGCAGCCTGCATGTTTGGCTGGGACTGGGGTCCCAGGCTCCCTGACGCCGGCTTATTCCGCCCGGTATCCATCCAAGCCGTAAAGACCGCACGCATCGCGCAGGTTTATCTCACCCAGCAGCACGAGATAACGGAGAAAACCACCCACGGCAATACCGTCTCCTGTGTGCAGCTGGCCGCTGACGCCGAGGTGGAATGGATGCCCGGTATCAGCGCGGACAAGGTGAAACTGCTCCTTCTTGTGACCGCCCCCGACGGCGTTACCACCCTGTCCGCCGAGAGCGCACCGTTCGATGCCCTTACGAACTCCGCGCCTTCTGCGCCTCTGACCGGATTGTCAAGTGATCTGCGCAGCAATCATGTCCGCGTGGAACTGGCCATTACCGACCCACAGCTCTGGTGGCCCAACGGCTACGGTGAGCAGCCGCTGTATACAGTCAAAGCCCTGCTGCTGCCCGATGCTGAAAATGCTGCCCCTTTGGATCTGTGGCAGAAGCGGATCGGCCTGCGGACCATGACCGTGAATACGGACCCGATGCCTGACGAGGTGTGGGACTCCCATCTCACCGATCAGGAGAAAGATCTGGACGACGGCACAAACGTCCTCCTGCATCACGGAGAAAAGACGCTTCTTGTCGCCGACCGAAAAGCAAAAGAACTGCCCGGCCGCAATTTCGCCTTTGAAGTCAACGGCCTGCAGATCTTCGCCATGGGCGCAGACTATATTCCGGAGGATAATATCCTCACAAGACAGACCAGAGAACGTACCGACCTGCTGTTATCCTCCGCACAGGAGTCCCATTTCAACTGCATCCGTATCTGGGGCGGCGGCTATTTTCTGGACGATTTCTTCTATGATGTATGCGACGAGCGCGGCCTTTTGGTCTGGCACGATTTCATGTTCGCCTGCGCATCCTACGAGCTGACGCCGGCCTTCGAGGCAAACGTGTCCGCGGAGATCCGCCAGAACATCCGCAGGCTCCGCTCCCACCCCTGCATCGGCCTCTGGTGCGGCAACAACGAGATGGAAGCGCAGTATGAAGAGAATGCATGGCCCAAGTCGAAGAAACAATATTTCGACTATATCCGGCTGTACGAATATATCATCCCCCGGATCGTGGAAGAAGAAGATCCCATGACCTTTTACTGGCCTTCCTCTCCCAGCTCCGGCGGCAATTACGAGAACAGCAACGCCGAGAACGTGGGCGACGTCCACTACTGGGGCGTCTGGCACGGCAGTGAACCCTTTACCGCCTACAGAAAGCACCACTATCGTTTCCTGTCCGAGTTCGGCTTCCAGTCTTTCCCGGCCCTGCAGACGGTTCGCCGTTTCACGGAAAAAGAAGACCGCAACATTTATTCCCGCGTGATGGAGATGCACCAGAGAAATACAGCGGCCAACGGCAAAATCAGCAACTATCTGTCCCAGACCTACCTGTATCCGAAGAATTTCGACGAACTGCTCTACTGTTCCCAGCTTCTGCAGGCGGATGCCATCCGTTACGGCGTCGAGCATTTCCGGCGGTTCCGCGGCACCTGCATGGGCGCTGTTGTCTGGCAGTTAAATGATATCTGGCCGGTGGCTTCCTGGGCCAGTGTAGACTATTACGGCAACTGGAAGGCCCTGCAATATGCCGAGAAACGCATGTTTGCACCGATCCTTCTCTCCTGTGCGGAACACGGCGAGATCGACCAGAAGCCTTACGTCAACACCCTGCCCATGCCCGTAGAACTCAGCGCCGATCTGCATGTGGCCAACGAGACCGCCGAACCGGTAACGGGCACCGTAAAGTGGGCGCTCCGCCTGCCCGATTCCTCCGTGGTACAGGAAGGCCTGTTTACAGTGACAGCTCCTGCCTTTGGCGGCGCATGGCTTCCTCACCTGGATTTCACCGGACAGGATCCGCTCAAGGTACATCTGGAATATGCACTTTATATAGAAAATACCCTCGTCTCTTCCGGCAGCACCCTGTTCTGCGCACCGAAGCATTATGCATTTCTCGATCCGCAGCTGCAGGTCAGCGTAGAGAATGATGTGGTAACTGTGACGGCCGCAAATTATGCGAAGTCCGTCAGCGTGGAGACCGAGAACGGCGTCCTCCGGCTGGATGACAATTTCGTCGATATGGAGGCCGGCAGCAGAACCTTCCGCATCCTGCCCAGCCGCGATTTCACTGACGACGGCACCCTGGTTTCCGGCGCTTACCGCGTAAGAAGCATCTATGAGAGTGCGGAACGATAAGACTTTTGGTGCAGAGCAATCAGGCTTTTGGTGCAAAGCGATAAGGCTTTTGATGCGAAACCAATAAGGCTTTTGGTGCAAAGCGATACGGCTTTTAGTGCAAAGCGATAAGGCTTTCGGCGTGCAGTGCTGTCACTTTCCGGCCCTGCGCGCCTGTCTTGGCGTGACGCCTTTTATTTTCTTATAACAGCGTATGAAATAGCTGCAGTCGCAGTAGCCTACCTCCTGCGCGATGAAGGCCACATCATGGCTGGAAAAGAGAAGCATGTTCTCGGCCACATTGATGCGGGTCGCATTGATATATTCCCGGCATGTCATGCCGTACCGCCTGCGGAAATGCAGCGAAAAGGTGGAATGCGACATGCCGCACATGGAGGCCAGCTTTTCAGCGGTCAGCTCCTCGAAATAATGCCTGTCGATATATTCCGCTATAAAGTCAAAACGCAGCTCATAAGAGGGGTGAATATCGGGAGCTGCCAGAAGATAACCGTCTTTCTGCCAGCTCCTGAATATCTTTCCCAGGATCCTGCAAAGATCAGCCCGCAGGATCGTCGCATAGGCATAGTCCTTCTCCGCATATTCCTGCATGATCTCCTCAAACAACGGCCGCAGATTCATTTGCTTACTCTGCTCTGGCAAAAAACAGCAGGGACACGTGGATGTGCTGACGTTTCTCAGCGATGCATGCAGATCCACCTCTTCTTTTCTGGAACGCAGCAGGACTTCCGGATCAAACTTTATCACATGATATCGTACCCGCTCCCGCCTGTCAGCGTAACCGATGGCGTGCACACATCTGGGCGGAAACAGAACCACCGAGCCGGGCGGACAGATCTGAACGACGCGGTCAATGGTGATTCTCACATTCCCCTCCAGCAGGTAGAGAAGCTCCACATAATAATGCCAGTGCGCCGGAATGGGCAGTCCGGTCGCATCGCTGTCAAAGCAGAATGCCTCGTAAGGCGAGATGATGGGATCAATATATTCATACAGATTGTTCATGGCGCTCCTCCTGCTGCTCCACCCTGGTCCGGATCCGGTTCGCTCTGTTTTGCCGCTCTGGATGCAGAAATTTGTTATGTCGTTTACTTTCATTATAACAGACCCGGACAGAAAGGCCGAGCCAAAACATCCGATAAAGCGCCAAAAAGCTTTGAAAAGTTTTGGCTCCGATTCTGTACATCGCAATGACAATCATGTATAATGCTTGTTAGTCAAATATCCATGCAGGCATGGCTGCCTGGCTCGTTGCTTCGCAGGAATAAAGATGGCAGTTCCTTCTGCCAGAACATGATCGAAAAGGAGTTCCCGCCATGAAAAAAAAGACCCCAAAGCAGATCGCCGCACTGATCTGTGTCGTTCTGCTTGTTTCCCTGTACCTGATCACCTTCCTTGTGGCATGTCTGGGCGGCGCCGATTCCGGCCGGCTCTTTGCCGCCTGTCTGGTGGCCACCATCGGACTGCCTGTTATCCTCTGGCTCTTTATCTGGTTCTACGGCCTGATGAAGGAGCGGCAGTCGGAAGCCCTCTCCAGCCTGCCGGATGATGAAGATTGATGTTATGTTAACCCTCTGCGGCGGTAGGCGATCACGAAAAGCACCGCCGCTATCGCAATATTCACCGCGATAACGATCACATTCTTCGCCTCTGCCGGCGTTCCGGCGCTTAAGCTGTTCATCAAAAGCTGAATGTGCTGCGAATAGGCGAAGTCCGCCACTTTCGCGATTGTCCCGTTGAACATGGCCAGCATCGGCAGGAAGGAGAAGACCATCATCACCGGCGTCACCACCGCAGTGGCCGCGATCTGGTTTCTGCTCCACACACCGACTGCCGCACCAAGCAGCATGGATGCAAGGATGCCTGCTGCCATGATCAGGCAGAAAGAAAGCAGCTTTTCCCCTGTATACCCTCCCAGAAAGCCGAAGACCACCCCGCCCGCCATACAGGAGCTGAACACAAATCCGCCCACGCCACACAGATATTCCATCGGCTTCACATTGGCAAAGAGCAGCATTCGCAGCGTATTCTTCTCCTTCTCCTCCGAAATGATAGATGCCGATACCGTGAGCGGCGCCATCCCTATATGCATCACCGTGAACATGCCGACGAAGAAATGATCCGGCATATTTTCCACGCGGATGCTGTTTTCCATAATGGCCGCCATAACCGGAAACATCACGAACTGGATCCACAACGCCATATTCTTTCCGGTGTCTTTCAACTGCTTTTTGTAGATGATCGCTGTATTTTTCATGCCTGATTCCTGTCCTTTCTTTCTCCCTGTCCAATGGTGTTTCACTTTTTCCTCTATTCCGAAGCGTTTTACGCTGAGGCCGCAGGCAGAATTTATTCACTCTTCTTCCCGCAGGCTGCACCCCGTCAGCTCCAGAAACACAGATTCCAGATCGGGTTCCGTGGAGTGGATCGTCTCGATCTGCCCTTTTTGCAGATAACCGCAGATTTCCTCTGCTGAGGCCGCCGTATTGGGCAGTTCCAGACTGCTGCCGCCGTACAGCCGGATCTTCAGCTTATTGCGGTGATTGTACCTCCTGTTGATCTCCTGCGGCGCTCCGTACTCTACGATCTGCCCCTCGTGGAGGAGCGCGACATATTTACATAACTTCTCTGCCTCCGTCATATTGTGGGTCGTCAGAAAGATCGTCGCCCCGTCCCCCTGCAGCTGCAGAATCAGCTCATGTATCTGCCTCGTTGTCGCAGGATCCAGTCCGGCCGTGGGTTCGTCAAGAAAAAGAAACGCCGGTTCGTGCAGCACCGCCCTCGCCAGGGCAAGCCTGCTCTTCATCCCCTTGGATAATTTCTGCACCGGGCATTTTCTGTCCTGATACAGTCCTACCCGTTCCAGCACCTCCCGGATCCGTTCCTCCCGCACTCCATAGAACCCGGCACACAGTTTCAGATTATCATAACAGGATAGTCGCTCATAAAAACCAAGATCATCCATCATCATACCGATCCGTCGATACGCTTCCTGCTTCACCAGCGCCATATCGTTTCCCTCCAGACTGACACTGCCCGTCGACGGGGTAAGCTGCCCAGTCACGATCCGGATCAGCGTTGTCTTACCGGCCCCGGAAGGCCCCAGCAGCCCCAGGATCTCCCCCTTTTCTACCGAAAGCGAGATTCCTGCCAAAATCTTTTTCTCCCCAAAATAGTGTGTTATCTCTTGTATCCTGATCGCAGTCTTATATGTCATTGTCTTTCCTTCCTTTCGTCCTCCTGATATCAGTCATGGGCTTTCCTTCTCTTCGCCCTCCCGATACCTGTCACAGGCTTTCCTTCCCTTCGCACTCCTGATACCTGTCACAGGCTTTCCTTCCCTTCGTCCCCTTGATACGCCGCAGCGCTTCCTCCATCTTCCGGTTCTCCGCCTTTTCCTTCAAATGCATGACCGTAAGGCTGCCCGCAAAACACAGACCAAAGGTCAGGAAAAAGGCCGCCCACGACTCCCACATATCCACCGGGAACCAGCCAAACAGTACCGTAAAAATCACGATCACCACAACCACCGCAGATAACATACACACCGTCCGCACCGTAATGGACATCTGCCTGATAATACGATCGGTAAAAAAAAGCACACGCAGGCCCGTGATACAGACCGCAACGACCAGAAACTGCAGCATGGTAGCCACGGACAGTCCTTCTTTGCCCAAGGAATAGATTGTGGAGACCTCCCGCGCCTCCTCTCCCACAAGCAGACACAGTACATTCATCACCGCCACGCTGAATCCGAACGTGATCATGACCTGCCCCAGATAATCAAAGATTGTTTTCTGTTCTTCCATCTTTTCCTCCATTCCGAAACGTCACAAACTCAACCTTAAATTCCAAGCCTTTTTTTCAACGCTTCCGCATACTGCCGCGACACCATAAGTACTTCTCCGTTCTCCATGGTGACGCGGATTCTTCTGTTGATATCCCGTTTCAGTGACTTGATGGCGCGCAGCTGGATCAGGCACGACCGGCCTGCCCGAAAGAAACCGTATTCTTCCAGCTGCTCTTCCAGTTCATACAGCCGCAGGTCCGACTCGTACACCCCTTTTTCCGTATAGACAAAAGTCTTTCTGTCCACGGCCTCGATGTAAAGAATCGTCGCCACGTCCAACAGAAAAGTCTCTCCCTCTGCGAATACGGCAAACTTTTTCTCCATGATTCGCAGCATGGCAATGATACGCTCCAGCTCCGGCGTCAGTCTGCTGCAGGATATGCTGATGCAGTTTTCCTCGATGCCACTGTCCACTTTAATCTCTATTTTCATACACCTGTTCCTCTCTGCGCCAACTGTTCGGATCCGCTCTCCTCCCTGTTGTCCAAGCGCAACGAATCTGCATGATTCTCTGTATGATTCTTTGTATGATTCGTTGTACTATCTAAAGATATCACACCGGCAGGCGGTCCACAACGGCTCACAACGTGTCCTGCCCCATTTCATACCTGAGTGGCCACAATTCACGTCCTGACCGGCCGCAGATTCCAATGCACCCGGCCCATTGTACAGTCTTCTGTCTGAAAAAAGCAGCAGGATCAAAAAACCGGGCCGGCGAATATCCCGCCCTGCCCGGCTTCCAGACAAAGTACTTCATGAATCCGACTTTATCCTGTATACATGTGGATAATAGTTCTGCAATTCGACTACATCTCTTACATTCCCTGCATATGTTGTCAGCCAGCTTTCATACTCCGGGTTATTCCAGACCGTGCCGTCTTCAAAAACGACCTGATTTAGACAGAACAGTGCATATGCAGCCTGACCTGCCCCGTCGTCTCCGGCTTCCGAAAGCGCCTCCACGCTCTCCCCGTCATAGAGTGACCATCCGCCCTGGTATTCCTCCGTCTGCCCTGCCAAAATATTCTCCTTCGACCGGACGACATGCGCAAAACTGCTCTCTGCGCTGCTGTCAAAAAAATTCCAGTACAGCTTTAGCGGCGCTCCCTTCTCGTCATAGGCCAGCATACAATACTCCGTTTCTTTTATGCTCCTGTCTGTATTGTTTGTAAGAATATCGTGAATATACGGAGCCCCGTCCTCATAACGGATAATGTCCGCACTTTCATGGATGATCGACAGAACGTCCTTCTCATCCTCATCTGCGGCCATAACTTCTGCATCCGTCCGCGGCGCAATGGCGGCAGATTCCTGATCCGGGCGGCCGTCCGTTGAAGCGGCCGCGGAAGTGGCAAACAGACTGGCGGTAACCAGTACGGTAAGACAGGCGGACAACATAGCGCCAGGAGTTATTCTTTTTGTGTGCATGATCGCTGTAATCCTTTCTTCAATGACATTTTTACTAAAACTGCTGTAAAGTGATGGCAGCCCGCTTTTCCTTGCTTCCATACTGATCAGAACAAGCGAATAGGCAGACCTTGCCTTTTCCCCAAACCGTCTTACAACGCTTTCGTCACATGCCAGCTCAAGATCCCGGTTGAAAAAAACATACATCAGCCAGACAAAAGGATTGAACCAGTGGATGCACAGGACAAGCGCCGCCGTCAGCTTTGTCAGCGTATCAAAACGGCAGATATGCACATATTCATGCATGAAAATATATTGCAGGGAATCTGTATTCTCCCAGTCCGTTTTTGTCGGCATTAAGATAACCGGGCGGAAAACACCATAAGTCAAAGGAGTGGAAATCCTGTCCGACTGCCTGATCGTGACCCGGCGTCTCAACGGATGATCCCGCAGCCATCTCTCTGCACAGGCATGTCTGACCGGCAATGCAGTCCGAAATTCCTTCCGGCAACGCAGATAAGATATTGCGAAGAATAAAGCCAGCAGTATCGCTCCGACACACCAGACAGCAGACCATACCGGGACAGACCCACTGACTGCCGGCAGCTGTTCCCTGCCCTGTACTGCACTCTGTATTGTGCCTTGTACTACGCCCTGTACTGTGCTTGCTCCTATGCTCTGTACTGCGCTTTCTCCTAAGCTCTGTACCGTGCCTTGTACTGTTTCCTGTACTGAACCCTGATCTGTGATGGCCAGAGCAGATGCAGCAGCGCGGGGACCGTTATATGCTCCGGCTTCCGGAAATACAGAAGCAACCGTACTGCGGCCGATAAACGTATATATGCTGAACACGGACGGAATGGAGAACGGCAGCAGCAATTTTAAAAGCACCATCCCCCACAAAACAGGAAACGTTCTCCTGGGCAGATGTCTATTCGCCACTGTCCGGATTACCATGACCGCAACAATAAAGACAGCCCCGGAAACACTCATTTGCAGTAAATTCATAGTTCCCTCCATTCCGAAGCGTTTTTTGCTGAAGAACGCGTGCAGAACCTCAAGTTCTGCGCTGCGATCAAAGAGTTTGGGACGCTCCGGCTCAAACTCGGGATTGAAAAATCAACACATCAGTGTGATTTTTCAATCTTCCCCTCCCGTTCCTCATTCCAGCTCCGTGACCATCTGCCTCAGCCTTTCGATCTGCTGCGCGGAGAGTTTTTTCCTGCTCAACAGGGCGGCAAACAGCTTATCCACGGAACCGTCATAAATTTTGTTGATCAGTTCATCCGTTTCGGCCTCCTGCACTTCCTCTTTTGGAATAAGCGCATGACAGAGGAAACCCGGTTCAAAACGCTCGATCGCTCCTTTTTTGATGCAGCGCTTGATCAGCGTATAGGTCGTGTTCTTATTCCACCCAAGCTCTCCGGTAAGAACTTCCGCAACATGTTTTGCCGGCACGTCACCTTCTTTCCACAGAATGTCCATCACCTTTAGTTCCGAGTCAAAAAGTTTTACGGTTTTCTGATCCATGCTTTATAGGCTCCTTTCAAATAAGACTGTAGTAGTCTATACCGTTAGACTACTACAGTCTTATTTGAAATGTCAATAGATAAAATTATTAAAGTTTCAAACTACCGCTTCTATCAGGAACTTATCACCAATGATCAGCTCGGAAATGCCAATCTGTTTCTTTTTGTTAAAATTGAAACTGAGCATATACCCCTTCTTTAAGGAATAATGTGTCAGATACTCCAATAACTGCGCTTCCCCTCTGACATGGTATTCATTGCCGCGCCAGATTTTCAGCTCTATTACAAACTGCTCACCCCGGTAATCCACAATGACATCCGTCCGTTCCATGTTTCGTGTCCGTGCCTCTATATAATAATTGCCGACACCATTGATAATCGGCCGCAGATATAAGAGAAAATACCGTCGTCCATCTTCCTCCAGAAAAGTTTCGCCCCGGTCTCCATACAATTCGTCAAAATGTGCGACAAACTTTTCCAAAACCAGTTTCATATTTAAACGGCCATCCTGAACAAACTGATTCCTGCCCTTTGCCGCCGCTTTATAGATCTCGCTTTCTTTGGCTTCTTCTTCCGCCAGAAAAAGATTATACAAACGCATTTCGAAGATCCGGTTTGCAACTGTAACGGATCCGGAAGATCCAATTTTTACAAATCCAAACATAAGCGCTACATCCATGTTCTCATCATCGGGATTATAGGAAATCATTCTCCCCTGAAACAACAGCGCGGAAAGCATATCATACAGCTCCGGATAATCTCTCAACTTCCCTGTCAGTGACTCGAATAATGTATTTTTCTCATCCAAAAGCAGATGCACCGCTTCCAGCATTCCCGCCCTTGTCCAAGCGGCGCTTCTGTCCGGAAACGCCTCGCTCCCTGCGATTCTTTCATCTAACAGTTTGCAGATACGGGATACCAGAAATGGATAGCCACAGGTATAGTCATAAAGCAGGCCCGCCATCATGCCGGAATCCATCCCCGTCCTTGCAGCCCTTTCATACTCATGAAGCATCCCGGAAATTTCTTTTTCAGAAAAGCTCATGTCCACGAGAAAATCAGCTGCTATGTTCCACGGGCTGTTCACTTTATGCCCATCCTCCGGAACAAACTTCCGCTTCAGATTTTTTACATCATAAACTCCGGCCAGAATCACAGACTCAAAGGCCGGCAGCCGTTCCCGGTTTATATAATAGACCCGCAGCTGCGCAAGGAAATCCAAAAACACCTGATTATTGCCGGCACTGTCCACCTCATCCACAAACAGTACCATCGGTTTACAGGATGCACCGCAAATGTCACTTATAATTTCGAACAGCTCCTGCAGCACAAAATCCTGTCGTTTCTCCAAAACAGCCGTTTCCAGAACATACAATAACCTTTGGTATTCGTCAGTATTCTCGTTCTTTTGTCTCCGCACTGCCTGCAGAAAAATTCTTGCAAATGCCAGCGAAAATATATTTTCCGTATGAAAACTGGCCGCACCCAGCATCTGAAAGTCCAGACTCACCACAATATATTCTGTTTTCAGATTTTTTTCCAGTTCCTTTAAAGTCGTGGTCTTTCCGTACTGTCTTGCCCGATTGATGATAAAATACTGGCCGGCATCCACCATGTTCTTAATTTGTATCAATTTATCTGTAATGTCTACCATATAATGCAGATTCGGATTACAAGCCCCATTCACGTTGAAAAATTTGCCCAGCACTCTTACGCTCCTTTCTCCCGTTCCCAGTGTATCACAGGCCGCTTTGGGCGACAAGTGAAACCACAATGTATCATCTGTCACATCACACCGCGGCCTGAGGCTTCCCTGCTGCAGAATCTGCTCATCTGTCACATTACCGCTTTACGCTGCGTCAACTTATAAAGCTCCTCCGTGGCCAGTCTGGTCTTCGCCACGATATCCCCGCAGTTCTGCGGAAAGCAATAATACTGCGCCCTGGCGTCGCCGATGCAGATGACGTCGCCGATCTCATACCAGTAGAAATCCGAGTACAGGCTGTAAGAAGCCATCGGCTCCTGTCTGTAATCCAGCCTGCCGTCACAGCCTGTCAGGTGAAAGCCTTCCTTCGTGTGCACCAGTGTCCCCTCTCCCACCTGGTAGACACAGTCCATGTTGACCAGCATATAGATCGTAACCGGAACCTCCAGTCTGTAGGTCCCTGCTTCCAGCTCCTGTCTGACGCACTCCCGTTCCCACCGATACCAGTCCGGAATATGCGTAAACCGGAGTTGCCCGCATGTCTCTGTTTCCGCTCCCAATACTGATTCTGTGTTCTTATCTTCAAACGCCTGCAGATATCCGTATTCTGTCAGCTCATAGGTTTCACCGCACTGTCTGCAGCCAATCTTCGTTCCCTGCCCCTGCATCCGGCCTTCCGTCCTGCAGCGGGGACACTTATACAACATCCTGTTCAAACCGTCTGCCCGGAAAGGCTCTGCCACCCTGATCTTATTTTCCTGCTGCCATCTGAAATAATCGAAAGTAAACTTCTCCTGCAGAATATCATTTAATTCCTGCGGCGACTTACGTGCGATCTCCTCCGGCGAAAGCAGATACTCCACTTCCGCCGACACCCGCACTTTGCGCAGCTGCAGATTATTGTACAGCGGATCTCTGGCAAAAGCGCCGTTTGTCCGGATCATGACCACCGGTACTTTAAGCAGTTTAAGACACTTGCCGAGACTTTCCGGCAGGGGCGTCTGCGTGCCGTCAAAGCTGTAGCTCGCCTCCGGGAACATCAGAATGGAACTTTTTAATTCCCTGACCGCATAGACCATATCCCGCACCAGCGTCACATCCATCATAAATTTTCTGGTAGGAATGCAGCCGATCAGCCGCATCATCCACCGCTTCCCCACAAACCCATCCGATGTGCACACGACATGAAAAGGCCGCGTGACCAGAAGTCTGGCCGCTATCTTCAAATCTATGAAACTGGAATGGTTCATCAGCACCAGACAGGGTTCGTCTTTGCCCAGCTTCTCAAGCCCCACCGTCCGGTACGTGAATCTTGTCATCCACAGATCCCACACGGACAGCAGCAACAGGATCATGCGGAAAAACAGCCTCTGCCTGATCGGCTTCTCATGCTCCCACACCGGAAGCGCAAGCACCTCCTCATAACCCATTTTTGCGGTCTTTATCTTCATATGTACTCCCCCGTCATACGGCAGTCCAAAATAACATGCCGCACTACATTGCCCTTCGTTCCAATCGTGACAATTTCAGTATACTATACGGGTTATGAGGCCGCAATCTGTATCTTCACTCTGCACAACAGATCAACGTAAACAGAACCATCCCTGCGCGCTTCCTGCAAAAAGAATCAACCTCTTTTCCCGCACCTTTGACTACCCCCTGCCAGATCCCTGATCACCTCACCGGCCAGGATCAGACCCGCCACCGACGGCACGAAAGCCACGCTGCCCGGCACCGCCCTTCTCATGCTGCTTCGTTTCTCCTCCGCCCTGATCTCTTGTTCCTGCGGCATCAACGGCTCTTCCTCCGAATATACTACCTTCAAATGTTCCACATTCCGCTTTTTCAGCTCCCTGCGCATCACTCTTGCCAGTGGGCAGACCTTCGTCGCATAGATATCCGCTACCCGAAACGCACTGGCGTCCAGTTTATTCCCCGCCCCCATGCTGCTTATGACCGGCACCTGCATCTCCTGTGCCCGCAGGATCAGCTCAATCTTCGCCGTCACGGTATCCACCGCATCCACCACATAATCATACTCCGCAAAAGGGAACTGCTCCGCATTTTCCGGCAGGAAGAAGCACCGATGCTCCCGTACCCGGGCCGCCGGATTGATCTCCAGGATCCGCTCCCGCATCACTTCCGTCTTATAGCGGCCCAGCGTCTTATGGGTAGCAATGATCTGACGGTTTAAATTCGTCAGACAGACCCTGTCATCGTCGATCAAATCAAGCTCCCCCACGCCGCTGCGGGCCAGCGCCTCACACACATAACCTCCCACGCCGCCGATTCCGAACACCGCCACCCTTGCACGGGCCAGCCGTTCCATTGCCTCATCCCCCAGCAAAATCTCCGTCCTTGCAAACTGTTCCGTCATATACAACCTCTCTCCTGCTTCGATTTATTTGTTATGTTCGTTTTAGTCATCCTGTTCGTTTTATTCAACTTATTCAGCTTATTCGTCTTATCCAACTTGTTCTCTCTATCTGCTTCCTTCTCTTTTTGCTCTTTATTCGATTCGCTTTATTCGCTTACCAATATACTCTCTTTCCCCCCGTTTCGCAATCTTTTCCAACCAACAGGCCGGCGTCCGGTCATTCTCTCCTCTGTAATCCATCCTCCCCTGACCGCCAGATCATTGCTGCCCGCCTATACCGGTTCCGCTCACTTGACCCACTTTTCCGCCGCCTCAAATTTGCATTGATTTTTTCCCGATATCGCCTATAATATATAGTAATCGACATAATAAATTACTGCTTCCGGTTTCTGTCAAAGCCCTATACGGAATCCTTTACAGAACCGAAAGCACAATTTTTAATGCCGTAAATTATAGAAATGAAACCCTGTTAAATTTTAAAATTTTATGGTAAAAGGAGTCTGATCAATGGAAATCACAAAGGATATTCGATACGCAGGTGTAAACGACCACGAAATAGACCTTTTTGAAGGTCAGTACAAAGTAGAAAACGGCATGGCATACAATTCCTATGTCATCATGGACGAAAAGACTGCTGTTATGGACACAGTGGACGCTTCTTTTTATGAGGAATGGATGCAGAATATAAAGCAGATCCTTGGTTCCCGCACACCGGATTATCTCGTTGTACAACATATGGAGCCGGATCATTCCGCCAATATCAGCGCTTTTCTGGAGGCCTTTCCGGATACGGTCATCGTCTCTTCCGCGCCGGCCTTCAATATTATGAAACAGTTCTTCGGCACCGACTATGCCGATAGACGGCAGATCGTCAAGGAAGGTGATACCCTGTCTCTGGGCATACATACACTGCAGTTCATCGGTGCTCCGATGGTACACTGGCCGGAAGTCATCGTGACTTATGACCAGCAGGATAAGGTGCTTTTCTCCGCAGACGGTTTCGGTAAATTCGGCGCGCTGGACGTGGAGGAAGACTGGGCATGTGAAGCCCGCCGCTACTATTTCGGCATTGTGGGCAAATTCGGTATGCAGGTACAGAACCTGTTAAAGAAGGCCGCGGCTTTGGACATCCAGGCTATCTGCCCGCTGCACGGACCTGTCCTGAAAGAAAATCTTGGATATTATGTAAATCTGTACCAGACCTGGTCCTCCTACGGCGTGGAATCCGAAGGTATCATGATCGCTTACACTTCCGTCTACGGCAACACGAAAGCCGCGGCGCAGCTGCTCGCCGACAGGCTGACCGAGAAGGGCTGCCCCAAGGTAGTGGTGGCCGATCTGGCACGTGAGGATATGGCCGAATGTATGGAAGATGCCTTCCGCTACGGCAAACTGGTTCTGGCCACCACCACTTACAATACGGATATGTTCCCTTATATGCGGGAATTCATCCATGAACTGATCGGACACAATTACCAGAATCGCACGGTAGCGCTGATGGAGAACGGTTCCTGGGCTCCCCTCGCGGCCAAAGCCATGCGCGCGAAGCTGGAAACCTGCAAAGACATCACCTTTGCGGAGCATACCGTGCAGATCCGCTCTGCCCTGAACGAGGACAGCATCGCCCAGATCGAAGCGCTGGCTGAGGAACTGTGCAGTTAGTCAAAGACCTCGCGGCAGTCGCCAAATATCCATGCAGGCATGGCTGCCTGGCTCGTTGTTTCGCGGGAATAAACAGTCAGTAAGAAAACAGTATCCATAACATTGCATCAAAAAGATGCAGGAAAGCCTGACCTGTACCGGTCTTCTTCCTGCATCTTTTTTAACGAAAGGATCTGCACCAGGATTTTCCATCCAAAATACTGCTGCGCACTACGCTACGCATCCACACCCAGCCTGCGCAGTTCTTCGATGGCCTGCTCCCGATCCCGGAAATGAATCGTATGAATACCGAACTTCTCTGCACCGGTCAGGTTCGCCACCGTGTCATCCATAAACACACACTCCTCCGGCACCAGATCATAGCGGTCGATCAGCATCTGGTAGATCTCCGGCATCGGCTTAATGATCTTCTCCTGATAAGACAGGATGCCGCCGTCCGTATAAGGGATGAAATCCAGCGCATGGGCACAGTCCGTCTCCGCCTTATTCGAGAAATTGGATAAATATAACACCCGATATCCTTTACTCTTAAGTTCCTGGATCCACGGAATCGCATAGTCAAGCCGCTTTATCATAGTGCTCACATTCCGCAGCACCTTCCAGATATCCTCCTCGATCTCCGGATCTGCTTTCACGAATGCCTGCACGATCTCTTCCTCACTCATGGCTCCTCTGTCAAATTCATTCCAGTCCGGATTCTTCACCGTGGCCTTCGCGATTCGCTCCACCATCTGTTCATCATACCCAAAACTCTCATAATGTTCTTTCCAGGTAAACTCGGCAAGCACATTGCCGATATCGAATATAATCGTCGTAATCATCTTCTTTTTCTCCTGTCATACCAATTTACAGCCGTTTCCGTGGGTCATGGCTCCTGCTGACAGCCACTGCTTTCCACTTCCATTTCACCCCGGCAGTAATCGCAGCATATGTTCTGCCGCCACCGATAACGGGCTTTTGGGATCCGTCACCACACAGAAATGCCGTTTGGGAATAATCTTGTTGAACCGCAGCTCAAACAGCCGCCCATCCTCCAGATACTCCTGTGCGAAATCTCTCACCACACATCCGACACCCAGATTGCGCAGCGCAAACTGTACGATCATATCACTGGTAGCCAATTCAAATTCCGGCCGCATCAGCACTCCGTTTTTCCGTAGAAAAGCATCCATACAGCTTCTCGTACTGGTGGCTCCTTCCAGGCATATGAGCGGCATCCGTTCCAGCTCCTGCAGATCCAGCATCCGGTTTTTATACTGCATGAACTTCCTTCCGGCCACGAAGACATCTTCAATCTCCCGCACAATGTTTGCCTGCAGGCCGCTCCTGTTGTCAAAAGGTGTGCTGACTACACCGAAATCAATCTTATTCTCCTGCAGATTCAAAAGCGTCTCCGGCGTGGGCGCATTGCTGACCACCACGCGCACTTCCGGATACTGCTCATGAAACTGCTCCAGATAAGGGAGCAGATAGAACTGCAGTGTCATGTCACTGGCCCCGATATGAATCTCTCCCAGCTCCAGATTTAACATCTGCCGAAGCTTCTGCTCACCCAGCGCAATCTGCTCATACCCCTTTGCCACGTAACCATAAAGTCTCTCTCCCTCCGTCGTCAGACGCACACCCCGAGTCGCTCTGGCAAAAAGCTTCACGCCCAGAGCCGTCTCCAGCTGCTTTACGGACTGACTGACTGCCGGCTGCGTGATATGCAGTTCCCCTGCTGCCACAGTCAGACTTCCCGCCCTGGCTGCGTGATAGAACACTTTATAATATTCCAGATTGTTCACCGCTTCCATAACCTTAACTCCTGATCCCGTTGTCAGGATATTCCCGCTTCTGCTGACCATCATGACACTGCTTAAGCAGGAGATCTAAGATACAAACAGAGAATGTCCTGTCCCCGGCCATCTCTCAAACACCCTTCGTCGATGCTCAGCTTCTCGCCAGTCCGTCTACATGAAGTACTTCGCCGCTGATATAGGATGCCATATCCGACGCCAGAAATACGAAAGCACTGGCGATATCTTCCGGCTGACCCATGCGGCGCAGCGGAATCTGTGCAATCATCGGCTCGATCACTTCCTTCGGCACGGAACGCATCATATCCGTATAGGTGATACCGGGAGCCACCGCATTGACTCTCACGCCCTTCGGCCCCAGTTCTCTCGCCAGAGAAAGTGTAAACCCATTCACCGCAAATTTAGAGGTAGGGTATGCGATACCGGCAGGCTGTCCGTACTGGCTGACCATCGAAGAAGTATTCAGAATCACCCCGCTTCCCGCCGCAACCATGTACTCACTGGCCGCTCTGGAACAATTGAATACGCCCTTCACATTCAGATCCATCACCTTCTCAAACTTCTCCGCCGTATAATCCGCAAAAGGTGTACTCTCCGAGACACCCGCATTGTTGACCAGAATATCGATCCGGCCATACTTCTCCACTACTTTATCAAAGGCAGTCTTCACCGCATTATAGTCGGACAGATCAGGCCAGATTCCTTCTACAGCCGCATCCGGATAAGCCTCTTTCAGCTTTCCTACCGCCGCGTCAGCAGTCTCCTGACGGCTTGCGCACAGCACAACTTTCGCACCTTCTTTCATAAATGCCTCCACTGTCGCATAGCCGATTCCTCTGCTGCCGCCTGTAACGACCGCAACTTTATTCTCCAGTAACATTGTTTAACCCTCCTTTACGTCTTAACCTGTTATACCTTCAATTGACAAGGTAATTACAGTATAGCATAAAATTCTATTCGCAGCATATAAAGTATGGGAATTATTTTTTCCTGTAAATGATATCCGCCCGGCCCGGTCCATTGGAAACCATGGTAATCGGATACCCGATCTGCTCCTCAATAAATTCCACATAGCGGCGGCAGTTTTCCGGCAGTTCTTCATAACGACGGATACCTCTGATATCGCATTGCCAGCCCGGCAGCTTCGTTATCACCGGTTTCGCCTTCTCCAGCTTACAGGTAACCGGAAAATCCGTGGTCACTTCACCGTCGATCTCATAGCCCACGCAGACCGGAATTTCTTCCAGATACCCCAGCACATCAAGCACCGTGAAAGCCACATCCGTGGTACCCTGCAGACGACAGCCGTATCTGGAGGCCACACAGTCAAACCATCCCATACGCCGCGGCCGTCCTGTCGTCGCGCCGTACTCGCCGCCGTCACCGCCGCGCCTGCGCAGCTCATCCGCCTCATCCCCGAAAATTTCAGACACGAAGGCACCCGCCCCCACCGCCGAAGAATAAGCCTTGCACACCGTAATAATCTCCTTGATTTCATGAGGCGGCAGCCCTGCACCAATGGCTCCAAAAGCCGCCAATGTGGAGGAGGATGTCACCATCGGATAGATACCGTGATCCGGATCCTTTAACGTGCCCAGCTGTCCCTCAAGAAGAACCGTCTTCCCCTCTTTCAAAGCCCGGTTCAGATATGCGGACACATCGCACACATAGGGCGCTATCGTCTCTCTGTACCCATGCAGCGTGTCAAGCAGCTCTTCCGGCACAATCTGCGGCTTATGGTACAGATGCTCCAGGATGACATTTTTCGTCTCACAGACACGGTTCACCTTCTCCCGCAAAAGATCCTCATCAAAAAGCTCACTCACCTGAAACCCGATCTTCGCATATTTATCCGAATAGAAAGGGGCAATCCCGGATTTCGTGGAACCGAACGACCTGCCGCCCAGCCGTTCCTCCTCGTACTGGTCAAACAGAATATGATAAGGCATCACCATCTGACATCGATCGGATACCAGTATCTTCGGCATCGGCACATTTCTCTCCGTGATTGACCGGATCTCATCTATCAGAATCGGTATATTAAGCGCCACGCCGTTACCGATCACGCTCGTCGTGTGGCCGTAGAAAACACCCGACGGCAATGTATGCAGTGCAAATTTACCATAGTCGTTCACGATCGTATGCCCCGCATTGGCTCCCCCCTGAAAACGAACGATGATATCCGCCTTCTCCGCCAGCATATCCGTAATCTTGCCCTTTCCTTCATCTCCCCAGTTGGCTCCCACTACCGCCTTTACCATTCCGCATCCTCCTTTTTCCATCCATGCCGCTCTCTTACCTTTGCGCCGCTTTGTCTGTATGACGCATGTACGCCAAACACGCAGACAAAAAGAGCCGCTATATCGGTTTACTTTTCACAGTAAACTTACATCATGCTCAGCCTGCCGCCTTGGCGGGCCGCATGGCCATCCATGCTGTGAAAGTCGAAGACTTTCACAATAAACGATTATATAGCAACTTTAATCATAAGTAAAATCAATAATTATTATACAATATATAATTATATCTAATCTTTGCACAGGAACAGCACACACCGCTTTTTTATCAGAATGCCCGCCTCCATGCCGGAGCACTTTGATAAAAAAGCTGCTGTTCTTCTTTCATCCTGTCGGACACGAAATCCGAAACATATCTTCGCAGGCCCTGTGCACAAGCTGTGCCTGCTCCGTATCCGCCATCTTGTAATACACTTCCCTGCCTTCCTTCCTGCTGACAATCAACCCGCTCTTCCGCAAAAACTTCAGATGATGGGAAACCGCCGGATCACTCATCTCCATAGCTGCCGCAATATTGCTGACACATTCCTCGCAATGGCACAGAAGCCAGAAAATCCTCAGCCTGCTGCCGTCACTGATCTGCTTAAACATCTCTGCTGCCTGGATGCACTCCTCCTGTCCCGGCAGCTTTGCAAGCACCCGGTCAATATTATCTCCATGATTATGGGGCAGATTCCCTGTCACCGGATTTTTTCTCTGTTCTCTCTCCCTGTCCATTCTGTCGTGTCGTCTCCTTCTACGCCCCGTCTCCTCAATGTAACAATACAACTTCTATTCCTTGTAATACAACGCCCTGGTGGCATTCAGCACAGCAATAATCATCACGCCCACATCTGCAAAGATGGCCCACCACATATTCAATGTCCCTGCCGCTCCCAGACCAAGACAGATAAACTTCACTGCCAGCGCGAAGATAATATTCTGATATACGATTCTCAGCGTCTTTCTGGAAATGCCGATGGCTGTGGCGATCTTCTCCGGGTTGTCATCCATCAGGACAATATCCGCCGCCTCAATGGCAGCATCCGCTCCCAATGCTCCCATGGCAATCCCCAGGTCCGCTCTGGAAAGCACCGGCGCGTCATTGATCCCGTCTCCCACAAAAGCCAGTTTCTCCTTCGGTCCTTTTGTATCCAGCAATGCCTCCACTTCCGTTACCTTGTCCGCCGGAAGAAGTTCGCTTTTTACCATGTCCACACCAAGCTCTCCGGCCACCGCATCCGCCACAGCCCTGGCGTCTCCGGTTAACATAACTACCTTCCTGACCCCTGCGGCTTTCATCTTCGAGACTGCCGCCCTGGCATTCGGCTTCACCACATCCGCAATCAGGATATATCCGGCATACCTGCCGTCGATGGCCACATGAACTTCCGTCCCGATTTGCTGTGGCGTCTCATAAGCAATCGCCAGCCGCTCCATCAGCTTCCGGTTACCGACCGCCACGCTCCTGCCATCCACCAATGCAGTAACGCCATGTCCGCCAATCTCTTCCACTTCCCTGACTCTCGCCGGATCCACCGCCCGTCCATACGCTTCTTTCAGGCTCCGGCTGATGGGATGGCCGGAATAATGCTCGGCATACACCGCCGTCTCCAACAGTTCCTCTTTCGTGCGGTCCGCCGCCGGTGCAAGGCATGTCACCTCAAAAACGCCTTTCGTGAGTGTCCCGGTCTTATCACACACCAGACAGGCAGTGTGGGACAACGCCTCCAGATAATTGGATCCCTTAACCAGAATCCCCTTGGCTGACGCACCGCCGATACCGCCGAAAAAGCTTAAGGGAATGGAGATCACCAGAGCACAGGGACAGCTGATCACCAGCGTCGTCAGCGCCCGGATCACCCACTGTGACCAATTGGCCGTCTGCCCTGTCAACAGATTGATGACCGGCGGCATCACCGCCAGCACCAGTGCTCCGATACACACTGCCGGTGTATAATATCTGGCAAATCTGGTGATAAAATTCTCCGATCTGGACTTTTTCATACTGGAATTTTCTACCAGATCCAGAATTTTTGATACCGTAGATTCCCCGAATTCCTTCGTCGTGCGCATACGGATCACACCGGACATGTTCACACACCCGCTGATCACCTCATCGCCCTCCTCTGCCTCCCGCGGCAGACTCTCCCCGGTCAGCGCACTGGTATTCAATGTGGAGGTTCCTTCCACGATCACGCCGTCAATCGGCACTTTCTCTCCTGGCTGCACCGTGATGATCGTTCCCGGCTCCACCTCATCCGGGTCCACCTGTACAAGCTCACCATCCTGCTCCACATTGGCATAATCCGGACGGATATCCATCAAGGCCGTAATATTTTTGCGGCTCTTTCCCACGGCATAGCTCTGGAACAGCTCTCCGATCTGGTAGAAAAGCATTACCGCCGTGCCTTCCACATACTCCCCCAGCGCGATCGCACCCACCGTGGCCACCGCCATCAGAAAATTCTCGTCGAATACTTCCCCATGCACAATCCCCAGAACCGCTTTCTTCAAAATATCATATCCAATGATCAGATACGGAATCAGGAACAACATCAGCCTCACATAAGGAATCTCCACCGGCAGAAGACAAAAAGCCGCTGTCAAAACCGCCGCCAGGATGATCCGTATCAATACCTTCTTTTGTTTCTTTGTCATGGTCTACCTCCCTGTTATAACAGCGCTATGGAAAGAGACTTAAAAATGCTTCTTTCCGGCTGCCGTTCTTTTTGTTTTTATTATATGAACATTTAAACACTTATTTAATTATTTGTCAAGAAAAATATTCTGCCTTACCAGGCTTTCAATTGACCGTGCATCACAGCGCACAATTTCTCATGACATAGACAACAAAATGGCCCGGAGAATCCTTCGAGCCACTTTGTCACAAAAACCGAATCCCTGCCAAATGTGCCGGCACACCAGAATCCGCGCTGACAAAATGCGCTATGCCAGCGGCCGCTACACCGGGATCCGCAGCACCTGGCCAATACTCAGGTTATCGCCGCTTAAACCGTTCAGTCTCTTGATGGCGTCCACCGTCGTGCCGTACCGGTTCGCCAACAGCCACAGTGTATCCCCGGACCGCACCGTATAAGTGACATACTGCTGCTCCTGCGAGACCGGGATCCGCAGCACCTGGCCGATACTGAGGTTATCGCTGCTTAAGCCGTTCAGCCTCTTGATGGCGTCCACCGTCGTGCCGTACCGGTTCGCCAACAGCCACAGCGTATCCCCGGACCGCACCGTATAAGTGATCACATTGCCCGGATCCGGAGATGGAGCCGGTCCCGGCTGCGGCACATTCTGATTGATGCCCCGCCAGGCCGCATACAGGGCATTCCATGTGTCGCGTCCTACAATACCGTCCGGCACAAGCCCCATTCTCTGCTGAAAAGCAACTACAGCCTGTTTCGTACCGCTGCCGAAGATACCGTCCTGCGCAGGAGCCGGAATCCCCGGATAGTACTCGGAGATAATGTCCAGCAGATACTGCAGTGTGATCACATCCTGCCCGGCAGAACCCTGCCTGAGCACAGCCGACGGTGGAACCGTCCCGATTCCCAGCGTATTACCTTCGCTGTCCAGCTCCGCCAGTCTGGTCACTGCCGTATACAATGTCGAGATCTTATACCAAGTGGATTTGCCCACAATGCCGTCGCTTGTCAGATTGAAAATGCTCTGGAACCGGGTGACTGCCGCCCGTGTGCTCTCGCCGAAAACACCCGGTTCATCAGTGATCGCCGGAATGGCCGGATAATTCCGGCGGATTCTGTTCAGATAAGTCTGAATCGTCTGCACATCCAGCCCCCTGCTGCCAGCCCGCAGAGGCGTCCCCGGATAGGATGACAGCATATTGGTCATAATATTCGTCTCGGCAATCTCGATATCGTCGGGATAATAGGCACGCAGGATACTGATGGGCGTCCGCCCCTGTTCAGCCAGCGTCACCGTCCCCCACTGAGATAACCCCTGACAGGTAGACGTAGTACCGTTACAGAAAGAAGTAAAATAAGGCGCGTTCTGCCCTTTTCTGCGGACATACTCGTTAAAGATCTGATCCACAATCCTGCTGATAGAGCCATAAATGGGCCGTCCATACACAAAAGCCTGATCGTAGGCCGTGCTGTTCGTGATATCGAAATTATAGCCCTTGCTTCTATACCATTCCGTATAGATCCTGTTCAGTGCAAAGGTAATAATCGCGTAGATATTCGCCCGCAGAGCCGCCTCCGGCCAGGTGGGGTAGATTTCACTGCTGGCAACATTTTTCACATAATCGGGAAAGGATACCTGCACATTCGATGCAGAGGAGGCCGGAGTTCCCAGGTGAACCGTGATCGGATTCGGGATCACTACCTGCCGCAGCACATAGGTTGAATCTCCTTCTGGTGCACCCTCCTGACTGCGCTCTCCCGTCATACTCACCGCCGGGGCCCCCACCGGAATCTGCATCTGCACATCGCGTCCCTGCTGCCCCTGCATCGGTACGAGCATAAGCGGCAGCACCGCCGACTCCCCGTCATAGACCGGTATGTTCGATACATAGACAGAATTAAATCCTTCCGCCTGCGCCAGCACATTGTAACTGACAAAAGGCGTTCCCGTAAATTCCGGATTCAGGGAAAACCTCTTGTCCACCGTCTCCAAAGGGACTCTTCCCGTCTCCCCGTTTTCGTCTGTGCTCAGCTCATAGACACGATTCTGTTCATCGTCCAGCACAGTAATCCGTACCCCCTGCAGCGGAACGGCATCATGCGCAGTTCTCGCCTGCATGGTCAAATAACCGATAGCCATAAAACTTCACTCTCCTTTTCGCCGTAAACAATGGGCAAAATGCTGCGCATTGTTCCATATGCTTTAGAGTATGAAGAATTATGGCTATCAGTTACACACTACCGTTATTTACTTATCAAATCCGGCCCTGTTATTGCACGACTCCGTCGCCGCCTCTTGTCCATACGATGTTCTGGCTGATCATCTGGTCGATATCCATGCCGATGATTTCCGAAGCCCTTGCCTTCGCCGCCCCCTCACCAGGCGTTCCCAGATTTTTGTAAATCTCATAACCCGGTTTCTTATTCCCGTTTAAATCATACAGTCCCAGTGCAAGATTGCTCTCCATCTCGTGCGCATCATCGGTCTGCCGAAACAGCATGAACGCATCCACATCCGGAAGGGACGCCGCTTTCAGATATCCGTAGGCGATGGATGCTTCCTGTGACGCATCACCAAAACTTGACGTATATCCGATCTCCGCCAGGGAGATGCTTCTCACCTGACCGGCCGGATTCAGGAACTGCGCTCTGTGCATATAGTCGATCAGGATATCAATATTCTGCATGGTAATATACGGTGTTGACAGATTATCCTTTTTGACCCACACTGCCGGGCCATTCCACGCATAAGGATCATACAGCGGGGAATTATAGGGATGATAAGAAAGTCCCCAGTCGATATTCCCTTCCCTGTTGATATAGTAATTAAACTGATCCAGATATTCCCTGGCCAGGAAGCTGCCCGGATTAGACTTCCTGTTCCACTCCTGGTCAATGGAATTATAGACATTCACATTAGCGTTTGCACTCTTAAGTTCGTTATAAATAATGCGGAAAGCCTTAACATAAATATTCACGTTAAAATCCAGCGAAGCAGAACTGCTGTACCACCAGGAAGTCCGGGCATTCACTTCATTCCCCAGAATCCAGTTGTCCACCTGGCCATGGTCAAACTTACCGGAATACCGCTGACCCAGAAAAGCGCCGATTGCTTTCAAATGATCCGTGCCGGAAGCATCCGCCACATTCAATGCATATCCCGGGCAGTCTCCGCCCCTTGCCGTCGGATGAACCAGATCCTGGGAATAAGCCCCTCTTCCGCCATTTAAGATCACCATCGTCACCTGCAGTCCATAACTGTTAAAGCTGCGGATCATGGAATCAAATTTACCCACCATATCGCCGTTAAAGTACCATGTGCGGCCGTTATAATCAAAGGGAACTGCCCCCGGCACGGACGCATCGGAACAGATATCGTCCACATACATGTTATAAACTACCTGTTTGATCCCAAGCTCCTGCAGTTCTCCGTTGGATGCCTTCGTCAGATCCGGCAGGATCCCCTTGATACCGGCATCTCTTCTCGGAGAAGTGTAGGCGGCTATGGCTTCCGGGTTGGTAATATAGTGCTCGTCACTGACCTGAACCATCTGTCCGCCCCGTTTTACCGCCACAAGAAACTTACGGCTCAAGTTGGAGTCCGCAGTATTATACTGCAGCGGGAAAGCAGCCGTCACCGAACTGCCCGCTCCTACACTTGCCACAATCTTTCCGGTTGTACCATCCTGCCAGACTTCATCCGCATAAATATAATAAAGACCGTCGTCACTGGAAGGCACGCTGCCCGCGCTGATCTGGCATACCACATCGCCGCCTGCGATCGTACAGGAGCTGATCGCCACAGGACGCCCTGCCGCTTTGGCGCACAATGTCATATACGGACATAAAAACACACAGCAGACGGCCAGTAGTATCCCCGTCACTGCTGTCAACACGATTTCTTTTCCCCTGCTTTTTCTGTCTCTTTTGTACTCTTTCATCTTTCCCTCCATTTCGAAGCAGTTTTTTGCAAAGGCTGCGAGCCGGATTTCAAATTTGGCTCTGTAACTTCCTCCATTTCGATTATAGCTGTAAACCTCTGGTTAAGCAACCCGTCTTTTTCTCTCATGCCCGAACTGCTGCAACTTTAAAGTGCACGCACTTCTCCCGGATTTACATGCACCATAATATGCTTTACTTTGGGAAACCTTTTCTCTATCGCATCATGCACACGTTCGGCGATCCCGTGCGCTTCCCGCAGCGACTTGTCACCGTCCACTCTGATCTCGATGTCCACATATATTTTGTTGCCAAACACGCGTGTATGCAGCAGGTCAACCCCCAGTACTCCGTCCTGCCCCTTCGCACACTGCATGAATTCCATCTCCACCTCGTCCTCACATGCCTTATCCACCATCTTGTTCACCGCATCCCTGAAGATTTCATAAGCTGCCTTCTCGATAAAGAAGCAGATCACCACACTGGCAATCGGATCCGCAACCGGAAATCCCAGTCTGGAACCCGCGATGCCGATCAGTGCCCCGATGGAAGATAACGCATCGGAGCGGTGATGCCATGCGTCTGCCATCAGCGCCCCCGAATCGATCCGCCGGGCGTGCACTCTCGTATACTGGTACATCCCCTCTTTTACCACAATCGATAAAACAGCTGCCACCAATGCCAGTCTGCCGGGCACTGCAAGCCGCGTATAGTCCCCGCCTGCGATCGTACCGACCGCACTACCGCCGATTCCCAGACCGGTAACAGCCAGAATCGTCGCCAGTACGATCGCCGCCACACATTCCATCCTCTCATGCCCGTAAGGATGGTCTTTGTCAGACGCCCTGCCCGAGATCCTGACGCCGATAATCACCACAAACGTACTGAACACATCGGACGCCGAGTGGATCGCGTCCGATATCATGGCCCCCGAATGGGCAAGGATACCGGCAAGAAGCTTACATATCGTAAGGATAACGTTCGCCACAATACTGACCATGGAAACCCGCATGGCTGTTTTCTCATAGTCCTGTACCGCTTCTGTTTTCTGCTGCTCTACTGTCGCCATATAAGTGTACTCTCCTTTTTCATGCTCTCTGCAATATTTTCTGCCGGCAATATTCTCTGTCTGTTTCTGCGGGAAATAATACGGAAAAGAACTTTCCGCAAATAAGAAGAACACCCGCGTACGCAGCAATGGTAACTACTGTCCCGCAGATGTCCTAATCTACTGTCGTCTGACACGACCCGGCTCCCGGGCGTAAAGCCCCGGCCTGCTCAGTTTCTACTGTATGAAAGTCAAAGAATTTTATGACTGTTTACTCTCAGTGAACAAAGGAATACACGCCTTTGTTCACTGAAGGTAAATCTGGTTTTTGCAAATTTCATACACTATATCACATGCCGGCTGAAAATGCAAGTCAGCTTATACACTCCCCCGCAGCAGATCCGCATACCAGAACACAACCTCCTCGATCCGGTACAGC
Organism: uncultured Lachnospiraceae bacterium; assembly: GCA_910578115.1. Lineage (GTDB taxonomy): Bacteria > Bacillota > Clostridia > Lachnospirales > Lachnospiraceae > UBA3282. Next base: position 95,120 of record CAJTPO010000007.1, on the reverse strand, counting down.
TCTGACTCCCTGCTGACGCTTCTCCAGACTTCCTTATAGAACATAAACCATTCTTCCAGCTCCGCCGCCAGCTGTACACCATCTGCTGTCGCAGCCGTTTCCCTGTGTTGCACCCCGGCCGCAATTACCGCTCCGATCTTCTGGAACAGCTCCGCACCCCGGACTGCCACCAGACAGGCGTGCAGCATCTCGTTGGTCCGCGCCGGCAGCACCGCCATCATCCGCCTGATCTGCTCCTCGATATCCATCAGTTTCCGCAGCGCAGCATCTACACCTGCCATTCCGTCAGCCACTGCTGCCAGTTCTTTCTCTGACAGGGCATCCACGCCCCGTTCCTTGTAATATACCGCCTTCCACCAGTCAAACACCTGACTGTCCGCGATTTTCGCCATCACCGATACAAGCTCTCCGGACCGGTCTCCGAATTCCACCTGCGATATCCGCCGGTTCATCTCCTCAAACGACGGAATCTTTCCATTCCATGAAAAAGCAGCCCCATAGATCCGGCCCGGAATCCCCAGATCCGGATGATTGATATGCCCGTAATCGCCCCAGTCCGTGGTCAACACCCCTTCCGTGTGATACTGTCTCGCGTAAGTGCACATCCGTTTGATATTCTCATATGCCACGTCCAGCCGGTTCACGAACTGGTTCCAGCCGCTGACCCCCGGACAGCTGTACTGCACCGCCCCGGCTTTTGCCAGCTTCTTCGTAGACTCGTCGCTCTGCTCCCTGTCATAGCCCCAGTTTAAACAGATCGTCTGCTTCGGCAGCTCTTTGATAACCTCCGGGAAATCACAGACAATGTCTCCCCAGAACATGGGAATCTTTCCTTTCTCCACCAAAAACCCGCACAGTTTTCTTACATGATCAATATACAGCCGCTTCACGCCGACCCGCTCCGCTTCCGCAAGGCTTCTCCCTTTTCCCAGATCAAAAGTTTCGTCCGCCCCAATATTAAAATGCACCGATGTAAAAAGCGGCATAAACTCCTCGATCAAACCCTTGATCAACGTCAGACTCTCTTCATTCGTCACATCGATTGTATGATGCATCATCCTGTCCACAAATCCGAACGGCTGCCCGCCTGCTCCCGGCAGTTCGCACAGATGCTCATATGTTTTCGTGCGCAGCAGCTTATACAAATGCCCAAAGCAGGAAATATTTGGGATCAACTCAATCTGCAGTTTCCTGCAGTAAGCATCCAGTTCCAGAATGTCCTGTGCCGTCAGTGGGGTATCATCCCGCCACATCTCGCTTAAATCCTCAAACAGATAAGAGTGCTCGATATACAGCTGCATCTGATTGATCTTATAAAAGGCCAGATTGTCCGCCAGCCCCTTTAAATAAGAGAGCGTGGGGACCCGTCCCCTGGTCACGTCGTGATAAAATCCCCTGTTCCTGATATCCGGAAAATCATGGATCCGCATACAGGGCACGCAGGCCCCTGCCTGCCTGACAATCTGCCGCAGCGTCTGTACCCCATACAGCAGTCCTCTGTTTGCACCTCCGGTTATGCCGATACCGTCCACACCGGCCGTCAGCCGATATTCTTCCTCTCCCAGCGCAGCATCCACCGTCAGTGTAACCGCAGTCTTCCCGGATCTGCCTCTCGTAACCGCCGGACCGTATCCCATACAGGCGCGCAGCTCTTCCTGCAGCATTTTCGCGTATTCGTAAGCCTCAGGCCCGCAGGACACATCCACCACAATCTTATGATCAAATCGGATCGTATACGTTCCTTCCAGAAATTCCATTTCCTGTGGTTCCGGTATAATATACATACGATTTCTCCTCCTCTTCCTTCTTTTATCCAAACTTCCTGTCATCTTTCCCGTGGCTGACCTTCATTCTCACTGCAAACCGAAATTCCTCTTCCAGCCGGTATTTCTCCAACAGCTCCGGACCGCAGCTGTTAGAACCAATCCCGCTCTGTCTGTAATCCAGACACAGCACCGTGTAAGGCGATTCCTCCAGCTCATAATTGTGCTCCTTCTGCGTAAGTTCCTCCTGCGTATACACCGAGGCATTGAAGGCGAAAGTCTCCTTTCCCGCCACGGTAAACGCTTCCTGTCCGCCATATACGGTCACATAGTCACAGTCATGATGGCTTCCGTTCTCCTGCGGGCGCACATAGTCCTCATGCATTGCCCTGACTGTCTGGTCAAACACGCCGTGCCAGCCGGCCTGCTTCTTATCCACATAACTCTCCGCCGGACCTATGCCGCAGTACTCCACCCGTTCCAGGGCGCCGGGCAGAAACAGCCGCAGACCGAATCTTGGCAGGAAGGGGAACTCCGGATTCTTTTTCACCGTAAAGGCCGCGTCCAGGGTACCGTCGGAGCCGATGGTCCAGCAGGCGTTCACATCCAGAATCCTCTGTATATAGACTGCGGAGATGGAAAGTACCGTCTCGATCACCACCGCCTGCTTCCCCACTCTCACCTGCGTATCGTAAGCCCGCGTCACGGTGCGGTGATACTGTGCTGCCATCCACTTATGCCTGATATTGCGGTCATTGTCCGTGGGCGCTCTCCAGATATTGAACTCCATGGGCTTCTCCAACAAAGACACATTCTCATGAACCATCTCTGTAAACAGCCCTGTCCGCTTATCATACACATACCTGAATTGTGATGTGGACACCGTTATCATCCCGTCATCTTCCTGCACTGCAAATCCCGCCGCATCCTCATTTCCTCCGGGTACATTCCCGCCGGCATCTCCCTTCACATCCATCCCGTCAAAAAGCGCCGCCACTTTCCGGTTCACCTTTTCCGCAGTCTCCACCGGCACTTCCTCGAAGCCCAGCAGGAAACCTGCCGGAAGCGCTGCCGTCGCCTTTTTCAGCATATAGGAAACTTTCAGGAAACATTTTCCTCTATCCGGTACGTCCAGAGAAATCGGAACCGCCTTTTCCTCATGAGGTGCGATATCCAGAAGCGTACTGTCATCGATGCGTCCCTGCTGCACCACAATACCATCACAGAGCACTTCATACCGTACCTCACAATACTCCTGCAGATTCAGGAAATCCATATAGTTGTGCAGTACCAGCTCCTTCTCCTCCTGACGGAAGGCAGCGACTCTGGCCGGACGATAGACATTCTTGAATTCCAGCAGCCCCGTATGCGGCCTGCGGTCCGGATAGACCAGACCGTCCATGCAGAAATTACTGTCCTGTGGATATTCTCCATGATCGCCGCCGTAAGCATAGACCTTTTTCCCCCGGATGTTCTTCCCCAGATCAATGGCATGATCACACCATTCCCAGACAAAGCCGCCGCAGGCGCCGTCATAGGCCTGGATCACCTGAAAATAATCTTCCAGATCGCCGGGGCCATTCCCCATGGCGTGGCAGAATTCGCACATCACATACGGTTTCGTGCCATCCTGTGCAAAGTAATCGTGAATCTCCTGCAGCGCCGGATACATACGGCTGTGCAGATCGATATTGCTGTAATCATATTGACGTCTGTCAGACACGTAGCGGCAGCTCTCGTAATGTGTCAGCCTCGTGTCATCATACTGCTTCGTCCACTTAAGCGCCTCCTCGAAGGTGCAGCCGTAGGCACACTCGTTACCCATGGACCATATCACCACACTGGGCCGGTTCTTGTCCCGCTCCACGCAGCGCCTCGTCCTGTCCAGCGTGGCCTCCGTAAATGCCGGGTTGTCCGCAATCGCCTCATTCCAGCGTTTGCTCCGGGTCTCCCAATCTGCTCCTTCCAGATAAATATCCGCCGTCCCGTGGCTCTCGTTATCCGCCTCATCGATGACGTAGAACCCCAGTCTGTCATACAGCTGATAACACCACGGAGCATTCGGATAATGGCTGGTACGGATCGCATTGATATTGTGCTCCTTCATCAACAGCAGATCCGTCATCAGCTGTTCCCTGCTGATCGTAAAGCCGGTCACCGGATCACTGTCGTGACGGTTCGTACCGTGGAATTTGACTTTTACGCCGTTCAGATACAACACGCCGTCCCGCGTATGGATTTCCCGGATTCCCACCTGATCCATGATCACTTCCTGCGCAGTCTCCAATACCAGCGTATACAGATACGGTTCCTCGGCATTCCACAATCTGGCATTCTCTATCCGAAACGCCGCATGGCCGGCTTCCGCCTGTCCCTGCGCCGCCAGCCTGCCTTCCCGGTCATACAGACTCACCTTCGTGTCCACAACCTTATCCAGATAGGAAAAGCTGATCTCAACCTCTCCCGTCCTGCCATCCGCCGCCGGGCCTGCCTTCACGAAATAATCGAAGATTCCTTCCCCGGGCCTGCGCAGCAGATAAACATCCCGAAATATACCGCTCATGCGGAACTTGTCCTGATCTTCCAGGTAACTGCCGTCACACCATTTCAGCACCAGAACTGCCAACGTATTGTCTCCTTCGCGCAGAAGATCCGTAACCTCAAATTCACTGGTCGAGTGGGAGACCTGGCTGTATCCGGTAAAGCTGCCGTTCACCCATACATAGAAACAGGAATCAACCCCCTCGAAATTCAGGAATGCCCGCGGCGCCAGCGTGTCTTTCTTATAGGAAAAGGTACGTACATACGCCCCGCAGGGATTGTTGTGCGGAACGTAGGGCGGATCCATCGGAAAAGGATAGCGGGTATTGGTGTACTGGTGTCTGTCAAAGCCGTAATTCTGCCATACCCCCGGCACTGTCACCAGATCAAATCCTTCCGGATCAAACCCTTCCTGCCAGAATTCTTCCTTCGCTTCATAGATACTGTCAAAGTAACGGAACCTCCACTGTCCGGAAAGCAGCACGAAACGGTCAGACTTCTCCCGCTCCTCCAAAAGTACATCCATCCTTTCGGATGCCGGAATATAGTATGCCCTGTCAGGCATGGTGTTCTTATGAAGCACGCTCAGGTCTTCATAATATTTTGGTACGATCATGTTCTCCTCCGTTCTGGCTGTCATCATCCTCTTGATATCCTGACCCTGTAATATAAATTGTATTTTATTATATACAGGCATCCACCGGAAATCCATGCCTTCTATTGGACAAAACATGCACAAAATGATACAATCCTAACAACCCTTGAAAGGAGGTCCATCATGTATTCCAATACCGGCTACCTGCACGATGCAGACATAGAAATAGAAGATACCGTCCACGCCTTAAGCATTGCCAGCTGCGGCGTCTACCGCCTGAGCAGGCAGCCTGTAATGACCACGCTGCGCCCCCAGGGCCGCAGGGATTATCAGCTTCTGTACCTATCCGCAGGCAAGGCCTGTTTCTGCCTGGAAGGCAGGATGCAGGAAATTCCGGCAGGATATATGGTGCTCTACCGTCCCGGTGAAAGTCAGCAGTATTATTACTATGCCAAAGATACCCCGGAAGTATACTGGATCCACTTCTCCGGCTTTGAAGCAGCGCATATTCTGGACAAAATTGGATTCTCTGATGTGCATGTCCTCTCCTGCGGCATGTCCTTTCATTATCCGGAGCTGTTCCGGCAGATCATTCAGGAACTGCAGCTGAAACGCCCCTGCTTCGAAGAACTGCTGTGCTGTTATCTGCAGCAGATCTTTACAGAGATCCACCGAAACCAGCTGGAGATCTCCGCCGATAAATACAGGCATATGGAGGATATGGAAGCTGCCGTCCATTTTTTCAATGAATTTTTTACACAGGATATATCCATCGGACAGTATGCCCGGGAGCATCACATGAGCGTAAGCTGGTTCATCCGCAGCTTCAGACACTACATGGGCATGACTCCCATGCAGTATATCACCTCCATTCGCATCAACAAAGCCAGAGAGCTTCTAAAGAACACGGACTATTCCATCCAGGAGATCAGCGCCCTCTCCGGTTATGAAAACCCGCTTTATTTCAGCCGGATCTTCCACAAACAGACCGGGTACTCCCCCTCACGGTACCGCCGGGAATAGCAGAACTCAAAACTGTACCGGTTCCAGCTGTACCGTAAGCGGCTCCAGCCGGTATTCCGGGAAAGCGTTCAGCAACGCCGGCAAAGCGTCCGCCGTCTGCGTTACCCTGTCATGGGCAAGCAGCACGACCCGCTCCCTGTCCAATACCGTATCTACCGCATTTTTTACCAGACGCTCTGCGCTGTACTCTTTGCCGACGGCATCTTCCAGACTGGCATTCCAGTCATAGTAGATGAACCCCCTCTTTTCCATCTCCTCTATAATCTCATTTCGCACTTTCCTGTTAAAAGCATTGACACTGCCACCGGGAAAACGAAACAGCCTGGTCTCCACGCCCGTCACCTCATATACGGTGTCATAAGCCTTCTGAAAATCATTCATATAGCTGTCCACACTGGCATACAGCGTTTTATAATCGTGTACATCACAGTGAATGCCGATGGCATGCCCTTCCCGCACGATGCGCCTGGCTGTCTCCGGATACTTCCGGACATATTCCCCGATTACAAAGAAGGTGGCCTTCACATTCCTTTCCTGCAAAATATCCAGGATCCTGTCGGTATTTTCCTCGGAAGGACCGTCGTCAAAGGTCAGATACATCGTCCGGGGATTCAGATATCTGTCCACACCTCTGGCAATCCCTTCCGCCAGTTGATCCCTGTACTCCTCCGTGATCAGTCTGCCGCGTTCCTCCCGATTGGAAAGAAACCCCGTCTCGATCAGACAGGACGACATATTGCTTTTACTCGTCACACACAGCTCTGATTCCGACACCAGCTCCCTGCTCACCGCACCTGTCTGGAGCACTGTTTCCTGCTGGATCAGCTGCGCCAGACGGCCGCTGTCCCGACTGGTATCGCTTCCGTCATACCAGGTCTCGATACCTGCCACACTGTCATCCTCGCAGAAATTCTGGTGGATGCTGACATAGAGCAATGCATTCCGGCTGTTCGCCTTCTCCACCCGCTCCAGTTTATCCACATACGTATCGCCTTCCCTGGCAAGTTCCGCCTGATACCCCATATTCCTCAGTTTTACCACCACACGGGCCGCGATCATTCTGTTGATCTCTTTCTCCACCACATCTCCGGACACACAGCCGCCGTCTATCCCGCCATGTCCGGGATCAATAACAATCAATGATGTCTGCCCATCCCGGGATGCCTCTGCGGTGCTCTCTTCATTTTCAGCGTCCTGCCTCCCGTTTTTCCCGTTTCTATCCTTCGAAAATTCCGGCTGCTTCTGCATGGCCGCATCCTTCGTCTCCGTCTTCACAGCCACCGTGGAAGCCTGCATCAAAGCAGTCGCCGCCTCCACGGACTGCGTCGCCTTCCTCGTCTTAAAGGCCACAGCGGCAAACACTATGATAATACAGAAAACTGATATTCCAAACAGTATCCTGTGCAGATAAAATTTCAGTTCTTCTCTTCTTCTCCGTGCTCTGCGGTATCGTCTTCTTCCGTACATAAAAAATGCTCCTCTCCTGTAATCTGCTTCCATCATACAGAAGAGGTGCATCATAATTTCATCTTTTTTGTAACATAGTTACATCTTTTTTGCATCAAAGTTGCATCATCTGGAAATCTTCAGAAATAACTCATTGATCCCTTCGTAAAAACCCACCGTGACGATCGTCCGCTCCTCTCCACTACCGGAAAAGACATATTTCTTATAGTAAGGAGTCGTCTCCAACAGCGGGTTCTCTGTCTCATAAGCTTCCGGGGACGACAGTCCCATATAGCTGCCCCACGCCTCTATGAGCGCATCGGGATCGATCTCCTCCCAATCCAGCTGCGCCCGCACATAGAACTCATAGATCTTACCGTCATCCGCATCGATATACGCATCGATCAGCCGGTTTTCCTTGTTGGCATTCTGCAGACTGCCCGTCAGACTCAGTTTCCAGACCGCCACATTATTTCTCGGTTCCGGCACGTCAATCGCGGAATAGAGCGTCGCCCCATAGGATTCCGCCCGAATCTCCCGGATCTCCTCCGGCAGAATACCCATTTCCTTTAAAACCGAAAGCCCGCTGTTCGCCGTCTCATAGATCTGCTCGTCAGTGATCTCCTTCCCGGACGGACCATTATGGTTGACCACAAAGGCATAAGTCCCCGCCAGCTCCCGATAGGCCGTATCCGGCTCCGTGTCCCTGGCCCTTGCGCTCTGTTCCGTCTCCGGCAGCGTCTGGGCATTCAGACACCGGGACAGAATATAAAGCTTCTCATTGCTGCTCAACTGATAACGGTAACCTTCGCCTCCGGTCTCTTCCTCCTGCGTCCTGATCTGATTCAATATGCCCCTGTCGGTATAGACAGCCAGCGTTTCCGGCCCCCATACAGACAAAACGACCGCCAGCACAGTCAGCACCAGCAGCGCCGGACTAAGAAGCTGCCGCCAGTTTCCGGACATGGCTTTCTTCATACTGCGGCCTCCTTTCCCTCTTCCCATAAGAAGAATCCCGCCGTTGTTCCCTGTCCCGATACGCTCCTGATCTCCAGCCTGCTCCCATGCAGCGCCAGAATCTCCGTACAGAGTGCCAGTCCCAGGCCGGCGCCGTTTCTGCTGCGTGACCTGGATTTATCCACCATATAAAATGCCTGCGTGACTCTGGATACCTCCTGTTCCGGAATCCCGATGCCATAATCTCTGACACCGAACCAATATCCCGTCATTTCTGCTCTTTCTCTCTCTGTCCTTTCCGCTTTCCCTTTTTCCACCTTCCTCTTCTCCGCCCTGCCTCTGGCTGCCCTTTCCACTTCTTCCGATGCTTCCACCGCATACCCTTCGATCTCGATCCTGCTACCAGGCTCCGAAGCCTTACAGGCATTGTCGATCAGGTTTACCAGCACCGTCTGGATCAGGCCGGCGTCCACCGTCACCACCGCCTCCTCATAGCGGAACTGGAAATCCATATCTTCCCTGGGAAGAAACATATTCCGCAGATACTCAAACAACGTCTCCGTAGAAACCTTCTGCAGCCTTGCACCCTCCTTCTTCGTCACCATGATATCCAGCAGCCGCAGTGACATGGTCTCCAGTCGTTTGCCTTCCGTATAAATATAGTTGGCCGAGCGAAAGCTTTTCTCTTCATCCAGCTTTCTGGAACGCAGCATATCCGCATACCCGATGATTGAGGTCAGCGGCGTCTTCAACTCATGGGCAAAAGCTCCCACGAACTCTTCCCGCGACTGCACTTCCTCCTCCAGCTGGCCAATGGTCTTCTCCAGCTCCTCCGACATATGGTTAAAGTCCTGCGTCAGCTGCCCCAGCTCATCACTGCTGACCTGCTCGGCCCGGTATCCGTAATCTCCCGCTGCCATCTCTCTCGTGGCCTTCATCAGAAGACGGATCGGCTTCGTCAGACGGGAAGCGATAAAGTGCATGATCACGATTCCCAGAACCAGCATCAGTACCATCAGTCTGCGGTAAACCGTAAATCCCATCTTTCTCTCCGCAAATACCTGGGATACATCCCTGAGCGTCTCCAGATACAGATCTCTGCCCAGCGCATTGACACTGCTTCCCGTCTGGATATAATAACGCTCCCCCTCCTGTATCACACGGTACGCATATCTGTTTTCCGCTGTCTGCTCCAGCAGAGCAGCGTCCGCCTCAAACCCGTCACTGGCGTAAAGCACCTCTTTCCCCTCATCGGAAAGCCGCAGAAGACGCCCGCTGCCCTGGCCGCTGGTCTCCAGATTAGATGCGATCTGCTCCACGGATCCATCCTGCAGCAGGTCATATTTTAACGGTACATTTAACGCCGCCGTCTGAAAGGCAAACCGCAGTATGCTGTTCTCGTCCAATGCCTGGCCGACCTCCCGCTCCAGCGAAGTCCGAAATACATAATTGACAAAATAAAACCCGCTTAAGCCCAGCGTGATCGCTATAATGATCGTCGTCCAAAGCAACAACTTCCGGGAAAATTTCATTCTCTGTATCCATTCCCTTCCCCTGATTAGTATAACCCACCTGGGCAGAACCCCTGATCCGTGCCCTACAGTTCCAGCCTGTATCCCACTTTATACACTGCCACCAGATTCTTCTCCCAGCCCAGCTTCTTTCGAAGCCGCTGCACATGAAGATCCAGCGTCCTGCTGTTGGCAAAGTATTCGTCATCCCACACCCGCTCATACAGATTTTCCCGGAATAACGCCACATTCCGATTTTCCACAAAAAGCAGCATCAGATCGAATTCCTTGCTGGTCAGTGAAACCGGACTGCCGCTGCGCGTCACCCTTCTCGCTTCCATGTCGATCTCCACATCGCCCAGCATGATCACCTTATCCGTTTTATTGTACCTGCGCAGGACCGCCTCCACCCTGGCCAGCAGTTCCGTCACATCAAAAGGCTTGATCAGGTAATCGTCCGCTCCCAGCTTAAGCCCCCTGACCCGGTCCTTCACCTCATGCTTCGCCGAAATAAAGATCACCGGCACCTTAAAGGGCCTGATATATTCCATCACATCATACCCATCCGCTCCCGGCAGCATGATATCCAGAAGCACCAGGTCAAAATTGTTCTTCTCCACAGCCTCTATGGCGGCC